>JBHJHB010000069.1:0-19561 GCA_050331215.1 Sandaracinaceae bacterium | reverse complement strand
ACGGTCCCGCGCCGGGAGGCGACCTCGCGGCGCAAGGGGCGGTGGCCCCCGTATGCACCGCCACCCCCGGGGGGTCCCGCTCGGGCCGCCTCCGCGCGCCCCGGGCCGTCCGGGACGCCGACCCCCGCGCCGGGTCAGCCGTCGGCCAGGTAGTCCGCGAACAGCGCGGCGAGCCGCAGCGCCTCGCCCATCTCCTCGGCGCTCGCGAACCGCTGGACGGGGTCCTTGCTCAGGGCGCACAGGAGGACCCGGTCGATCTCGCTCGTCAGCGCTGGCCGGAGGCGGCTCGGCGGCTCCGGCTTCGTCCACGCGACCTGGCGCACGAGCGCGGCGCCGCGGCCGTCGTAGGGGCTCGTCCCGGTGAGCATCACGTACAGCAGCATGCCGGTGGAGTAGATGTCGGCCCGGTGGTCGATCACGCCCTCGTCGAAGAGCTGCTCGGGAGCGACGTAGGTCACGTGCTCGAGGAGGGACTCCCGGGTCTTCAGGATGCTGTCGCCGCCGGTGCCGAAGCGCCGGGAGATCCCGAAGTCCAGGATCTTCACCACCTCCGCGCCGCGCACCTTGACCAGCGACAGGTTCTCGGGCCGCAGGTCCAGGTGCACGATGCGCTTTTCGTGGGCCGCCCCGAGGCCGTCCAGGACCTGGCGTCCGATCGCGACCGCCGCGCTGATCGAGAACAGCCCCTCGCGCTGCATCCGGTCGCGCACCGTCTCGCCGTCGAGGTACTCCATCACGAGGTACGGCCGCCCGTCCGGGAGGCGCCCGAGCTCGTACACCTCGACGATGTTCGGATGGGCCAGCGCGCTCACGTGCCGGGCCTCGCGCGCGAACAGGCGCTCCATCATCACGTCGCGCCCCGGCGCCAGGACCTTGACCGCGACGGTGCGCCCGAGGAGCTCGTGGGTCGCGAGGTACACCACGCTGCGCATCCCCGCCCCGATGACGGGCCCGAGCCGGTACTTGCCGGAGAGGCGCGTCCCTGGTGGGAGCTCGGCCGGGTCGAAGGGCGGCGCGATCACGAGGGGCGAGTCTAACGCAAGCCGTGTCGCGCGAGCGCCCGTGGTTGGCGGCCGCGAGCGAGCGCGCCATCCTTGACCCCGTGCGAGCCCGCGCCAGCGTCGTCGTGGTGGGGTGCCTGGCGGTCGCGTCCCTCGCTCCCGCGCCGGCCCATGCCCAGGGCGCCGACGTGTCGGCGGAGCCGGTGCGACGAGCGCCCTCCGGGGCCGCCTCGGGACCGGGGACGGCCGGAGGCGTCCTCGGCGTGACGGTCGAGCCGGTGCCCGAGGCGTCGCTCACCGCTCCTCCCCACCTCGCCCCGCCGACCCCGACCCCCGGGCCGGGGCTGCCCGCGGTCGCGCCGGGCCCCCCGCCCACCCCGCAGGCCCCTGGTGCCTACGCCGAGCCCGACGACGACGCCGTGGAGGACGACGCCTGGGTGCTACGGCCGGAGCCTGGGCGGGCCGTGCTCCGCGTCCTCGGCTCCCTCGGCGGCGGCACCCTGGGCATCGGCCTGCTCGGGGGCGCCGGCCTGCTCGTGCTGTGGGCGCTCCAGGACGCGGGGGACCGCGCGCAGTTCATGGCGGGCATGGCGACCGCCGTGGCGGCCGGCGTCGGGCTCGGCGCGGGCGTGGCGCTCAGCGCGGAGGCCCTCGGGGGCGAGGGGCGAGCCGGCGATATGGTGCTCGGCGAGCTGATCGGGGCGCTCGTCGCGCTGCCCCTGCTCGCCCTCGGCATCGACGACGGCCGCCCGGGAATCGCGGTGGCGTCCGCGGTGCTCCTTCCTTTGACCGGGGCCGTGGCCGCCTACGAGATCTCCCACGCGAGCCGGGAGCTCGGCCGCCCCCGGGTCGCCGTTGCGCCGCTCCGGCGGGGGGCATATGCGGCCTACGCCCGCCGTTTCCCTTAGTCATGGACCTTGCCTCGGGCCTCGCGGTCGCTCCTAGGCTGCGCCGCGGGCCCTCACCCCGGAGAAGGACGTGGAGGCTGCACCGCGCTTGATCGGTGGTCGCTATCGCATCCTTCGGCAGATCGCCGAAGGCGGGATGGGCGCGGTCTACGAGGCGCAGCACCACCTCAGCAAGAAGGCTGTCGCCCTCAAGATCCTCCTCCCGCACATCGGGCAGGGCGAGGCGGCGCGGCAGAGGTTCCTGCGCGAGGTGTCGGCGCCGGCCCAGATCGGGCACGACGGGATCGTCGAGGTCTACGACGCGGGGTTCGACGCGCAGGACGGCTCGCTCTTCGTCGCCATGGAGCTGCTGCGCGGCGAGCCGTTCCGCGAGCGGATGAACCGTGGCGGCATGCCCCTGGCCCAGCTCCTCGACCACTTCGAGGAGATCCTCGACCCCCTCGCCGCCGCCCACGCCGCGGGCATCGTCCATCGGGACCTCAAGCCCGAGAACATCTTCATCACCCGAGGCAAGCGCGGGGAGGAGGTGCTCAAGGTCCTCGACTTCGGGATCGCGCGGGACCTCGACAGCTCCTCTTCCAACGTGACCCACACCGGCATCGCGATGGGCACGCCGCACTACATGGCGCCGGAGCAAGCGATGAGCGCCAAGGGCGTGACCGCCGCGGCGGACATCTGGGCGCTCGGCGTGATGCTCTACGAGTCCCTCGCCGGGCGCCCACCGTTCGAAGGCGAGACCGCCAGCGCGATCGTGGTCCACGCCTGCACCCAGGCGCACCCCTCGCTGAGCAGCGTCGCTCCGCAGACCCCGGCGCCGCTCGCCGACTTCGTCGACCGGTGCCTCGCCAAGGACCCGGCTCGGCGACCTCACCACGCCGAGCAGATGCTCGCCGAGCTCCGCGAGGTGCGCGCGCGGATCGGCTTGCCGAGCCGCCGCACCGAGGACCCTGGGCCCGCGCCCGCCGTGGCGGCGGCCAGCAGCGGCTCCGCCCCCGGGGTCGGCGCCCTCCGGACCCCCATCCCCGCGCAGGCTCTCGGGCCGACCACGCCGGCGTCCGGGGGGCTCGGTCCGGGCGCGGCGGCCCCCGCCAGCCATCACCAGGCGCCCCCTCCGGTTGCCGCTCCGCCTGCGGTCTGGTCCACGGAGCCGCGGGCTCGGCGTCGCTCGTCCGGTCGGGGCTGGCTGCTCGCGGCGATCGCGTCCGTCGTGGTGGTCGGGCTCCTGGCGCTCGTCGGCGGCGGCGTCGCGCTGTACTTGGCCCTCCAGCCCGGCCCGTCCCCGCGGCAGGTGGGTCGCGTCGAGGTCGACACGAACGCGACCGAAGGCGAGCTCTGGGTCGACGGTCGCTCGCGGGGTCCGGTTGCCGGCCTCGCCCCATTCGACCTGCCAGCCGGCCCTCACCAGCTCGAGATCCGGCGCGAAGGGCAGGTCATCGCCGCCGCTCAGGTGGACGTCGTGGCCGGTCAGCACACCATCGCGGTCCTTCGAAGCGCCCGGGTGCCCGCGCCGGGGCAAGGAACGCGGTCCTTCCCGGGTGCGCTCGCGCCGGGGGACACGCAGCTGCCGGACGGCAAGCTCGCCGACACCCTCCCGTTCACCTGGCCGGTCGGGGCCACGGTCCACCTGGCCGCGACCTCGAGCGCCTTCGACACCTACCTCACGGTGATCAGCCCATCGGGGGTGGAGCAGTCGAACGACGACGCCGACGGCCTCAACGCGGGCCTCGACCTCTACGTGGCCGAGGCCGGCGCCTACCAGGTCATCGTGACGAGCTACGCGGCCGGTGAGGCGGGTCCTTACGTCCTGACCGTGACCGAGACGGGCCCCTGAGCGTCCGGCCGGCCTCCTCCGGCCACGTCCTTCAGGCTCGCGCGGCCGGCCGGGCCAGCAGGGGGCCGCTGAAGGAGGACGGGCGCTCGACGGCGATGCGCCGTGTCCGGGACCGCAGCAGCTCCACGATCTCCTCGTGGCTCCGGGGCTCGTCGCGAAGGTCCACGAACTTGCGCGCGAGGGCGTCGTAGCGACGCATCATCAACAACGCCCACACCCCGAAGAAGTCGATGCCTTCGAAGACCACCGAGTCCTCCTTCACGTAGGTCTCCCGGTTGTTCGCGAAGTCCTCCGGCATCTCGGTCCAGTGCCGCGTGGCCGACACGTGGTGACCGATGTGGTAGCCGTCGTTGAAGCAGCGCCGGTTGTAGAGGCTGTTGATGCAGGTGATCGAGTTCTTGTACGGGTTCGCGGGGTCCGCGGCGTCGATGAAGGCGTGCTGGCCCCAGTTTCCGGCCATCATCGCGAACCGCACCATGAGGAGCGGCGCGACGAACACGACCAGGGTCGCCTGCCAGTTGACGAACATCAGGCCGGCAACCACGACGTAGAACCCCAGCTCGCCGATCAGCATCCGGCGGAGGATCACCCAGCGGCCCTTGCGCGCTTGGTAGCGGCCGAGATCCGGGAGGATGCAGAAGAAGAACCGCAGGAAGTAGCGGGCGAAGTCGAGCGGCCGATCCCGCTGGAAGCGCATCGTGGAGGACAGGTCCTCGCGGAGGTTCTCCTCCTTGTGATGCATCGTCACGTGGTGGGTGTAGTAGGTCTCTGGCGTCTCGCCGCAGAAGGGGCCCAGCACCCAGGGAATGTAGTGGTTCAGGAAGCGGTAGCGCCGCTTGAACAGCCGCCGATGGCTCGTGTTGTGGAGCATCAGCACGTACGGGCCGACGAACAGACCGAACAGGCCGACCCAGTAGATCGGCGCCATCCACCACCGGAACATCCCCGGCCAGTACAGGAGGGCCGCCGCCGGGAGGATCACCAGCGTCATCCGGAGGCTCAGCCAGACGAAGGGCAGGTCGCGCTCGTCGTTGATGCGCCGCAGGACGAGCCGCTCGGCGGCGTTGCGGCGCGCCTTGGGCGTGAAGGTCGGATCGCTGAGCTGGACAGCACGAGCCATGGTGACCTGCGGTAACCCGCGGACCCGGTGGGCGCAAGGATGAAGCTCGGGCCTCACGCGGCGGACGGCGACCGCACGGCCTCCGCGTCCGGCGGGGCGGTCGGCCCGGCCTCGTCCCCGCTCGTCCGCTGCCCCGGCGGCCCCAGTCGGCGCACCAGGCGCGCCTGGACCTCGGATGCCGCGCCTGGCCGCCCCTCGCGGTCGCGGTAGCGGCGGTGGACCAGGCGGCCCTCCACGGCCACCCGCTGGCCCTTGCTCAGCAGCACGCCGAGCCCCTCGGCCCGGCGGCCCCAGACCACGACCGTGTGCCAGCCCACGCGCCGCGCCCCGCCCTCGCGCGCCTCGTCGGTGCGGACGCGGAACCGCAGCACCGAGGAGCCTCCGCGAACGCGGCGCAGCGTCGGCGGGCCGTCGATCGCGCCCACCAGCAACACTCGATTCAACCCATCCATGCTCACCTCCGCTCGCGGCGGCGGTACGCAACCGTCGGGCCAGCCCGTCGCGCAACGGCTCCACGCCCGCGCTAGCGGGTCGCGGGCCCGCCGCTGGCGGCGGGTGGCGACGGGTCCGCCGCCACCTCGCTCCGCCGGAGCACGTCGTCGATGCGCGCCACCGCGTCGTCGCAGAACCGCCGCCAGCGGTCCAGGCTGTGGGCGGGGGCTCCCGCCGCGACGCTCGCGCAGCTCCCGAAGGCGTCCAGCGCACGCCGCCAGAGCGGCGAGGCGGCGCGCTCCAGGGCGCGCCGATAGGCCGCCTCCCCCTCCGCGGAGCGCGCGAACGCTTCCGGCGACGGCAGGCCCCGCAGATCGAGCGCGAACCGCTCGTACGCGAGGCCGAGGAGCGCGGAGGCGACCGCGCTCGGGCCTGCGGCGCCCTGCCGCGCGATGTCGAGCGCGTGCTGGGCCTCGACCAGCGCCCCGCCCCGCCGCGTGAGCCACGGCGTCAGCCCCTCCTCGCCCCACGCCTCCACGGTGCCGGCGTCGCCCTCGGGCGGCCGGGGGGTGGGCATGAGCAGCGTCGCCTCCACGGCCGACCATCCCGCGACGATCGGCGCCTCGAGCGGGTCGACGTCGGCGGGCAGGAGCGGGAGCGGGATGCCGACGATCTCCGCGCCGGCCTCGTCGGGCGGGGAGATCGACGGCGGCGCCTCGGGAGGTGGGGCTTGCCCGCCGCAGCCCGCGGCGAGCGCGAGCGCGGCGACGGCGAGCCCCTGGCTCGACCTGCGATTCGACCCCGACCTCGGGCCCGGCGGCCTCGCGCCTGGCCTCATCCGGCCTCCGCGCGGTCCACCGCCGCGTCGTGGATCTCGGCGCGCAGCGCGCGGATCGCCTCGACGCGGTCGCGCCCCGGGAACGTGCGGTTGGTGAGAAGCGCCACCACGAGCCCCCGGTCGAGATCCAGCCACAGCGACGTGCCCGTGAACCCGAAGTGGCCCACGGCGCCCCGAGGCCCCCGGCCGAAGCGCGGGCCGAGGCCGGAGGTGTCCCGATCGAAGCCCAGGCCGCGCGCCGCGCCGCCGGGGTCGACCGCGGGGTCGGGCTGCACGAAGGCGCGGAGCGGGTCGCCCGCGCCGAGGCGGCAGGCTCCCTCCAGCTCCTCGAGCACCGCCACGCCGAGCCGGGCGAGGGCCGCCGCCCGCCCGAACAGCCCCGCGTGCCCAGCCACCCCGCCGCAGGCGTAGGCGTTGTCGTCGTCGACCTCGCCCGGGTCGGGCCGGTGGGCCTGCTCGGGCACCACGAACCGCCCCCGTTGCCCGGGCGCCGGCGGGCGGGGCCGCGTCGTGCCGGTCGGCAGGACCGTGGCTCCGGCCAGGGAGCTCCGTCCGCGGCCGAGCCGGCCGAACGTCAGGCCGTCCAGACCGAGCGGCTCCACGACCGCTGACCGGAACAGCTCGTCGAGGCCCTGTGCCGCCGCTACCTCGAGCGCCGCCCCGAGCGCCAGGAAGCCGAAGTCGCTGTAGCGGCGCCGGCCCACGGCCGACAGCTCCGCCTCGTCGACGCCGGACAGCACGAGCTCCCAGCCCCGCCGGAACGCGGCCACGGGCGCGTCCGCCCGCTCCGTCAGCATCCGCCCCGCGACGGGGTGGCGGTGGGCGCGCTCGAACAACGGCGCCCAGGCCGGCAGGCCGCTCCGATGGCCGAGCAGCTCGCGCACCGTGACCCGGCCCTTGCCAGCCCGACCGAACGAGGGGCGATACGCCGCCACCGGTCGATCGAGGTCGAGGTGCCCTCGCGCGACGAGCACGGCGGCGCTCAGCGTCGTCGCCGCCACCTTCGTCACGCTCGCGAGGTCGAACCAGGCGTCGAGGCCGATCGAATGGCCCCCGGCGTCCGCCCCGTGCGCGCTCTCGTGGAGCACCTCGCCCGGGCGGCGGACCGAGAGCGCCGCGGCCGGCGGGTCGCCGCGCGCGACCGCTGCGCCCAGCCGATCGTCGAGCAGGCTCATCGAGCCTCCTCCTCCCGCAGCAGGCGCGGGTTCAGGAACACCGTCAGGGCGAGGAGCCCCACCAGCGCGGTGGCGAGGAAGAACGCGGGCCAGTCGAGGAGCCCCTCGAGGTAGCCCGACCCCCCGGTGATCAGGGTCCCGAGGCCCATCATCATGCCGCTGAACAGCGCGAACTGGCTCGCGCTGTAGCGCGGGTGGCAGGCCGCGAGCAGGAGCGCGCTGAAGGCCGCCGTGCCCATCCCGTTGAAGAGGTGGTCCACCGTGACCGCCACCGCGAGGAACGTCGCGCTCGGCCCCACGGACGCGAGCGCGGCGTAGGCGACGTTCGCCGTGGCCTGGAGCACGCCGAACACGACGAGGCTCCGCTTGAGGCCCCACCGGTCGACCAGGCCGCCCGCCGCGAGCACGCCGACCACGGTTGCCCCGACGCCGAGGGTCTGCTTGAGGCCGCCGACCGCGGTCTTGCTGAAGCCCAGCCCCTGCAGGAAGTCGTTCATCAGGAAGCCAGCCACGATGTCGCCGAGCTTGTAGGTGGCGATCGCCACGAGGAGCCACACGACGGCGGGGCGAGCCAGCAGCTCCCGGAGGGGCTCGACCACCGCGCTCTCCAGCGTGCGGGGCGCCGGCCCGGCGCGCCGCGGCTCGGGGGACAGGAGCGTCGTGGCGCCGCCGAGCAGGACGTGGAGCGACAGGAGCCCGAAGACGACGGGCCACGGGAAGAGGTCGGCCACCCACAGCGCCCCGCCGCCCGCGACGATCATCGCGATCCGGTACGCGGCCACGTAGAGCGAGGTCCCGGACCCGCGCTCGTCCGGCTCGAGGAGCTCCACCCGGTAGGCGTCGACCACGATGTCGTGGCTCGCCGCGAGCACCACCATGGCCACGACGGCGCCGAACACGAGGAGCGGCCGCGACCCGGGCGACAGCAGGCCGAGCCCGCCGACCGCCGGGATCAACAGGAGCTGGACCACGAGCATCCAGCCGCGCCGGCCACCGAGGAACGGAAGGCGGTAGCGGTCGAGGAGCGGCGCCCAGAGGAGCTTCAGCGGCACCGGGAGGGACGCCCACGCGAACAGGCCGATCATCTCGGTCGAGAGCCCCTCGTCGTGCAGCCAGGAGACGAGCGTCCCGTGGTGCAGCGGCTGAAGGAGCCCGGCGGTGTAGCCGAGCCCGATCATCGGCACGAGGTAGCGCCGCCGCAGCACCGCGGAGATCATCGCGGCCCCGCCCGGCGGCGGAGCGTCGGCGCCGGTCGGCACGTCGGGCGAGCATACTGTCCCGGGGCTTCGGGAGCAGGCCCGGCGGCCGACCGGAGCCGGACGGGGGCTGGCGCTCGGCCGGTCCCGGTCCGATGACCTCCCCATGCCCCACTACCGTCTGATCAGCTTCAAGCTCTGCCCCTTCGTCCAGCGCAGCGTGATCACGCTCGGGGAGAAGGGCGTGGGCTTCGACGTCGAGTACATCGACCTCTCGAACAAGCCGGGCTGGTTCCTCGAGCTGTCGCCCCTCGGGAAGGTGCCGGTCCTCCAGGTCGACGGCGACGTGGTGCTGTTCGAGTCCGCGGTGATCAACGAGTACCTCGATGAGGTCACGGAGGGCCGGACGCTTCCCGAGGAGCCTCTACCGCGGGCCCGCCACCGGGCGTGGATCGAGTACGCGTCCGCGGTCCTCGGCGAGATCTGGCGGATGCAGGTGCAGAAGACGGAGGACGACACCAAGCAGCACGCCGCGACGGTGCGGAGCCGGCTGGAGCGGCTCGAGGCGGAGCTCGGCGAGGGCCCCTACTTCGCGGGGGCGACGCTCTCCCTCGTCGACGCGGCGACGGCGCCCGCGCTCCAGCGCGCCGCGTGGATCGACGAGCTGCGACCCGAGCTCGGCCTGCTCCGGGACCTCCCGAAGGTCGAGGCGTGGCGCCAGGCGCTCTTCGCACGCCCGGCCTACCGCGAGTCGCTCGTCCCCGAGGCGCACGACCTGTTCGTCGAGGACCTGCGCCGGGGCGAGTCCTGGCTCCTCGCGCCGAGCGCCTGAGCCGGCTCGCTCGCTAGCTCGGCAGGATGCCGCCTCGCCGCAGGACCTCCTGCCGGCGCTCGGCGCGGTCCTCGTCGGCGGTGGCCTGAGGTCGGGGGCGCTCATCCGAGCGGGCCCCGACGCCCGGCGAGGGCGTGGGGGCGTGCGTTCCGGCCGCCGTGGTGTCGTGCCTGGGCCGCGCCTCGGAGCCGGTGGCTGGCGCAGGTGCGTGCACGCTCGGCGCCGGCGCTGCGCTGGGGGTCGCCGGCGCCGTGCTCGAGCCCGGCTGCGCCCCGGCCGGCGCTCCGGCGGACGCTCCGGCGGAGGCGGATTGCGCGTCGCCGACCGGCGCCGCGTCGGGCTCCACCGCGCCCCCGTCCCCGTCGGCGGGCGGGGTCTCCGCGCCCTCGTCGGGCGTGGCCGTGGCCACGGGCTGGGTCGACTCGCCGCCTGCCGGTGGCGTGGGCTCGCTGGGGGGCGGCTCGGGATCGCGACGCGACGTGACCACGCCCGCCGGCCGGATCTGGAGGACGTCCGGATCGTCCGCGAAGGGCTGATCGTGCCGGAGCCGCAGCCGGACCCGGGCACCCTCCAGCATCACCCGCTCGACGTCGTCGGCCCGCTCCCGGAACGTGGCCACGAACACCTCGTGACGGTTCTGGAGGGTGACCACGAGCCGGTCGTCCACCCGCTCGTGGTCCGTGACCACCGCCTGGACCACCCGCTGGGTGAGCCAGTCCTCCCCCACGCCGGCGTAGGCGTAGGCCGACCAGCCCCCGGCGGCCCCGAGGGCGGCGCCGATCAACGCGACCACGAGCACTGCGCGCATGCTCCTCATCCTCTGACCCCTTCGGCGGGGAGCGCGCCGGCCTTGAGGCCCTTGACCCGGATCGATGCACCGGAGACAACCCGGCGTGCTCCAGGGCAGCGGCTCCACCCCGGCCGAGCGCCGCGCCGCGCTCCTCCGCGCGTCGACCGAGGACATCGCCGGCGACCTCGTCGAAGGCTGCCTCCGTCTGCGCCAGCGCCGCGGCGCCGTGGACGACTGGGCGCAGGCCGCGGGCCTTCCCCTCGGCGAGGTCCTCGCGTCGCCCTTCGGGCTCCGCGCGGTCGGCCTGGCGCTGGAGGTCGGGTCGACCACGCTCCCGGTCGAGGTGCGGCGGCGCCTCGCCTGGCACCCGGACCTCGTCGGCGACGACGCGGTGCGCGACCCCGACCACGGCGTCTGGGACCGGGGGCGCCTCGGGGCCGGCAAGTACGAGGCGTTCCTCCAGGACGAGCCCTTCGCCGCCTATGACCCGGGCCACCACCCGAAGTGGGGGCCGCACGAGCTCCTTCACCGCGCAGCGGGGTTCTTCCACCGGCGCGGGATGAGCCGCTGGGAGCTCTACCTCGGGGCGCGGTTGAACGAGCTGGTCCCGGTGGTGGCGTGGTACGGCCCGGAGCAGGCGCTGCGGGGCGCCGAGGAGCAGCGCTTCGACCGGGCCCGCCCCTGGGACGCCGAGGGCCCGGGGGCGTGGTGGACCGCCTCGGAGGGCCAGCTCCTGGCGCGCGCACGGCGAGCGGCTGCGCGCGTTCGGGAGGGCGTCCTGCACTTCGAGCGGGAGTGGGCAGCCCTCGACGAGGAGCTCCGGACCGACCTCCGGGTCCCCGTCCGCCTCTCGCCCTGCGGGCCGGGCGGCCCGCTGCTCGATGCCTCCAGCGACGCGACGGCCTACGTGGTGGGCCACTACCGCCGGCTGACGCACCCCGCCGTCTGCACCGTCCTCGAGGGGCTCGCCGAGCTACGCCTCACCGACGTGGGGGCCTACCGGGACCACGTCGAGACGCTCTTCGACCGGCTGCTGTTCGGTGCGCTGGAGGTCGACCTCGCAGCCCGTGAGCCGCGGCGCTTCGCGCGGCACCTCGCCGACCTCGCGCTCCGGGCCGTCCTCGCGGCCCCGACGTCGGACCCGGAGCGACTGGTCGCCCGGCTGCGTCAGGTCGGCGAGGCGCACGGCCCATCGATGGACGAGCCGGCGCATCGGGCGGCCGGAGACGCGGTCGGGCGGAGCCTCTCGACGCCCCGCGCAGCGCCGGACGTCGTGGCCTGGGGCCCGCCCGCCGCTCCGGACATCGAGCAGCTTCTGGAGGGGGTATCGTCCGTGGCGCCAGCCCTGTCCCGACGCCTCGGCCGGGACGGCGTCGCCGCCTTCGCGGCGAGCCCCGCGTTCCTGGCCCGGCGTCCGCTCACCGATCGCCTCGCCACGTTCCTCGCCTCGCGCGACGGCCACGAAGCGGATCGGGACCTGCTCGGCTACGAGGTCGCCCTGGCCCACGCGGCGCGGGACGACGGAATCGAGCGGCTGACGGTCCCGCCGGAGGAGCTGCCGGAGGACCTCGATGGCGGGATGGTGATCCGGAGTCGAGGCGCGCGGCTCCTCCGCTTCGGGATGGACGTGCTCACGCTGCGCGACGGCCTCCTCGCCGGGGCAGGCGACGCGGCGGCGATGCCTGGCCCGGAGGGCGAGCCCGCGTCGCTCGAGCTCCAGGGGTCGGCGCCCACCGCCGCGGTGGTGGTCGGCGTCGCGGAGGGCGCTGCGGTCGTCGAGGCCCCCCCGAACGTCGAGCGCGCCTTCGAGGCGCTCGAGGCTGGCGCGCAGCCCTACCCGCTCGTCCGCTCGCTGCTCGAGCCCGAGCCGGACGAGGTCGAGGAGGGCTGGCCGACCGACGGCGAGGCGTGGGCCCTCGAGCTGTTCGCCGCCCGGGTCCTGGGCTGGCGACCCCGGCGCGGGTAGAGCGAGACCCGGCGCCGCCGCCGCCGGCCAGGGCCGCGCTACGCACGGCCTGCCCGACGCACGGCCTGCCTGACGCACGGCCTGCCCGACGCACGGCCTGCCTGACGCACGGCCTGCCCGACGCAGCGGCCTGCCTGACGCACGGCCTGCCCGACGCAGCGGCCCGTCGGCGGCTCAGAGAAGGCCGCTGATGTGGCTCGAGCGCCGGCCGAAGCGCACGCTCTCGCTCGCCATCTCGCGGTTCTGGCGCAGGTCGACCCCCTCCTGGGGCGGGTCGGGCCGCTCGGTCTTCGGCAGCTTGGCCAGCTCGTTGGGGTGGGCGACCAGCACCGGGACCCGCGCCGTCTTGACGAGCTTCTCGGCCACCGAGCCGAGCAGCACGCGCTCGAGGCCCTTGCGGTTCTTGGTCCCCACCACGATCAGGTCGGCTTCGATGTCCACGGCGACCTGGTGGATCTCCTCGACCGGCTCGCCGACCCGCACGTGGAACACGAAGCGCTGCTCCCAGTCGCCGCCGATCGCTCGGCAGCGGACCAGCACCTCGTCCCGGAGCCGCTCCCGGTAGGCGTCGAGCTGGTCGGCGAGCAGGTCGGGCTCGTTGCGTGCGTCCGCCGGGTCGTTGATCACGAACACGGGATGGAGCTCGTCGTCCTCGATCTTGGACGCGAGCGCGACCGCCTCCTCGAGCGCGCGCGCTCCCGTGCCGCTGAGATCCACGCCCACCACGATCCGAAGCGTCATGCCCTGTTCCTCCTCAAGTCCGCAATGTGTACGCGCGTTTCGAGCGCCAGCAAGCGCCACCGACCCCCCGCGCTGAGCGTTGACGCACGCGATCGCCGCCCACCATGATGCGGCCCGAGATGGGCCTCCTCCCGCGGCGGGGTCCGGACCCCAGCGTCCGGGTGATTGCCCTCGGCCTCGCCTCGGGCGTGCCCCTCGCGGCCTACCTCGCCACGGCCTCGGCGCACGGCTACTGGCTCGACGGAGGCGAGTTCACCGCCGCCTCGATCCGCCTCGACATCGCCCACCCGCCCGGCCACCCCCTGGCGTGCCTCTGGGGGAAGCTCTTCACGCTCGTGCCGCTCGGCCCGCTCCCGTTCCGGGTGGCGCTCGGGCAGGCGGTGGCGGCGGCGGGCGCGGCCGCCTTCCTCTATCAGGCCCTCGACACGACGCTCCGGTGCCTCGGGCTCGAGCGGGACCGGCTGGTCGTCCCGGTCGCCCTCGGCGGGACCTGGCTCGTCGCGACGAGCTACGCGTGGTGGTTCCAGGCCGTGCGGCCCGAGGTGTACGCGCTGCAGGCCCTGCTGGTCGCGGTGACCATCGAGCGGCTGATCGCGCTCGAGGCGGCCTGGCCCACCCACGACGTCCGGCCGCTCTACACGGCGTCGCTGGCGCTCGGCCTCGGCCTCGCCAACCACCACCTGGTCGCGTTCCTCGCGGTCCCGGCCTTCGCGCCCACCCTCGCTCGCGTCTACCGCGTGCGCGGCATCGCTCCGCTGGCCCGCGCGGCGCTGGCCGTCGCGCTGGGGCTGGCGGCCTACGTCTACCTCCCGCTGCGGGCCTCCACGGACCCTCCGGCCAACCTCGGCGACCCGGACGCGCTCGGCCGGCTCTACTGGGTCGTCAGCGCCCGCGTGTACGCGCACGACATGGGCCTCGAGGCGGTCCAGCCCCTCGGCGAGCGTTTCGCCGACGTGGCGGTGATCCTGGTCGAGAACCTCCACCCGGTCCCGCTCGTCCTCGCGGCGGCGGGGCTCTACGCGCTGCTCCGGAGCGCGGGCACGCGGCGGGTCGGCTACGTGTGGGCGGCGACCCTCGTCGTGAACCTCGGGGCGCGTGCCTGGCTCGGCTCGGTGCGCAGCAACCCGGACATCCTCGGCTACATGATGCCGGGCATCGCCGCGGTGGGGGCGCTGGCCACCGCGTTCGTGGGAGCGGTGCTCGCGCGGGTGGGGCAGCGGCCGAGCGGGCGCCCGAGGACGGTGGCGGTGGCGGTGGCCCTCGTGGTGGCGGCCCTCGGCCTGGCCCAGCTGAGGGGCAGCGCCGAGCGGGCGAGCCTCGCGGGGTTTCACGCCACCGACGACTTCGACGACGTGCTCCGGCGCCGGCTTCCGCCCCGGTCGGTCGTCGTGCTCCACGATCCCCAGACCGTGTTCCGCCACTGGAGCCTGGCCGCCGTGGAGGGCATCCGGCCGGACGTGACCGTCGTGCCCCTTCCCTTCCTCGGCTACCCGGGCGTCCCGGAGGCGCTGGCGCGCCGGGACCCGACCGTGGCGGAGCTGCTGCGGGGCTACCTGGTCGAGGGGGAGCTCCGCCAGCCCGACCTGCAGAGCCTGGCGGCGCGCCGTCCGCTCCTGATCGAGATGGACGTGCGGGTCCCGATGGACCTCTACGAGACGATCGTGCCCGACGGGGCCTACTACGCGGTGCTCGACGCCGGGGCGACGGACGCCGACGTCCAGGCCGGGGTGCCGCGGCGCGAGGCGACGATCCTCGGCCTGACCGACCACGTGGGCGACAACCTGGACGAGGCGGCCACGCGGGGGCGCTTGCTCTGGATGAGCTACGTCGACGCGCTCTACCTCGCGGCGGTGGGCGAGCGGGCCGCGGCGCGGGTAGCGGTGGACCGGGCGCTGGGCCTCGCTCCGGCGTCGCCCGAGCTCCAGGGCCTCGCCGCGGTGCTGGCCGCACCTGGCGAGGGGCCGCTCGACGTGGCGCCGTTCCGGGTGGGGCCGCCGCCCGACCGGTGAGCGGCCGCCTGACGCAATCCCCGCCACGTGGGGCCGTGGCCGCCGGACACGCGCGCCCGGGCGTCCGATCACGCGCCGCGGGGCTCATCGGCCACATCAGCCTGCCGATCATGCGGCGCGCAAGGGACCCGCTTCGGAGGGTCGGACGCGCGCTCGAGCGCTGCCGCTCGCGGAATCGCGCTGCCCGCCGCCTGGCCAGCACGTCGTCCGGGTGTCGCTCTCTTCCGGGTGTCGCTATCTCCGCGGCAGGAGCGTGGCGGCCAGGGTCCGCAGGATCGTCCGGGCGTTCAGCACCTTCGAGCGGCCCGCGACACGGGCGCGGGCCCGGATCGGCACCTCGGCGATCGGGATCCGCG
Organism: Sandaracinaceae bacterium; assembly: GCA_050331215.1. Lineage (GTDB taxonomy): Bacteria > Myxococcota_A > Polyangia > Polyangiales > Sandaracinaceae > JBHJHB01. Next base: position 4,366 of record JBHJHB010000069.1, on the reverse strand, counting down.
CCTCGCGCAGGTTCCGGCGGAACATCGTCGACAGCATCATCGTGTCGTCGCCCCGGGGCCCGTGGTCGGCCCAGAGCGTCCGCGCGAACAGGTAGTTGCCGCCGCTCTTGGCCGGCTCCCGGGTGCGGAGGCGGATCAGCACGTTCAGGGTGGCGCTGATCAGTCGCCGCACCGGCGCGTCGTCCCGGCCCGCGTACACCGTCGTCAGCATCGGGGCCTCGTCCCGGCGCGCGTAGAGCTGCCGGACCGCGTCCGGGGCGATCTGGCCGTCGCCCGGGACCCAGGTCACGTGGGTGCCTCGCGCCGCGTCGAAGCCCGCCCGGAGCGCGCCCCCGATGCCCCGGTTCGGCGACAGCGGCACCACGCGGAGGCGAGGGTCGTCCTCCGCGAGGCGCTGCATGGCCGCGAGCGTGCCGTCGCTCGAGCCGTCGTCCACGAGCACGATCTCGAGCGGGACGCCGAGGTGCGCGTCCAGGTCGTCGCGGAGCTCCTCGACCACCTCGGCGAGGCACTCCTCCTCGTTGAAGGCGATCACGACCACGCTGAGCGACGGGGTCGACGTCGAGGCCCGGGGGCGCCGCGGCGCGAGCCGTCCGGTGAAGAGGTAGAGGTCCTGGAGCACCGGCACCGGCGCCAGCAGCCGGTCGAGGCCGGGGGTGGCGCGGACCCTCGCCTCGACGGAGGCGACCCACGGGTCGGCGGCGACCCAGAGCGGCGCCGCCGCCTCGAGCACCCGCGCCGTGGCGCCGCGCCCGGCCTGGGCAGCAGCCTGGTTGGTCCCGCCGAAGATGGCGGGGATCGGGTGCGCGCAGGTCGGCCGCTGGTAGGCGAGGGCGAGGCGCCGGCCGAAGGCCTCCGCGTACGCCTCCCGGGGCCGGAACCGGGCCAGATAGCCCTCGTCGGGCCGGCGGTCCTCCCGGGGCACCCCGTCGGTGGTGACCGGCTCCTTCACCGCCAGCCGCCCGTGCAGGCGGAGGGCGTCCGCGACGCGGTCGACCACGCCATCCACCTCCCGGTCTGTCAGGTGGGTGAGCACGCCGAACAGGAGGACCACGTCGAACCCCTCCGGCTCGGGGGCGTAGGAGGCGACGTCGGCGTGGACGAAGCGCACGTTGCCGACGCCCTCGCGCCGCGCGCGGTCCTTCGCGCGGGCGAGGAGCGCCTCGCTCCGGTCGACCAGCACCACCTCGCCCACCCGCGGCGCGAGCCACAGCGCGAGGCGCCCGGCCCCGCCGCCGAGGTCCAAGACCCGCTCGCGCCCGGTCAGGGGGAGCACGCGGAGGAGGTGGGCGCGCTCGAGCCGGTCCCGGAGGCGCACCACCGACGCCTCGCCGGTGACGGTACCGTGGAGCGCCGGGTCCACCTCGCCCTGCGCCTCGGTGTAGCGGTCCCAGAACTCCATCGCGCTCACCATCGGCGAACCTACGGCCGGAGCTCGACCTTCCGGGCGAGCCAGGATGCCACCCCCTCGGCGCGGCGCGCCGCCTGGCGCGGGTCGGCGGCCTGAACCAGGCAGCGGCCGACGATCGCGTGCTCGTCGACCCGCAGCCGGGCGGGCTCACCCTCGGTGACCGTCAGCTCCACCAGCCGCACGCCCGGGCGGTGCGCGAGCTCGTCGATCCCGCCCGTCACGTGGGCCCGGCCCTGGCCCCGCTTGAGGGCGATGCGGGCCGCGCTCGGGGTGGGGGGGCCGAGGACGAGGTCCTCGCGCGGGTCGGCGCCGAGGCTCGCCCGGATCGTCGCGGCGCTCAGGTCGACGTCGTAGGCGGAGCGCACCAGGTCGGTGATCGAGTTGCCGCCGAGGCGCGCGTTCACCTCGAGGAGCACCGTGCGCCCGTCCTCGAAGCGCAGGTCGAAGTTGGCGGGGCCGTCCCGCAGATCGAGGGCTCGGGCGAAGGCCTCCACGTCGTCGAGCACCCGCTCCTGGTTCGCGATCGGCAGAGTCGAGGGAATGGAGTGGCCGACCGGCGAGACGATCCCGGGCGCGAACTGATCGTCCATCAAGAGCGCGCTCGCGAGGTGACCTCGCCAGAAGAACGCCTCCACCCCGATCGCCTCGCCGCGCACGAAGCGCTGCACCAGGGCGCCCTCCCCGTAGCGGGCCGCGCGCGCGAAGGCGCGAGGGAGGTCGGCGGCGTCCCGGACGATCGTCACGCCCCGTCCACCGGCCGCGGAGCGAGGCTTCAGCACCACCGGCAGGCCGCCGACCTCGTCGACCGCCGCCGCGACGCCGCTGCCGTCGCGCGCGAGCACCGTCCGGGGGACGGCGAGACCGCACGCGTCGAGGCAGCGGAAGGTCTCCAGCTTGTCCCGGCAGCGCGCGGCGGCCCCGGGGGGCACGGCGGGGAGCCCGAGGGCCTCGCCCACCGCGGCCACGGCGGCCACCGCCGCGTCGCTCGCGGCGGTCAGCACCCCCTCCACCCCGGCCTCGCGCGCGGCCCGGATCACTCCGTCCACGTCGGTCGTATCGATCGGGAGCGCCTGGTCGGCGAGGGCCATCCCCGGCGCGTCGGGGTTCCGGTCGACGACCAGCACCCAGCTCCCGAGCTCCCGGGCGGCAGCGATCACGTCGAGCTGGAAAGGCCCTCCGCCCACGACCAGCACGCGCGGGCGCGGGGCGGGCGGCGTCGAGAGCGGCCGTTCGGAGCGCGCGGACGGCATGGAGGTCACAGGTTTTCACGTACGGCGGACGGCGTCGAAGAAGACGGGGCCGGAGCGGAGACGGCGGGCCCCCGTGGGAGCGCGTAGCTCGGTCGGGGGACGACGCCGAGCGGCTCGGGTGCCGGGGAGGAGACTCTCGTCCACGGCGGCCCAGGAGCGGGTCGCCGCATCCTCGGGACACGCTTAGGCTGGTGTCGACGGCGAGCTGGGCCAGCCGGCTCCCGTTGGAGCCCCATGGCCCACGACGCCCGACGCGACGTTGATCGCACTGACCGCACGCTCCTCTGCGCCCTCGAGCCCGCGAGCGACCGGATCGCGTGCTCGCTGGACCAGGGGGGCTTGCAACGGAGGCTCGTCGAGCTCCGGTCGGTCTTCGGGCAAGGCCTCGTGGGCCGCGAGCGGCTCGACGAGGCGGTGCGCTGGCGCTTCCGGTCGGATCCCTCCCTCCGCGAGGAGCTCGTGCGCCTCGCGCAGGCGGAGCACGCGTGCTGCCCGTTCTTCCGCTTCGATCTGCTCGCGGTGGACGACGAGACCTGGTGGGAAATCCGGGTGCCGTCCGGGGGCGAGGCCGTCCTCGATCTCTTCTACGAGCTGCCGGCGGGCCCGGGCGGCGTCTGAGGCCGAGGTCCGACGACGCGGCCGAGTGCCGCGAGCGCGACTGAAACCATCTCGGACAGAGGATCTGGCACCCATCGTGATGTGGTCGATGCTAGGAGCGCGAGTCCTTGCCGTGCTGCTCGGTGGTGTCTTCGTCCTGATCTCCGTCAGCAACTGGGCAATCGTCGACGCGAACCGTCGAAACAGACGCAGGCGAGATGTACGCTACGTGTCTTGGGTGCCAGCGGTGGGGGGCCTTTCGGGTGTCCTCGCGGTCGGAGTCTGTCCGGACATACCGTTAGCCTCCTGGTGGTGGTTGCCGTTGCTCCTCGACTGGGGTTCGCTGCCAGGCACGGTCTACTCTGTGATCTACTGGGTTGCCCTGCGGCGTCCGGAGCCTGGGACCGAGCATGACACCGACTCGGAATGGTGATTGTGCCTGGGTCGATGGCCGAGCGTCCACGATGTCGAGTATCCCTCGCGAAGTCGACGTGGTTGTCGCTGACCAGGCACTTGCCAGGACCGGACCTGCACCTATGCCGTCCGGGGGGCCATCGCGACGGCGACGTCGGAGCGCGGCCACACCACGACGGCGGTGAGCCTGCCGACGGCGCTGGCCACGACCAACGCCCTGACCCAGACGACCTCGAGGCACTGACGAGCTACGGCCTTCCGGACGACACGACGTACCCCGGCGGCGCGACCACCTCGCAGACCTTCCGTGATCTCACGGACCTGGACGCCTCGGGCTCCTTCCCCGTGAGCGAGGTGGACGAGGTCTCGCTGAGCCGCACAGGGCCTCGGTCGACCAGGCGAAGCCGCGTCACCCCCCGGGGGGGGGGACGTCCTCGCTTCGGTCAGCTACGTCCGAAGCGACAGCGGCGAGCCCACCCGCGTCACCCGCGAGGACGGCAGCTACGGCGACGTCGCGTACGACCCGGCCCTCCGCGTGGAGCGGGAGCCGTAGTACGATCTCGCGGGCACCCTGGTGGAGCAGATCGACTACACCTACGACCGGGACGGAAACCGCACCTCGCGCACCACGAGCGCGGGCACCGAGACCTACGTCTACACCAGCGGCGCCCGCCTCGACTTCATCGAGCGGGGC
>JBHJHB010000068.1:0-79525 GCA_050331215.1 Sandaracinaceae bacterium | reverse complement strand
GCCGCCGAAGCGGACGCCGACCGCTCCGGCCTCTCCCGAGGCCCCCAGCCCCGCGGCGGCGAAGGAGGAGGCCCCCGCGCCGCCCGCGCCGCCCGAGGCGCTACCCGAGGGCTCCCCCGCGCAGCGCGCGTCGCGGCGCGCCCAGCAGCAGCCCGCGCCCGCGAGCCAGCGGCTGGCCCACGCGAACCTCCCGCCGGGCGTGGTTCAGCGGGGCAGCGCGACCGCGCCGGCGGCGGGCCGCATCTCGGACGAGGCGCGGCGGCGCATCGTCGCGCAGCACGGGCAGGCCTCCCCGACCCCTCGCCGGCGCCACCTCGACAAGCGGGACATCGGGTCGCCTGGCCGTCCCGCGGGCGGCCGCCACGGCAAGCGCCGGATCAGCCCCAACAAGAAGGGGCAGAAGACCGAGATCACCACGCCGAGCGCCCAGAAGCGGATCATCCGCATCGAGGACAACATCGGCCTGCAGACCCTCGCCCAGCGCATGAGCCTCAAGGCCACCCAGGTCCTGATGAAGCTCGTCCAGCTGGGCATGACCGACATCACGATCAACTCCACGCTCGACTCGGACACCGCGAAGATCATCGCGAGCGAGTTCAACTACGACGTCGAGAACGTCGCGAAGAGCGACGACGAGATGGTCGAGGAGGCGCGCGGCGCCTTCGAGGACAAGGAGGTCGAGCGTCAGACGCGGGCGCCGATCGTCACCGTCATGGGTCACGTCGACCACGGCAAGACCTCCCTGCTCGACAAGATCCGCAACCAGAACGTGGCCGGCCGCGAGGCCGGAGGCATCACGCAGCACATCGGCGCCTACCGGGTGAAGACCAAGCAGGGCCCGATCGTGTTCCTCGACACGCCGGGCCACGAGGCCTTCACCGCCATGCGGGCGCGGGGCGCGCAGGCCACCGACGTGGTCGTTCTCGTGGTCGCCGCCGACGACGGGGTCAAGCCGCAGACCAAAGAGGCGGTCAACCACGCCAAGGCCGCCGAGGTCCCGATCATCGTCGCCGTCAACAAGATCGACAAGCCGGATGCGCGCCCGGACCAGGTCCGCCAGGAGCTCGTCGGCTTCGGACTGCAGCCGGAGGAGTGGGGTGGCGACACCCTGTTCGTCGACGTCTCGGCGGTAACCGGCGACGGCATCGACAGTCTCCTGGAGAGCATCGCGCTGCAGTCGGAGCTCCTCGAGCTGTCCGCGAACCCGGCCATCCCGGCGGAGGGCGTGGTGCTCGAGGCGTACCTCGACCGCGGCCGCGGCCCGGTCGCCAACGTCCTGATCCGCAACGGGACCCTGAACCAGGGCGACTACGTCCTGGCCGGCGCTGCCATGGGCAAGGTCCGGGCGTTGACCGACGAGCGCGGAAAGCGCCAGAAGGACGCGGGCCCGGCCACCCCGGTCGAGGTCCTCGGTCTCTCGGACGTGCCTGGCGTGGGCGAGGCGGTCTACGTCGTGCAGGACGAGGACGCCGGGCGGTCCCTGGCCGACCAGCGCCGCAAGGCGATCGAGGAGAAGGCCAAGGCGGCGCGGAAGCGGAGCCTCCAGGACGTCCAGCAGATGCTGGCGCGGGGCGACGTCCGCGAGCTCAACCTGGTGATCAAGAGTGACGTCCAGGGCTCGAGCGAGGCGCTGATGAAGACCCTCGGCGAGCTATCGACCGAGAAGGTCGAGGTCAAGGTCATCCACACCGGCGTCGGCGGCATCACCGAGAACGACGTCATGCTCGGCAGCGCGTCGAATGCGATCATCATCGGCTTCAACGTGCGCCCGGCCGGCAAGGCGGCTGCGACCGCGAAGTCGGAGGGCGTCGAGATCCGGACCTACCGCGTCATCTACGAGGCCGTCGACGACGTGAAGCGGGCGATGGCGGGCCTCCTGGAGCCGGAGTACCGGGAGAAGGAGCTCGGCAAGGCGGAGGTCCGGGCCACCTTCGGCATCCCGAAGATCGGCACCGTCGCCGGCTGCTACGTCCTCGAGGGCAAGGTCACCCGCAACGGCAAAGCGCGGCTGGTGCGCGATTCGATCCAGGTCTGGGAGGGCGACGTCGGCTCGCTGCGGCGCTTCAAGGACGACGTCCGCGACGTGGCGGCAGGCTACGAGTGCGGCATCGGCCTCGAGGGCTTCAACGACATCAAGGTCGGCGACATCATCGAGGTCTACGAGATGGAGGAGATCGAGGTCACCCTCTGAGGAGGGGTCTCGGCGATGGTCGTCGGTACCTGCCGCCTCGCCCTCGCGATCCCCGGAGGGTCGTCGCTCAAGGGCAAGCGCAAGATCGTCCGGTCGATCCTCGACCGGGTGCGCCACCGCTTCAACGTGGCGATCGCGGAGGTGGACGACCAGGACGTCCACCGCCGCGCGGTCCTCGGCCTCGCGGTGGTCAGCAACGACAGCCGTCACGCCCAGTCGATGATCGATTCGCTCGTGTCCTTCATCGCGAGCTCCACCGAGGCTCCGCTCGTCGACCGGCGGACCGAGATCCTGCACGTGGGCGACGAGGGCTTCGGCGACTTCGGCGGAGGCTGGGACGATGGCTAGGGCGAAGGGGCCGGAGCGCCCGGCCCGCGTGGGCGAGCGGATCCGCAAGGAGCTGATGGAGCTGCTCCTCCGGGGTGAGGTCAAGGACCCGGCGGTCCAGCGCGCGGTGGTGCAGACGGTACGGGTCACCGCCGATCTGTCGCTCGCGAGGATCTACGTCCGCTCGGGGGACCCCGCCGCGCGCCCGGACGCCCTGCTGGCCGGGCTGGGTCGGGCCAAGGGGTTCCTGCGGCGCGCGCTGGGCGCCGCGCTCGGGCTGCGGCGCGTGCCCGAGCTGACCTTCCACTGGGACGACACGCCCGAGGAGGCGGCTCGGGTGGAGGCGATCCTGGCCGAGGTCCGCCCGCCCGCCCCCGACCCCGACGTCGTCGCGTGAGCCCATGGCTCGACGGCGTAGCTCGCCGGTGCACGGGCTCCTGGTGGTGGACAAGCCGTCCGGGCCCACGTCGCACGACGTCGTCGCCTGGGCCCGGCGGGCCCTCGGCACGCGGCAGGTGGGGCACGCCGGCACCCTCGACCCGATGGCGACCGGCGTGCGCGTCCTCGCGGTCGGGGAGGGGACGAAGCTGGTCCGCTGGCTGACCCGCGAGGACAAGGCCTACCGCGCGGAGCTGGCCCTCGGGGTGGAGACGGACACCCTCGATGCCGAGGGGCAGCCCGTGGAGCGCGCGGCGGTGCCGCCGTTCGACGACGCCGATCTGGCGCGGGTCGCGGCGACGTGGCGGGGACCTCAACGCCAGCGCCCGCCCGCGTACTCGGCGATCAAGGTGGCCGGGAAGGCCGCGCACGCGCGGGCCCGAGCGGGGGAGGCGATGGAGCTCCCGACGCGGGACGTCACGGTGCACGAGCTTCGCGTCGAGCGGTCGGGCCCTGGTCGGCTCTCGATCGCCGTGCGCGCGTCGAAGGGCTTCTTCGTGCGCGCCCTCGGCCGGGACCTGGCCCGAGGCCTCGGCACGCGGGGCCATCTCGTCGCGCTGCGGCGGGTCGCGAGCGGTCCCTACCGCGTGGAGGAGGCCGTCGACGGCGAGGTGCTCCGGGCAGCGGCCGGCGGCGGCAACGGGGCGGCGCGCGATTCGGTCGTCGGCGCGCTCCATCCCCTCGAAGCGATCACCCGCAGCCTCCCTGCGGTCCACCTGACGAGCGCCGGCGCGGAGGATGCCCGGCACGGGCGACCGCTGCTCGCGACCCGGGGGGCCGCCGGCTCCCCGGGCGCGGAGCGCGCTCCCGCCGTGGCCTTGCTCGACCCGGCCGGCCGCCTGATCGCCGTCGGGGTAGGTCACGAGGGCGGGTTCCGGGTGCTGCGTGGACTCCGCCGCGCGTGAGCGTGCCGGCCGCGGAATCGGCGGCGCACCTTGCTCGCCGCGTGGAGCGTTGAAAACTCCGTCGGCCATGCGAGCTTCCTTCCGGGTCCCGAGCGTCCTCCTCGTCCTCCCCCTTCTCCTTCCCGTGGCCGGCTGCGGGAGCGCAGGAGCCTCCGACATGGGGCAGGACGGCGGCCCGGACCTCGGGCCCGTCGTCCGGGACGAGGGCCCGACGTGCGCCGAGCCGTGCGAGGACCCGGAGATCTGCTGTGCCGCGGGGGACGACGCGATGTGCGTCAACACCTTCACGGACAGCGAGAACTGCGGGGTGTGCGGTCGGGACTGCGTGGGGGAGGGGCGAGGGGAGCGCTGCCGCGCCTCCTCGTGTGTATGCGGGAACGTCCCCATCGGCTGCCTCGGGACCCGCCAGTCGTTCTGTTGCCCGCCGCGCGGTGCGGGCGGCACCGCCTACTGCGCCAACTTCGATCGGGACATCCGGGACTGCGACGGCTGTGACCAGGCCTGCCCGGACGGCATCACCGACCAGTGCGCGGGCGGGGTGTGCATCTGCGGCGGCGAGGGTGCGCCCTGCGAGGCGGGCCTCCGCTGCTGCTCGTCCGTGGGGACGAGCGCGTGCGTCGACGTGGACACGGACCCCGACCACTGCGGCGCGTGCGGGGTCGTCTGCCGCTTCAACGAGGCGTGCGTGGGCGGGCAGTGCACGCGAGGCGAGCCGTGCGAGGAGCGCTGCGGCAGCGGGCTGATCTGCTGCGACGGGTCTTGCTGCCTCCGCGCGAGCTGTGGCGCGGAGGGCTGCTCGTAGCCCCAAAGGCGCCGACCGGATTCGAACCGGTGTATGGAGGTTTTGCAAACCTCTGCCTTACCACTTGGCTACGGCGCCGTACCGCCGCTCTCGGCGGGCGGGGGTTATACCAGAGCGCGAGCGCGCGTCCACCCGTGCCTTCGGCCGGCGGTCAGGCCTTCTTGCGGGACCGGCGCGCCTTCTTCTTGGGCGCCGGCGGCTCCCCGCCGCTCCCCTCGAGCTCGACGCCGAGGACCCGCCACGCGTCCGGGTGGAAGTTGTAGGCGGCCTGCGTGCGCTCCACGACCACGCGGTCCTGCTCGTCGAGGCTTACCTTGGGCGCCTTGTAGCCGGTCTTGCGGATCGAGGTGAGGCTCTCGCCGATGTCCAGAAGCTCGTGGGTGTGCTGCAGCACCTCGATCGCCTTGAGGGGTTTGCCGCGCCGACCTTCCCGCAGCTCCTTCAGGAGTCGCTGCCGGCGCTTCTCGGTCCGGCCATCCAGGCCCGTCTGGACCTTGCCGCCCTCCGTGAAAAGCGTGTTGAGCTGACGCGCTGCGCGACGCTTCTGGATCGCTTCGGCGCTGCCCCGGCCTCCCCCCGATGTCTTCTTCGCTCGGCTCTTTGCCACGTGCCCCTCCTTGAGCTTGGGACGGCGCGATCCCCGACATTTCGGGTGTGTCCTGCGGCGCTCGTCGGCACGACCCTTACCATGATCATGCGGGATGGGCGAAGGTTAAGCCAAAGAAGGCGGCCGGGATCTCCTTTTGCGGTGTCGGCCCTCGGGCCCGGCGTGGCCGGGTGGCGCTCGCGCCCCGGGGAGGAGGCCGGGCAGGGGGGCGTCAAGGGGCCGAGCCCCGCCGCGCGGCGGGCGCAGCGGCACGCGCGCTCCGGGGGGCGGCCGGGTGGAAGGTCGGACCGGTTCGAGGCATCATCCCCCGCCATGACGTCCACCCAGCGCGACATCGACGTGTCCTACAGCGTCTCCAACGAGTTCTTCCGGCTCTGGCTGGACGAGGGGATGCACTACACGTCCGCCAGCTATCTCACCGGCGACGAGAGTCTGGAAGAGGCGCAGATCAACAAGTGCCGCATCCTCTATGACTTCGCGGAGATGGAGCCCGACAAGCTCGTCTTGGACATCGGCTGCGGCTGGGGCTCCAACCTGGAGTACCTCGCCTCGCGCGGGGTGAAGCGGGCCCACGGGATCACGCTGTCCACGGCCCAGGTCGATTGGATCAACGAACGGAACCTCCCGGGCGTGACCGCCTGGCTACAGGACTACGCGGAGCTGGAGCCGGAGGAGAAGTACGACGCGCTCCAGTCGATCGAGATGATCGACCACCTGTGCTCGCCGGCTCAGGCCCGCGAGGGCCGGGCAGTGGAGCTGTACCGTGAGTACTTCCGCCGGACCGCGCAGTGGGTGAAGCCCGGCAGCTTCTTCGGGTTCCAGGCGATCCTGCGCGATCGCGTACCCCGCACGCGCAAGGATCTCGAGGACCTCGCGTTCACGGCGGACGTGATCTTCCCGGGCGGCCTCAACCCCCGCCTCGAGGAGCTGGTCATGGCCGTCCGCCCGTACTGGGAGATCGTCGAGATGCGCACCCAGCGCGAGAGCTACGGCCGGACGACCGCGGAGTGGCTGCGGCGCCTCCGTCGCCACGAGCCCCAGGTCCGGAAGACCTGGGGCGACCAGCTCTTCGACGATTACGACCGCTACCTCGCGACCTGCGTGCGCGCCTTCGCGAACCACTGGTCGAGCGACGTGCAGATGAAGCTGCGCCACATCCAGCGCTGAGACGGGCCCGGTCCTCGGCGGGCGGCGCGCGGCCTGCCTCCGGCGGACGGCTCCGGGGTCAGGGCACCTCGACCGCGCCGCTCGTGCAGGCCCCCCTTCGCCGGGGCTCGCCGCGCTGGTCGGTGCTCGGGCAGTCGACGCCCCGCCCGACGGCGGGGCTCGCCGCGGCGGGCAGGAGCGTGGGCGTGGGGCCTCCGTTGTCCGCCAGCGGGCCGAGCTGCGGGTCCTGGACGAGGATGCCGTTCGTGCAGAGCGCGTCGGGGTCGTCGCTGCCGCCTCCCGCCCGCTGGACCGGCCACTGAACGTTGCCGCCGCCGTTGTCGAGGCGGTCCAGGCAACTGATCGGCGTGAAGTCGTTGCCAGCCTCGTGGCCGTCGATGACGACATTCCGGAACGTGACCCCGCTTCCGACGGTGGCCCCCGCGAAGGCTTCGGGTCCCGGGGCGCGATTGTTGGCGAAGGTAACGTTGAGGAACAGCCCGGACGGTGAGCCGTCGAACACCGCCCCGCCCCCGAGGGAGCTGAGGGCCGTGTTGCCCGCGATCGTGGTGTTGGTCACCGAGCCCCGGCACCCCGGTCCGTAGTAGAGGCCGCCGGCGAAGCGCGCTTCGTTGCCGGCGATCGTCGAGGCCGCGATCGCCACGTCGAGGCCCTGGAGGTAGAGGCCGCCGGCGATGCTCGAGCCGTTGTCGGGAGCCCGGTTGTCGCGGATCGTGCTCGCGTCCATCCGGAAGGTCCCCGTGCCGGTGTTGGACACCCGGAACAGGCCCCCGCCGATCGCGTTGGCGTCGTTGTCCCGGATCGCGACGCCGCAGAGGACCGTCGCCTCCTCGGCGCCGTCGATGTAGATCGCCCCGCCCACGCCACCGTTGCCCGCGGCCGCGCCCTGTCCGGTCGCCGCGTTGCCGACGAGGCTGACGTTCAGGAGCGTGAGGCCGGCGACGAGGCTGCCGATGGCGCCGCCGTTCGCGCCTCGGTTGGACGTGAAGGTGCTCCGGGCGATCAGCGTCGTGCCTCCCCCACGCGAGTAGATCGCGCCGCCCGCGACGTCCGGGCCGCGCTCCGCGATCCGATGGCCGCGGAAGGTGCTGTCGAGGACGGTCAGGCTCCCGCCGAACCGGAAGATGGCGCCTCCGCCGCGCTCGACGTCGTCGCCTGACGACGGCCCGCGCCCGTCGATGAACGTCAGGCGCTGGACGGTCAGGCGTGGCGTGTCCGCGTCGGGAGGACCGCGAAGCTCCAGGATCCGCGACCGGCCCCTCCCGGAGAGCGTGATCTCGCCCCCGCCGTCGAGCACGGTGTCGGCGGTCACGCTCAGCGCCTCGCGCAGCTCGATCGTGTGCTCGCCGCCGCAGGCGAAGGTGATGACGCCGCCCGCGCTGACCGCCGTGCCCAGCGCCTCCGCCGTGCAGCTCGCGGGGCTGCCGTCGCCGACGCCCTGGCTCGGGCTGGACGTGTCCACCAGCGGGGGCTCGTCGGGGCAGGACACCTCCGGGAGCGGGCCGACCTGCGCGTCCCGGCGGTCGGGCGGCGCGCCGTCGCGCCCCGGCGGCACCTCTCCGTCCGGGCCGCCGTTCGTCGCGGCGCCGCAGGCCGCGGCGAACAGCACGGCGAGGGCGCCGCAGGCCCGGGCCGGGGCGAGCCGCTGCGGCACCCCCCGGACGGCGTGCCTCGACCGGGACGGGGTCGGGATGGCGAGGATCGGCATGGCGGAAGAGTGCCATCCGGGACCGGGAGCCGGGTAGGCAGCGGCGGAGGGCGAGGGTGGCGGTCGACCGCGCCGCGGGGAGGGGGCCGAGGGCCGACCCGGAGCGGCTCGACCCCTGCAGTCGTGGTAGAGCGACGCCATGACAGCCGTGAAGGACAGCTTCGGCGCCCGCGCGACCCTGGACGTGGACGGGCGTCCGATCGACATCTTCCGCCTCGACGCGGTGGCGAAGGCGGGCGTCGGGGACGTGGGCACGCTCCCGTACTCGCTGCGGGTGCTCCTCGAGAACCTCCTGCGCCACGAGGACGGCTCCTCGGTCACGCGGTCGGACATCGAGGCGGTGGCGAGCTGGGATCCCCAGGCCGCGCCCTCGACGGAGATCGCCTACCGCCCCGCGCGGGTCCTTCTTCAGGACTTCACGGGGGTGCCGGCCGTGGTCGATCTCGCGGCGATGCGGGAGGCCTTCGCCGGGCTCGGCGGCGACGCGAACCGCATCAACCCGCTCCAGCCCGTCGACCTGGTGATCGACCACTCGGTCCAGGTCGATAGCTTCGGGTCCCTCCGGTCCTTCGAGGACAACGTCCGCATCGAGTTCGAGCGCAATCGGGAGCGCTACCGTTTCCTCAAGTGGGGGCAGCGCGCGTTCCAGAACATGCGCGTCGTCCCGCCGGGCACGGGCATCGTCCACCAGGTCAACCTCGAGTACCTGGCCCGGGTGGTGTTCACGCGGGACGCGGACGGGGCGACCGTCGCCTACCCCGACTCCCTGGTCGGCACCGACTCGCACACCACGATGATCAACGGGCTCGGCGTGCTGGGGTGGGGCGTCGGCGGCATCGAAGCCGAGGCCGCGATGCTCGGCCAGCCGGTCAGCATGCTGCTGCCGCAGGTCGTGGGCTTCCGGCTGACGGGGCAGCTCCCCCCCGGCGCGACCGCGACCGACCTCGTCCTCACCGTCACCCAGGCGCTCCGCGCCCACGGGGTGGTCGGCAAGTTCGTCGAGTTCTTCGGCGACGGCCTCGGCCACCTGTCCCTGCCGGACCGGGCCACCATCGCGAACATGGCTCCGGAGTACGGTGCCACCATGGGCTTCTTCCCGGTGGACCGGGAGACCCTGGCCTACCTCCGGTTCACGAACCGGGACGAGGCCCAGATCCAGCTCTGCGAGCGCTACCTCAAGGAGCAGGGCCTGTTCCACACCCCCGAGGCCCCGGAGCCGCGGTTCACCTCGGTCCTCGAGCTCGACCTGGGCACCGTCGTGCCGTCGATCGCGGGGCCGAAGCGGCCCCAGGACCGCGTCGCCCTCACCGAGGCCAAGCGCTCGTGGCGGCGAACGCTGGTCGGGACGCTGGCGCGGAGCACGCCGAACCTCGATCGGGAGGCTGCCGCGTTCCTCGGGCAGAGCGGGGCCCTCGCACGGGCGGAGGACGTCGCGACGCCAGCCGCTCGCGAGGCCTTGACCCGGTCCGCGCCCGTGAGCCTCGACCGGGGCGAGTTCGAGCTCTCGCACGGCGCGGTCGTCATCGCCGCCATTACGAGCTGCACCAACACCTCGAACCCGAGCGTGATGTTCGCCGCCGCCCTCTTGGCCCACAACGCGCGGGCTCGCGGCCTCCAGGTGAAGCCCTGGGTGAAGACCAGCTTCGCGCCGGGCTCGCAGGTGGTCACGGAGTACCTGAAGGAGGCGGGCCTGATGGACGACCTCGAGGCCCTGCGGTTCCACCTCGTCGGCTACGGTTGCACGACCTGCATCGGCAACTCGGGCCCCCTCGAGGGCCCGATCGCCACGGCGATCGAGGACCGGGACCTCGTCGTCGCCAGCGTCCTGAGCGGCAACCGGAACTTCGAAGGCCGGGTCAGCCCCCACACTCGCGCGAACTACCTGGCCTCGCCGCCTCTCGTCGTGGCCTATGCGCTCGCCGGGAGCGTCGACATCGACTTCGACACGGAGCCGGTCGGCACCGGGGCCGACGGGCGGCCCGTCTTCCTGCGGGACATCTGGCCGACCAACGAGGAGATCCGGGAGGCGGTCCGGAAGGCGGTCAGGCGCGACCAGTTCGCCTCCCGGTACGAGGAAGTGTTCGTCGGCCCCGAGGCGTGGCGCCAGACCGACGTGCCGGAGGGCAGCCTGTTCGGGTGGGAGGACGACTCGACCTACATCCGGAAGCCGACCTTCTTCGATGACGTGAAGGCCGGGGCGCCGCCGGCGCCCGAGGACATCCGAGATGCCCGCCTCCTCGCGCTGCTCGGGGACAGCGTCACGACCGACCACATCAGCCCCGCCGGCGCGATCGCGCCCGACAGCCCCGCCGGCCGTTACCTCAGGGAGCGGTCCGTGGACGTCCGCGACTTCAACTCCTACGGGAGCCGTCGCGGCAACCACGAGGTGATGACTCGCGGGACGTTCGCGAACATCCGGCTCCGCAACCTCCTCGCGCCGGGGACGGAGGGCGGCGTGACGCGTCACCTCCCGAGCGGGGAGGAGATGGCGATCTTCGATGCGGCGGAGCGCTACCAGGCCGAGGGCGTACCGCTGATCGTCATCGCGGGGCGCGAGTACGGTACCGGCTCGAGCCGGGACTGGGCCGCGAAGGGCACGCTCCTGCTCGGGGTCCGGGCGGTCATCGCGCAGAGCTACGAGCGGATCCACCGCTCCAACCTGATCGGGATGGGCGTCCTGCCGCTGGAGCTCCTCGACGGGGCGACGCCCGAGAGCCTCGGGCTGACCGGCGAGGAGGTGTTCTCGGTGACGGGCATCGCCGAGGGCCTGGCCCCCGGCAAGCGCCTGACGGTATCCGCGGACGACAAGACCTTCGAGGTCAAGGCGCGCATCGATACCCCGCAGGAGGTCGACTACTACCTCCACGGGGGCATCCTGAACTACGTCCTGCGGACGCTGGCCAGCTAGACGTCTGGACCCCTCGAGCCGGGCGGCCGAGGCCGGCCCGGCGCCCGCGTCGATGTCGCGCGCCCCGGCTCCCTACTCGCTCGCGAGGGCCACGCGCCGCGCGAGCTCGGCCACCTCCACCACCAGGCCGCGCGCGGCCCCTACCGCCGCCGGTTCGTCCAGGAGGGCGACGAAGCCCGCGGTCTCCGCCACCAGGCGCATGACGCGGCTCGGGGGCGGGGTCCGGGTCCGGGTCAGCGGCCGCGTGGCTGCGTAGCCATGGTGAGCGGCGAGGCGGGCGCGCCGCATGCGCAGGCGCTCGACCCGGGTCTCGGCTGCTTCCTCGAGGGTCCGGAGGCGCCGGGCCTCGGCCTCGGCGCGGTCGGCGAGCCCGAACAGCGCCTCGTCGGTCAGCGACGGGGGCGCGCTCGCCAGAGCCTCGGCCGCGCTGTCACGGCCCGCGGCGCGGAGCCCGATCGGCACGAGGAGGTGCAGCGAACGGTCCGCGGCCACGAACGCGAGCAGCCGCCCCCGGGTGAACTCACCCGGCGAGCGGCCGATGCGGTACGGCTCCCCGCTCGCGTGGAGCACCTCGGGGTCCACCGCATAGGGGGAGCCGAGGGCGGTCCCCGCGAGGTCGACCGCGGCGAGCGCGTCGGCGCCGGAGGGCACCTCCTCGACGAGGTCCCGGCGCAGCTGGACCAGGAGCGTCTCCGCCTCCCCGTCCTGGCTCCGAAGGGGGACCGGGAGCAGCATCGCGCCGAGCGCGAGGGCCGCGACCAGCGGAAGCGCGAGGGCCCGGCACCGTCGGCGTCCGACGCGCTCGGCGTGCTCGCTCCCGGCCATCGCGGGTCACAGCCTGGCAGCGTGGCGAGGCCCCGTCGACCGGGCGCGCGCGGCCGGCCTCGCGGCCGCGCGTCCCACGGGAGCGCGAACGCGGGCGGCCGGCCTCGGCCGCCGCGGCGCGGCGCTCGAGTGGGCTCCGGCGGCTAGGCGCGAAGCTCGTCGAGCAGGCCGCCCGGCAGGCCCGGGTCCCCGAAGTTGTCCAGGGGCCCACCGTCCCGCCGGACGCCGACCGCGGTGGCGATCGTGTTGAGGAGCTGCGCGTGGTTGTCGACCCGCTCGCCCCCCGACACCCGGATGTACTCGCCCTGCTTGAAGTAGCCGCCGCAGCCACCGCCGAGGATGAAGGGCGTGCTCATGCGGCTATGGCCGGGGCCGTTGCCGAGATCGTTGAGCCACACCGCCAGGCCGTCGTCGAGGAGCGTCCGGCCCTCCGCCGTGGGGTAGCTGGAGAGCCGGTCGAGCAGATGGCGGAAGGTGGCCGCGAACTGCCGATCCACCAGGTGGTGGAGCTCGTCCGCGTTGTTGATCACCGCGCCCGAGGAGTCATGGCTGAGCCGGCGGTGCGACAGGTAGTGGAAGTTCTCCATCATGTCGCCCGACCGGTTGCGGTAGCGCGTGCTGCCGTCGTTGCCGCTCCCGACCTGGATCGCGATCGACCGGGTGACGCCGCACGCGACCGCGAGGGCGGCCACGTCCATGTGCAGGCGCACCGCCGCGAGCACCTCGTCGCCGTCGTTGCTCTCGTGGATGTCGCCGATCCCCTCGAGGGCGCGCTCCTCGTCGGCGGACAGCCGGCACGACAGGGACACCTCGAGCTCCCGGATCGCCGACCGGTGCGTCTCGAGGCGACGCCGGTCCGCGGAGCTCAGCCGCGAGCTGGCCAGCACGCGGTCGAGCTGGGCCCGGAGCACGTCGTTCACGCTCTGCCCGCGCTGGATGCGGCGCCGCTGCGCATCCGGGGTCTCGTCGTCGGACGACGCGAAGGACATGTAGGCGTTGTGGGGGCTGTGGATCGCGCTCCGGCGCTGCCCCGCCGCGCGGTAGCTGATGCACGGGCCGCCGAGCCAGCCCCCGGGCCGTCCGGCGTACAGGAACATCGAGTCACGGCCGTCGGGGTTGAGCTCGCGGCCGATGCGGTGGTCGATGCTCTCGCCCGCGGCCTCGCTCTGGCCACCGGCGCCGTTCACCGTGGGGCCGCTCGCCGTCAGGCACTGCAGCGCGCCCCGGGCGTGGCCGTCGCCGAAGTCGAAGCCGCCCATGTTGACGTTGCCGACCACCAGGAGCCGCTGGCGGTACTCCGTGAGCTCGTCGAGGGCGCGGTCGGCGAGGTTGTCGGGGGTCAGCGGACCCTCCTGTCGCGGCCAGAAGCGCTCGGGCTCCGTCCCGAGCGGCGTGTTCTGGGCCGCGGCGACGCCGTTCGCCTGGCGGAGGAAGATCACGAAGGGGGGCGCGATGTCCTGGGCCTCCGCGGAGCGGCGGCCAGCGAGGCCTTCGAGGAAGGGGAGGGTCATCATCGCCCCTCCCGCGCCGCGCAGCACCATCCGACGGGAGACCTTCATCCGCGCTCTCGCTCCTTACTCCTCGGGCTCCGGCGGGACGTCCGGGGCCCGGCGCATGAACGCCTTCGAGCTCACCACCTCCGCGATCAGCTCCCGCACCCCGAGGGTCCCGGCCTGGGACCGGGGGGCGAGGTCGCGGCTCAGGGTCCGGTCCTCGTCGGCCTCGGTCCGCCCGAGCAGGAACTGCATCCAGTGCTCGACGTAGCAGGCGTGCACCGCCTCGGAGTCCGCGAGCACCTGGGCCAGCTCGACCGCGCCGGCCACGTCGACCGGGTCGCCGTCGATCGGCGGCGCCGCGGCCGTGTCGACCGGGAACCCGTTGTCGAGGTCGCGCCACGCGCCGACCGCGTCGTAGCTCTCGAAGGGGAAGCCGAAGGGGTTGATCAGGGTCGAGTGACAGTCGGCGCAGACCGTGCCCTCGCGCTCGGTGTGGTCCTCGATGGTCTGGCGATTGGTGCGACCCATCGTCGGCGGCAGCGCCGGGACATCGTCCGGCGGCGCGCCGATGTGAATGCACGCCATCCGCTCCGCCAGGAACACGCCGCGGTGGATCGGGTCGGGCTGCACGCTGGTCGCCCGGGATGCGAGGAACCCGACCTGGGTGAAGACGCCGCGCCGCTGGCTGCCGTCGAGGGTGGCGGGGACCAGCCGGTCCTCCGGGAACGAGCCGCCGAGGCCGTAGATCGAGGCCAGCTCGGCGTTGACGAAGGTGTCGGTGGAGGTGAGCAGCTCCTTGAGGCCGCCCCGCTCGTCGTGCAGCACGTGCCGCAGGAACGCCTCGAGCTCCTGGCGGGCAGCCGCCGCCAGGCCGTCGGTCACCTGGGGGTAGGCGTCCCGCGACGGGCTGATGCCGTCGAGCTTCTCGATGTCGAAGAGCTGGTGGTGGAACGTCTCGATCACGCGGTCGGCGCGCGGGTCGGCGAGCAGCCGAAGCGCCTGGGCGTAGACCTGCTCCTCGGTCCGGAGCTCCTCGCGCGCCGCCGCCTCGAGGAGCTCGTCGTCCGGCATCGACCGCCAGATCGCATAGGACAGGCGGCTCGCCATCTCGAAGTCGCCGACGACGACCAGGTCGTCCTCGAGCGTCGTGCTGTCCTCGCCGCGGTAGAGGAAGTGCGGCGACTGGAGCATCGCCTCGACCACGAGCTGGATGCCGTTGTCGAAGCCCGTCCCGCCCTCACTCACCTGGGGCGCCAGCCGGTACAGGGCCAGGTACTCCTCCACCTCCGCCGGCGTGAGCGGCCGCCGATGGACCCGGCGACCGAAGCTCGTGATGACCGCCCGAGCCCCCGTCTCGTCCTCCGAGACGCCCGCCGGGACGACGCGAGCGCGTACCGCGGTCTCCTGCATCGCCCGCCTGGCCAGCGTCTGCGCGGCCTGCTGGTAGGCGGTCCAGAGCGTCCCGTCCACCTCGAAGTCGCCGCCCGGGTTGTCGAAGACCGCGTTGCCGGGCACGGCATCGGGCCGGAAGGACGCGGACAGCTCCATCGCGTCCACGCCGAGCAGGTCGCGCACGGTGTTCCGCCACTCCTCGTGGCTCAGGCGCGGCCACCGGGACTGGGCGGCCGGCAGGACGACCCCTGGCGGCAGGCGCTCGATGTCCTCGCCGGGCGGGCTGGGTCGGAGCGGCCCGCCCGTGACGGAGCCCTCGCACCCGAGGGCGACGAAGACGAGGGCGGTGAGGAGCCAGCGCAGGCGGCGCATGGCGCCGGTGCTAGCAAGAAGCGAACCGGAGGGCATCGCATCTCCAGGTGGGGGAGGGGGCGGCGGACAGGTCCGGAAACGGTTCCATTGGTCCCCAGAAGGATCCAGGGGGTCCCCGCACGCGGGACCCCCGGCCGGCGAACGGAGCCGAGGGTGCGCCGGAGAGGAGCGGGTGGGGCTCCCCGGAGCGGCGGAGGCTCCGCCCTCGGGTCGCGCTACTCGCGGAGCAGGACGTCGCAGTAGTATCGCAGGCGCTTCACCAGCTTGCCGTGGGGTCGGCGGTGGATGTCCTTGCGGAGGGCCAGGAGGACACGCCGCTGGAGCGTGTAGGCGTTCACCGCAGGCCGCGGCGGCTCCGCCCCCGTGGCCTCGGCCATCGCGGCGAACACCTGCGCGCGGGGCCAGCCCCAGGTCTCGAGGTCGGCCGGGTCGAGGCGCGCGATCATCGCCTCCGCGCGCTCGCGCTTCGATGCATCCGCCGCGAGCTCCGCCGCCCACTTGTGGAGGGAGTCGGTCACCGGCCGGTCGTGCCGCTCGACGCTGATCGGGTCGCCGGGGCCCTTTCGCGCCTCGAACCGCTGGCCGTAGTTGACCGCCTCGGGCTCGTTCTCGAGGCCCAGGAACGCGAAGATCCGCTCGAGGTGGGCCTCCGGCTCGGCGACCAGCTCCTCGTACCGAACGTGGATGAGCGGCGCGGGCCGCTCGCGGAGGAAGCCGGCGATCGCGGGGACGTAGCGGTCCACGATCGGGTTGAAGGCTTCCGCCTCCTTCCAGTCGCCGCCGAAGAAGCTGTTCGCGTAGGAGCTGAAGATCGCGAGGGGGTGCCGGGTGAGGACGACGTACTTGGCCTCGGGGTAGACCCTGGCCAGGAAGGGGAGGACGAGCGCGTAGGCGGGGGTCTTGTCGAGGAAGAGCCGCCTGCCGCTCGGCTCGAGCATCCGCCCGTAGAGCGTGTCGGCGTACGCGCGGAGCGCGTCGAGGTAGTCCTCCTCGCCGCGCGGCAGGCCCTCGACGAAGAGGCGGATCGCCTCCGCGCTGTTGATGTGGTCGAAGGGCGCCTTGTCGACGGTCCGGTAGTAGCCGAGGTGGGCGAGGGGCGTCATCAGGTGCGGCTCGGGGTGGGTGAACACCGCCGAGTGGGACCCGATCATCCGCTGGAGAAGGGTCGAGCCGCTCCGCGGAGGCGAGACGAGGAAGAGGAGCCGGTCCTTCATCGGGTTTCTCCGGTCGCCGGCCTGCCGTCGGCAGCGGCGTCGGGCCGCCGGCGAACCGCGCAGGGGTGGAGGAGGGAGGCCGCCGTGTCAACCGACACCCGCCTCCATGGCGCGATCGCGCCGACGTGGTACGCGAACCCCATGGAGCTCAAGGTCGTCCCGAGCGCGTCGCCCGCGGAGGCGCCGGCCCCCCGTCCCCCCGTCGACCCGGAGACGCTCGCCCATCGCGATCTCCTCGGCGGGGACTTCTGGCGGCGGATCCCGGCCTACGCCGACGTCGACGAGGCGGACTTCCTCGACCACCGCTGGCAGATGAAGCGGTCGATCACGAAGGTGCCCAAGCTCCTGTCGGCCCTCGAGGGGCTGGTCTCGACCACCTTCATCGAGGACGCGCGGGAGGGCTTCCGCCTCGCGCCGATGGCGGTGCGGGTGTCGCCGTACCTCCTGAGCCTGATCGACTGGAGCGACCCGTACACCGACCCGCTCCGGCGTCAGTTCATCCCCCTCGGGTCGACCCGCCTCGCCGACCACCCGAAGCTCCGCTTCGACTCGCTCGCCGAGCAGGCCGATGCGCCGGTCGCCGGGCTGACCCACCGCTACCCGGACAAGGCGCTCTTCCTCGCCCTCGACACCTGCCCGGTCTACTGCCGCTTCTGCACGCGGAGCTACGCGGTCGGGCCCGACGTGGACCAGGTGGAGCTCGAGAAGCTCAGCCTGAAGGCCAACCAGGACCGCTGGGGCGAGGCGTTCGCCTACATCGAGACGCGCCCCGAGCTCGAGGACATCGTCATCAGCGGGGGCGACTCCTACAACCTCCGCGCCGACCAGGTCCGGCACCTCGGCCACCGCCTGCTCGACATCCCCCACGTCCGGCGGATGCGCTTCGCGACCAAGGGCCCGGCCGTGATGCCCCAGAAGGTGTTGAGCGACGACGACTGGTTCCGCGCGCTGGTCGAGGTGGTCGAGCGTGGCCGGGCGCTTGGCAAGGACGTGGTGCTCCACACCCACTTCAACCACCCGCGGGAGGTCACCGCGATCACGAAGCGGGCGATGGACCGCCTCTTCGCCGCCGGCGTCACCATCCGCAATCAGACCGTGCTCCAGCGCGGGGTGAACGACGACGTCGAGACGATGCAGCTGCTGGTCAAGCGCCTCGGCTACGTGAACGTCCTCCCCTACTACGTCTACGTCCACGACATGGTGAAGGGCGTCGAGGAGCTCCGCACCACCGTGGACACGGCGGTCCAGCTCGAGAAGAACGTCCGCGGATCGACGGCCGGGTTCCACACCCCGGTGTTCGTGGTCGACGCTCCGGGCGGGGGTGGCAAGCGTGACGTGCACAGCTTCGAGCACTACGACCGGGTGACCGGCGTGAGCGTGTTCAGCGCGCCGAGCGTGAAAGCGGGGCGCTTGTTCCTCTACTTCGACCCGATCCACCTGCTGCCCCAGAGCGGCCAGATGCGCTGGCAGGACCCGGCCGAGCACAACAAGATCGTCCAGGAGGCCCTGGACCGCGCCCACGCCGGCGAGCGCTGACCGGGTTCGGCCGTCGGACGCCGATGACCCGCCGCGGCTCCCGGGCTCGCCCCTAGCGGCGCGCGCGGGCCACGACGACCTGGGATGGGGCGTCGGCGTCGAGGGGCTCCCCCTCGAAGCCGCCCTCGTGGCTCAGCACCTCGAAGCCGTTGTAGTGGAGCAGCGCCTCCAGCTCGGCGGGGAAGAACTGCCTCTGGACCAGGCGGATCGTCCGCTCCCCCGGTCCCCCGTCCTCCGGGCGGAAGGCCTGGGTCGTGGTCTGGACCTGGGTGGCCCAGTCGTAGGCGAAGGTCTCGGTGCTGCGGTACCGGCGCCGGTCGGTCGGGTCGGTGATCGACCGGAGCTTGTAGGCCCGCGCCGGGTCCCGGAGGAAGGAGCCGACGTCCGGGTTCAGCACGTCGAGGGCGAACAGGCCGCCGGGGGCGAGGTGCCGCCGGCACGCTGCGAGGGCCGCCTCGAGGTCCGTCCGTGCGTACAGGTGCATGAGCACGTTGAAGGGCGCCGCGACGAGGGCGAAGGTGCGGCCCAGCTCGAGCCGCCGCAGGTCGGCCCTCACCAGCCGGACGAGCGCCCGGACGCGGCGCGGCATCTTGTCGAGGCGCTGTCGTGCGCGCGCCAGCATGTCCCGGGAGCGGTCGACGCCGGTGACCGCGATGCCGGCCCGGGCCAGGTGGAGCGCGATGCGCCCCGTCCCAACGCCGATCTCGAGCACGTCGCCCCCGGCGCGCTGCGCGAGCTCGAGGTAGAAGGCCCGGTCTGCTCGGTAGCGGAGGTAGTGGTGGTCGTAGAAGCGGCCGTCGAGGTACGGATCGCCGGCCCCGGGAGGCTCCCGGCTCACGGCGCGGACGCCTCCCGCAGGATGGGCGGCAGGTCGGTGAGCACCTCGCCGAGCTCCATCCGGCGCACCCGGTAGGCGTCGTCCGCCTCGACGACCTCGAAGCTCACCTCGCGCCGGTAGGGTCGGTCGACCAGCTCGTACTCGGCGACGCCGCCGAGGCGGAGGGCGCCGTCCTCGAGATCCTCGCTCCGGTCGAGGACCAGCGACAAGGGCGCCCGGGCCAGCGCGTCCCATGCCCGGGCCGCCACCACGCGCTCCTCGGGCGCGAGCGCGTCGTCCCGCGCGCGCTTGGCCTCCACCGCCCGGCGCGCTTCGCCGACGCTCACCTGCCCCGCCGCGTCCCAGCGTCGCCGCCGCCAGGCGTCGTAGTAGGTCTCCGCCGCTCGCTCCGGGGTGCTGTCGGCGATCCGGAACCCGGTCGCGGGCACGAAGCGCCGGTCCTCCTCGGGCGGCGTCGACAGCGCGTCGGGCCCGACCACGACGGCCACCACCCCGACCGCGATCATCGCGGTCGCCACCGCGAGGACGAGGGGCGTCGGCAGGCGTCGCTCAGCCACGGCGGGCCTGCAGGATCCGGCCGGCCAGCTCGACGAAGCCCTGTCCCCGCGGGGACGCGGTCACGAACGCGGGCGGCGTCGGGAGCGCGTCGAGGTGGTCCTGGACGTTCGCCACGCCGACCGTGGTCCGAAAGAAGGCGAACGCCGCGGCGTCGTTGCCGCTGTCGCCGACGAACAGGA
The DNA here is from genome assembly GCA_050331215.1 of Sandaracinaceae bacterium. GTDB lineage: Bacteria > Myxococcota_A > Polyangia > Polyangiales > Sandaracinaceae > JBHJHB01. The sequence continues at coordinate 60,062 of JBHJHB010000068.1, read as the reverse complement.
AGGTGTCCCCCGCGTCCTTCGGGCTCAGCCCGAGGGTCTCCGCCAGCGCCCCGCAAGCGCCGCTCGCCTTGGTCCAGTCGCCCGGGACGGCGTGGCAGTGGACGCTCGACACCGTCGCCCGGGCTCCGTCGCCCTCGATCAACGCCGCCAGCTCGCGGACCACGGCAGGGGGCTGGCGCGTCGCCTCGCCGACGTCGAACGCGAGGTCGCAGCGGCGCGCCGCCTGGTCGGAGGCGGTCCGGACCCCCGGCAGGCGCTGCTCGACCTTCGCGGCGATGCGGCGGAGCGTGCGCTGCTGGCTTTCCCGCACGGGAGCCGGATCCCGATAGCCGGTCACGAGCGCGCCGCCGTGCCGGTAGGACCAGCCGGCGCCGTTCTCCCCGACGACGCCGAGCACCGGCCAGGTCGCGGCGAAGGCGTCGGCCCAGCCGAGGGGCCGGCCCGTGAGGGCCAGGAGCGCGAGGCCCGCCCCGGCCAGATGCCAGAGCGCCTCGAACGCGGGCGCGCCGAGCCGGCCACCGTCCGTCAGGGTATCGTCGATGTCGAAGGCGACGCCCCGGAGCGCCCGGAGCCGAGCCGGGTCGAGGCGATCCAGGGGCTGCATCACTGGACTCGGGTGAACGCGCACTTGAGGTAGCGCCCTTCCGGGAACGCGGCCGGGACCGGGTGGTCGAGGCCCTGCTCCCCCACCTCGAACAGCGTCGCCTCGCGCCCGGCATCCCGGGCTGCCAGCGCGATCAGCCGGACCAGCTCGTCGGGGCGCAGGGCCGCGGAGCAGGAGCAGGACGCCAGGATCCCGCCGGGCCGGACCAGCCGCAGGGCGTCGGCGTTGAGCTTCCGGTAGGCGCCGCGCGCCCGCCGGAGGTGGCGGACGGTGGGCGCGAGCTTGGGCGGGTCGAGCACGACGACGTCGAAGGCGCGCTTCTCCTCGCGAAGGCTCCGCAATAGCCGGCGGACGTCGGCGCGAGCGAGGGCCACGCGATCCGCGAGGCCGGGGGCCTCGACCAGGCCGGCGCCGCGAGCGACGGCGACGGCCGACTTGTCGTACGCCTCGACCGACCGGGCGCCGCCCCGTGCCGCGGCCAGGGCGAAGGCGCCCAGGTAGCAGTAGAGGTCGAGCACCTCCGCGCCGTCGGCCAGCGTCTCGACGCGACCGCGATTGGCCCGCTGGTCGAAGTAGAACCCGGTCTTCTGGGCGTCCTCGGCGCCGACCTCGAAGGCGAAGCCGCGCTCGCGGAAGCGCAGCAGGTCCGGGGTCGGTCCGCGGAGGGTCGCCGCGGTCGCCTCGATGCCCTCGCGGCGTTGGGCGGCGCCCCCGGGCGCCTCGAGCACCGAGCGCGCCTCCGTCACGCGCGCCACCGCGCCGACCAGGACGTCCCGACGGCGGCGCATGCCGACCGTCAAGAGCTGCATCACCACGGTGTCGCCGTACACGTCGGCGATCAGGCCCGGGAGGCCGTCCCCTTCGGCGTGGATCAGCCGATAGCCGGTCGTGTCGTCGTTCGGAAGGCCGATGCGGCGTCGCCAGGCGGCCGCCTGCTCCACCCTCCGGATCAGGCTCCCGGCGTCGAGGGTCTCGTCCGGGTCCCGCGTCATGACCCGGACGGCGATCGACGACGCGGGGCTGTAGAACCCTCGCCCGAGGAAGTTGCCACGGGGGTCCCGGACCTCCACCGCGTCGCCCGGCCCAGGCGCGCCGTCGATCCGGTCGATCGCCTGCTGGAAGACCCAGGGGTGCCCCGCCCAGACCGGCTGGACCCTCCCCGCCCGCACCGTCACCGTCGCCACCGGCCGGATGCTACGGCCCCGATCGGGGGGAAACCACCGGGATCGGGAGGCTTGTCGGGTCCGGCCGGCTTGCTGGGGTCCGTGTGGGCCTCTACGTTCCGACCCTACGGCCCGGTGGGCCACGGAGGCTGTCGTGGGACGATTCGGAATGGGGGAGCTCCTGATCGTGCTCGTGTGCCTGCTCCTCGTCTTCGGGGCCACGCGGCTCCCGCAGATCGGGGAAGGCCTGGGCAAGGCGATCCGGAACCTGAAGCGGGGGCTCAACGCGGACGACGACATCGAGGTCTCGTCCGCGAAGGACAAGCAGATCGCGTCGGAGTCCAGCACCCCGAGGACGCGCGCCCGGGACGAGGTCGCCGAGGCCGAGGTCGTCGATAGCTGAGCGTCGGCGCGGTCCGGGGGCAATCGAGGCGTGGGAGCGATCACCGCGACGCGCACCCGCCCTCGGGGTCTCCGAGGTCAGTGAACGGTGGCGAGGCCGCCGACCCTGCGGCAGGCGTCTCGCACCGCGTCACCCAGCTCGGGTGAGCGCGCGACGAGGACCGCGTCGGTCGCGGTCAGGTGGGCGCAGAGCTGGAGCGCGATGTCTTGCGGCGTGAAGGGGTTCTTCACGATCGCCCTGCGCACCGCGTAGCGGGTGACCCACCGCGGGCTGCGGAACACCTCCCGCAGGACGGCCGCGCCGATCGGGCGCCGCGCGCAGAGCCGGACGACGTCCGGCTCGGTCAGCGCGGGGTTGCTCAGCAGGATGCGGATCACGGCGGGGTGGGGGTCCGACAGCACGCGCGCCAGGAGATCCCGGTCCCGTCGGCGGGCGAGGGACTTCCTCTCTCCGAGGCTCGGAACGCGGCCGGTCCCGAAGTCGGGCACCTCCGGCGGGTCGTCGGGCTGCTGGAGGGGGGGCCGCGGCGAGAGAAGGGCCGCGGTGCCGTAGTCCCCGCCCAGCATCGCCGCCTGGGCCACCGCGGCGCGCACCTCGTCCATGTCCTCGTCCGCGAGGGCGACGCACAGCCCGAGGGCGAGCCCCCCGAACCGGTGCTCACGGGCCTCGGTCAGATGGACGGCGAGGCCGAGGATCTCCGCCACCTCCTCGGGCGCCGACTCGCGGGCGAGGTACCGGAGGTACCGGATCCGCAGGGACAGGTCCCGGATGCCTCCGACGCGCCGGGCCAGACGGCGGGCACGGCTCCACACCTCGGTCATGGCGCCGTAAGCCTAGCAAACGCCCGATCCTCGGCGTACCGGAGGGAGGGTAGGTGCGTCCCTGCCACCGTCCGGTGACGACTCCGCTATACTGGGGACGCCGCGGCGCGTCGGGCTCCTGCGCGCCGCGCCTGGAGGACCGTGGAGACGACCCAAGGACCCCCCGACGGTGACGGCACGGGGCGACCCGTATCGCCGCGGCTGGTCAAGCGCTACGCCAACCGCAAGCTCTACGACACCCGCGAGAGCCGCTACGTCACGTTGCAGCAGATCGCGGAGTACGTTCGCGACGGCGAGGACGTCCGGATCATCGACAACCGGACCAAGGACGACCTGACGAACGTCACCCTCGCCCAGATCATCTACGAGGAGGAGAAGCGCGGCGCCGACCCCCAGCGGGCCCTGGCGTCCGTCCAGGCGCTTCGTCAGCTGGTCCAGCAGAGCGGCGAGCGGCTCTTCAGCTCGCTCCGGGGCGGCACGGTGGGGAAGCTGATGCGGAGCCGCGAGCCAGCGGGCGAGGAGGGTGACGAGGCGCCCGACGACCCTCGCTGGCGAGCCCTGACCCATCCCCGCGAGGCGTGGGAGGAGGTCCAGCGCCTGGCCGACGACCGCGTCCGGGGGCTCCTCGGCTACGCGATGGGCCACGTCCAGCAGCTCCAGGGCGAGGTGCGACGCCTCCAGGGGCGGATCGATCGGCTGGAGGCGGCGCTCGGCGCGCTTCGCGGCTCCGGGCGAGGGTCCGACGAGGTCTCCTCGGAGGACGAGGACGAGCCGGTCGACGGGGCCGGGGGTGGCACGAAGCCCTGATGAGGCGTTCAGGAGTGGTTACGGTAGGGGGGCAGGGCGCGAGCCGGAATACGGCCATCCCGGGCGGGGTTGAGCGCCGAGGATGACCCGATGACCATTCGGCAGGAACGAAGTGACCTGGCTCGGCAGGAGTTCGAGGACGAGGCGCTCAAGCACCTCGATCCCATGTACGCGGCCGCGCTCCGCCTCACCCGCTCGCCGTCCGACGCCGATGACCTGGTGCAGGACGCCTTCGTCAAGGCCTACCGCTTCTACGACCGCTTCGAGCCGGGAACCAACATGAAGGCCTGGCTGCTGCGGATCCTGCACAACACATTCATCAACAAGTACCGCCGCTCGACCCGGGAGCGGAAGGTGCTCGAGGGGCGCGACGCCGAGCCGGTCGGGGACGGCGTGATGAGCCGCGCGGCGATGCGGGCGCTGACCGACCCGATCTCGGAGGCTCACCGGCGCCTGGTCAGCGCCGAGATCCAGACGGCCCTCGAGGCCTTGCCGGAGGACTACCGCATCATGATCCTCCTCGCGGACGTCGAAGAGCTCTCCTACAAGGAGATCGCGGCGATCCTGGGCTGCCCGATCGGCACCGTGATGTCCCGACTGCACCGCGCCCGAAAGCGCCTTCAGAAGCGCCTGGTCGACCAGGCCGTCCAGCTCGGGATCGTCGAGCCCGAGGAGGACGCGGCGGCCGAGCCGATCCACCTCGACGCCTACCGGCGGCGGCGGGAGGCCGAGGGATGAGGGCCTGCGAGGTCTACCTCCGCCGGGCCGATGCGGTCCTCGACGGGGAGGTCGATCCCGGGACGCACATCGAGGTGGAGGAGCACCTCGCCCGCTGCCCCCGCTGCCGCGAGCACCTCGCCTTCGCGGGGAGCGTCAAGCGTGCGGTGCGCGACGCGATCGAGCCCGGGCCGAGCGTCGAGGCGCCCGCGGCGCTCCGGAGCCGGCTGGGCGCGGCCCTCGACGCCGAGGACCGCCGTCGGGCCGAGCTGCTGAGCGGCATGCGGGCGCCGCGCGCCGGTGCCTGGCGCTACGCGACGCCGGCCGCCGCCGCCGCGGCGGTGGCCCTGGCGGTGCTCGCCGTCCGGCAGACCTCCGAGCCCGAAGCACCGGCGCCCGAGGCCCGCGACCCGGGTGTCGGCGAAGCGGAGCGCGTGCTGGAGAGCGTCATCCGCACCGCCGAGCGCCCGACCGAGGTCGTCGGACCCGCGCCGGTCCTCGCAGGGTGGTTCCAGGGCCACCTCCGGTTCCCGGTCCGGCCCGTGGAGTTCGCGGAGCCCGAGATCGAGCTGGTCGGCGGTCGGCTCTCGACGGTCCGCGACGCCGAGGCGGCGGCGTTCTACTACAAGCACCGCGACGCCGGTCGGCTGACCGTGGTCGTGTTCGAGCCCCCGCGGGGGCTCGACCGGGCGACGCGCCAGGCCCAGGTCGGGGGCCGGGGCGTCAACTACGGCTACGTGCGGGGGCGGACGGTCCCGGTGCGGTTCCACCGAGGCCTGAGCTACGCCTTCACGGGGGATCTCGACGGGGAGCGCATGCTGCGCCTCGCGGCCCAGGCTCGCGTGTCGCACTGAGTTTTTTGCTCTAAGCGACTGAAAAAGCGAGTTTTTCGCCGTACTGCGTCGATTGACACCGTCGCGTGGTCTCACGTACGGTTCGGCGGGCAGGAGGCGCCTCCGATGGCCAAGCGCATTCTCTTCTTCGAGAGCGACCCTGATTTCGCGGAGGCGGTACGGGCCGCGCTCAGCGCGGAGGGCGCCCGGGTCGAGCTGGTCCGGGACGGCACGGAGGGCCTCGAGCGGGCCCAGGCCGAGCGGCCGGACCTGGTGCTGCTGACGATCGAGCTGCCCCAGATGAACGGGTTCCTCGTCTGCAAGAAGCTCAAGCGGAACCCGGACACGGCGGACATCCCCGTGATGATCCTCTCGAGCGAGGCCTCGGAGGAGATCTTCGAGCAGCATCGCAAGCTCCGCACCCGGGCCGAGGACTACCTCCGCAAGCCGGTGGACATCGCCGATCTCATCGACCGCCTGAACGCGCTGCTGCCCCTCGACGGCGACGAGGTCGAGTCGCTCGAGGAGGAGGTCGAGATCTCGATCGAGGACGTCGTCGAGGCGACCGAAGCCGAGCCGGTCGACCAGGAGATCGACGCGTTCGCGGAGAGCGCGTTCGACGCCCTGATGATGCGCGACCTGGACGGGAGCGCGCCGGCGGAGGGGATCAGCGCCCCGCCGGCGTCGATCGCGCCGGCGGTCTCGACGCGACCTCCGGTCGCCAGCGCCCCCCCCGCGGCGCCGGCCCCGCCGCGCCCCCCGCGGGCGACGAACGGCGCCTCCCAGGTGTCGGCCGGTGGGCCGGCCCAGGAAGCGCTCGACACGGTCCAGCGGGAGGCGGACGAGGCCAAGCGCCGCGCCGAGGAGGCCCAGCGCCAGGCGGCGGATGCGCATGGGGAGATCGAGGAGGCCCGGCGCCGCGCGGCCGACGCCGAGCGGGAGGCCGAGGAGGCGCGCCGCGCGACGGAGGGCGCGCGGCGCGACGTCGAGGAGGCCCAGCGGGAGGCCGAGGAGGCCCGCAGCCAGGCGCGCAAGGCCCGGCAGCAGGCGGAGGAGGCCGAGCGCCGGGTCGACGAGCTGCTCGAGGAGAAGGAGCAGGCCGTCGTCGAGCTGGCCGAGGCTCGCTCGGCGATCGGCGAGCCCGCCGAGCGCGACGAAGAGGTGGCGCGCCTGACCCGGGAGCTCGAGGAGCTCAAGGAGCGCGGCCCTCGTCCCAGCGGGGGCGTCTCGAGCCGCGAGTTCCTCGACCTGCGCGAGGCGCTCAACGCCAAGGACAAGGAGCTTCTCGACCTCCGCGACCAGCTGAGCAACCGCGACAAGCAGCTGCTCGAGCTGCGCGACAAGAACCTGGGGCTCGAGCGCAAGCAGGCGGACCTGAACGACCAGATCCTCGGCCTCGAGCGCGCCGCCGCCGACTCCGGCGAGCGGATCGCGGCCCTCAGCGCGGACGTGGAGACGAACCGCAAGCGGGCCGAGGACCTGAAGGGGCGCTTCGAGCGCGAGGAGGCCAAGACCGCCCGACTCGAGGCGGAGCTCACCGAGGAGAAGGCGGGGCGCCGTGCCGACGTCGAGCGCCTCGAGGCCAACCAGGCCGAGGCCCTCGCCAAGGCGGCCTCCGAGAAGGCGAGCGCCCTCGAGGAGGCCGAGGCCTCCCATCGCGCGGCCGCCGCCGCGTTGCGGGAGGGGCACGCCGAGGAGCTTCGACAGGCCGCGGAGACCAAGGACGAGGCGCTCGCCGCCCTGAAGCGGGAGTCCGAGGAGACCCTGGCGCGCCGGCTGGCCGAGGCCGACGCCCGGCGCGAGGAGGCTCTCGCGGCGCTCCGGGGCGAGCTCGAGGGCCAGCGCGCCAAGGCCCTCGAGGAGGCGGAGCAGGCCAAGGAGGGGGCGCTCGCGGCCCTCCGCCAGGAGCACGAGGCGGCGCTGAGCGCGCGCGAGGACGCCCACTCGAGGGAGCTCGCGGTCCTCGGGCGGAAGCTGGCCGAGACCGAGAGCCGCCTCGCGAGCACCGAGGAGGCCAGGACGTCCCTCGAGGGCGCGCGTCAGACCCTCGAGGGCAAGCTCGCCGAGGTCGAGGGGGAGCGCGCGGGGCTCCGGTCGCGGCTGCTGGACGCCGAGACCAAGATCGCCAGCGACGGCGAGATCCTCGACCGCGCGCGTCGCGCGTTCGCGATCGGGCTGAGCCTCCTGGAGGACCAGCGCGATGACGACGACGGGGACGAGCCGCTCGAGGAGAGCGCAGCGCCCGTCGTGACGTCCTGAGCCGAACGGTCAGGAGGGGGCTCGCCCGACCTCGAGGAACGCCTCGAGGGCTGGCTGGAGGCTCCGGAGCCCTTCCACGGTCGCGCCGTGGGTGCCGAGCGCGGCGTTGAGGCCGTCCCGGAGCCTCTCCGGGCTCGGCGGGGCGCCCATGAGGGCCGCGCTCAGCCGGTCGGGGCCATCGTCGTCCTGGTAGAGATCGCCGGCGATCCGCGCGTGGGTGACCCCCGCCGGGCCCCGGGCCAGGCCTGCCCAGATCCAGCCGATCGGCACCTCGCGGGGCTCGGACCAGTGCACCTGCGCCGGCGGCTCGGGCGGCGGAGGCCCGGGCGCCGGGGGGTCGGCGTGGACCGGCTCGAGGGCGCCCTCCCGATCCCACGCCCGGGCGCACGCCGCGCAGAGCTCCGCGGCGCTCGGCGGCGTCCCGACGTCGGCGAGGCGGAGCGGCGCCTTGCCGAGGCGAGGGGGCTCGCGCCGGGCGGGCGTGGCTACCTCGTCCGCGGGTGGCGGGTACGTTCGCTCGGCGCCGAGGAACGCCTCGAAGAGCACCCGGCCGTCCGCGGCGCGGGCCCAGCCGAGGAGCCCCGCCGGGCGCTTGTCCACGCTGACGAACTCCCGGCCAAAGTAGTGGGCCGCGAAGCCGACCGCCCGGAGGCCGCCCAGCAGCCCTCGTACGGTCCGGTTGAGGATCCGGTCCCGCGGGGTCTCGAGGAACACGTCCGCCCGGGCCAGGGCGAGCGCGAGGTAGAGGACGCCATCGCCCGCGACGGTCGCCGGTCCCCCGGTCCAGCGGCGCACCGCGGCCGCCTCGGAGCGCAGCGTCAGCGCGGGGACCTGCCAGCGTCCGAAGACCCGCGCGTCGCCGCGCAGCGAAGCGACGTAGAGCGCGGCGGGGACCTCGCGGCCGACCGTGCCCCGGAGCGCGCCGCCGACGCCGACCGCGGCGGCCGGGTCGACGCCCTCCGCCGACGCCAGGCGAAAGGCGCTCACCGGCGACCGCGCCGGCGGAGGCGCCGCGCCCGCCAGAGATGGACCGTCACCGCCCCGACGGCCGACGCGACGAACAGCGCGCCCAGCCCGACCGCCCCTCCGGACGCGAGGATCGCGCCGCCGAGCAGGAGCGAGGAGACCACCAGGCCGCTCTGGATCCGACGCCCGAGGAGCTCCGTGGTGACCTCGAGCATCGGCTCCCGGGTTCGCACCTCGAGCCGCCCGCGTCGCAGGTCCTCCAGGATCTCGTGGCTCTGGAGCGGTAGGTCGGTGGCGGCGCCGCTCAGGCGGCCCATCGTGCGCACGAGGTCCTGGGTCACCTTCTCGGGCGAGTAGCGCGTCCACATCAGTCGGAGGAAGTACGGCTTCATCTCCTCGAACACGTCGAGCTCGGGGTAGATCTCCCGCCCGACCCCCTCGATGGTCATCATCGCGCGGCCCACCAGCAGGAAGTCGGGGGGGATCTCGAGCCCGTAGCGCGTCGCGCCCTGCACCAGGTCCTGGATCAGGCGCGAAACCTGGAGGTCCTTGAGCCGCCTGCCGAGGTACCGCTCCGCGAGGGTGGCGACCTCGGCCTCGTAGGCGGCTCGGTCGAACTTGTGCCTGGGCGTCCCGATCGCGTAGAGGGCGTCGGCGATCGCCCGGTAGTCCTCCCGGACGGCTGCGATCATCAGGTCGATCGTCTTGTCGCGCAGCGGGGGGGTCAGGCGCCCGACGAGCCCGAGGTCGATCACCCCGACCACCGGAGCGTCCTTCGACCCCATCAGGATGAAGTTGCCGGGGTGGGGGTCGGCGTGGAAGAAGCCGTCCTCGAAGACCGCCTTGAGGATCAAGCTCAGGGTGGTCTTGCAGATCGCCTCGGCCGAATAGCCGCGCTCGATCGCGTCGTAGATCTTGTGGCCGTCGAACAGCTCGAGGGTCAGCACCCGTCGCGAGCTCGCCTGGCGGTAGACGAAGGGGAAGCGGATCGCGCCATGGCCCTCGAAGTTCTTCGAGAACCGGGCGGCGTGGTCCGCCTCGAGGGTGTAGTCGAGCTCGGCGCGGATCGCGCGGTCGAACTCCCGGACGAGGCGGGTCGGCTGGTAGACCTCGCTCTCGGGCACCGACCGCTCGAGCACGCGGGCCAGCCAGTACAGGAGGTCGATGTCGCGGTCGATCGTGTCGACGAGGTTCGGGCGCTGGACCTTGACCGCCACGGCCTGGGGCGCTCCGTCCACTTCCAGGGTGGCCCTGTGCACCTGGCCGATCGACGCCGACGCGAGGGGATCGGGCTCGAAGGCCAGGAACAGCTCCTCGAGCGTCCCGCCCAGCTCCGCCTGGACCTGGCGCGCGACCTCCTCGAGGGGGATCGGCCTCACCCGATCCTGCAGCGTCCGAAGCTCCTCGATGATGTCGGCGGGGATCAGGTCGGACCGCGTCGAGAGGATCTGGCCGAGCTTGACGAAGCTCGGGCCGAGCTCCGTCAGCACCGCGCGGATGCGGACCGCCAGGCGCCGCGAGCCGCCGTCCTGCTCCTCCTCCGCCCGGCCCGACCCGAGGGAGCCGAGGCCGATCCGCTGCACGACCTCACCGAAGCCGTGTCGGATCAAGACCTGGACGATCTGGCGGAGCCGCCCGAGGTCCCGCACGGTGTCGAGCAGAGCCACGGACGGCACCATAGCAGGGCGCGGAGCGCGGGCTCGGCAGCGGGGGAGGGCGCTGGCGAGGCTCGGAAGAGCCCCGATCGGCTCAGCAGTCCCCGACCTGCACGACCCGTGTCGTGTCGTTGAACGGCCCGGGCAGGAGGGCTCCCTCCCTGTCCACCAGGCGCAGCCGCACGCGATGATCGCCCAGCGGGAGGTTCTCGATCGTGTGGGGCACCCAGCGGGTGATGTCGCCCTCGACCCCCCCGTCGATCGTGTAGCGCACGCGGGCCTCGCCGGCCTCCAGGTCCACGCCGTGGACCAGGAAGTCGAGCAGGATCGGCGCGCCCGGCGGGTGGCAGCCCGTCGGGTGGCTGTAGGTCAGGAGGGGGGCGTCCTCGTCGATCTCGGGGCCCTCCGTCGAGCGGCCGACCTGGAACGCCACCATGGCGAAGGCGCCGTCCGCCTTGACGCTTTCGTGCGTCGGGCGGCTCGGGAACACCCGCACCACGTGGCGGCCGGGCCCGAGGGGCCGGCCGAGGCTCGCCTCGACCAGGGCCCTCAGGTCGAGGGGCGCCGAGACGTCGTGGACCGCGATGTAGGGCTCGTTGTCGACGATGACGTGGACGTGGTTCCCCGGCGCCGGCCCGAGGGCCCAGGCCCGGACGCGGACCGTGAGGCGGAGGGGCGCCGCGTCGCCGAAGCGCTGGCCAGAGCGTGGCGCCCGGATGGTCACCCGCGGCGGCTCGCCGTCGAGCGGCGTCCGGTCGCCGGCGACCACCCGGCCCGGAGGGGGCGGCGGCGCGCTGGCCGTCTCGCCGTCCACCTCGGGCGCCTCCGGGAGGCCGAGCTCGTCGGCGGAGCGGTCCATCACCGTCGGATCGGGGTGCTACGGACGGAGGCTCGTGCCGCCGCAGGCAGCGAGCAGGGGGACGAGGGCGAGGAGCGCACGGTAGGGCACGGGACCTCCGGCGTGGCGCGGACCATACCCGACCGCCGCGCTGACCCGCCAGGCCGCCCTCGGGCCGAGGCTCGGCCCTGGCTCAGACGAAGAAGTCGGGCATCAACGGGACCTCGGGGTTGACGGCGTAGCCGGACAGGTCCGTGACCCCCTCCTCCGCCAGCACCTCATCGTCGATGTAGAAGCGGCCGGTCGCCTCGCGGCTCGGTCGGACGAGCACCGCGTGGGCCGCGTCGGCCATGATGTCGGGGGTCCGGCTCCCCTGGATGGCCTGGTCGCCCCCCAGGAGGTTCTTGACCGCGGCGGTGGCGATCGCCGTGCGTGGCCACAGCGCGTTGACCGCCACCCCGTCCTTCCTCAGCTCCTCGGCCATGCCGAGGACGCACATGCTCATCCCGTACTTGGCCATCGTGTAGGCCACATGGGGGCCGAACCACTTCGCTTCCATGTTCAGCGGCGGGCTGATGTTGAGGATGTGCGGGTTGTCGGCCTTCTTCAGGTGGGGGAGGCACGCCTGGGAGGTGGCGAAGGTGCCCCGCGCGTTGACCTGGTGCATCAGGTCGAAGCGCTTCATCGGCGTGTCGAGCGTCCCGGCGAGGAAGATCGCGCTCGCGTTGTTGACCAGGATGTCGATCCCGCCGAAGCGCTCCAGGGCCTCCTCGACCGCCTTCTGGATGCGCTCCTCGTGGCGGATGTCGCAGATCACGGGCAGGGCCTGCCCGCCGGCCGCCTCCATCTCCTCCGCCGCGGTGTAGATCGTGCCCGGGAGCTTCGGATGGGGCGCGGCGGTCTTCGCCGCGATCACGACGTTGGCCCCGTCCCGGGCTGCCCGCAGCCCGATCGCCTTGCCGATGCCCCGGCTCGCGCCGGTGATGAAGAGGGTCTTGCCGCTGAGGTCCGCCATCGTCGCTCCCTGCTCCCGGTCGGGGTTCCGGTGAACCTGGCCGATCCCCGGCCGGCTCGCCATCAGAACCCGAGGCGGGTGGCCTCCCCGACCGTTGCCACGGCGTAGCTCATGGTCTCGGTGCTGCGGGCGATCCCCACGTCGCCGTCCGCGCCGACGAGGATCAGCCCGCCCCGGCCAGCGATCCGGTCGCCGAAGGCCGCGATCGCGCGCTCGGCCGCCCGCTGGGCGTCCGGGTCGCTCCGCAGGAGCTCGCAGGCGTGCCGCGCCAGGTTGAAGCGGAGGATGTCCTCCCCGACACCGGTGGTGCTGCACGCGCCGCTCCGGTCGTCGGCCCACGTCCCGGCGCCCACGATCGGTGTGTCGCCGACGCGCCCGACGCGCTTGCCGCCCGTGCCGCCGGTGCTGGTGGCCGCCGCCACGTGCCCTCGACCGTCCGCGACCACCGCTCCGACCGTGCCGCCGGCCCACTCCCGCTCGCCGACCCGGCCTGCAAGGACCATGGCGAGGCGCTCTCGGGCCGCCTCCGTGACCATCTCCCCCGGCGTCGCCGGGTGGAAGCCGCGGGCCTGCGCGAAGGCCGAGGCGCCGGGGCCCGCGTAGAACGCGTGGTGGCCGTCCCGGAGCGCCTCGAGGGCGATCCGCACCGGGTTGGGGAAGGGCGGCAGCACCGCGACGGCGCCCGCCCGAAGATCGGTCCCCTCCATCACCGAGGCGTCGAGCTCGAGGGTGCCCGCCTCGGTCAGGCAGGCGCCGGTGCCCGCGTTGAACCGGGGGTCGTCCTCGAGAAGCCGCACGGCCTCGACCGCGGCCACCAGGCGATCGGCCCCGTCGAGGAGGCATGCCAGCCCGGCGTCCGCCGCGCGGCGGCAGCCCTCGGCGTGGGCGGGTCGGCGCGCCTCCGGCACCCGGCCCGCGCCGCCGTGCACGACGACCACGGGGCGCCCCGTCGAGGCCACCTCAGCGCCCCCGGCCGGCGGCCTGGCCGGCGCGGGCTCGCCGTGGACTTCTTACCGGGGGGAAACGTGCGGGAAACACGGCGCGGGTAAGCCTACGGGAGCGCGACACCTGTCCTCCGGAGCGGAATGAAGAAGGTCGAAGCGATCATCAAGCCGTTCAAGCTGGACGAGGTCAAGGACGCCCTCGGAGAGCTGGGCATCCAGGGGATGACGGTCTCCGAGGTGAAGGGCTTCGGGCGGACCGGGGGCAAGCGCGAGGTGTACCGGGGCTCGGCCTACGTGGTCGACTTCGTCCCGAAAGTGAAGGTCGAGGTCGTCGTTCCGGATGACCTCGTCGCTCCCCTGATCGAAGCGGTCGAGACCGCGGCGCGGACGGGGCGGATCGGCGACGGGAAGATCTTCGTCACCCCGATCGAGGAGGCGGTGCGGATCCGCACCGGCGAGCGGGGCGAGGACGCGGTCTAGCGGGTGCCCGGAGGTTGGGCGCGAGCGTCGGGGGCCAGGGCCGCCGACACGGAGGAGACGTTCGGATGAGTGATATGACCCCGGATCAGGTCCTGACGATGGCGAAGGAGAGGGGGGCGAGGATGCTCGACCTCCGCTTCATCGATCTGCCCGGTTTGTGGCAGCACACGACCGTGCCGATCGGGCGCCTCGACGAGGCGGCCTTCGAGGACGGGTTCGGCTTCGATGGATCCTCGATCCGCGGCTACCAGCCGATCAATGCCTCCGACATGCTGATCGTTCCCGACGCCGGGAGCGCGAGCATGGACCCGTTCGCGGAGATCCCCACGCTCGTGTTGATCTGCGACATCTTCGACCCGATCACCCGCGAGCCCTACCTCCGGAACCCGCGCTACATCGCCCAGAAGGCCGAGGCCTATCTGCGCCAGACGGGCATCGGCGACACGGCCTACTTCGGGCCCGAGGCCGAGTTCTTCGTCTTTGACGATGTCCGCTACGAGCTCGCGAACCACGGCTCCTTCTACGAGGTGGACAGCATCGAGGGCATCTGGAACACCGGCCGTGACGAGCAGCCGAACCTCTCCCACAAGATCGCGCACAAGGGCGGCTACTTCCCCGTCACGCCACAGGACACGCTGTTCGACTGGCGCAGCGCGACGTGCGAGCTGATGGCCCAGGTCGGCATCGAGGTCGAGGTCCACCACCACGAGGTGGCGACGGCCGGCCAGTGCGAGATCGACATGAAGTTCCAGTCGCTCACCCGCATGGCCGACCTGCTCCTCTGGTTCAAGTACATCGTGAAGAACTCGGCGCGGATGTCCGGGAAGACCGCGACCTTCATGCCGAAGCCGCTCGTGAACGACAACGGCAGCGGCATGCACTGCCACCAGTCGATCTGGAAGGACGGCAAGCCGCTGTTCGCCGGGGACCGCTACGCCGGCATGAGCGAGCTCGCGCTCCACTACATCGGCGGCATCCTCACCCACGCCCCGGCGATCTGCGCGCTGACCAACCCGACGGTCAACAGCTACCGGCGCCTGGTGCCCGGGTTCGAGGCGCCGGTCAACCTCGCCTACTCGAGCCGGAACCGCTCCGCCTCGATCAGGATCCCCATGTACTCGAGCTCCCCCAAGGCGAAGCGGATCGAGTGCCGTTTCCCCGACTCCGCCGGCAACCCCTACATCCAGTTCGCGGCCATGCTGATGGCGGGCTTGGACGGGATCCGGCGCCAGATCGACCCCGGTGAGCCCCTCGACAAGGACCTCTACTCGCTGACCCCCGAGGAGCTGAAGGGCGTGCCCACGGTGCCCCACTCCCTCGATGGAGCGCTCCGGGCGCTGGAGGAGGACCACGAGTTCCTCCTCCAGGGCGACGTGTTCACCAAGGACATCCTCGACGAGTGGGTCGCCTACAAGCGGGAGCGGGAGGTCGATCCCATGCGGCTCCGCCCGACCCCGCTCGAGTTCGACCTCTACTACAACGTCTGAGGGCCCCGAGGCCCCGTCGTTGACGGTCCCCGCGCTCTCCGGATAGCATCGAAATCGCACGCTCTTTCGTCCCTCGGGCCGCCGGGGGCGGAGGAGCGAAGCCCGACCGATGCCGTCCGCCGCCACCCGGGTCGCCGCCGAGACCTTGCGCTTTCTTCCGAGGAAGGGACTCAGCCGAGCCCTCGGACGGGTGGCGGACCTGCGCGCGCGCCCCGCCCTGCTCCGCTCGGCGATCGAGGCCTACCGGCGCTTCTACGGCGTGGACCTGTCCGAGGTCGCCACGCCCGAGGGCGGCTTCCCGACCTTCGACGCCTTCTTCACCCGGCGCCTCCGCCCTGGCGCCCGGCCCCTGGAGGGGGACGAGCGGACCCTGGTCTCGCCCGCCGACGGGCGCATCGAGGCCGCCGGACCGGTCGAGGACGACCTGCGCATCCGCGTGAAGGGGCGCGCCTACGGCCTGGCCGACCTCCTGGGGGCGCCGGACGCGGCCGAGACCTTCCGCCGGGGCCTGTACGCGCTCGTCTACCTCTCCCCGGCCGACTACCACCGGGTTCACGCCCCGACCACCGGCGCCGTCCATAGGGTGCATCACGTCGGGGGAACGCTGTTCCCGGTGAATGGCCTGGGGTCGATGGTGGCGCCGGACCTGTTGGCGCGGAACGAGCGCGTGGTCGTCTGCCAGAGGAGCGAAGCGCTGGGGGAGGTCGCCACGATCATGATCGGAGCGCTCCTCGTCGGGCGGATCAGCCTGGCCTTCGACCCCGAGCTCCGGACGAACGTCGGGCGCGGGCCGAGCACCCGGCGGTGGGAGCCTGGGGCTCGGCCGCACCTGGCCCGGGGCGGCGAGCTGGGGGTCTTCCACCTCGGCTCCACGGTGCTGGTGGTCGCCGAGAGGGGACGCGCGCTGCGCCTGGTGGCGCGCGTCGGCGACGAAGCGCGCGTGGGGCGGGCTCTGGCGGTCCGCGACCCATGAGCGACCCCTTGACGAAGCCCATGGCCCGCCGGCGGCGGAGGTCGCTGCGGGTGACGGTCGCGGAGGAGCCCCGCCCGGTCGAGCTCGCGCCGGAGGACCGGGACGGTCACGCGGAGGCCGTGGCCGGCCCCAGCGACCCGCCGTCCCCCATGGCGGCGACTCCGCCCTCGCCGCCGCCCTCGCCGCCGCCGACCCGGCCGCCCCGGTCGTCGCCGCCGCGCCTACCTCCGTCCGTGGATCCGCGGCCGAGCGAGCCGGCGGACACGGTGGTGGAGGCGCCGGACCCCGCGCCGGCCGGGGAGGCCGAGGCCGGGGCGGAGACGGGCAGCGCGCCCGACCCGGCCGAGACGAGCGTGGAGGTGGACGTCGCCGACTTCGAGGCCGAGCCCTCGACGGGCACCGAGGTGATCGTCCAGCGGATGGTGACCGTGGGCGGCGCAGCGCACGACCCCGCGTCTCTGCCGCCCGACCCCGATGCCGAGCGCGTGTCGTCGCCGTCGGGCGAGGTGCCGGTGGAGATGGAGGAGCTCGACGCCGCGGAGGCGGCGCGCCTGGGGATCGAGGAGGTCGCGCGTACGGCCCCGCCTGCCGAGCGCGAGGCGCCGACGTCGCCGTCCGGGGCGACCGACGTCGAGGAGCTGGACCTCGACGTCGACGGGGCCGCTCGGACCGAGGCGGCGGAGGCGGAGGCCCCGAGCCACGCCGAGCGGCCCCGGGGCGCCGAGCGCACCCCGCCCCCTCCGCCGCCGTCGGCGGCGCCGGAGCTCCCCTCCGACAACGGGGCGGCCGCCCTCGTCGGGCGGCCTCCGCCGCCTCCGAAGGTGGGCGCACGCACCCCGCCGCCGCCCCGGCCGGCGCCGGAGGAGGACCCGGCCGAGGAGATCGCGCTGCCCCCGCCTCCACCCGCGGCGCCGGGGGTGGAGGCGCCGCCGCCGCCGCCGAGCCCCGAGATGGAGGCCGGGGGGGCGACCCCCGGGGAGGGGCCCGAGTGGTGGCGTTCGCTCTTCGACGACGACTACCTCCGCACCGTCCCGATCCCGGTCCCGAAGAACATCAAGCGGCAGTGCGATTTCATCGTGGAGCGGCTCGGCCTCGCCCCCGGCGCCACGCTCCTCGACGTCGGCTGCGGCCTCGGGCTCCATGCCGTGGAGCTCACCCGCCGCGGCTACCTGGTGGTCGGGCTCGACCTGTCGCAGTCGATGCTCCAGCGGGCCGAGGAGGAGGCGAAGGAGCACGGTCTCCCGATCAACTTCCTCCACGCGGACATGCGGGAGATGACCTTCGACGGCGGCTTCGATGCGGTGCTCTGCTGGGGGACGACCTTCGGGTACTTCGACGACGAGACCAACCGACGGACGATCCGTCGCATCTACGACGCCCTGAAGCCCAAGGGGCTGTTGCTCCTCGACGTCGTCAACCGCGACTTCGTCATCCGCCAGCAGCCGAACCTCGTCTGGTTCGAGGGGGACGGCTGCGTCGTGATGGAGGAGACGCAGTGCAACTTCATCTCGTCCCGACTCCGCGTGAAGCGCACCGTCATCCTCGATGACGGCCGCCAGCACGATACCGTGTACTCGCTCCGACTGTACTCCCTCCACGAGCTCGGCAAGATCCTCCACCAGCGCGGCTTCCGCGTGGTGGAGGTCAGCGGCCTCGAGTCCCACCCGGGCGTGTTCTTCGGGGCCGACTCGCCCAAGATGATCGTGCTGGCCGAGCGGCGGCCCAAGCGGCCGCGCCCGAGCGGGCCGCCCACGGGGAGGTTGCCGAAGGTGCCGGACGGCAACGGCAACGGCGACAGCGACGGCAACGGCGACCGCGGGAGCGGCGCTGCCCGCTCGGAGCGCCCGCCGACCGAGCCGGCCGCGGAGGACGACGCGCCCGAGCTCTCGCCCGACGACGTCGAGCCGCTGGAGTCTCCGAGCGACCCCGGCAGCCCGCCGCCCCGGCTCGACCAGACCGGCGTCGACGACCCGGGGACGACCTGAAGACCCGAGGCGCGCGGCCCGCGGCCGGCGCCTACCAGGTGACGGGGACCGGCTCGCCGCGAAGGCGGAAGGTCACGAGGCAGGGCAGCGCGAAGAACCCGTCCGCCCGGATCCAGGACGCGCACAGCGCGGGCTCCTCCGGGATCAGACGGATGGTCGACGTCCCGACGAGCGGGCTCGGCGCGGGGCCACCGTCCTGGGCGACCGACGCGTCGTTCGGGACCCCGGCGTCCGCCAGCCCGAGGTCGGCGGGCGTCGATGGGGTCGGGCCGAGCTCCCCGCTCACGATGTCCCGCCGCTCGAGGATGCAGACCCGCCCGTTCGCGTCGGCGGGCATCGCCTGGCGCAGCCGCTCCTCGAACCGGAACGCGCCCTCCCGCTCCACCGTCCCGAGGACGGGGTCCCGGCCGGGGAGACGCCAGTAGCCGGCGGGCGGAAGGGAGCCCTCCACCTCGACGATCTCCACCTGGAACGCGAAGCTCGTCGGCGCCTCGAGCGCCGTGCCGCAGCCGTCCTCTTCCAGCAGCGCCGAGACCTCGAAGCCCCCGAGGGACGAGCCGGGGAGGGGGACCGGCTCCGCGCACCCGGCCAGGGCGAGAAGCAGCACCACCCCGAGGCGGTCGTGAGGCCGCGCCAAGCGCGGGACGGGCGGAACCGGCACCACGCTCCTGCTTGTCGCCAGCCCGTCCTCTCCGGTCAACTTCGTAACGCGGGTCAGTCCGGGCAGCCGTCCTCGTCGCGGTCCCCGTCCAGGTCCTCCGGCTCCTCCGGGCACAGATCCTGGGGATCGTCGACGCGGTCGAGGTCGACGTCGTCCTCCGGGCAGCCGTCCGCGTCGGCGAAGCCATCGAAGTCCTCCGCGGCATCGACGCACTGGTCGAGGGGGTCGGCGATGCCATCCTCGTCGCGGTCGTTGTCGGGGCAGCCATCCGTGTCCCGGTCGCCGTCGACGTCCTCCGGCTCGAAGGGGCATCCATCGTACCCGTCCTCGATCCCGTCCCCGTCGTTGTCCGGGTCAGGGCACCCGTCCTCGTCCTCCACCCCGTCGACGTCCTCCGCCTCGCGGGGGCACGGGTCCTCGCCGTCGAGGAGCCCGTCCTCGTCGTTGTCGGGCTCGGGGCAGCCGTCCTCGTCGTACCAGTCGTCGATGTCCTCGGGCTCGGTCGGGCAGCGATCCACTCCGTCGACCACGCCGTCGCCGTCCGTGTCCGTGCGGACCGGAGCCCAGCGGAACCCCGCCACGATACGGAGGCTCGGGACGCCGACCCCTCGCACGAGCCCCGTGCCCGCGCCGAGGTAGGCCTCGGTGTCGCCGTAGCGAAGGTGGCCGCCCGCCCGCCACTCCAGCGTGTTCTCGTCCACCTGGTCGCTGAGGCCGCTGGCGCCGGTCAGCTCGGCGAACAGGCCCACGATGGGCGTGATGTCGTAGCGGGCGGCGAACCCGTAGGTGAGCTGGGGGCCGACCTGGGTGCTGAAGAGATCCCGGTTCTGCCGCCACACCCCCCCGAGGTTCGCGGCCAGGCCGAAAGGTCCCCGCGTGAGCTCGAAGACGGCGTTGCCGCCGAAGGTGGGCGTCGGCTCCCCGAGGAACAGCTCGTCGGTGAAGGCCTGCCCCGTGGGGAAGGTGACGAAGAAGGTGGCGGCGAGCCCGATCCCGAGGTCCCGGTCGTGGAACAGGTTGCCCTTGAGGTGGAGGCGCGGGTCGGCGATGGCGAAGGCGTCACCGCCCCGCAGCTCGACTGGCCCGGCCGGCGAGATGAAGGAGAAGGGGTCGCCGCTCGCCAGGGCGAGCGGCACGACCGCTCCGATCTGGAGGCGGTCGAACAGGGTCAGCGTGCCCAGCAGGTGCGCGACCGCCGTGTAGCGGACGATGCGGGAGCGCGTGCTGGTCAGCTCGCAGTTCTCCCCGTTCTCGTCGCAGTCGGCCTCGAGGATGACGAAGGGATCGTGGGCGTAGTCGATCACGACCCCGGCGGTGCCGGTGAGGTGCCCGGGGGTGGCCGCGCCGTCGACGGCCGCGTAGTTGCGAGCGCCCGGGGCGGGGCTGAAGCGCAGGACCGAGAACTGCTGGGTCTCCGTCTGGGCCAGCGCGCCCTGGGGGGCGCCGAGGAGCGCCGCGCCGAGGAGCAGGCCCACGAAGGCAGAGAGCGTCGGACGCATCGGGGCGAAGGGTCGCCCAGGCGCGTCGACGGTTCAACGATGTGGCCATCGGGGGGGCAGCGATGACCCGGCCCCGAGCCGGTCGGTCCGGCCCGGGCGCGGTGCCCACGGCCCTCAGTTGGCGATCGTGAACGTGCAGGTGAAGCTGGTGATCGTATCCACCGGGTTGCCGGCGCGGTCGACCGGGGGCTGCCATCGCGGGCTCTGGCGGAGCGTCTGCCGGCAGGCGTCGCCGAAGCCTTCGTAGCTCTCGCTGACCACGCCGAGCGGCCGCACCCGGCCGTCGGACGCCACCCGCATCCGCACCACCGCGCGGCCTTCGATACCGAGCTGCTGCGCGCGGCGGGGGAAGTTGCGCTCGAGCAGCCGGCGCAGCTCGCCGAGGGGCGGGCTCGGCCGCTGGCTCAGGTCCCGGAGCGCCACCGTGCGGGGGCCCTCCGGGTCGCCCGTCCCGCCCACGACGCCACCGCGCGTGCCGCGGACCCGGCGGCCCGTGACCTGCGCGCCGGGCGCGCCGACCGGGCCCTCCATCGGCTGGCCGTTGCCCACCGCGCTCGTCCAGCTCGAGTCCGCGCCGCCCTCGAGCGTCATGCCGGTGAAGTCCACCGGGGCCTCCTCCGCGGGCGGCGGGGGCTCCTCGGCCGGCGGGGGCGGCAGAGGGGGCGGCACGGCGCGCTCGGGCGGGGGCGGGTCCGGCCGGGGCGGGGGCGGCTCGACCTCGGGCTCGGGCTCCTCGACCGGCGCGGGCTCGGGCTCCGGCTCCTCGGCCGGCTCGGGCTCGGGCTCCGGCTCGGGGGTCACGGTGACGACCTCGACCTCGGCGGGGGGCAGGACCGTGGCCCGGGCGGGGGCGAACACGAAGCTCAGCCCGAGCACGTAGAACAGCGCCGCGTGAGTCGCGATGCTCGCACCCGCGAAGGCCGCAGACTGCCCGATCTTCGCCCACGTCATGGCATCCCCCACCATGGGTAGGGGGTGGCGCCGAGACCACCCACCGCCCGGTCATTCCTCGGTCTCGAGGTCCTCCGGGTTCACCTGGATCGCGAAGCGCGACACGCTCTCGCCGCGCAGCAGGTCGATGATCTGAACCACCTGGCGGTGAGCCACCGCCCCGTCGGCAGCGATGATCGCGCGCGGCGGCTCCCCCGTGCCCTGGAGCGACTGCGCGTAGCTGCGCACCTCGCGCCGCAGGGGACCCGCGTCGATCGCCTCGCCGTCCAGGTAGAGCTGGCCGTCGGCGTCGATCGAGACGACGAGCTGGCGGTTCTCCGTGAGGTTCTCGTCCGCGTTCTCCGCCTGGGGCAGCTCCATCGGGATGCTCTTCGAGACCAGGTACTGGGCGGTGACCATCAGGATGATCAGCAGCACGAGCACGACGTCGACCAACGGGGTGACGTTGATCGCGCTGATCATCGCCTCGTCGTCGTCTCCGGAGGTACCTCCGGCCATGGCGTCAGCCCTCCTCCGCCGGACCGTCGGCCTCGGCGTCGAGGGCATCCGGCTCCGCGGCCGAGCCGTCCCGGTACGGTCCCACGTCGGTGACGCGCCGCGACTTGATGAACGCCATGACCTCGCGGCTCAGGGCGTCCGCCTGCGCGAGCCGGGCCTTGATGATCCGCATGAACACGTTGAAGAAGGCCACGGCCGGCAGCGCGACCAGGAGGCCGATCGCGGTGGCGACGAGCGCCTCGCCGACCTCCTTCATCAGGCCCTCGCTGACCTGGCCGGCCCCCTCGTTGAGCTCCCGGAACGCGTTGATCACGCCGATCACCGTCCCCAGCAGCCCCACGAAGGGCGCGTTGTTGCCCACGGTGGCGAGGAACGCGAGGTTCCGCTCCATCGAGAGCTTGGCGAGGCTGCTCTGCCCCGCGAGGCGCTCCTCGACCGACTCCGGCCCATCGTCGACCGCCTCGATGCCGGCCAGGAGGATCTTCGCCTCGAAGGACTTCGCGGTCTCGAGGCGCTTGCGGGCCCCGGTCTGGTCGCCGGCGCGGAGCTTCTTGAGGACGTCGAGCTTCAGCGCCTCGAGGTCGTCGCGGGCGGACAGCAGGAAGTAGAGGCGCTCGAGGATGATCGCGAGCCCGATCACCGAGAGGATCACGAGCAGCCACATCACCCATTCCGCGCCCAGGTACGCGAAGGCGGTGAGTCGTTCCTGAATGTCCATAGGGTCTCCGCGCCCGCCGCGGGGCGGGGATCGGCCCGTGGTGTGAGCCGTATCGAATCGGGGCGCAAGGACGTGTGGACCGCTCCCGGCGGTTCCGTTCACGCCTTTGTCGGGGGTTGAGCGAGGGGCTCGGCTGAGTCGCGACGGGTCAGCTCGCGGAGCACCACCGTCGCGTAGGCACCCGGGGGGAGCGAGAACAGCAGCCGCAGCCCCTCGGACGTGGCCTCCACGCTGGGCTCACCGAGCTGCACCCGGTAGGGCCGGCGGGTGCCGGGCCCGAAGCGGCGGAACCGCGCGAGGTCCGCGGCCTCGAGGCCGGCCGCGGCGAGGGCCTCCGCCTCGCGCCGGCGGGCCTCCCCCTCGGGCCACCGCATCCGGGCCCCGAACATGGGCCCCGTCGCGCTGACCTCGAACCGCGCCGCGCGCTCCCGGGCCTGCGCCAGATCCTCGGGCACGAACAGACCGCCGCTATCCTCCCGCCGGCAGAGGTCCCCTTCGATGACGCTCGCGAACGTCCCCTCGTGCATCCGCCCGCGGAGCAGGCGGTGGAATAGGTCGGACTGGAGCACGGACACGAGCAGCTTGCGCTGGAAGGGCTTGCGGGGGGCCGGCCCGCCCTCGAGCAGCCACTGGCGCGCCGCCCCGCGGTTCGCCCCGTGCCGCCCGAACCGTTGGGGCCCGAAGGCGTTGGGCACCCCGCGGACGGCGAGGTCGGCCAGGCGGGCCTGGGCCTCCGCGCGGTCCGTGGCGAGGGCGCCGCGCAGCAGGATCGTGAAGCGGTTGCCGCGGAGGTGCCCGGTACGGAGCTTGTTCCGGTGGCGCTGCGCCCGAAGGACGGTGACGCCCTCGATCGACGCGCCCTCGAGCCGCGCGGGGTCCCCGAACAGGAAGCTAGCCCACTGTCGGGTCACCGCCCGCCGGTCCTTGAGACCGGCCCAGCCCGCCTCCCGCGTCGGCACGTCGAGCGCGCGGGCCAGCCGGCGGACCGCCTCCTCGGTCCCGAGGTCGCGCTTCTCGAACAGCACGAAGAGGTGGTCGCCGTCCCCCGACGGGAGGTAGGCGGGGACCTCCTCGACGCGGAAGTCCTCCGGTCGGGCCCGGATCTCCCCGCCGAGCGCGCGCCCGGACGTCGCGAAGGGGAGGGGCTCCTCGTCCTGAGGGGACACGGCCGAGGGGCCATAGGGGATTGTGCGCTCGCCGACAACAGGTTGTCGTGGACCTGTGGGCACGGCTCCGGTACACGGGAGCCGTGGGCCACCGAACCCGAGAGCGGGTGAGGGCCGAGATGCGTCGCCTCCTCGTGGCGGGGGTGACCGGTCGGGTCTTCCCCGGCGGGGTGGCCTCCGTGTCGTGCGTCGAGGCGGGCACCCCCGAGGTCGAGCTGTCGCTCGAGCAGGCGGCGGGGTCCCTCGGCCCGGACGCGGACACCCCGACGAAGCCGGACACGCTCTACGACCTGGCCGCGATCACCCAGGTGTACGTCGGCGCGTCGGCGATGCGGATGGCGGGGCGTGGCGAGCTCGATCTGTCCGCGACCCTGGAGAGCCTGCTGCCCGACCTCCGCGGCGGCGCGATGGGGGCGGCGACCCTCTGGGAGCTCCTCGCCCACCGTGGCGGGGTGGCCTACTGGGGTGGGCTGTACCTCGATGTCCCGCACGAGCTCGGAAGCCCCGCGGCGCGACGCTGGATCCTCAACGAGGCCGCCCGCCGCCCCGGGGACACGCCACGGGGCATCCCGGAGTGGAGCGACCTCGGCTACCTCCTCGCCGGCGAGGCGATCGCGCGGGTCGCCGGCAAGGGCCTCGAGGAGGTCGTGAAGACCGAGGTCGTCGTGCCGCTGGGGCTCGAGGGGGCGACGCTGTACCCGGGGTCGCTGCCGAGCGAGCGCCGGTCGCTCCTGAGCCGGCGGGTCGCGCCCACGGAGCGGTGCCCGTGGCGGGGCCGGCTGGTGCGGGGCGACGTCCACGACGAGAACGCCGCGGCCCTCGGCGGGGTGGCGGGGCACGCGGGGCTGTTCGCGACCGCGGCGGCCGTGGCGGCGTTCGGGCGAGCCGTCCTCGACTCCCTCCACGACCGGTCCGACTTCCTCCCGCGCCAGACGTTGAGCGACGCCGTCGCGGAGCGGTCCGCCGGGGTCCCCTTGCCCTTCGGGTGGCGGGCCCGCGATGTCGCGGTGTGCGGGCGCCGAATCGGCCCAGGGGCTTTCGGCATGAACGGGGTGACGGGGACGAGCCTGTGGTGCGACCCCGACCGGGACGTGGTGCTGACCCTTCTGACCAACCGGATCAGCCCCAGCCGCGCCAACCAGCGGATCGACTTCTACCGGCCCGCCTTCCACGACGGTGTGCTCGCCGCCCTGGGGGGCGCGTCGGTCGCCGCGCGCTGAGGACGCCGGCTACCCGCGCCCCGCGCCCCGCTCGTCGATCGCGAGCGCCAGGCGCTCCGCGAGGTGGGACCGGCTCACGTCGCTCCGGGTCGTCCGCACGGCGCGGTCGAGGGAACGCGGGTCACCGATCAGCACGACGAGCCGGCGGGCCCGGGTGACCGCGGTGTAGACCAGCGAACGGGTCAGGAGCGGGTGGTGGGATGGGTGGAGCAGCAGCACCACCGCGGGGAACTCGGACCCCTGGGCCTTGTGGATCGTGGACGCGTAGGCCAGCGCGAGGGCGTCGGTGTCATCCCGGGGGTAGGAGCGGAGCCCGCCGTCCTCGAACTCGACGTAGGTCACGCCGTCCTCGACCCGGCGCACCCAGCCCTGGTCCCCGTTGAAGACCTCCCGCTCGTAGTCGTTCCGGAGCTGCATCACCCGGTCGCCCGCGCGGAGCACCCCCGGCTCACCGGAGCCGGGGTTGAGCTCCGCCTGGAGCCGCTCGTTGAGCCGCTCGGTGCCGAGCGGGCCCCGGCGCACCGGGGTCAGCACCTGCACCTCCCGCCGCGGGTCGAGGCCGTAGGCCACGGGGATGCGCCGCAGCGTGCCGAGCAGCCGGTCGACCGCGGCGGCGGGGTCGGACGCGGCGATGCGGAAGAGGTCGCCCGTGCCCTTCACCCCGCGCTCCGTCGCGCGGGGACCCCGCCCGGCCAGGATCGCGTGGGCGCCCCGGACGATCGCGCTCTCCTGCGCCTGCCGGAAGACCTCGTTGAGGCGCACCAGGGGGACCCGGTCGGCCCGGATCACCTCCCGGAGCACGTGCCCCGCCGAGACCGGCGGGAGCTGATCCACGTCGCCGACCAGGACGAGGCTGGCGCTCGGCGGGAGCGCATCGACGAGGGCCCGGGCCAGCATGAGGTCGAGCATCGACGCCTCGTCCACGAGGACCAGGTCGCTGTCGAGGGGAGCGGCCGCGTTGCGGCTGAAGGTGCCGATCGCGGGGTTCCACTCCAGCAGGCGGTGCAGGGTCGCGGCGTCCCGTCCGGTGGCGGCGGCGAGGCGCTTCGCCGCTCGGCCGGTCGGGGCCGCGAGGTGCACCCGGAGGTCGAGCTTGCCGTGGGCTTCGACGATCGCGCGGGTCGTCGTCGTCTTGCCCGTGCCGGGCCCGCCGGTCAGCACCATCAGCCCGTGCCGAAGCGCCGTCTGGACCGCCTCGCGCTGCTTGGCGGACAGGCCGTCGAGGTGCACGCCGAGCGCGTCCGCCGCGCTCCGCCCCGGTCG
The DNA here is from genome assembly GCA_050331215.1 of Sandaracinaceae bacterium. Classification (GTDB taxonomy): domain Bacteria; phylum Myxococcota_A; class Polyangia; order Polyangiales; family Sandaracinaceae; genus JBHJHB01. The sequence goes on along the minus strand of JBHJHB010000068.1, from coordinate 34,136 downwards.
GGGCCGCGCGAGGGCGGCGAGCAGCTCCGCCGTCCGCACCTCGGCGCGGTGGAGCGGCGGCGCGTAGACCCGCTCGTCCTCCTCGACCAGGAGCCCCCGCCCCGTGAGGTCGGCGAGGGCGCCAGCCACCAGCGCGCCGGGCACGTCGAGGCGGCGGACCTCGTCGGCGAGGAGGTCGACCGGCACGTACACGTGGCCGTCGTCGGTCGCCCGGGCCACGACGTGGAGCATCGCCCCCGACGCCCGGCGCGGGTCGTCCCGCCCGATGCCGACGGCGCGCCCGATCGCGTCCGCCGTCCGGAACCCGATCCCGGAGACCTCCTCCGCCGCGAGGTACGGGTCCTCCCGCAGGACGCGGACCGTGCGGGGGCCGTAGCGCTTGAGGAGCTTCCGCGACAAGGCGGGCCCGAGGCCCAGGGCGTGGAGGAACGCCAGGCTCTCTGCGTCGTTCCGCCGGGTCCGGACCGCCGCGGTGATCGCCTGGGCCCGCTTGCGTCCGATCCCGTCGACCTCCCGGAGCCGGGTTGCGTCGTCGCTGATCACGTCGAGCGTCCGGTCGCCGAAGCGGTCCACGAGGCGCTCGGCCAGCGCCGGGCCGACGCCGGGCACCATCCCCGAGCCCAGGAAGCGCGCCATCCCGGCCCTCGTGGTGGGCAGGACCGGCGCGAAGCCGAGGGCCCGGAAGCGCCGCCCGTAGACCCGGTGGGTCTCCCAGCGCCCGCGAAAGCGAACCTCCTCGCCGATCGAAAGGCCGGCCAGATCGCCCACCACGAAGACCTCCTCCGGCCCCGGCTCGCGCACGACCCTGAGCACGTTGAAGCGGCCGTCGGCGCTCGCGAAGCGCACCTCCCGTACGGTCCCCTGGAGCACCTCCTCCGACCGTTCGGGCGCGGGGAGCGGGAGGGGCTGGGTCACCGGCCGTCCGCCGGGGGCCGTCCGGGCGTGCACGTCCCGGCCGGGTCGGGCGCGAAGTCCTCCTCGCGCCCCCGGCGGGGGTCGTCCCCCGTGCGGACGAGGCACCACCCCGGACCGGGTGCCCCGAGCGCCGGAGCTGCGGACAGGCGGCGGCCCTCGGCGTCCCTCAGGAGCACCGGCTCGCCGCGGTTGGCGAGGCCGCCCGTGCCGATCGGGCCTTCCAGGCGCAGCAGCAGCGCCCCGCTCGGGACGGGCGGGTCCGCGTCGTCCGAGGGGTCGAAGGCCGCGGCGACCACGAGGGCCCGCTGGCCCGGCTGCACCGGTCGGCCGCCCGGGAGCGGGTCGCCCGCGGCGTCGGCCCGGTCGGTGACCGTGAAGCCCTGGATGTCGATCGGCATCGCGCCGTAGTTTAGTAGCTCGACGTACTCCTGGCGCGGCTCGGGGCCGAGGGGGTCGGCGCGCACCTCCACGATGCTCAGCGGCGCGAGGGGCGGCGTGGTGGCGACCGGGAGCGTCGCCTCGAGCCCTCGGCCGTCGAGCCCCTCGGCGCGGAGCGTGGCGAGCCCCTCGGTGGCCGGCGCCAGGCCCTCGATCGCCAGGGTGATCGCGCCGCGGGGGGCGAGCCCCAGCACGCTGCGGGCGCCGAGCGCCAGCGGCGCCCGCGCCGGGGCCGACAGCTCGGCCCGCACGACGACGGATCGGTCGTCGGCGAGGACGCAGACGGGCGGAACCGGGCGCTCGTCGAGGCTGCAGTCGCGGGGGAGGAAGGCCAGAGCCGGGACCGGTCCTGCCGTCGTCGCGAAGGTGGCCCGAAAGAACGGAAGGCGCTCCCCGGTCCGGTCTCGGAGGTCCGGTCCGAGCTCGACGCGATAGGCAGCGCCCGGCGCGAGGGCGCCGTCCGGCGTCCAGGCCACGCACGCCCCGTCCGGCCATCCGATCGCCGCGCACGCAACCGGCGCCGACCGTCCCCCGTGGCGCCCGCGGGGCCCGAGCACGGCCAGCGCATCCGGTCCCCCATCGACGGCCCCGTCGAAGCGCACGGCGACTCGCCTCACGGAGGGCGGCACCCCGGCCGCACCGTCCGGAGGCCAGCTCGCGACGGCGGCCGCCCCGGCGTCGGCGGAGCGGGAGACCGAGAGCGTGAAGGGAGGCACGGTCGGCAGGCGCTCGCCACGGCCGGGGTCCCGCACCGGGCCGGCCACCGCGAGGGTGTAGGCGCCGCCCGGGGCCAGCCGGCCGGTCGGGCGGAGCGTCCACGCCGTCGGCCCGATGTCGGCGACGGCGTCGAGGACCCGATCCTCGGTGGCGCGGCGCAGCGGCAGGGCGCGCAGGTCTTCGGCGAGATCGGCGTCGGGGGGCCCCGAGAGCAGCAGGAGCGGTGCTTCCTCCGCCACCACGGGCCGGGTCCACCGCAGCTCGACCCGAGGGCGGCGCGGAGCGTCCGCGAGGGACCAGGCGCGGCCGGACGCGTCGGTCACGCGGACCTCGGCGATCGCGGGGGTCGGTGTCAGGACGGTGAGGTCCGGTGACAACGCGAGGGGCGCTTCGTCGGCGGGATCCGGACCTCCGAGGGGACCGAGGCAGGACGGACCCAGGGCGGCGAGGAGCCCGAGCAGGCGGAGCTGGCGCATCGGGCGGTTCCATCGGCCCGCCGGCCGCGCGCGTTGCGGCTTGGGCGCCCAGGATGCAGGCGCTATGGTTCGCGCCGTGCAGAGGCCTCGGCAGGCGGAGAGACCATGCTGAGCCCGGCTCCCGCCGGCGCGCTCGCGTCGCGTGCCGTGGGAGCCCCCGTCGGGTCGCCTCGACCCGCTGCCCGTCACCTTCCGTACGCATGCCCGCTGTCCTTTCTCCGGCCGGGGTCCGGAGCGCGGTCCCGATCCGTACGGTCCGGCGGAGCGCTCGCCCTCGGGAGGACGATGTGGTGAAGGGGGCGTCGCCGACGGCGGGCGCCGAGCGGACGGGGCTTCGGTCGCCGGTGCTCGTGCTGAACCGCAACTACCAGCCGGTCCGCATCACCGACGCGCGGCACGGGTTCTCCATGCTGTACATGGGACGGGCGCGGGCCCTCGACGCGGCGTGCGAGCCCCACGACTTCGCGCAGTGGATGGCGCGCCGTCCGCGGAATGGCGAGGAGGTGATCGGCACTCCGCGGGGCGCGACCGGGGTGCCCCGGGTCCTGCTCCTCACCGACTACGGGCGGGTCCCGAGAGTGCCTCTCCGGTTGAGCCGACGGCACCTCTACATGCGGGACGAGTACACCTGCCAGTACTGCGGGGAGCAGCCCGGCGTGAAGGAGCTGAACCTCGACCACGTCGTGCCACGGTCCCGCGGCGGGCGCTCGAGCTGGGAGAACCTCGTGACGTCGTGCCGGCCCTGCAACCTGAAGAAGGGGTGGGAGACGCCCGAGGAGGCCGGGATGCGGTTGCTGAAGCGCCCGGTGCGTCCGAACTGGACGATGGCGCTGCAGCTCGCGGCCCAGCGCCGGCGCTTCGTCGAGTGGGAGCCCTTCCTCGACGGGGTGCCGCGGCGCGCGGTCGGCGCCGCCGCCTGAGGCGTGCCGGCGGCCAACCTTGCCTCCGACGGGGGCCGTGATACCTGGGCCGGTGGTGAACGTCGAGGCGGACGGGCAGGAGGTGCAGCTCTTCCGGGAGCCGGGGGAGGGCGAGGCCGAGGCGCTGGGCCCGGAGGGCGAGGAGCGCTCCGTCCCCGCGCGCGCCCCCAAGGTCATCAGCGTCACCGGAGCCAAGGGCGGGGTGGGCAAGACGGTGATCGTGTCCACCCTCGGCGTCTACCTCGCCTCGATCGGGCGCCGCGTGGTGCTCGTCGACGCCGACCCGTCGGGGGCCAACCTCCACACGATGCTCGACGTCCACCGGCCGCCGCCGGCCGCGCCCCGGGGCCCCGAGGCCGCGGCGGGCCCCCTCCCCGAGGGCTGGCCGCTCCTCGAGACCAGCATCCCGAACCTCAAGCTGCTCCACGCGGGGCTCGACGAAGCGCGGGCGGGGGAGCGGCGGCCGCGCCGTCCCCGCCGCCTTCTCGACGAGGCCCGGGCGCTCGACGCGGACTTCCTCGTGGTCGACCTCGGGTCGGGCATCGCGCCGAGCCTGATCGACCTCCACCTCAGCGCTGACCTGGGGGTCTACGTCACCGCCCCCGAGCCGACCGCGGTCGAGAACACCTACCGCTTCGTCCGATACGCCTTCGCGCGCTACTGCCGACGCCACGTCGAGGATCGCGCTCGTCGGATCCGGATCACCCGCGTGCTGCAGGAGCTCGGCGGCGCGCCGCCAGCGATCGAGCTCTGGCGCCGCCTCGAGGACGACGGCGATCCCCTCGCCGATCACGTCCGGCAGTGGATGGAGGACTTCGCGCCCTGCGTGATCCTCAATCAGACGCGCCTTCGCGCGGACATGGAGCTCGGCGAGAACCTCCGGACCGCGACGCGCCGTCGCTTCGGCATCCGGATCGAGTACCTGGGCCACATCGACCATGACGACACGGTCTGGAGCTGCGTGCGCAGCCGTCGCCAAGTGCTCGTGGAGAGCCCCGGCACCAAGGCGGCCAAGAGCATGGAGAAGATCGCCCGGCGGGTCCTCGGCATCCTGGGCGGGAAGGGCCTCTCGCGGCCTGCTCGGACCGTGCCGCCCGAGAGCCACCACGACCTGCTCGAGGTCGACCGGGGGGCCACGGTCGAGGAGATCCGACGGGCCTTCAAGCGGATGCGGGAGGTGGTGTACGGGCCCGACAGCATGTGCTGCTACGGGCTGTTCGAGCCCGACGAGCTCGAGCACCTCCGCCGGCGCCTCGAGGAGGCCTTTGACGTCCTGCTCGACCCTTCGCGTCGTAAGCCCTACGAGCTGAGCGTGTTCCCGATCGAGGAGGATCGCACGGAGGTGCTGCCGGCCGCCGAGCGGGAGCGCCGGAGCCTCCCGCCCGCCCCGGAGGTCAACCCCGACACGGACTTCAACGGGAGCCTGCTCAGGCAGATCCGGGAGTCCCAAGGCGTCGAGCTCAAGGAGATCAGCGAGCGCACGAAGGTGGGCACAACCTATCTAGCGGCCATCGAGCAAGACGACTTCAGGTCGCTCCCCGCCCCGGTGTACGTCCGGGGCTTCGTCAGCGAGCTGGCCAAGTGCCTCCACCTGGACCCGATGCAGGTCAGCCGCACCTACATCCGTCGCTACCGGCGCTACCTCGAGGAGCGCGGGGACGCGCCGTGACGGCGAGGCTCGTCCTCGCCTCCGCCTCGCCCCGTCGCCGCGAGCTGCTCGCGACGGCCGGGCTGAAGGTCGAGGTCATCCCGAGCGACGCGGCGGAGTCGCCTACCGAGGGCGAGGAGCCAGAGGCCATGGTGCGGCGCCTCGCCGCGGCGAAGGCCAGCGTCGTCTCCGCCGCGCACCCCGAGGCGTTCGTCCTCGGGGCCGACACGACCGTCGTGGTCGACGGAGAGATGCTCGCCAAGCCTGCGCATCCGCGGGAGGCCGCGCTGATGCTGCGGCGCCTCTCGGGGCGCTGGCACGAGGTGGTGACCGGCGTCGCCCTGGTGCGAGCGGGGGAGATCCTCGACGCCTTGGCCGAGGTGACCCGCGTGCACGTGCGTGAGCTGGACGACGTGCGGATCGCCCGCTACCTCGCGACCGGGGAGCACCGGGACAAGGCAGGCGCCTACGGGATCCAGGGCGTGGCCTCCGGCTTCGTCGACCGCGTGGAGGGGTCCTACACGAGCGTGGTGGGGCTGCCGGTCGCGGAGACGCTCGCGATGCTCGAGGCGCACGGGGCGATCGGCGCGTGGCCGTGAGCCCGCACGGCGTCGCGGCGCGGCTCGCCGCGGTGCGCTCGCGCATCGCGGAGGCGTGCGCGCGCGCCGGCCGCGCCCCCGAGGACGTGGTCCTGGTCGCGGTCTCCAAGGGCCACCCCGCGGCGAGGATCCGTGAGGCCTACGCCGCCGGTCAGCGCGTGTTCGGCGAGAACTACGTCCAGGACCTCGTCGCGAAGGCGGAGGCCCTGGGCGACCTGCCGGACCTGGCGTGGCACTTCATCGGCCACCTCCAGCGGAACAAGGCGAAGCACGTGGCTCGGCTGGGAGCCACCGTCGAGACGGTCGACCGGGTGCGCCTCGCCGAGGCCCTCGACCGCGCGGTGGAGCGCGCCGGGGCCGGCCCGCTGCCCGTGCTGATCCAGGTCAACGTGGGGGGCGAGGAGCAGAAGTCGGGCTGCCGGCCCGACGACGTCGCAGCGCTCGCCGCGGCGGTGCGGGCGCTTCCCCGGCTCGCGCTCCAGGGCCTGATGACCGTTCCGCCGCTCGGGGAGCACCCGCAGCACGCTCGGCCGCACTTCGCGCGCTTGCGCGCGCTCCGGGACGAGGCGGGGCTGGCGGCGCTGTCGATGGGGATGAGCGCCGACCGCGAGGTCGCGGTGGAGGAGGGGGCCACGCTGGTCCGCGTGGGGACCGCGATCTTCGGCCCCCGGCCGGGCGCCGGCCCGACGCGCGGCTCGGGCGAGCACGCCGGCTGACGGCGCCCGCGCGGGGAGGGGATGAGTCCGACGTCAGCGCGGCTCGCTGAAGTCCCGCTCGTGCCGCTCCTGCTCCTCCTTGCACTTGATGCAGAGGGTCGTCTCGGGGCGGGCCTCGAGGCGCTTGCGGCCGATCGGCTCCTCGCACACCTCGCAGATGCCGAACACGCCGTCGTCGATCTTCCGGAGCGCCGTCTCGATCTTGCCGAGGAAGAACCGCTCGCGGCCCCGGAGTCGCAGCGTGAAGGCCTGCTGGTACTCGCTCGACGCCAGGTCCACCTCGTCCGGCATCTCGTTGGTGTCGAGAGTCATGTCCTGCTCGAGGCTCTCCTGCGCGTTGCGCAGGATCGCCAGGCGCTTCTCGCCGAGCACCTGGCGGAAGTGCTCGAGGTCCTCCTTCGACAGGGGGGAGAGCTCGTCGTCCTGGTTCGTCGCGGAGGAGGGTGCTGCCATCGTCGCCTCGGCGGGTCGGAGCCTCGAAGGAGCAGTAGCCTGAGGCCTGCGATCCGACCCGTCAAGACCGGTCCGAGGCCGTGCGGGGGGCCGGTCGGTGGCGGACCCCCGCGGGGATGATCCCTGGTACGTACGCCGCCTCCCTTCCTGGACCCCTCCGTCTAACGGATCCGGGGATTCCCGGATAGGCACCGCCGTCGATCCGCGGATTCTCGTCGGCAGGTAGGCGGGCTGAGGCCTCGATCGCGGCCCCGGGGACGTCGTCGCGGCGTTCCCGGGAGAGAATAATTGCGTCGTCTCCATCCACCTCGGTGCTCGACGAGCGACGGAGGAGGCGCAGTCCTCGTGAGCCGAGATCCGTGCGCTGCTCTCCTTGCGGGCACTCCGTTCGCGGGGGGTGGGCAATGCGCGAACGTTCCGCCTGCATGCGGTGAATCTCGGCTCAGGCATTCGCCGAAACGACGGCCCGGTCAAAGAGCCGTACCCGGCGCAGCAGGAGGTCGAGGAGGAACAGCACGAGGGCGAGCCAGGCGAGCCGAGGCCAGAGCTCCTCCCGATGCTCGATCGACGCGCCGCCCGGGTCGAACACCGCCCCGACCTCGGGGTCCAGGCGCCCGCCGGTCGCGCGCGCGGCGCGGCGCAGCAGAGCCTCGTCCGGCTCGAGCACCGCGTACTCCCGCGGGTAGGGGTTCACCAGCTGAGCGGTGCTCTCCGCCACGACCCGCCCGTCGCGTCGGTGCTCGGCCGTCAGCATGAAGGAGCCGTAGCGGTCGAGAGCGAAGCGGGCCTCGTAGCGGCCCGGCGCGCTCTGCAGAAGGGGGTGGTCCTCGTCGATGCCGGGCGTCCCGCCTTCGCCAGCGGCCGGCGCTCCCATCGGGCCCTCGATGTGGAGCGTGCTCGTCAGGTCGTTGAGGAAGCGGTCGTCGGGACCGATGCCATCCACCGCGACCCGGACCTCCCCGTCGACCACCTCGGCCGTCATGTCCAGGGTCTCGCGGCGCCGCTGGCGCATGTGCTCGCGGACGAGCTGGGCGAAGAAGCGGCTGAAGCCGCGCCAGCGGATCCACTCCACCGCCCAGCGGTTCTTCACGTCGCTCGTCCAGGCGAGGCTCCACCCGAGGCCGACCCGCCAGCGGGCGAGGATCGGCTCCCCGAGGTCGCTGACCAGGACGACCTGGGCCGGCGTGGGCTTGGCCCGGGTCGCCACGTAGCCGTGCAGGTAGGGGGCGCCGCCGATGTCGACCGCGCGGAGGAAGTCGGCCGGCTCGGCGACCCGGGGTTGGAAGTACTCCTCGACGACGTTCGAGCGGGACACCGTGCTCGTCTCGCGCATGAAGATGCGCGGGATGTTGTGGGGGTCCTGGGTGAAGTACGCCCGTCCGCCCCCGAGGGTGGCGGCGTGCTGGAGGAGGGCGCGGTTGACGTCGCTGCCGAGCCCGACCGTCGACACCGTGATCCCCTCCGCCCGCATCGCCTGGACCAGCTCCGGGATGCCCTGCTCCTGGGTCTGGCCGTCCGTCAGGAGGATCACGTGCTTGATGCGCGCCCGGGTGACCAACAGGTCCTGGAACGCCATGTCCAGCGCGGGGAAGATCGCCGTTCCGCCCCGCGCGCGGAGCCGACCGATGTCGCCGAGGATCCGGATCCTGTTCCCCGCGCTCTGCATCCGCACGATCCGGGTGGGCTGCGAATCGAAGCCGACCACCGAGATGTAGTCCTCGCTGCCGAGCATCCGTGCGGTCGCCGCCGCCGCCTCCTTGGCGAGCTCCATCTTCTGGCCGTTCATCGAGCCGCTCTTGTCGATCACGAGGGCCAAGGCGAGGGAGGGCTGGTCGCGACGCCGCTCGCCGTCCATCCGCACCGGGAGCAGCCGCTCGATCCGCGTCCCCTGCCAGCCGCCGAGGCCGAAGGCGTTCTCGCCACCCGCCATGAGGAAGCCGCCGCCGAGGTCCCGGACGTAGCGCTCGATCGCGTCCTGCTGACCCAGGGAGACCTCCGACGCCGCGACGTCGGACAGGATGAAGAAGTCGTAGCGTTCGAGCTCCCGCACCGTCGTGGGGATCGCTCGCGGGCTCCGGACGTCGACCTCGAAGTCCCCCGCGCTGAGCGCGCGGCCGAGGTAGGTGGCCCGGCCCTCCGCCCCCTCCACGTAGAGCACCGAGGGGCGGCCCGGGACGACCACGGTCGTGCTGAAGCGGGTGTTCGCGCCGAAGCGGTCCGCGCCCTCGGGGTCGACGCGCAGCCGGTAGGTCACGGGGCCGGCCACCCGCACGACGGATCGGAACTCGAGCTCGTTGTCGCCCGGCTCGAGGGTCACGTCCCGGACCCCGTCGAGGCCGTTCAGCGTCTCCCCCTGGTACAGCCGCACGCGTGCCCCCGCTTGGCTGGTGCTGAAGATCGTGGCCCGCACCGGGAAGGGCTGCCCGACCCGCAGCCGCTCCGGGATGCGGATCGTCGTGACCGCCACCTCCGGCGGGGTGCCCTGGCGATAGGGCGCGGCGTGGATCTCGACCCCGAAGTCGGCGGCGCGGGCTGCCTCGCTCAGGAGGTCGCCCTCGGTCTGGGCCCCGTCGCTCCACAGGACGACCCGCCGGAGGTGCCCCGGCGGGAACAGGCCGTAGGCGAGCTGGAGCGCACCGGCGAGGTCGCTCCCGGCGCCATCGTCGCCGCGTGCCCGCGTGAGCTCGGGCACCGCGCCGTCGGCGCCCAGCGGGACGACGCGGGCGCGTCGCGCGAACGTGACGAGCTGAACGTCGTTGTCGCCGCGCTGGTCGACCGCCTCCTGCACGGCGGCGCGCGCGGCCTGGAGCGAGCCGCTCGCGACCGAGGCGGATACGTCGACGAGGTAGACGGCGCTGACCCGGGTCGCGTCCGTCGTGCGGGCCGGCCGGGCCAGAGCGAGGGCGAGGACGGCGAGCAGCACGCTGCGTGACAGCACGGACAGCGCCCGCTGGGGTGGCGGCAGGTCTGCGAGGCTGTAGGTCAGCGCCAAGGGCAGCAGCGGGATCGCGGCCAGGGTCGCGAGCCAGGCGGGGGCGAGGAGCTCGTAGGGCTCGCCGCCGAGAGAGAAGGCGACGGTCCGACCGAGGGTCACCGCGAGGATCGCCGCCGCGACGCCCGCCGAGGCGACGACCGCGAGGCCGACGAGGAGCAGCCGGCGCCGGCTCACACCGTCCACCGCCGGTGGTAGGTGAACCACTCCACGAGCAGGATCGCGCCGGCCAGGAGCACGACGAAGACCCAGAGGTCGGCCCGGCCTCGGGGCGGGCGGGCCTGCGGCGGCTCGAGGGGCCGCCCGCCGACCGAGAGCTCGTCGGGTGGGGTCATCCGGGCCTCGTCCGCCGGGCCCAGGTTCGCGGCGACGAGGTCCTCCGCTCCCGCCGCTCGGACCGTGTAGAAGCCTGCCCGCCGGCCGGTCGCGATCGCGCGCCCGTCGACGACCGGCACGGCGCGGCTCTCGCCGTCCGGTCCGATCAGCTGCGCCTCGACCGCCTCCGCGGGCACGGGGACATGCCAGCTCTCCCCGGTCCGGTAGCTCGAGAAGTAGCCGGCCTCCTCCTGCGCGAAGAAGTCGACGGTGTTGAGGAGGAACAGAGGCCAGGCGACCCGCAGAGGCAGGTCGCTCACCCGCACGTCGAACAGCAGCGCCGCGAAGGGGCGGCCGTCCCGGGTCCCCTCGACGATCAACGGGCCCCGACGGTCGGCCGCCACGACGCGGTCGCCGTCCCGGGGCTCGACGTCGATCGCCTCCGCGATGTTGACGTCCCGGAGCGCGAGGAAGCGGACGATCGGGTGGTCGCGCTCCACGCGGTCGACGTAGGGGCGCTCGAGGACGCCGCGCACCTCGAAGGGGGCCGCGGGGCTGTCGGACGCCGGAGGCGCGAGGTACAGCGCGGCGCCTGGGGGGGGCGCGGGGGGCACCCACCCGTCGAAGATCGTGACGTCGAAGGAGCCGTCCGCCGGGTAGTCCGCCGGGGTCACCTCGACCACGTCGAGGTACTCGTCGAGGAGCAGCGCGGCCGAGAGGTAGAGGTTGCCCTCGGACACGGCCTGGACGCGCGCCCTCCGCCGCGCCGGGAGGCGCGCGTAGGCTCGGTCGTCGGCGGGCTGGTCGTCCGCCGTGCCGTCGGCGAGCGTCAGGCGCGCCGCGAGCGTCCGGTCCGCGCCGGACACGTCATCGAAGAAGCGCCGCAGGCGCTCACCCGCCCCGAGGCGGAGGCGCGCGACGGCGACCGGGCCACCGTCGCCGAGGAGCGTCAGCTCCACCCCGGCCGGCTCGTCCCCGGGGTTCCAGAGCTCGACCAGCACCTGGCTGCGGCCGATGTCGAGCGGGAAGCGGCGGACGCTGAAGGCGGTGATCGCGACGTTCCGGCCCCCTTCGCCGACCCGGGACCAGCGCAGGTCGACCCCGGCCTCCGCGAGCTGGGCTGCCACGCCCTCGCTCACCTGGCCGAGCCTACCGTCGCTGACGATCACCACCTCCGGTCGCGGGTGCTCCCGCAGGACGTCGAGGGCGAAGCGGAGGCCGGCGTCGAGGTCCGCCGCGAGCTCGGTCGGCTCGAGGCGCGAGAGGCTGTCGCGCAGGATCTCCCGGTCGGCCGTGAGCGGGCTGAGCGGGACGGTCTCGGCGTCCATCTGGGCGACCAGCATGCGGTCGGCCGGCCCGAGCGCGGGCAGCCAGCCCTCCACCCGCCGTCGGGCCTCGGCGAGGCGGTCCGGCTCGACGTCCCTCGCCTGCATGGACGCGCTCCCGTCGAGCAGCACCACGGTGGTGCGCCCTTCCTCGCGCGCCCCGGCGAAGCGCGGGTCGCCGAGCGCGAACACCAGGGCAGCGACGACCAGCAGGGCGATCAGCAGCGACAGGAGGCGCTTGAGGGTCTTGAACAGGCGGGAGGTCGGGGTCTCGGCGAGGACCTCGTCCCACAGCTGCACGAAGGGCACCTCCACCTTCCGAAGCCGGAGCTTCAGGAGGTAGAGCCCGACGACCGCCGCGCCGAAGGAGGCGCCGGCGATCAGGGCTTGGGACAGCGAGAGGCCGAGGAGCTCCATCCCGTCAGGCCACGAGGCCTCCGCGCCGCAGCAGGTCGAGCACCGCGTCGTCGAAGGGCACGCGGGTCTCCACCCCGAAGTAGGGCACCTGCTTCTCCAGGCAGAAGCTCTCGATGCGGCGCCGGTAGGCGCGGTGGGCCTCCGCGTAGCGCGCGAGGATCGCCGGGGTCACGGTGACCTCCCGGACCCGACCCGTCTCCCGGTCGACCAGGCGGACATCGCCATGGAGCGGCGGCCGCACCTCCTCGGCGTCGAACACCTGGATCACGTAGGGCTCGAACTTGTGGTAGCGGAGCGTGTTGATGCCCTCCTCGAAGCCGGCCGGGTCGTAGAGGTCGCTGACCAGGATCGCGATCCCGTGGCGCTTGTGCTGGGCGACGAAGGAGCGCATCGCCGCCGCGGTGTCGGTGCGGCCCTCGCTCGTCAGCGGGCGCAGGAAGTCGAAGACCTTGAAGATCCGGTTCTTGCCTCGGGTCGGGGCCAGGCGGCCGGTCAGCTCGTCGGCCAGCGTGTGCACGCTGACCCGGTCGAGGTTGGCGAGCGCGATGTAGGCGAGCGCCGCGACCAGCCGCTTGGCGTAGTCGAGCTTGACCGGCCGTCCGAAGGACATCGAGCGGGACACGTCGAGCAGCAGGTAGACGCTGAGGTCCTCCTCCTCCTCGAAGAGCTTGAGGAGCAGGCGCCCCGAGCGGGCGTAGAGGTTCCAGTCGAGGTAGCGGAAGTCGTCCCCCGGCGTGTAGCCCCGGTGGTCGGCGAACTCGACCCCGCTGCCGATCTTGCGCGACCGTCGCTCCGCGCGCGTTCGACCGCTGACGAGCCGCCGGGACACGAGCGCGAGGACCTCGAGGCGGCGCTGGAACTCCTCGTCGAACAGATCGCCCTTCGGCGCCCGGGTCGCGGACGCGGGCCGCCGCTCACGGCCTCGACGCCAACCGAGCATGCTAACCGGCCGCGGTGTCCGGCACGGTCTCCAGGATGCGGTCGAGGATCGTGTCGGTGCGGACGCCCTCCGCCTCGCCCTGGAAGTTGAGGATCACCCGGTGGCGCAGCGCGGGCTTGACGACCGCCCGCACGTCGTCGCTGCTGACGGCGAAGCGTCCGTCGAACAACGCCTGCACCTTGGCCGCCAGCAGGCACGCCTGCGCCCCGCGAGGGCTCGCCCCGTAGCGGACGAAGCTCCGGACGCTGTCGGGCGCGTCGGGGTGCTCGGGGTGGGTCGCCTGGAGCACCCGCACGGCGTAGTCCTGGACGTGGCGCGCGACCGGCACGTCCCGGGCGAGGGTGCGCAGCTCGAGGATCCGCTCCCGCTCGAGGCACGGCCGCACGTCGGGCCGCACTGAGCCCGTCGTCCGGTCGAGGATCGCGTGGAGCTCGTCGCGGTCCGGGAAGTCGACCTGCAGCTTGAAGAGGAAGCGGTCGAGCTGGGCCTCCGGCAGCGGGTACGTCCCTTCCATCTCCAGGGGGTTCTGGGTGGCGAGGACGAAGTAGGGCTCCTCGAGCCGGTGCGTCGTGGTGCCGAGGGTCACCGCGTGCTCCTGCATCACCTCGAGGAGCGCGCTCTGGGTCTTGGGGGTGGCGCGGTTGATCTCGTCGGCGAGCACGATGTGGGCGAAGACCGGGCCGGCGCGGAACTCGAACTCCTTGCGCCCGTCCGGGTCCTCGTGGATGACCGTGGTCCCGAGCAGATCGGCGGGCTGGAGATCCGGCGTGAACTGGATCCGGCTGAAGCGCAGGTGAAGCGCATCGGCGAGGGACCGGACCAGCATGGTCTTCCCGAGGCCCGGCACGCCTTCGAGCAGAGCGTGGCCGCCGACGATCAGGCAGGTCAGGACGCCGTCCAGGATCGACCGCTGGCCGACGATCATCTTGCCGACCTCCTCGCGGACCGCGTCCGCGTCCGTGCGGAACGCGGCGATCAGGTCTTCGGGAGTCTTCGTGTCCTCGCTCATGGTCCCTGCTCGCGCGGGCGGATCAGCTGGAAGTAGCGCCGCACGTAGAACCGGTAACCCGGCGGCACCTCGTCTCGTTCCAGCACCTCCTCCGCGTGGTCTCGGTAGTCGGTGTACACGCGCCGGTAGCCCGAGCGCGCGAAGCCGCGCTGCGCGGAGCTCCGGATGACTTCGCTGCGGCTGGGCCCCTCGCCCCGGGACTCCCCTTCGACCCGGACGGTCCGGTGCTGACCGCCCATCAGGTTGGGGTCCTCCAGGCGCTCGTCGCTGTGCCCGACCCCGGCGCCCGGCGCCCTCTGCTGTCCCTGCCCCTCGCCCTGGCCGTCCCGGAGCCCGGACGGGGCTCCCATCCCGGGGATCTCCAGGAGCGCGGTGGTCGGGCCCTCGCCCCCGAGGACGATCGTCTCCTGCCCGTCCCCCGCGCCCGGTGATTCGCCTTCGCCGCCCCGGGCCTGGCCGCCCTGGCCTCCGGGGCCCTGACCCTGCTGCTGGCCGGACTGTCCCTGGCCGTCCTCTCCCCCGCCCTGGCCCTGCTGCCCCCGTCCTTGCTGGCCGCCGGGCAGGAGCAGGCGCGCTCCTCCTTCGCCGCTGGCGCGAAGCACGAAGCGGCGCAGGCGCTCGCCCTGGCCCCCCGCCTGCTGCTCGCCCCCCTGACCGCCCTCCTGGCGCATCCGGCGGATCATCTCCCGGAGCTGGCGCAGCGTGCGCGCCATGCGCTCGAGCTCCTCCTCGCTCATCTGCTCGCGGGCCATGCGGTTGAGCTCCTCCGCCCCGCGCGACAGCGCGTCGGCGGCCCGCTCCTGGCCCGCCTCGCGCCGGAGGTCCTCCGCCGCCTGCTCGAGCTCCCGCTGAAGGCGCTCGAGGCGCCGCGCCTGCTCCATCGCCTCGCGGTGCTCTCGCCGCAGGCGCTCGAGCTCCCGCTGGCGGCGGCGCAGGAGCCGCCGCTCGGCCGGCGACGCCTCGCTGTCCTGCTGGCGCCGGAGCAGGCGTTGCTGTTCCTCCTCCAGCCGGGCGAGCTCGTCCGACCCTTCGTCCTCCCGCGCCTCCGCCGCGCGGCGAAGGGCGCGCCGGAGGGCCTCGAGGTCCGCCCGGTCCGGCCGCTCGCCCCGGAGCCGCTCGGCGAGCCGCCGCAGCTCCGCCTCCCCGCGCTCCGCATCGGCATCGCGCAGGGCTTCGGCGAGCTCGCTCGCGAGCTCCGACCGCCTCAGGTCGGTGCCGAGCTCCCGCAGGCTCTCCCGGAGCATCTCCCGGTCCGCGGGCAGCGCTTCGCCGATCCGCGCCTCCAGCTCCGCGACCCGCCGGAGGCTCTCCGCTCGGTCGAGGCGCTGGTCGGCCAGATCCTCGATGAGGCGGTTGACCTCCTCGGCGAGGGTCCGGACCGGCTCCGGGGTCTCCGGGTCGTCCAGCAAGTCCCGCACCTCTCGGTCGAAGGCCTCGAGGTCGTCGGCTCCGAGGACCACGGGGACCAAGGGGTCTCCCGGGGCGGTCGCCACCACCACGGCGCGGCGCACCTCGAGCAGACCGAGCCCGACCACCGCGAGCGCGAGGGCGAGCGCGACCCCGAGCTCCCGGGGCACGGACAGCGGCATCGCGCGTCGCGGCGAGAGCTCCCTGGCGCGCGTCGCCGCGTCGCGGATCGCGGCCGCCATGAAGGCGGTCCGCTCCTCGCCGGCCGCGAAGCTGACGGCGTTGCTGACGCGGTCGTGCAGGCCGTGGCTCCGGTCGAGGAGCTTCGCGGCGAGGAGCGGCCCGAGCGGTCGCAGCAGTCCGACGAGGGCGCCGAGCGCGGGGAGGGCCGCCGCCACCGCGAGCCAGGCGACCACGCCACCGCGGGGGAGCGCCCCGAGCTTCGCCAGCGCGACCACCACCGCGGCCACGCCCAGGCCAGGCAGGGCGAGGAGGCTCCCGGCCGTCACTGCCCGCTGGAGGCGGACCCGCCGCGCGGTGGCGCGGAGGGGCCGGGTCAGGTCGGAGGGCAGGTCCATCGAGTCAGGCCGCGCCCCGCGGACGCCGGCGGGTGGAGTGTACCGCCGGGCCCCGCTCCGTCGAGGAGCGGACGAGGGTGGGCGGCGGGGGTTGGGACCCGCTCCGGGGCTCGACCCTTGGGGCCTCAGACGTCGTCCGGGATCGGCCAGGTCGCGCTCCCGCCATCCGTCCCGACGTCGAGGGCGTCCACCTCCTCCCCCGCCTCGAGGGTCCCCGCCCCCATCGGCAGGAGCACCAGGAGGTCGTTGGCCACCATCGAGGTGATGACCGAGGAGCCCTGCTTCGGAAACAGAGCGGCGCGGCCGTCGGCGGTCCAGCGGGCCCGCGCGAACTCCGCGCGGGTGGCGGGGGCGCGGGCCGGGGTGGCGAGCACGACGCGCCGGCGGCGCCGGAAGGGCCGAGGATCGCCGGCGAGGCGCCGCAGCACGGGCCGGACGAGGAGCTCGAAGGTCACGAGCGCGCTCACGGGGTTGCCGGGCAGGCCCAGGACCAGGCGGCCGTCCCGGGCCCCGAAGCGCACGGGCTTGCCCGGCTTCATCCGGACCTTCCAGAAGGTGCTCTCGACCCCCGCGCGGCGGAAGGCCTCCGCGAGGTGGTCGTGCTCCCCCACGCTGGCCCCTCCCGTGCTGAGCACGAGATCCGCGCCGTCGAGGCCCTCCGCGAGGCGCGCCGCCAGCGCCGCCGGATCGTCCGGGCCCGGACCCAGCATCACCGGGATCGCCCCGGCGGCCCGGACCGCCGCGGCGAGGGCGTAGCGGTTCGAGTCGATCAGGGAGCCCGGGCGAGCCGGGGCGCCGATCTCGCGGAGCTCGTCCCCCGTCGACAGGATCGCGACGCGCGCGGCCCGATGGACGGGAAGGCTCGCGTACCCCTGCCCCGCCAGGACGGCGATCTCGCCCGGGCCGATCGTCGCGCCGGCGGGCAGGAGCTCGCCCCCGGCCCGCAGGACCTCGCCGCGCGGCCGGACGTTCTCGCCCGCCGTCGGCGGCTGGAGCACCCGCACGCGCTCCCCCTCGGGCTCCGTGTCCTCCTGGATGACGCCCGCGTCGGCCCCGGCGGGCATGGGGGCGCCCGTGAAGATGCGGATCGCGGCCCCGGCGGGGAGGGCCGGGGCCGCCCCGCCGCCCGCACGGCTGACCCCCGAGACCGGCAGGACCCCCGGCTGCCCACCGAGGTCCGCCGCCCGCACCGCGAAGCCGTCCATCGCGCTGTTGTCGAAGGCGGGCACGTCCTCGCGGGTCCGCCGTGGCTCGGCGAGCACCCGGCCGAGGGCGTCGAGGAGGGCCACCCGCTCGACCGGGAGAGGGCGGACGGCGGCGAGGATCGCGCGCAGGGCGTCGGTGACGGGCGTCATCGCGCTCATTCGAGCACGGCTTCGCGCCGGCGGCACCGGGCCCTCGCCTCGGCCGCTGCGGGTCTCGCGCGCGCGCTTTCTGGCTCGAACCGCCGAGCGCGACTAGGGTCCGCGCCATGCGGTGGCCCGTGTTGTCGCTCGTCGGCGCGACCTGCCTCGCGGCGCTCCCCGCCGCGGGCCAAGCCCCATCGTCCGGGGCGGACGACCAGGCCGAGGGCCTGTCCCTCCGCGCCCTCGAAGAGGAGCTGTTCGCCGTCCCGACGCCGACGAGCCCCGCGCTGGCGACCGGCGTCCGCGTCACGGCGTCACCGGCCGCCAGCTCGTCCGATGTGCCTCCCGCCCCCCTCGTCCCCGCCCGGGCAACGCCGGCCGACCTGAGCTGGCTCGAGGACCTGGTGCTGCCGGACCTCCCGGTCCGCTGGGATGAGCGGGTCGTGCGCTACCTGGAGTTCTTCCGGGAGGACCCGCGCGGTCGCCGCATCATCGGGGCCTGGCTGCGGCGCCTCGACCGCTACGGGCCGGTGATCGAGCGCACGCTCTCGGCCCACGGTCTCCCGGCCGACATCCGCATCGTCGCGATGGTCGAGAGCGGCTACGACCCGACCGCCCGCTCGTGGGCCGGCGCGGCGGGCATGTGGCAGTTCGTCCCCGCGACGGGCGAGGAGTACGGCCTGACCCGGGACCACTGGGTCGACCTTCGCCTCGACCCGGTGCGCTCGACCGAGGCCGCGGCGCGCTACCTGAAGCTCCTGCACGACCGCTTCGGGAGCTGGGAGCTGGCCCTGGCGGCCTACAACGTCGGCTACGGGCGCCTGATGCGCAGCATCCGTCGCTACAACACGAACGACTACTGGGAGCTGTCCCACCTCGAGAACGCGCTGCCGTTCGAGACCAACCTGTACGTCGCCAAGATCCTCGCCTGCGCGATCGTGGCCCGGAACCCGGCGCGCTTCGGCTTCGCGGACCTGGAGCGGGAGGCGCCGGTCACGTGGGAGACGGTGAGGGTTCCGGCCGGGACGAGCCTGCGGCGCATCGCTCGCCTGGCGTCGGTCGAGCTGGCGGCGATCGAGGCGCTCAACCCCGCGCTCCGGCGCGGGCGCGTGCCCCCGGGGGAGGGGCCACGCGAGGTCCGGGTGCCAGCCGGCGCGGGCGACCGCTTCGCGCTCCGCTGGGCGCGTCAGGGCGCACGACCGCTCGTGGCCCGTCCCCACGTCGTGCGCTTCGGCGAGCAGGTGCCGGACATCGCGCGGGAGCACGGAAGCACTCCGCGCGCGGTCCGGGCCCTCAACGACCTGGCGGAGGACGAGGAGCCCGGCCCCGGCACGGTGCTCCTCGTCCCGCAGCGCCGCTCGCCCCCCGAGCGCGCGGACGGCGCGGACGAGAGCCCGGAGGTGATCGCCGTGCGGAGCCCGCTCGAGGAGGTGCCCGGCCGGCGGCGGGTCTTCTATCGATGCATCCGGGGCGACCGCGCGGCGGACGTGGCGCGGTTCTTCGGCGTGGCGCAGGAGGACGTGCACCGCTGGAACCGCCTCGACCCGGCGGCAGCGCTGCAGCCCGGGATGGTGCTCCAGCTCTTCGTCCCGCCGGGGGTCGACCTGACCCGGGCGCTCGTGCTGACGCCGGAGGACGCGCGGGTCCTGGGCGTCGGCAGCGAGGAGTTCTTCGCGTACCACGAGGAGCAGGAGGGTCGGGTGCGGTTCCGCTACACGGTGCGGGAAGGCGACACCCTGGTCTCGATCGGGCGGCGCTTCGGGCTCTCGACCGCGTCGTTGAGCCGCATCAACCAGATCGGCCGCCGGACCGAGCTCGAGCCCGGCGAAGAGCTGATCGTCTACGCGGAGCCGGAGCGGGCTCCGCGGTCGGCGCGCGCCTCGCCGGACGTCGCGTCCTCCCCGGCGGCTCCGCCCGAGCCCGAGCCCGGGGCCGCCGAGCCGGCCGGTGCGGCCGCCGAGCCGACGGGAGCCCAGGCCGAGCCCGGGGTCGCCGCGCCGCCCCGTGCGGCCGCCGAGCCGACCGCGGCCCAGGCCGAGCCCGGGCCCGTATCGGAGCCCGCGCCGGCCGGGGAGAACGAGGCCGACGAGGGCGACGCCCCGGTGACCGAGGTCTACATGTGAGGGCGGCGGGGGCGGCGCGCCCCCGTGCTATCGTCGCGCGGTGCATCAAGGGGTTCGGGACTTCGTCCGTTGGGTGCGCGCCAACGCGGGGGAGGGGGGCCTGAGGGTCGAGGGGCCGGCCGCGACCAAGGACCTCACCGCCCTCGAGCACCAGCTCGGGACGCCTCTGCCGGCCGACCTGCGCTTCGTGCTCGGTGTGTTCGACGGCGGCGCCCTGCCCAACGGGACGCTGCTGTCGGCCCGGCCGGGGCCCGGGTCGACGATCGAGGCGGCGCTGCGGGAGGTCGCGCAGCGGCTCTCCCGGGACTTCCTCGACCCGGAGCTGATGCTCCCCTTTCATCGCACCGACCACGAGACCTACCTCGCCTTCGACCGGAGCGCGGCGCCGGTCCAGGACACCTGGCCCGTGGTCGACTACGACCCCGACACGCAGGACGTCCTCCTGGTCCACCGCACGTTCGACGGGTGGTGCCGGCTGTGCGTCGCGGAGTGGACCAGCGATGACTGGGGCGAGGACTTCAGCATCGAGAAGTACCTTGCCCAGGGTGCGCGGCACACGACGATCGAGCCGGACGTCTCGATCGCCCACGTCACGGTCGCCCACGCGCTGAGGCGCGCCGGGCAGCCGGAGAAGAGCCTGGAGGCCTACCTTCGGGCGGGACGCTGCGTCCCGGCGGTCAGCTGGGCGGACTGGGAGGCGCTGAAGCTCGCGTCGCTCCTTCGCTACCCGGCCGACGCCCTCGAGGCGGGGGCTCGCCTCTCGCTTCGCGCGCCGGCGGAGACGTGGGAGCAACGGGGCGCGACGCCGTCGCAGGTCGCCTTCGCCATGGCTCGCGTGGCACCACCGCCGGGCGAAGCGCAGGCGCAGTGGCTCCGCGCCCTCGACCAGCTGGTCGAGCAGGCCCTCGGTGACGACGACCGCGCCGCGGTGGCCGCGGTGCGGAGGGTGCTGGTGGCGGGGGAAGGGCCGTTGCCCACGCCGGCGCCTCCCTTCGCGGCGGACGTCGCGGCTCCGGACGACCACGACGCGTGGTGGGCGCTCTTGTGCGAGGCCTACCGGGAAGGGACGGTGCGGGAGCAGGATCTCCTGGATCCCCAGCTCGAGCCCCTCGGACGGTCCTTCGACCTGGCCGACGTGCTCCGCATCCGCCGTGGCTTCAGCTGACGACGCGGAGCAGGATCGCCGTGATGTTGTCGTGGCCGCCGAGCTCGAAGGCGAGCCGCACGAGGGAGCCTGCGGTCACCTCGTCCTCGCCCAGCATGGCCTCGAGGTCGTCGTCCGCGAGCACGTCCGTCAGCCCGTCGGAGCAGACCAGGAAGGCGTCGCCCGGCCGCACGCTGACCAGCCGGAAGTCCGGCTGGATGCTCCGGCCCTGGCCGAGGGCCTGCGTCACCACGTGGCCGAAGGGGGTGGAGCTGCGGCCGACCGTCGGGCCCTGGAAGCCGGCGGCCTCGAGCTCCGCGGACAGCGAGTGGTCGCGCGTCAGGGGCTCGAGCTCGCGGTCGCGCAGGCGGTAGACCCGGCTGTCGCCGACGTGGGCGACCAAGGCCCGGTCGTCCTGCACGACGAGCATCGCGAGGGTCGTGCCCATGCGGGACAGGCCGCCCTGCGCGGCGCGACGGACCGCGCGGTCCGCCATGCGGATCGCGAGCTCCAGCTGCCCGCGCATCAGCCCGCCGTCGACCGCGTCGAGGACCATCGCCCCGTTGGCGCGCTCGACGTAGCCGTCGAGGGTCTCGAGGGCGAGGCGGCTCGCGACCTCGCCGCCCTCGTAGCCCCCCATGCCGTCCGCGACCGCGTACAGGCCCTGCGTCGGGCGTAGGAGGAGCTGGTCCTCGTTGTTGTCCCGCCGCCCGATGTGCGTCGCCTGGCTGTGGAGGAACCGCATGTCACGAAGCCGAGCGAGAACCGTGCCAGCTCCTAGGACCCCGAACGGGGACATGTGCCAGCCCCGCCCGCTCCCCTCCAAGCGAGGAGGATCGTCGACGAACCCCGGCCACGGGCTGGCGTGACTGCGCCGTGCTGTCGCACCGACGGGTTTGCAACACTGCAGTTACGGATTTCATGACCGTGTGTACGCCGGTTCGCGATGGCGGAGCCCGTGCCGTACGGGCCGCCGCGGTGACGGGCTCGGGAGGGTCAGTAGCAGACCCGATTCCGGCCGCTCCGCTTCGCTTCGTAGAGCTTGTCGTCGGCCGCCTTGAGGAACGCCAGCACGTCCTGGTCGCCGAGCAGCTCCGCGCAGCCGAGGCTCACGGTCACGGGGATCGCCTCCCCTTCGAACGTGAAGGGGTTGGCCTCCACCCGCCGGCGCAGGTCCTCGGCGATGCTCGCCGCGCCGAGCAGGGGGGTCTCGGGGAGCAGGGCGCAGAACTCCTCACCCCCGTAGCGGCCGACGACATCGTCGGGGCGCAGGCGGTTCTTCACCAGCTGGGCCAGCTCCTTGAGCACGTAGTCGCCCGCGAGGTGGCCGTAGGTGTCGTTCACCGACTTGAAGTGGTCGATGTCGAACATCACGAGCGTCAGCGGCCTCGAGTGGCGTCGGGCGCGGGGGATCTCGCGCTCCATCGTCTCCATCACGTAGCGCTTGTTGTGGATCTGGGTGAGCCCGTCGACGATCGTCATCCGGTAGATCGTCTCGTGGTACTGGGCCTCCAGGTCCGAGCCGGAGAGGAACTTGACGATGGTGTCGCCGACCTTGACCTGGTCGCCGCGGCGCATCTGGTACTCCGTCACCTGGACGTCGTTGACGTAGGTCCCGTTGGTCGAGTCGAGGTCGACCACGAACCACTGGTCGTTCCGCTTCTCGATGCGGCAGTGGCGCCGAGACACGCTGTCGTTGTCCAGGACGACGCTGTTCTCCTGGCCGCGACCGACGGTCAGGGGCTCCGAGGAGTCGAGCACGTAGCGCTTGCCGAACTGCCGCTGGTCGGACGAGTAGATGACCACGAGGCAGTCATGTCCGGTGCGCTGTGGACGGAGCTTCTCGAGCGGGGTGACCCGCGTCTTGATGTCGGAGTCCTGGACGCTCAACGCCACCCCGGCTGTTCGAACGACGACACTATGTAGAGTCTACCCGGGCGTCAACGCGGCGTCCTGTCCGGCGCAGCCCGACGGAGGGCTCGACGGCGTCAGGCCCGCCGCTCCCGCCGCGCGACGAGGGACGGAGGCAGCGCCGCGCCGTCATCGTTGGCCGGATCGTGGCTCGCCAGGAACCGCAGGTTGACGAAGTTGACCACCGCGTGGGCGAGCACCGCTCCCCACAGCACCCCGCTCACCTGGACGATCGCTCCGAGGGCGAAGCCCATCCCCACCGCCTGCACCGTCCAGGGGACGAAGCGGCGGTCGGGGCCGACGTGGAGGAGCCCGAAGAGCACGCTCGCCGGCACGTAGCCGAGCCAGGGCTGGAGCGCCCCGCGGAAGAGCAGCTCCTCCCCGAGGGCGCTCGTCAGGGCGAACGCGAGCGCGGTCGGGACGGGGAGGGGGCCGAGGAGGCGTCGCAGCTCCACGTGGAGCGTCCGCGCCCAGCCGTAGCGTCGGACCGACCAGCGCGCCCCCAGCACCGCCACGAGCGCCAGCACCGCGCCGAGGGCCAGGGAGACGCCCGTCGCCATGGCGGGGCTCGGCCACCCGAGCCAGGGCGACGACGCCCACTGCAGGCTCTGGCCTCGCCACGCCGCGATCAGCCCAGCGAGCCCGGAGAGGCCGCCGTAGAAGGCCACCGAGAGGGCGATGGGACGGTCCGCCATCCTGCCGAGCCTCACCTTGACGCTCCGGATGCCGGGAAGCTCGTGGGCCCGAGCGCAGCGCCGGGAGCCCTCAGGTCTCCTCCGGAGGCGGCACGTCCCGGGGCCCGTGCGGTGGCTCGACGCGGGGCGGCTCCCCGGCGATCGTGTCGTCCTCCCAGTCCTCGGCCGTGTCGACGGCGGGGCCCTCGTCCGTGTCGGCGTCGGCGATGTCGGCCTCCCGGGCGCGCGCCACGTCCTCCTCCGTGGCCACCCCGGGCAGCGGAAGGTCCTCCCCGCCCTCCTCCTTGTCCTGCCAGGGATAGCGGATGCGGCTGTGGAACATGCTGCAGAGGGAGTCGACGATCCGGCTCGACAGCGTCCGGAGCTCCGCCAGCGTGAGGCCCGACTCGTCGAGCTGGCCCTGCCGGAGCTTCATGTAGACGATCCGCTGGACGAGATCCTCGAACTGGGGACGCTCCGGAGGGTCGACCGTGCGCGAGGCGGCCTCGATCGCGTCGACCAGCATCAGGAGCGCGGTCTCCCGGGTCCGGGGCCTCATCCCGGGGTAGCGGAAGAAGGCCTCCTTGCGGCCCCGCGGGTTCCCCCCCTCCAGCGTCTTGTGCCAGAAGTACTCGATCACGCTCGTGCCGTGGTGCGTGTAGGAGAACTCCACGACCGGCTCCGGCACCCCGCCGCGCCTCAGGATGTTCACGCCCTCCACCACGTGGGCCATGATCGCATCGGCGCTCAGGTCGGGCGGGAGCTGCCGGTGCGGCGACGCCTCCCCCGGCCCCAGGTTCTCGACGAAGTACCTGGCCTGGCAGGTCTTTCCGAGGGCGTGGTAGTAGGCGCCGACCCGCGTGAGGAGGGCGTCGGCGCCGATCGCGTTGGCGGCTGCCTCGGCCAGGTTGGCCATCGCCCGGGAGTGCTCCCAGGAGCCCGGCGCTTCCTCGGCCATCCGGCGCAGGAGGGGCTGGTCGAGGTCGGATAGCTCGAGGAGCCGAGCCCGGCTGACGGCGCCGAGGGCGAGGACGGCCACCGGGCGGAGCACGAAGGCCAGCACCCCGGCACCGAGCCCACCCGCCGCCGACGCCAGGAGGCCCGAGGACCACGGCCGCCCCAGCTCGCCCACCGGATCGACGGCGCCGTCGAGCACCAGGCGAACCGCCAGGTACATCGCCGCGCCCGCGACGGCCGCCACCACGCCGGCGAGCAGGAGCCGGGTGGTCCGCCGCTGGTCCTCCACCACGAGCACCGCCGCGAGCCCCGCGGCGACGGACACGGCGAGCGCGACCGGGTCGAAGCGGACCAGCGCCCCCCCGAACAGCGCGACGGCCACGGCGAGGGCGAAACCGCTCCTGCGGTCGAGCACCATCGCGGTCCACATCGGGATCGCCGCCAGCGGCAGCACCATCGCGGGCAGGGGGGTCAGGAGCAGGATGGCCTTGCAGGCCGCGAGGAGCGCCCACGTCAGCGCGAGGAGACCGAGCTGCACGCGGAGCAGCGCCCCTCGACCGGGGCTCACGCTCCGCAGGTACGAGAGCAGGCTCAGCAGGAGGAGGAACCCGATCAGCCCCGCGCCGAGCAGATCCACGGTGCGCGGTGGGCGACGGCTTCGCTCGACGGAGCGCACCAGGCCCGCGACCGCGGGGTCCCGGACCACCTCGCCCCGGGCCACGACCAGCGCTCGACCGGTCGCGCCCGGCGGGCTGGAGGGAAGGCGGACCCGGGGCAGCCGCAGCGTGACCGGGGCGGGCTGCCCCGGGACCACTCGCAGGGGATCGACGAAGGTCTCCGCGCGGGTCAGGAGGGTGAGGAAGGCGGCGAAGACCACGCTCACCACGACCAGCGCGGCAGGGCCCGCGATGATTCGCGTCCTCAGCATGCTCGCTGCCGACCCCGGTGTATCGCGCCGTGCGCCAGCCACGCAAGGCGGCGCCGACGCGGGGTCTGCTGCATGCCGTCGCCCGGGATGGCAGGGTTCAGGCGAGATGCCGTCAACCCTCTCCCCCGGGTTCCTGGTCGCCTCGCCGGCCCTGAAGGACCCGAACTTCGACCGGACGGTGATCGTCCTGGTCGAGCATAGCGACGACGGGTCGTTGGGCTTCGTCGTGAACCGCCCCGCGCCGGTGACCTTCGCCGAGGTGGCCGACCTCCTGAAGCTCGAGTTCGGGGAGGGTGCGGAGGGTACCCCGGTCCACTTCGGTGGCCCGGTCGCGCCTCAGAGCGGCTGGATCCTGTTCGATCCCCGAGGTGTGGAGCCGGACATGCTCGGAGAGGCGGTCTCGGTCAGCGAGCGGCTCGCGGTGAGCGCCAGCCGGCGGCTGCTGGCCACGATCGCGCGGGGGGAGGGCCCGGGGACCTGCCTCCTGGCGCTCGGCTACGCGGGCTGGGGGCCGGGGCAGCTCGACCGGGAGTTCACCCGCGGGGTGTGGATCCCGGTCGACCTCCACGAGCCCCTCGTGTTCGAGACCGCCCCGGAGGAGCGGTGGAGCGAGGCGCTCACGCGGGCCGGGATCGATCCGGCCCGGATGAGCGGGACCGCCTTCAGCGCGTGAGGCCCCCTCCGGCGGCTCCCTCCGGGTCGCCCGCCGTCCGGGGCGGACGGGGCGCGCCCACCTCCACGTGGGGCCGCGGTGCGGCCCTGCCCTCAGCGGGCCTCCGCCGGCGGAACGGCGAGGCGGCTCCCCGGCTGCCGGTAGCTGCGCTGCAGCTCCTGGGCTGCGCGCGGGGTCGCGGCGGGCGTGTTCGCCGGGTTGAGCTCCCGGCGGCCGAGGGGCGCGACGCGGGGGATGGGCACCTCGGGCACCTCGGCCACCGCGGCCCGGTCCGCGGCCATCATGACCCGGCCGAACCGGTGGGGGACGTGGAAGTCGTTCGTGTAGGTCGGGGACCAGGCCGCGGCCACGGCACCGCCGTCGCCCAGGGGCCGGTCGATCGCGAAGAGGTTGATGCGCCAGACCGCGCCGCCGTCGGGCGTGCCGACCGGCTCGCCGTCGACGGCGAGGGACGACCACGGGATCGCCAGCTCGACCCGGTAGCCCTCGTCCGGGGTCTCGTCGTTGACCGTGCCGCGCGTCGAGACCCCCACCCGGACGTCCGGGTTCCAGTCGACGTGGCCGTAGGGCTGGGGCAGGCGCCGGTCGTCGTAGCGCGTCTCGAAGGTCGTGCCGGTGGGCGCGACCTGGATCTCGTAGTAGGCGGTGCGCTCGCCGAGCGGCTGCAGCATCACCTCCACGACGTCCTCCTCCCAGAGGTGCTCGTCGCGCGCCGTCATCGCGCTGCGGAGGGACCGGTCGTCGACCTCGACCGCCACGTAGAGGTGGTCGTCGTCCCAGAGGAAGCGGCCCTGGGCCGTGAGGCCCTCGACCGGGGCGCCGTTGGTGGAGTTGACGAACGCCGACGTCGGCCGGGCGCTCTCCCAGGCCTCCTCGAGCTCGCCGTCGAGCGTGATCTCCGTCGAGGCCCGCTCCGCGCGGGCCGCGGGCGGAGGCCGGCGGACCGGGCTGCCGCTCGCCCCCGAGCGGGTCGCGGCCTCGTCCCCGACCGGGATCGCCGCCACGCGGACGCGGTTCTCGCCGTCGCTCGGCCCCCGCGTCACCTCCATGCGCGTGTCGCCACGGTAGATCCCCGCGTAGACCACCACCTCGTCCCCTCGCCAGCTCTCGGGGAGGCGGATGCGCAACGGGTCCCGCACGCTCTGCCCCGCCTGCCAGCGGAAGGGTGGGTAGAGCTCCCGGACCATGGCCTGCTCGACGAGCGGGTTGTCGGTGGCCCCGTCGGCGTTGAAGTGTCCGCCCCCGGCGCTCTCGAGGTGCGTGAACAGCAGCCAGCCGGCCCCCGGCGCGCGGTCGGCACGCCAGTGGAGCGTGATCGTGAAGGGCTGGCCGGGCCGAACCCGGTCCGGTGACAGGTCGTAGCCCGTCAGCTCCACCCCCTCGGCGAACGTGACCCGGAGCGGGTTCTCCGGCTCCGTGGCCGACGTGCTGAGGTACTCCTGTACCCGCTCCCGGTCGGCCGGCGAGAGCTCCGGGGCGCGCTCCACGCACCCCCCGAGCAGGCCGACCAGGCAGAAGCCAAGCAGACAGCGTCCCATCGTCCCTCCTCTCGCGCTCAGGACCCGCGCGACTTGCGGCGCGCCTGCTTCTGTCGGCGCCGCTTCTGCTTCTTCTTCGAGCGGCTGACGGTCTTGCGGCGCACGTTCGCGGCGCCGCGGCCCCCCTGGTCCGCCACCGCCGACTCCAGGAGCTGCCCCGCGAGGCTCTCCATCATCGGGTTGCCCTCGAGGGCGCCGCCCCCCTTGACCGCGTCGCGCAGGCGGTTGGCCATCGCGAGCTGCTTCATGCCCGGGACCTTGGCCAGCATCCCTGCCTGCTGGCCGATGTTCCCCATCATCTGGCGCATGAACTGGAAGCGGTTGAGGAGGTCGACGACGTCCTTCTCGCTGCGGCCGGCGCCCTTGGCGACCCGTGTGATGCGCCCCCGCGCCTCCTGGAACAGGTCCGGCTTGAGGCGCTCCTCTTTCGTCATCGAGCTGACGATCGCCTCGACCCGCTTCAGCTCGGTTCCGTCGACCTGGAAGCCCTCCGGCACGCTGTCCTGGAAGAAGGGGAGCTTCTCCAGCATGTCCTGGAGGGGCCCCATCTGCTGGAGCATGCGGATCTGCTCGAGGAAGTCGTGGAGCGAGAACTGCCCCTTGAGCATCCGCTGGGCGTCCTTCTCCGCCTTCTCCTGGTCGACGACGTCCTCGAAGTCCCGGACCAGGCCCTCGATGTCGCCCATCCCGAGGATCCGGCTCGCCATCCCCTCGGCGCGGAACGGCTCGAGGCGGTCGAGGGTCTCGCCGGTGCCGACGAAGCGGACGCCCGCGCCCGTGACCTCCTTGACCGATAGCGCCGCTCCGCCCCGGGCGTCGCCGTCCAGCTTGGTGAGCACCACGCCGCTCAAGCCGAGGCGGTCGTGGAAGGCCTTCGCGGTCTTGACCGCGTCCTGGCCGATCATCGCGTCGACGACCAGGAAGATGTTCTGGGCCTTGGTCTGGGCGCGGATCTCGCCGAGCTCCTCCATCAGGGGCTCGTCGACCGCGAGGCGCCCCGCGGTGTCGTAGATGATCGTGTCGCGCTTGCGCTTGCGGGCTTCCGGGATCGCCTTGGTGCAGATGTCCACGGGGCGTCCGCCGGGGATCGCGAAGACCGGGACGTCGATCTGCTCGCCGAGCGTCTGGAGCTGCTCGATCGCGCCCGGGCGCTGGACGTCGGCCGCCACGAGGAGCGGCTTGTGGCCCTCCTTCTGGAGGTAGCGAGCGAGCTTGCCGGCGCTCGTGGTCTTCCCCGATCCCTGGAGGCCGACCATCATGCTCCCGGTCGGCTGGGGTCGGCGGGCGAAGGCGATCGGGTCGCCCTCGACCGCCATCATCGCGGTCAGCTCCTTCTGGCAGATGCCGATGAACTGCTCCGCGGGGCCGAGGGTGACGCGCTTGGAGCCGGCCTTGGCGCGCGTCTTGACCACCTGGCCGAGCGCCTCCTCCTTCACCTTCGCGAGGAAGCGCTTCACGACCCCCAGCTCGACGTCCGCCTCGAGGAGGGAAAGGCGCACGTCGCGCAGCGCCTTGTCGATCGTCTCCTCGGTGAGCTCGGCGACGCCGGCCAGGCGCTGGCGGGCGGCACGGAAGCCCTTGCTCAGAGTTTCAAACATTCCTTGGGGTTCCGCGAATCAGCGCGCTCTAGCATGGGGCGTCGGGCGTCAGCAAGGCCGCGTCCTGCGACCGTCGGGGGCCTCGGCGTGCGGTCGGCGGGAACCTATGATGGCGGGCCATGGCGACCTCGCTTCCGCCCCGGGGCGACGCTGACGTTCTCTACGTGGTCGACTTCTCCGGGTATGTCTATCGCGCCTATCACGCGCTGCCACCGATGTCGACGTCGGGCGGGGAGCCGACCCACGCCGTCTTCGGCGTCACCCGGATGCTGCTCAAGCTCATCAAGGAGCGGGAGCCGGTGCTCTTCGCCGTCGCCCTCGACCCCGAGGGCCCGTCCTTCCGCAAGGAGCTCTACGCCGCGTACAAGGCGACCCGGAGCGAGACGCCGGTCGACCTGATCGACCAGATGAAGCGGCTCGAGGAGGTCCTCGACGCCTACGCCGTCCCGAAGCTCCGGGCCGACCGCTTCGAGGCCGACGACCTGATCGCCACCCTGGTCGGCCAGGCCCGCGAGGCGGGTCTGCGCACCGTGATCGTCAGCGCGGACAAGGACCTGCTCCAGCTCGTCGCCGACGACGTCCTCCTCTACGACGAGTCCCGGGAGCGGGTGTACGGCCCGGCGGAGGCCGAGGAGAAGCTCGGCGTGCCGCCCTCGAAGGTGCGCGACTACCTGGCCCTGACCGGCGACAGCTCCGACAACGTCCCCGGCGTCCCGAGCGTCGGCCCCAAGACGGCGGCCCGGTTCCTCGGGACGTACGCGA
Organism: Sandaracinaceae bacterium; assembly: GCA_050331215.1. Taxonomy (GTDB): domain Bacteria; phylum Myxococcota_A; class Polyangia; order Polyangiales; family Sandaracinaceae; genus JBHJHB01. The sequence continues at coordinate 4,617 of JBHJHB010000068.1, read as the reverse complement.
GCCTCGAGGATCTCTACGCGAACCTCGACGACCTGGGGAAGAAGGCCGTGCGCCGGAAGCTCGAGGAGCATCGGGACGACGCGTTCCTGTCCCGCGACCTCGTCACGCTCCGGACCGATGCGCCGGTCACGCTCGACCGCGACGCCTTCCGCTATGGCGGCGCCGACGACGAGCAGCTGCGCACGCTGTTCGGGACGCTCGAGTTCTACCAGCTGATCGGCGAGCTGGCCCCGAGGGTCGAGGAGCCGGCCTCGTTCTCCGCGATCGGCGACCTCGAGGCGCTGCGCCAGGCGGTCGACGAGGTGCGCAGAGCGGGGGTGCTGAGCCTCTACACGGCGACGGAGGGGGACGACCCGCTGACCGCCCACCCCGTCGGCCTCGGCGTGAGCTGGGCGACCGGCCAGGGGGCGTACGTGCCCTTCGCCCACCGCGTGCTCGACGGGGCGGCGCAGCTCCCGCAGGCGGAGGTGCTCGAGCTGGTGCGACCGCTCCTGACGGACCCCGACGTCGAGCTCTGCCTCGGCGACGCCAAGCGGGAGCTGCTGCTGTGGGGCCGCCTGGGCGTCGAGCCGACCTCGATCCGCTTCGACGTGATGCTCGCGAGCTACCTGGTCGACCCGGAGCGGCACAACCACTCCCTCGAGGCGGTCGCGGAGACCGAGCTCCAGCGGAGCCTGGAGGCCTACGACGCGGTGACCGAGCGCCGCGGCAGGAAGCGCACGCCCCTCGACGAGCTGCCGGTGGAGCGGGTGGGGGACTGGGCGGCCGCCCGCGCCGAGATCGCCCTGGCCGCCGAGGGGATCCTCGTGCCACGGCTGGTCGGCCAGGGCCTGCTGCCGCTCCTGGCGAACGTCGAGATCCCCCTCGCCCGGGTGCTCGCCGGGATGGAGCGGGAGGGCATCGCGATCGACCTCGAGCACCTGGCCCGTCTCAGCACGGACGCGGAGACCCGTATCGCCGAGCTCGAGCGCGAGGCCTACCGGGCGGCCGGGCAGGAGTTCAAGATCTCGTCGCCGCGGGCGCTCGAGACGCTGCTGTTCGACGAGCTCGGGCTCCCGGTCATCAAGCGCACGAAGACGGCGCGCAGCACGGACCAGGAGGTCCTCGAGGAGCTGGCGGCCGAGCACGAGCTGCCGGCGATCATCCTCGCCCACCGGTCGCTGACGAAGCTGAAGAGCACCTACCTCGATGCGCTGCCCAAGCAGGTGCACCCCGAGACGGGGCGGATCCACACCCGCTTCAACCAGGCCGTGGCGGCGACAGGCCGGATGAGCTCGAGCGACCCGAACCTCCAGAACATCCCGATCCGGACGGACGAAGGGCGGGCGATCCGGGATGCGTTCGTGGCCCGGCAGGGGTGGTCGCTGCTCAGCGCGGACTACAGCCAGATCGAGCTCCGGGTGCTGGCCCACCTGAGCGGAGACCCCGAGCTGGTCGACGCGTTCCGCGCGGACGAGGACGTCCACGTCAGGACGGCGACCGCGCTCTTCGACGTCGAGCCCGCCGCGGTGACCCGCGAGATGCGGGGTCAGGCCAAGACCGTGAACTACGCGGAGATCTACGGGCAGACCCAGTTCGCCCTGGCCCGAAACCTCGGCATCTCCCGCACGGAGGCCAAGCGCTACATCGACGCGTTCTTCGCGCGCTACGCGGGCGTCGCGCGGTTCATGGAGGAGACGGTGGAGCGAGCGCGTCGGAGCGGCGGCTGCCGCACGCTGCTCGGGCGCTGGCGCACCCTACCGGACATCCGGAGCCGCAACCGCGGGCTGAGGGCGGGGGCCGAGCGCATGGCCCGGAACACGCCGATCCAGGGGAGCGCTGCGGATCTGATGAAGGTGGCGATGGTCCGCATCCAGGAGGCCCTCGACGAGGGCGGCTTCGGGAGCCGGATGCTGCTCACCGTGCACGACGAGCTCGTCTTCGGGGCTGCGCCCGGCGAGGAGGAGCGGCTCACGGCGATGGTCAAGCACCGGATGGAGACCGTGTGGGAGCTCGACGTGCCCCTCGTCGTCGACGCGGGCCTCGGCCGCACGTGGAACGAGGCCCACTGAGCCGCCGGCGCCGGACGGCGCTCCAGCTCAGCCGCGGGCCGGCCAGAGGCGGCGGGCCCAGCGACGCGCGAAGAAGCCGTCGTTCGGGCGAAGGCGGCTGTTCCAGCCCAGGCGCAGGCGCCGACCCCGCCACTCGACGGACCGGCTGACCGCCGCGTACGGCCAGAGGGTCAGCAGGAGGACGTCGCGGACCGGGGACAGCCAGACGTGGCGCCACGCGAGCGGGGCGCCTCGGGTCCGGCTCACCAGGACGTTGTCGCCGAGGGGCTTGAGCACGAGGAGCGCGAGAACAGGGCCGAGGAACCAGGGGTTCAGGCCGCTCACGAGGTACGCGAGGAGGGCCATCCCCAGGGGATTGGCGACCAGGTCGATCGCGAAGCCCGGCACGTGGACCACGGCCCGCATCTTCAGCCACCGGGCGTGGCGGCTGAGGAAGTGCTGAAGCGAGGCCTCGGCGTTGACGTTCTCCACGACCGTGGTGCTGAGCAGCACCTTCTTGCCGGCCCGCTGGAAGGCCCGGCCGAGGACGTAGTCCTCCGCCAGGAGGTCCCGGACCCGCTCGAGGCCGCCCACCTCCGCGAGGTCCCTCCGCCAGAACAGCATCGACTTCCCGATCACGCAGACGATGCCGAAGTACGTCAGCGCGAAGACGGTCCCGGGCGCGGTGAACGCACCGAGCTGGAGGCTGTGGAGCGCCGCCCCGACGGAACGTTCACCCGAGCCGACCACCATGCTGCTCAGGAGCGCCCCGTCCTCGGTCAGGAGCTCCGCGACCACCCGGCCGAGGTAGTCCGGGCGCACCCGGACGTTCGCGTCCGACTGGAGCACCAGGGGGTGGCGGGCTTCCCGGAGCGCACTGGCCAGGTTGGCCACCTTCGGGTTGAGCCCGAACCCCGGGTCGCTCCGCACGAAGGTCACGGGGACGTGCGGGAACTCGGCGGCCACCGCGCGCGCCACCGGGAGCGCCGGGTCGTCGCCCTCGGCCGTGGCGAAGACCACCTCGACCGGGCCCGGGTAGTCCTGCGCGAAGAAGCTCCGGAGGTTCTCCGCGAGGCCCTCTTCGTCACCCTTCAACGGCTTGAGGAGGCTGACGGCGGGAGCCGGGCCCGGCGGGAGGGGGGCCGGTGCGCGCGCGGTGTGGCGCACCGTCGCCGCGAGGCCGAGCAGGAACACGACCGTCGCGACGAGCGAGGCGCCGAGCAGGAAGGTGGCGACCAGGGTCATCGGGTCCGGGCGCCCGGGCACGCCGTCCCGAGCGACACCGACCATGTCATCCCGCCGGCCCGCAGGGCAACAGGGTGGGCGTGTGCAGCGGGCTGCCCGCCGCACGCGCACCGGCTCGGGCACGGGTAGCCGGGCGCGCCGGCGCCGCTGCTGAGCGGCCCGCTAGAACGTGACGGCGAGGGAGGTGCCGCGCCACGCCAGCCGTGGGCCCTCCGGTCGCGTCAGCTCGAGGAAGTCGAGGCTCAGCTCGTCCTCGAGATCGTCGCGCACCACGTCGCCGCGCTCGGCTCTGCTCTCCCGCTCCTCCTCGCGCTCCCGGCGCAGGCGCTCCCGGAGCTCGACGTAGGCCGACCAGCGTTGCTCGGCCGCCGACGTGCTGGCGAGGGTGACGATGCCGCTGATCACCGCGACCCCGGCCCCGATCAGCACGAAGTAGTCGAGGGTGTTGTCCACGTTGAAGCTCTTGGGCGCCAGGTGGACCGGGATGACGGCGAGGCCGACCGCGAGGTTGAGGGAGCCGTCGAGGACGCGGCTGGTCAGGGCGCGCTTGGCGAGCTGGCTGAGGGTGCGCTCGCCGAAGCGAAGGCGATCCCGCACCTCCTCGGGCGTGCGCATCGGCATCACGGAGAACCGGATCGCGGGACCTCGCGGGTTGGGTGTCAGCGTCAGCTCGAGGATCCCCCGCAGCGCCGACACCCCACCGTACACGTACAGGTAGGCGGGGAAGTTGTCGCTGTTGAGCGCGCCGAGGGTGATGGTCACCCCGCCCGTCACGAGCGACAGGATCGCGTTGACGATGTGGCTGCCGCTCCGGGCGGCGAGCGCCTGCAGGCTCGCGTCGAGGGCCCGGATGCGGGTGATGATCCGGCTCGGGATGCGCACGTCGGTGGAGTCGTCCCGCGCGGTCACCGGCACCCGGCCCGGGGACGGGACCGGGTAGCGCACGTCGGGCGAGGCCTCGGCCCCGTCGTAGGTCGCGGGAGGGGCCGGAATCGACAGCTGGTCGGCCGGAGAGGAGCCCTGCTGGGCGTGAGCCACGGGCGGCGCCGCCGCACACAGCAGCAGGAGGCTGACAAGAAGGAATCGCACAGCGCCCACACCTTAGCGTCGGCGTGCCCCATGCGCGACGAAGCAGCCGACGATACGGGGCGTCAGGGCGACGCAGCGGCCCCCAGGGCCCGACGCCCTCGGGCGGCCCGCGGGAGGCCGGGATCGCGACGCAGCGCCTCCTCGAACGCCGCGCGCGCCTCCTCGGTCCGCGCGAGCGCGACCAGCGCGTCGCCGAGGATCGCGTGGGCCCGTCCGTCACTCGCGGGCGCCCGTGCCGCGGCCCGGCGCGCGG
>JBHJHB010000067.1:0-47813 GCA_050331215.1 Sandaracinaceae bacterium | reverse complement strand
GTACGCGAAATCGGGTCCAGAGGTGTCACACACGAACCGTCCACCAACGGAGAATCGGGCGGCCGCCCTGGCGGCGAGCTCGCCGCCACACGCCGCCAGTTGCCGAGCCGAGGCGCGACCGAAGCGGGGCGACATCGACCGGCATGGAAGTTGGTTGGCAACGCCTCGTGGCCGAGCGCCCGCCCAGCATTGACCCCACCGAGGAGCCCCGACGGCGTCGGCGTGCGCTTTTCGAGGACGTGCGGCGGGGCGTCCTCGAGGACATCGAGCGCGGTCTCGACCATACGTGGCTCGATTACTACGAGCCGATGCCCGGCGACGAGATGGGTGAGGAGCTCGACCCATACTCGCCTGGCTCGCGGCACGCGCGCAGGGCACGAGCCCCGCGCAGGCGATGGTTCGGGCGTGCCACGGGTGCGGCCGACCGCCTCCCCAAGGCTCGTCGGCTTGCTGCACCCAACCCAGCGAGGCCTGAACTGGGAGACAGGCGCGTCGAGACAGGACGGTGGTCTGCGGCCCCACCTGTCGACCGACAGATGGCCCCCACGGCCTGAGCACGTCCTCGAGAACCGGGGACGGGCGCATCGGTGCGTCATCTCCGCCGGATCGGACGCCGATCTGGCCAATCGATGGCCAACGCTTGCTCTCAGGGCGTCTTATCGGAGCCGTCCTCGCTCCGAGGACGGCTCCAGACAAGCGCAGAGCGGCCGCTCACGCCTGCTACGGGGGGACGTACATTGGACGGTTTCTCGCAGCCGGTAGCGCGTCGGTTTCTCGCGCGCGTCGGTGTGTCTACTCGGAGCCGGGCGCCGCGGCAGCCGGTACGTCTCGCGTGCGCCCCAGCCCATCATAGAGGGTTCGCGCCGGTCCCTCGAGGGAGGCCGTCGCCGAGCGGCACTCGTCCATGTGATTGATGCGGTACTGGAGGCCCATGCAGCGCTGAACGCTCTCGGGCAGGTGCTGGCAGCCCTCGACGAAGAGGTCCTGGTTGGTCGCGATCTCCGCCGAGCGGCCCCCCGCGGCAGCGAGCTGGCCGAGGAAGCCCGCCTGTTCCTCGTAGGCGCGGCGGCAGGCCTCGACGCTCTCCTCGCGCGTCGGGGCGACCCGCGGGAGCTGGTCCATCGCCTGCTCGATCGGGTCGACGTGGTCCCGCGAGCGGTCGCGGTCGGCGGCCTGCTCCCCTTCCTCCTCATCCTCGGCCTCGGGCTCGTCCTCGTCCTCGGCCGACTCCGCCTCGGTCTCTTCGCTGGAGCGGTCGGTGGTGGGCTCCTCCTCCTCCTCGCACCCGGCGAGGGCGAGGGTCAGGAGGGCGGCGAGGTAGACAGCAAGCAGGCGAAGGACGGTGGACATGAAGATCGTCCTAGCCCAGGTCCCACGCTCGCGCGAGGCCCGTCCGAGGGCGGCTCGGCCCTACCCCAGGCAGCCGAAGCGCTCGTCGGCGCGGTCGCTGTTGTTGCCGTCGTTGCACTCGGGGATGCGGTCGTCCGGGTCGACCACGGCGAAGATGATCACCGCGAGCGCCGGGAAGTCCGGGATCATCGCCGTGAAGGTGGTGCTCGCCCCCGGGGCGAGGGGCCCGGGGACGGTCTCCTCGTGCAGGACGGTACCGCCGGCCTCCGGGTTGCCCGCGAAGTAGCGCACGACGATGTCCGACGCCGGGACGCTGCCGACGTTGCGCACCGTGGTCTCGACCGGCTTGGTCGGGCAGTCCGCGCCGACGTCCTCGATCGCGACCTCGAGATCCGGGACGACCGGGCCGCCTATGACCTCGCGGGCGAGGCTGTTGTTGTCCTCGCGGCACTCCCGCTCGCGATCGTCGGCGTCGATCGTCGCCTCGATCTCGTCCGGCAGCACCATCGGGCTGTTGTTCATCGCGTCGTAGCGGACCGTGAGGAAGACCTGCTCCCCCGGCTCGAGGGGCGTGGCGAGGCTGGCCGTCAGGGGCGTCATCGCCGCGTCCGCGTGGAGGGGCTCGGTCAGGGTCGGGCTCGACCAGGTGCCCTGGAAGCCGAGGATCAGCCCCGGCCCGACCCGGAGGTCGCCCTGGTTCACCACGCGGACCGTGATGTCGACGGTGGTCCCGAGGGTGCCGCAGGCTGCGTCGGGGGAGCTGAGCTGGATCGCCCCCACGACGAGGTCCGGCGCGAGGATGAAGGGGTTCCGAGGCTGGCTGCGGTAGCTGTTGTAGACGCGCTCGTTGTAGGCGAGCCAGCTCTCGGGCTCCCGGTCGGGCACCCCGCCCGACTCGAACACGTTGGTGACGTGGTAGCTGTGTTGGTTGTAGATGCGCCGGGCGCCGACCCACGCGTCGCTCGCGTCGCCCCAGACCTCGATCCCGTTGTTGAAGTCGTTTCCCTCGCTGCAGAAACCGGACTCGTTGCTCGCCGCGAAGACGATCTCGGCGTTGCCGTCGTTGTCGACGTCTGCCACGACGGGGTTCTCGGTTCGCGTCCGGCTCGGGCTGTTCTCCTTGAAGAACACGGCGCCGTCGAGGCCCGCGTAGACGCGGAAGAAGCACTCGTCGTTGTAGATGACCTCGGCTGACCCGTCGCCGTTGAAGTCGAAGACGCTCGAGCCGGTCACGCGGCTCGAGTCGTCCTCGGTGGCCCTCGACCAGCCGTTGTGGAGGCAAACGCACGCGGCGGTCGCGCGGTTGCAGGCGAACTGGGTCGGGTCGCCGCAGTCGGCGTCGGTCGCGCAGGCCGCCCCGGGCGGGCTCCGGGGCGCGTTGCCGGGTGGCGTGCCCATGCCGTCCTCGAAGGTGTCGGGCCAGGCCGGGCAGTCGGTCGTGGGCACCTGGAGGTCGAGGAGGTAGTAGGCCCGCTCGAAGGCGGTGCCGATCTCGGGAAAGCCGTCGCCGTCGAAGTCGTCGACGTTCGGCGCCCCGCCGTTGCGTTCGCCGCTGAAGTCCTGGTCGAGGAGCAACTCCCCGCTCTGCCCGTCGAGGATCTGGATCTGGCCGCTGACGACGACGACGACCTCGGGCCGACCGTCGAGGGGGTTGCCCGGCCCGGGGCGGTCGTCGGCGCTGGCGCCCCACACGTCCGCCACCGCGCAGAAGCCGTTCCGGTCGACCACGCTGCCGTTCACGTCCCGGCCATCCCAGAGCACGGCGAGGTCGCCGTCGCACCAGAGCTCCTCGTCGCCGGTCTCTCCGCCCGTGCAGTCGGCCCGGCTGTCGGCGCCGGCCGGCGCCTCCGGGAACCGGTAGGCGGTCGTCCCGGCGATCACCTCCTGACGCCCGTCGCCATCGAGGTCGGCGACGCAGCCGATCGGGCCCTGGCCGTTGCTCCCCGTCGAGAGGCTGCCCTCCCAGCGGTCGACGAATACCCAGGTCCCCCCGGGGTCCTTCGCCACGCTGAAGACCTGGCGCCCGACGACGATCTCGGCAGGGCCCCGACCGTCCACGTTCGCGATCGAGACGCCCTGGTTCCCGCCCGTGACGCTGGCGCTGCTCAGCGCGAGCAGCTCCCCGGTGTTGTCGAAGAGCTGGAGCCGATTGCCGTCGGTCGGAACCACGATCTCGGGCACTCCGTCGCCGTCGATGTCGCCCGCGGCCGGCGTGGAGGTCGGGTCGAGCTCACCCTCCTGGCATCCGCAAGTCAGGCTGTCAACCGGGTCACCCTCCTGCCATACCTTGTCGTCACAGACCGCGAAGTAGTCCTCGCCGCGATCCGGGCCTCCGCCGTGGACCGCGCGCAGCACGCCGTAGTTCTGGAAGCGGGCCCCGCCGCTGACGTTCGGGCAGAATGTCATGAACACGATCTCGGGGAAGTCCCGCTCGTCGATCCGCCCGTCGCCGTTGTCGTCATCGAGGTTGACGACCAAGGGGGTGATCACGGCCTGAGCCGACTCCGGGAACGGGCTCCCGGTGGCGTCCTGGTCGCCGATGCGGGTGCCGCCCCAGGGGAAGCCTGGCTCGAGCGACGGGAGCACTTCGGTGAAGGGCGCCGGCTCGAGGAAGCACGTCGGCTCCTGGCCGGTGCCCTCACACCGGTCGACGTCGCACTCGGTGAAGCCCGGGCAGTCCCAGTCGTCCTGGCACGGGCAGTACACGTCGCCCCCGTCCTCCACGCAGCGGCTCTCCACGTAGGCGGCGCCCCCGCAGGCGTAGCGCACCCGGAACGCCGCGCCGTTGGCCGGGCACTCCTCCACCTCCTCGGTGGGGCTGCACCGGACCGCCCCCGGGGTGCACGTGTCCTCCTGGCAGAGCCCCCCACCCCCGACATCGCACCAGCGCTCCGTCGGGCAGTCGACGTCGTCCGCGCAGGTGTTGTCGACGCAGACGTGGCCGGCGCCGCTGGGCGCGGGCTCGCAGCGTTCCGTCGCGCCGCAGTCGAGATCCTCGCAGGTGTTGGGGACGCAGACCGGGGCTCCGCCCCCCTCCTCGCAGCGCTCGCCGGGGCCGCACGGCTCGTCGCCGCACGGATCGGGTCCGGCGTCGGGCCCAGCGTCGGGCCGGGGCCCGAGATCCCGGGCGGGATCGCCGGAATCGACACCCACCTCGGCGTCGCGAGCCGCGGCGTCGACGGGGAACTGGACCTCGCCTGCGAAGTCACAGCCGAGAGCCAACGACAGCGTCAGCACGGAGGACCCGTAACGGGTCAGCACCGCTCGTCCTTGCCGGCCGAGGTAGCGCACTGTGGACAGACCTTTCCGTAGCGAACGTAGCGGGTGGGAGGTCGCCGGCGCGGCGAGCTTGCTACGCTGACACGTGGTACGGCGGGGAGAGGCCATGCGTGAGGACAGCGCGGAGCGGTTGATCGAGGAGATCCGGGCCTCCGTGATCGGGGACGAGCAGGTCCTGGACGGGCCCTATGGCCCGCGACGCGTCACCTACGCGGACTACACCGCGTCAGGCCGGTCGTTGGCCTTCATCGAGGACTTCCTGCGCCGGGAGGTGATGCCGCTCTACGCGAACACCCACACCGAGTCGTCCGGAACCGGCCTGCAGACGACGCGGTTCCGGGAGGACGCCCGGGCGCTGATCTAGCGGGCGGTGGCCGCGGACGAGCGGGACGCCGTGATCTTCTGCGGCTCGGGGGCCACCGGGGCGATCCACAAGATGATCGACGTGCTCGGGCTCCGGATCCCGCGCGAGCTCGACGACCGCTACGGCCTGAGAGAGCACATCCCGCGCGAGGAACGGCCGGTGGTGTTCATCGGCCCCTACGAGCACCACTCGAACGAGTTGCCGTGGCGCGAGTCGGTCGCCGACGTGGTCACGATCACGGAGGACGCCGACGGGCGGGTCTGCCGCGCCCACCTCGAGGAGGAGCTGGTCCGCTACGCGAACCGCCCGCTCAAGATCGGGAGCTTCAGCGCCGCGAGCAACGTGACCGGTATCGGGAGCGACACCCGCTCGATCAGCGTGCTGCTGCATCGCCACGGGGCCCTCGCGTTCTGGGACTTCGCCGCCGCCGGGCCCTACGTCGAGATCGAGATGAACGGGCCGCATGACGGGCCCGACGGCGAGCTCGTCTACAAGGACGCGATCTTCCTGTCGCCCCACAAGTTCATCGGCGGCCCGGGCACGCCCGGGGTGCTGGTCGCCAAGCGGACGCTCTTCGCGAACCGGGTCCCGGCCGTGCCCGGCGGCGGCACCGTCGCCTACGTCAACCCGACCGAGCACCGCTACCTGACCGACCCGGAGGTGCGCGAGGAGGGCGGCACGCCGGCGATCCTCGAGTCGATCCGCGCCGGGTTGGTGTTCCAGCTCAAGGAGGCGGTGGGGGTCGAGGCGATCCGGGCCCGGGAAGCGAGCTTCATCGACCGGGCGATCGCGAGCTGGTCGACCCACCCGAACCTCCGGATCCTCGGCAACCCCGACGCGTGGCGCCTCTCGATCGTGAGCTTCGTGGTGCGCCACGGCGACCGCTACCTCCACCACAACTACGTCGCGGCGCTGCTCAATGACCTGTTCGGCATCCAGGCCCGGGCGGGGTGCAGCTGCGCGGGGCCGTACGGCCACCGGCTCCTCGGCATCGATCTCGCCACGAGCAAGGAGTTCGAGCGCGAGATCGTGGGCGGTTGCGAGGGGATCAAGCCCGGCTGGGTCCGCGTGAACTTCAACTACTTCCTGTCGGAGGAGGTGTTCAGGTTCCTGCTCGGCGCGGTCCACTTCGTCGCCGAGGACGGCGCCAAGCTCCTTCCCCACTACCGCTTCGACGGGGCCACCGGGCAGTGGCACCACCGGCGGGGTCGCCCCGAGCCGGCGATGCGCCTGACCGACCTGACCTACCGCTCCGGCAAGCTCGCCTTCCGCTCCCGCCACGCGACGGAGCCCGAGGAGATCCTGTCGACCTACCTCGAGGACGCGCGCCGCATCGTGGACGCGGCGATGGCGGAGGTGGCGGACCTCGAGGCGGAGCGGCCGCGGCTGTCCGCGGACTTCGAGATGCTCCGCTGGTTCCCGCTCCCGGAGGAGGTGCTGCGGGAGCTCCGCGGCGAGAACGCGGAGGCGGCGCCGCGGCACCCGCTCCAGGTGTAGCCCGTGCCAGGTCGAGGAGGATCAGCCCGCCGGCGTCACGCCGAGGCCGGGGCGCTCGCCCGGGCCTCTCGTCGGTCGGGGCCGGGCCACAGCAGCCTGCGCCACAGCACGAGGTGGCCGAACAGAGCCCCCGCCACGCAGACCGGCGCGATCCACGCGTAGGGAAGGTGGAAGGCGAGCAGGATCGGGGCGCCGGGGTAGCTCTTCACCGGCAGAGGGCTCGACAGCACCACGATCGCGATCACCGCGAGCAGCAGCGCCGACCCGACCGCGTTGAACAGGAAGGCGGCCCCTCGGGGGATGTCCGTTCGCCGCACCAGGGCCCAACCGATCAGCGCTGCCGCGGCGATGCCCGTGACGATGTCGAAGTTGTGGCCCTCGTAGGTCATCTGGACCGGCATCGTCCCCGTCTCCTTCCACGCGTGCAGGACGAGCTCGAGGGGGAGGCGAAAGACCTGGAAGCCCACGAGCGCGACGAGCGGGAGGTGATACGCGAGGCGCGTTCCGAAGGGGGACGACGCCAGGACGACCGCGGCCAGGTTCGAGCCGACGAAGAAGAGCATGAACGCTGGGATGCCGAGCCCGATCGCCCCGCTGGCCACGTACGCCCCGGTCACGGCGACCCAGAGGGCGAGGGCCGCCGCCGTGAGCCCCGCGGCGCGGGAGGCACGCTGCGGTGCTGCCCGCCAGGTGGCGACCGCGGCCGCGGCCACGATGGCCATCAGCACCGCGAGGACGATCGTGACGAAGGCCACCGTCGAGCCTGGCGACGGCGGAGCCCACTCCGCGGCGTAGGAACCCATGCCACCTCCCCGCCAAGGGCGTAGGGGCAGCGCCACGCAGGTCAAGCGCGGCGTGACTCCCCGTGGTCGCGCCTTCGGCTCGGATGCCGCGCTTGCGGCGCGAGCTCGCGCTCGCCTGCAGGCAGCACGCCGCGCTTCATGACTCGCTCTCGCGCCTCTGGCGAGAAATGCCCATGGACCGGGGCCCGGGCTCGGGCGAGGATGGCATCAGGTCGAGCAGGGGGCGCCCGATCCGGGGAAAGAGGATCGAGGCTAAGCCGTTAGAGAGCGATCAGTACTGCTATTGAGCCGTCAGAGCGAGGCAGGAACGTCACCGCCGCTCTCCGGACTGATGAAGCATCTGCCAACGTAACGTGGACGGTGAGGTGGGCCGCCGGTGTGCCTTTCAGCGTCGAATCCAGGACCGGGAGAGACAAGTGCACATGATGACGCAACGATGTGGGCCGACCCTCGTGCTCACGATCTTCGCTACGATCGCGGGATGGACGGCACCCCAGCTTCCGGCGGCGCACGCGCTCGGGCCAGATGTGTGTGATTTCACGCGCGCCGCCACGTTCAGCTACGACGATGTGCTGGCGTGCTACCGAAGCGTGCCGTGGTGCGACGACCCGAGCGATCCGGTGCGCTGCGATCGCGACAACCAGGTTCAGGTCTTCCGGGAGACCGTCGACCAGTTCTCCACGGTTCGAGGGAACTACGACGACCTCAACGGCTGGCGGGCTCGCCTCGACGCCATCGAGGCCGCCACCTTCGCGAGCGACTACGATCAGTTCCTCGCCTTCCAGGACCTCCTTCGCGAGTTCCGGAACTTCCACTGGGTGTACATCGGGCCGTCCTGCTACACGGACGTGGTCTTCCCCTTCATCCCGCTCGACTTCGGATCGACCTGGGCCCGGACACGCTGGTGGCGGGCGCCCGAGCAGGTGATCTATCTCGAGGAGCCTTTCGTCGAGTTCGCGGACTTCTACCGCGACGCGACCGGCATCGATCTGTCGGCGCTCGAGGGCCTCCGGGTCGTCAAGATCAACGGCGTCCCCGTCCTCGACTACTTCCGGGACTGGGGCGAACGAGTGCGTCGGGAGGACGCCAGCGCCGGCATCAACCTGATGGGCGCCCTCGAGTTCGGCACCTGGAGCGTTCGCTTCGGCCCCCTCGGGGAGCTGCCCGAGGAGCGCGCTGTCGACTTCCTCCTCGAGACGCGGGGCGGTCGTCGCGTCCACAAGACCCTGCCCTGGGTGTTCACCACCTACGGGGCGGTCGGGTTCGGCGGCGGACCGGTCCCCTCGAGCACGCAGGAGTTCCAGGACTTCTGCTTCGACGCCTGGCCGCCCCCGCCGATGGCGCCCCCGCCGCCGCCCGGAGGCCTGGTGGACCTCGTCCGCACCGCGTCCGACCCGCGGGAGCTCCACGAGGCGGCCCGCGGGATTTCGGGTCCGATCGCCGCGTCCTTCGAGCTGATGGCGCAGCGCAACGCGGTGGACAGGGCCGAAGGCGGACCGCCGGGCGGCCGCGGCCCGCGCCTGCGGCGTTTCCTCGGCTACACCGAGGTCCCGCCGTCCGAACGGAACAAGTACATCACCGAGATCCTCCCCCTGACCGACGGCGCCCGGGTCGTCCAGTTCGGTCAGGACACCACGGTCCTGCAGCTCAACTTCGACTTCGTGGAGCCGTGGTTCGAGGAGGTCCAGCTCGCCGGAGAGTACGCCTGCGCGAACTCGGAGCGCCTGATCGTCGACCTCCGGAACAACTTCGGCGGGTTCGTTGGCCAGGGGGAGTGGTTCGCGCAGTACCTCAACCCGGGCGCGCCGTTCGCCGACACGCGCTTCATCTACCGGGACCTGGCGATCGAGCCAGCGGTCAACGAGCTCCGGGGCGTCGCCGAGCTCGGCCGCAGCATCATCGGCGACCTCTTTTTCCCGCCCGGGGCGCCGGTGCCGCCCTGCCTGATCACCCCCTACGAGGCGAGCTGCCAGCAGTCGCCGGTGACGGGAGAGCTCCTGAGCGACCCTCTCTGGTACACGCAGAACAACGTCACGGAGCTGCGCGGAAGAGACCTCGAGACCATGACGGACACGGTCGCTCTGACCGACCTCCTCCTGTTCAACCCACCGCCCGAGGCCATCCCATGCGCCGGGAAGTTCGCCGAGGAGGACCTGATCGTCCTCGTGAACGGTCAGAACGCGAGCATGGGCTTCTTCGCCGCCCAGTGGCTGGGGGAGATCGGAGAGGTGGTCGTCGCCGGTGGCTACCTCGGGGAGGCGATGACCGCGGGACAAGCCCGTGGCGGTAGCGTGGTGGACACCACGTACTTCACGAGCGTGCAGGACGTCTACGTCGGCCTCGCCAACGACTTCGTGCCGGAGCTCGCCGGCATCACCCGGGAGGGCCTCTTCCAGTTCGCCCTCCCCGACCTGAACCGGAACGTGCTGATGACCCTGGAGGAGCTGGGACCGTACTTCCCCGACGGGACCACCCTGACGGTGGACGACCCGCCCCCCGGTGACGTCCAGGTCGCGTTCTGGTCCAACTCCCTCGAGACGGACGGAGCGGCCTACCGAACCGTGGTCAGCGCCGTAGAGACCGACGCGATCATCGAGCCCGCCTGCGGGAGCCCCGCCGGCTACTGGTTCTGTCGGGGCTACGAGCGCTGCGCGGACCGCGCCCTCGCCCGGGCGGTCCACCGCGGCGACATCACGACGGAGAGCGCGAACCGCGTCTCGGCGGACGCCGCCCGCGCCTGCCGTACGCGGCGCTTCTAGCGCGTCGGAGGCGCTCGCTCAGAGGAAGCTCTCGAACACGTCCATGGCCACGGCGCTCGACCAGTCCCGGGCGCCGTCGACCCGGAGGCGGATCACCCCCTCCGGGTCGATCACCCAGGTCTCCGGGTAGAGACGGGTGCCGAAGCGCTCCTCCACGACGGCCTTGTCGGGGTCGAGCAGCACGGTCACCGGGGTCTGCTCCGGCAGCACGGTCCGCACCGTCGCCCAGTCGGCGTCGGTGCTGATCGTCGCCAGCTCGATGTCGTCCCGATAGCGGAGGATGCGGGAAAGGGCGATCAGGCTCGGCATCTCCTCGAGGCAGGGCCGGCACGTGACGGTCCAGAAGTTGAGGACGACGACCTTGCCGCGATGGTCCGACAGGCGCCATTCGCTTCCGTCGGCCCGCGGCAAGCTGAAGTCCGGCGCGCGGCGGTCGTCGCCGAGGTAGTGCTGCGGGACCGGCTCGCCGGACCGGAGCGCGTCGTAGGCGTCGCCGAGCATCGCCCGCAGCGGCGCTTCCATGCGGCGCACCTCGCCATCGGCGAACGCCGTGGAGAAGAGGTAGACGAAGGGGACGGCCAGCGCGACCACGATCACCGCTGCCGCGAGCTCGCCCGGCTCGAGCGTCCGACGCATGGCCGGAACGTAGGGCGCGGCCTGGCCGGGCACCAGCGGGCGGCCGCAAAGGCGTGCCCCGCGCGGGATCGAGAGCAGGATCTACGGCACGGTCGGCGGCCGGACCTTGCGACCGCCGATCCGCAGGAACACCCCCCGCTCGTCCTCTTCGACCAGGGGGTCGAGGCTCTGCTGGGCGTGGCGGTCGAAGCAGGCGGTCATGTCGCCCGGGACATCGCAGTAGAGCGCCCCGTCGGGGCCCTGGCGCAGGCTGTCGGTATCGAGGGGCGTCCGCGTGCCGTCGGACAGCGTGAGGAGCATCCCGGCCTCGGTGACCTCGACCCGGCGCACGAACCGGGGCGGACCCTGGATCTCCACGTACGCCCAGTTGATGTCGTTCGAGAGGCAGTAGCGCCGGCTGCCGTCCGGGGCCGGCTTGAGCCACGCGTCGAAGGCCGCGACGAGGCCGGGGTGGGTGATCTCCACCCCGTCGTTGAACCAGCGCCCCGTGCGGTCCCGGTGGATCGCGGTCTCCCGGGAGCGGCCTTGGAGGAAGGAGCCAGGGTCCATGCCACGGATCGTACCAGGCGGGCCCCGGGGCTCCGAGAAGCTGCGGTTCCCCGGGGGTGGTACCTTCACGGGGTGGAAGAGCACGCGCCCGGGGAGGTCGACGACGACCTCTGGCCGGACGAGGAGCTCCTCGTCACGGAGGACGCGGCCCCGTTGGACGGCGTCTACCAGGAGAAGATGCAGCGGCTCCTGGCGTCGGCGCTTCACGACTCCTGGCCCGGACCGGTGGACGCCGACGGCCAACCGCGACCCTTCGTGGCCATGGCGAACGTCGGCCTGTTCTTCCACCCGGAGGACCCACCCCTGGTCCCGGACCACCTGTTGAGCGCCGACGTCCGGCTGCCCGCCGACGTGAAGGCGAAGCGGGGCCGGAGCTACTTCACCTGGCGCTACGGCAAGCCCCCGGACGTGGTCGTCGAGGTCGTCAGCAACCGCGAGGGCCGCGAGCTCGACCACAAGCTGGCCATCTACGAGCGCATCCGCGTCGCGCACTACGTCGTGTTCGCCCCGTTCGGAAGCCTCGGCGAGGTTCGGGTCCGGTGCTTCGAGCTGCACGGCCAGCGCTACGTCGATCGGCTCGACCCGCGCTTCGAGGCCCTGGGCCTGTCCCTCGTGGAGTGGGACGGCGTGTTCGAGGACCTGCCCTCGACCTGGCTCCGCTGGGCGACGCTGGACGGGGTGCCCATCCTGACGGGTCGCGAGCGCGCCGAGCAGGAGCGAGAGCGCGCCGAGCAGGAGCGAGAGCGCGCCGAGCAGGAGCACGAACGCGCCGAGCAGGAGCACGACCGCGCCGAGCAGGAGCACGACCGCGCCGAGCAGGAGCGCGAGCGCGCCGAGCGTCTCGCGGCGCGCCTGCGGGCGCTCGGCATCGATCCGGACGAGGTGTGACACGACCGCGGCGCCCCTCCTCGGCTAGCGAGCCCCCCGGTCCCCTCTATCCTTGGAATCCTTGGCCCTTAGTGGACGTCCAGAGGAACTCGGGGTCACGGAAGCACGGAACGAGCAGGGCGTGAATCGGCGGGCGCACCAGTGAGGCAGGCCCGGCGCGGACGGCGCTGGCGAGCGTGGGCGGGGGTCCTGGCGATCTTCGCCCTCGCGATCCCGCTGGCAGCGGCCGTGCTCGTGCGGAGCGAGGCGAGCCGGACGCGGCTCGTGGAGCTCGCGAGCGCCGCCCTGCGGGACGAGCTCGGCCTCGAGGCTCGCCTGGGCACCGTGCACCTCGAGCTCGTGCCTCTCACCGTCGTCGCGCGGCGGATCACGCTCGACGACCCGGTCTACGGCCGCTTCGCGGAGGCCGAGGAGCTGCGCATCCAGCCGTCGTTCCGTGCCCTGCTGCGCGGAGCGGTGGACCTGAACGGGATCGAGGTGCGGCGAGGGCAGGTCCGGCTCGTTGTCCGCAACGGCAGCGTCCGCAACCTCCCCGAGACCGACGGCGCCGAGGGGGGAGGCCGACCCGAGCTCCCCTTCGACGAGCTCCGGGTCGTCGACTCGACCCTGACCATCGACGCCGACCCGATCGGAGCCGGCGGCGTGACGGGCGTGGAGCTGACCGTCCGGCAAGGATCGGCGGCGATCGAGGTGGACGTGCGCAGCCGTCGGGGCTGGGTGGTGCACGGCGGCGGGCGCGACATCATCGAGCGGATCGCCGCTCACGTGGAGGTCGGCCCGGACCGGGCCAGGGTCGACCACCTCGAGGTCCGGAGCGAGCCTCTGACGGTCCGAGCCCGGGACGCGAGCCTGCCCCTGCCCCCGGGCCTGTCGGGCTACGAGGGCCACGTCGAGGTGGCCTACGACCTCGGGCACCTGCGCCGGATCCCGTTTCCGGACGGGGTGGACGTCCCGCCGGTGCTCGGCCGCGTCGAGCTCGACGGGACCCTCGAGACGATCGACGGGCAGCAGACGGCGCGAGGAGGCTTGACCCTCCTCGATGGGCGGATCGAGCAGTTCGGCCTCGGGTCCCGTCTGCAGGTCCGCTTCCGCGCGACCCCCGAGGAGGTGCGGATCCTCGACGGCAGCCGGCTCGAGAACGTCGACCGCGGCGGAGTGCTGCGCCTCGCAGGGAGCGTCGGCCTCGACCCGGAGTCCGGCTTTCCCCTCGACGTCGAGGTCGGCATCGACGACCTCAGCTTCGGCAAGCTGATGGACGACTTGGGCGTGACCGACAACGCCCTGGTCGACTGGATGTTCAACGGCCGCGCGCGCCTGTCGGGGACGCTCGACCCCCTCGACCTGGCCGGGCCGATCCGCACGCGCACGCACGACTTCGTGGTGACGTCCGACGGCTTCCGGACGCGGAGCTCGCGCCGGATCGTGGGCGTTCGCCAAGGCACGGTCGGCGGTCGCTGGAGCATCCGCCCGGACGGCATCCGCTTCGAGAGCCTGACCGCGGACATGCCGCGGAGCGTCCTTCACGCCGACGTGTTCCTCGGCTTCGACGACCGCCTGATGGTGCGGGCCCACGCGCCGCGCGGCGATCTGGCGGACATCACGCCCCTCGATGCGTTCCCGATCGGAGGGGTCGGCCGCGCGGAGGTCACGGTCGACGGGACCTTCGGCGCCCCCGAGGTCCGCGGCCACCTCGCCTTCGACGACTTCCTCTTCCACACCTTCCGGCTCGGCCGGGTCGAGTCGGACGCGGTCCTCGACCCGGACGGCCTCGGGGTGACGTTCCCGCTCGTCAGCGCGGTCCGCGGCGACAGCACCTACCGGGCCCAGGACCTGGTGCTCGACTTCCGGAGCAGCCGCTTCGCGATGACGACGAGGCTCCACCTCGACGCGATGGAGCTCGCCGACCTCTACACCGTGTTCGGCCTCGAGGAGGATGAGCGCTTCGAGCCCTACCAAGGCCTCACCCGAGGCACGGCGGACGTCGTCTACACGAACGGCTACCCGGGGGACTCCCCCAACGGCACCCTCGACCTCGCGCTCGACGCCCGCCTGCCGCGCGGCTCGATCAGCGGCTACGCCTTCACCGATGGCCGGATCCAGGCCCGGTACCGCTGGCTCGACTGGGACCGGGGGCTCGCCGGCGCGGAGCTCGAGGTACCCCGCTTCACGGTCCACAAGGACGGAGCGACCGTCAGCGCCACGGGCCGGATGCGCCTCGGCGGTGACCTCGACATCGACCTGGTCGCCGACGCGATCCCGCTGCGTGCGATCGAGGGCATCGGGGACCAGCTGCCGGGCGTCGAGGGCGTCGCCAGTGTTCTCGGGCACGTCGGCGGGACCGCCGAGGTGATGCACGGGGACTTCGACGTCGGCGTCACGAACGTGACCTACCTGGGCTCACCCCTCGGCGACGGGCGGGCCTACGTCCGCCTCACGGACCCGAGCGACCCATGGGTGGCGGCCGCCGGGGACTGGGAGGAGATCCCGGAGGGCGAGGCCTGCCCCGAGGCCCGTCGAGGCCTGGCCCGCGCCAGCTGGCCCCCGGACCCGCCGGCCCGAACGGTCGACGGGCCGACGCCGCGCCTGCCGACGCCGATGGCCTTCCTGATCTGCGGCCAGGGCCTGGACGGCGACCTCGACATCGACCTCGCGCTCGGCCGCACCGCGGTCCTCCCGGTGCGGGGCCGACTCCTGCTCGGCGACCTCGACCTCGCGCCGTTCCTTCCGGAGGGGCCGCCGGAGCCCGAGGGGCGGCTGAGCGCGGAGGTCCGCTTCGACGACGGGGCGCTCCTCGCGCCGGAGACGCTGCGGGGCGAGCTCCGCCTGCCGGTCCTCGTGCTTCGTCAGGACGGGATCGAGCTGCGCAACGAGGGCCCGGTGGAGGTGGCCCTCGCGTCCGGCGTCCTCGAGGTCGGTCGGGCGCGCTTCGTCGGGCCGGGCAGCCGGCTCCGGGTCCGGGGCCAGGCCGGGCTCGAGGAGGGCCTCGCGCTGCGGGTCGACGGGGACCTCGACTTCGCCGTCCTGGCCGGCCTGAGCAGCGCGGTGGAGCACGCGAGCGGACGGGTGAGGGCGCGGCTCGACGTCGGCGGGCCCCTGGCCGACCCGGAGCTCTTCGGACGGGCGATCGTCGAGGAGGGCGCCTTCCGCTTCGCGGGCTACGACGAGCCGGTCGAGCAGATCGAAGGGACGATCCGCTTCGACGAGCGCTCGGTCACCGTCGAGGGGTTCAGCGCGGAGACCGCCGGGGGGCGCGTCGAGGCCGAGGGGAGCGCGGACGTCTCGGGCCGTCGCCTCCAGCGCTACGCGGTGGAGCTCCACGCCGACGGGATCCGCGTCGAGCCCATCGAGGGCGTGGACATCGCCTTCGACGGCCGGGCGCGCCTGAGCTGGAACGACGGCGAGCGCCTCCCGACCCTCGCCGGGGTGCTGACCGTGGACCGCTTCGCCTACACGCGACCGATCGAGCTGCGTAGCCTTGGCGACGTGGCGGCGAGCGCGGTGCGGGGGGCCCTGAGCCGCCAGCGCGCGTCCGTGCGGCGCTACGACCCGGAGGCGGACATGGTCAGCCTCGACCTGCGCGTCGAGCAGCGGGCGCCCTTCCGGATCCGCAACAACCTCGTGGACGCGGAGGTCCTGATCGCGGCCGACGAGACCCCGCTCCGGATCGTCGGCACCGACCAGCGCTACGGCGTGGAGGGCCGGCTCGCGCTGAGCCGTGGGCGCCTGTTCTTCCAGAACAACGACTTCGACGTCCGGCGGGGCATCATCAGCTTCGACGATCCGACGCGGATCGAGCCGTACGTGGACGTCGAGGCGGTGACCGAGGTGCGGCGAAGCAGCGACCTGAGCGCTCCGAGCTGGCGGATCACGCTGATCGCCAGCGGGAACGCGGAGCGGCTGCAGCTCGTCACGCGCAGCGAGCCGGACCTGCCCGAGCAGGACATCCTGTTCCTGCTGGCCTTCGGCCTGACCCGGGGTGAGCTCCAGCAGGGCGGGGGGCAGTCCCTCGCTTCGAGCGCGGCGCTCGAGGCCCTGACGTCGGTCACCGGCGTCGACCGGGAGGTGAGCCGCGCCCTGCCGCTCGTCGACGACATCCGCCTGACCACGGGCTACTCGCCGCGGACCGGCCGCAGCGAGCCCCGGATCAGCATCGGCAAGCGGATCGCCAACCGCGTCCGGCTCAGCGCGACGACGGGCCTCGGGGAGGCGCGGGAGTTCCGGGCCGCGGCGGAGTGGCAGCTCGACGCAAGGACCCGGTTCCAGCTGTCGTACGACAACTACAACGTGATCGGGACCGCGGCGTTCGGGAACCTCGGCTTCGACCTCGGCTATCGGCTGGAGTTCGAGTGAGGGGATGGCTCCCCATGGCGTTGCTGTGGGGCGCGCTGCTCTGGCCGAGCCCCGGTCGAGCGCAGGTCCCCCCGGAGCTCCGCGGCCGTCGCATCGTCGATGTCCGGCTGGAGGGGGACGCCGGGGCGGTCACCGCGGATGTCGCCGGCCTCGAGGTCGGCCAGCGCCTCTCTCGGCGGGCCCTGCGCCGCGCCCTCCAGCGCCTCCTCTCGACCGAGCGCTGGGCCGACGTCCAGGTCGATGCGGTGAGGTCCGCGGCGGGCGTCGCCCTCGTGATCCGGGTCCGGCCCCGGATCGTGCTGAGCCGCATCGAGGTGCGCGGGGCCCGCGTGCTGAGCGCGCTGGACATCAAGCGTACGCTCGGCCTCGGCGCCGACGCGGAGATCGAGGAGGGCGCGCTGCCGGACCTCGCCCGGACCGTCGCCGCGCTCTACGCCGAGCGCGGGTACGTCGACGCGCGGGTGACCGTGCGGCTCCTCGACACGGACGACCCGTCCCGAAAGGTGCTGGTCGTCGGCGTGGAGGAAGGGGAGCCCCTTCGGGTCGAGGAGCTCACCGTCGAGGGGGACGAGCTGCCCGCGCAGAGTGGGGCCCGGAGCGCCCTCGGCCTCGGCCCGGGCGCGCCGCTCGACCAGGGCCGCCTCCGGGAGGGGCTGCGTCGGGCCGAGGAGGCGCTCCGAGCGGAGGGCTACCTCGAGGCGCGCCTCGCCGAGCCGCGCCTCGAGCGGGACGAGGACGGGGCGCGGGTCGTCCTGCCGGTCCGCCTCGGGCCCCGCTACCGCGTGATCCTGCGCGGCTACGAGCCCCTCGAGCGAGGCGCCCTCGAAGGCGCGCTCGAGCTGCGGCTCGAGCGGCTCACCCGAGCGGTGCTGAGCGCGCTCGAGGACAAGGCCGTCGACCTGTTCCGGAGGTACGGGTTCCACCACGCCGAGGTGACGGTGAGCCGCCACCGGGGACCCGAAGACGGGACGGTCGACCTGCTGGTCGACTGCCGGCCTGGCGCACAGCTCCGGGTAGAGTCGATCTCCTTCCCGGGCGCGACCCACTTCGCGCCCGGGTACCTCCAGGACCAGTTCCTCAGCGTGGTCGAGGAGGCGCTCCCCTCGGACCGCTTCTTCGCCCCGGTCGACAGCGACACGGTCGATCGCCTCCTCCTGAGCGGCGACGAGACGCGCCGGACCCGCTCGGTCCCGGCTCCCCTCGAGGCGGACCCCGCGTCCGTGTACTACGCGCCGGCCTACCAGGCTGCGCTCGAGCACCTCCAGGAGGTCTACCAGGCGGCCGGCTTCCTCGACGTCGAGGTCGGCCCAGCCCGACTCGACGAGCTCGACGCCCGCCACGGCCGGGTGGTGATCCCCGTGCTGGAGGGCCCCCGCACGATGCTCTTCGAGGTCCGGACGGAGGGGGCGACCCGGCTCACCGATCGCGACCTCCTCGAGGTGGCCCGCCTTCGGCGTGGGGACCCGTTCAGCTACCTGGCCCTCGAGGAGGCGATCGAGCGGGTCGTGGACGCGTACCAGGAGCGCGGGTACCTCTACGCCCGGGTCGACCCGACGGTGCGCTTCAGCGGCGACCGCCAGCGCGCGGCGATCCTCCTCACCGTCACGGAGCGCTTCCCGGTGCGCGTCGACGGCATCCTGATCGACGGTGCCGAGCGCACCGACGAGGGGCTGATCCGCGACGCGATGCACCTCCAGGAAGGGGACCTGGTGCGCCCGAGCGCGATGGAGGCCAGCCGGCGGGAGCTCCTCGCGCTCGGCGTGTTCACCAGCGCGTCGATCACCCCCGTCGACCCCGAAGTGCCGGAGCCGCGCAAGGCCCTCGTCGTGCGGGTCCACGAGCGCCTGCCCCAGGTCGTCGACTTCAGCGCCGGGATCTCCACGGGCCAGGGCGTGCGGGCCGCCTTCGAGTACGGCTACCGCAACCTCTTCGGCTACGCGGTCACGGTGAGCCTGCGCGCACAGGTCGGCTTCCAGTTCTTCTTCACCGACGCGGTGCTGGAGCGGAACATCACCGCCCTGCCGCTGGTCGACCGGCTCGAGCGTCGGATCACCGGCTCGGTCACCATCCCGCGCTTCAGCACGGTGGACAACCTCCGAGCTGCCCTGGACCTCGTCCACGTGCGGGATAACGAGCGAGCCTTCGGCCTCGACAAGAACGGCGTGATTCTCTCATGGCTCTTTGCGCCTATACAACGCACATTTCGGCTGATTCTCTCGGCGGAGCTCGAACAGAACAACGTGGAGCTTCTCGGCGACATCCAGGACTTCGACGAGTTCCGCGAGATGCAGACCGACCCCCGGGTCATCCGGCTGCTTCGGGTCCCCGAGGGCAACTCGGTGGTCGTCTCGACCCGGCTCCAGTCGATCCTCGACCTGAGGGACAGCCCCTTCGTGCCGACCACCGGGATCTACCTGTCGGGCACCGTGGAGTGGGCGTACACCCTGTCCACGGAAGCCGTCGACGAGAACGGCGACCCCTTCTTCAGCAACTTCCTCAAGTTCGGCGCAACGGCCAACGGCTACATCCCGCTCGGGGACGTGGTCCTCGCGGGCCAGGTCCGTGGCGGCTACATCCAGCACCTGGCCGACAACTCCGTGACCTACCCGAACCGGCAGTACTTCCTGGGTGGTGTCGACACGCTCCGCGGGTTCTTCCAGGACCAAGTGCAGCCCCAGGACGTGGCCTTCCTCGGGCTCCAGCCCTCGATCGTGACGCTCGGTGGCGACATGTTCATGCTCTTTCGCGGCGAAGTGCGCATTCCCCTCGTCGCCTCGGTCCAGGCCGGCCTGTTCGCGGACGTCGGGAACCACTGGCGCGACCCCTCGACCATCGGGGTGACGTTCGCCCTGCGGCCGCCCGCGGGCCTCGGGCTCCGGATCGCGACGCCCGTCGGCCCGCTCGCGCTCGACTACGGGTTCAACCTCGACCGGCGCACGGAGCTGAACGAGCCCTTCGGGGCCTTCCACTTCTCGATCGGCGTCTTCTAGCGATACGGTGCGCGCCATGACCTGGCGAGCGCGGCGATCGAGCTCAGCGACCGGTATCGCGCTCGTCCTGGGGGGCGCGCTCGTCGCGGCTTGCTCGAGCACACCACCCCCGGGCCTGGCCGGGGCCGCTTGCGCCGAGGACACGGACTGCGGGCCCGACGAGCGGTGCTTCAAGGGCCCCTCCTTCCCCGGCGGGTACTGCGCCCGGGCCTGCGGGGAGGACCCGGAGGCCTGCCCGGGGGCCTGCGCGGTGGCCGCGGGGCTCCCCCTCTGCCTCGGCCCCTGCCCCCCGGAGGGCTGCCGGGACGGCTACCACTGCTTCCGAGACGGGTGCCGGCCGGCGTGCCGGACCGGCGCAGAGTGCGGCGAGGGGGCGAGCTGCATCCGCGGCTTCTGCCAGGCGCCGGGCTGCCCGGAGTGCCGGGACCTCGGCGTTCCTCCCGCGCCCTACGGCGCGCCCTGCGTGCTGGGGTCGGACTGCCGGTCGGGGATCTGCGGGACCGACGGAGACGAGCGGCGGTGCACCGTCCCCTGCACGTCGTCGGTCGCCTGCCGGCCCTACGACCCCGACGACCGCTGCCGGTTCCTCCGCGTGGATGGCGACGGGGACGGCGAGCCGGACCGGGCGCAGGCGCTGTGCGGACGGCCGCGGGAGGGCCTGCCGGCTGCGTCGCGGTGCGCGAGCTCGGCGGCGTGCACGTCGGGGGCCTGCGTCGACGGCTTCTGCGCCGGGGTGTGCGGCCCCGGGGCGTCGTGCCTGCCGGGCCAGGCCTGCCTCGAGACGGGGGTCGACGGGCTCGACGACGCCGTGGAGGCCTGCGTGTTCGCTCCGATCGAGGGGCCGGTGCTCGAGGAGGTGGACCTCGGGGTGCTGGACCTCGAGCTCACGCAGGAGGAGCCCGAGCCGACCGCCCTCGTCGCCGTCCCGCCGGACGCGGTCAGCGTGACGTTCCAGGCCGAGCGGGTCCGCGCGAACGACAGCCCCCTCGCGTTCTGGCAGGTCGTGGGGCCCGAGGAGCAGCTGCTCTTCGACTTCGGCGCGGTGCTCGACAACATCGACCCCCCGATCCGCTGGTTGCCGACCGGGGCCCAGGAGGCGGTCGCGCTGCGCGTGACGAACAGCGACCGGGTGCCGCTCCGGGCCGGCCGCTACGCCTTCAGCATCGTCCCGACGGGGCCCGCGCCGGCCCGGGGTCGCTACCGCCGCAGCGTGGTCCTCCGGCGCGCGCCGGGCGGCGCGGTCGCGGCAGGGGCCCTCGACCTGCGCATCTTCCTGGTCGACGTCGGGCTCGGCGCCGCCGACGCGCCCGCCGACGAGCGGCTCCAGGGCACGCTCGAGCGCACCTTCGGGATCCTCGGGGAGGCGGGCGTCGCCCGGGGCGACGTGAGTTACGCGGAGCTGCCTCCCGAGGAGGCCGCGCGCTTCCGGATCCTGGACCTCGACGCGGGCTCCGGCACGGACACGGACCTCGCGAGGCTCCTGCGCCTGGGCGGCGATGGCCGAGCGCGGCGCGTGGACGTGTTCCTGGTCCGCTCGATCGAGGGCGGCAGCGGCTTCAACACCCTCGGCGTGGCGGGCGGGCTGCCCGGCCCCGCGCTTCGCCAGGGCACCGGCCACAGCGGCGTCGTGGTCGCCTACGCGCCCGGGGTGGTCGGGGAGGGCTCGTTCCTGGCCGGCACCGTGCTCGCGCACGAGCTCGGCCACTACCTCGGCCTCTACCACGTGTCGGAGCGCCTCGGCCCGTGCCCGGACGACGAGACGCCGCTCACCGACGACTGCAGCTTCTTCGACGGGAACGATCCGATCGGGGACACCGAGGACGGGGACCGGGGCAACCTGATGTGGTGGTCGGTGGTCCGCGGCGGTGAGAACGACGAGCTCTCGCCGACCCAGGGGGTGGTGGTCCGCGGCGCGGCCATGGTGCGCTGACTCGCGCTGGGCCGCGCCGCGCCTTCGCCCTCCCGTGCTCAAGCCCGGGGCGGCGGCGTCCGGAGGCCCACCTTGCGGACCTTCCACAGCGCGTCGAGGAACCAGTTTCGGTCGTCCTCGAAGCGGTCGAGGCACTCGAAGCCGGTGTCCTCGGCGAGGGAGGTCACGTCGGAGCGCAGGTACTTGTAGGAGTACTCCGTGTGGATCGGCTCCCAGGCGTCGAAGGGGAAGCTCATCTCGAGAGCGCCGACCTTCACGATCTGCGGCTTGAGGCTGACCAGGTAGCTCTCCATGGCGCCGCTGAACACGTCGTACGTGCCGTAGTGGCGGAAGGCCTGGACGTCGAAGTCGGCGTCGAGCTCGCGGTTGATGCGCTGGAGCAGGTTGAGGTTGAACGCCGCCGTGACGCCCTCCCGGTCGTTGTAGGCGGCCAGCAGGGCCTCGATGTCCTTCTTCAGGTCGAACCCGACCAGCGCGTAGTCCCCGTCGTTCATCGCGTTCCACAGCCGGCGGAGGAACGCGCGCGCCTGGACCCGGTTGAAGTTGCCGATGTTCGAGCCGAGGAACAGCACGAGGCTCCGCTTGTCGGGCTCGTGCTGGCTGAGCCAGTGGAGGCCCGTGAGGTAGTCGGTCACGAGGCCCTCGATCCGGAGCTCCGGGAGCTCCCGCTCGACCGCGGCCACCACGGCGCGCATGGCACCCTCCGAGATGTCGATCGGGACGTAGGTGAAGTCCGCCTTCGCCTCGCTGAGGGCGCGAAGCAGGATCATCGTCTTCGCGCCGTCGCCGGCGCCGAGGTCCACCAGGTGGAAGGGGCCTCCCGCCCGGGCCGGCGCGACGATGTCCTGGGCGTGGCGGAGGAGGATCTCCCGCTCGCACCGCGTGGGGTAGTACTCGTCGAGGCCCATGATCCGCTGGAAGTAGCGGCTCCCCTGGTCATCGTAGAAGTACTTGGAGGGCAGGCGCTTCGGTCGCTCCGAGAGACCGACGAGCACGTCGTAGGCGAAGGCTTGGGTGGCCGCCGGGCCGGCCCCGTTCTCGTGACCCTGCAGGATTCGGTAGGTGCTCATGGTTCCTCGGTGGTCAGGGGCCGTGGCTGCGCCCCGACGGCGGCGCATCCCGGGTCGGGCTCTGGTCGGGCACGGGCGGCGTAGCTCGGGGGAAAGCTGAGGACGTCGACGCCGCCCCGGTAGCTTCGGCCGCGGTCGACGGGGTCATCGACACCGATTCGATACACGACGGCGGCTCGGCCCCCAAGGCGCCCCTCCGCGCCTTGCGCTGCGGAGATGCGCGACACGCCAGCGCGAGGAGCGGCGTTTGACAGGGGGGGAAGCACCTTTAGACTCGGCCCATGGCCATCCCCGAGTTCCTCCTCGACCGTCGCGTGGTGGAGCGTTACGTCCGCAAGGGACTCGTCGACCAGGCCGGCGTCAGCGACGCGCTCGCCAGCCTCGAGGACGCGGCGGACAACGCCGAGGCGTGCCTCAAGGAGGAGGAGGACGGGCCGGACGAGGGCGATGAGTGACGAGCGGCCCGGTGCCCCGAGCACGACCGACGCCGGCGGCGGCGGCGGCAAGGGCGACGACGACGAGGAGTCCTTCCCGCCGGTCGACTTCACCACGCTGGTCCTGTCGATGAGCACGAGCTGCATGATCCACCTCGGCGAGGTGGAGGGCCCGGAGGGGACACGCGAGACGCCGGACCTCGCCCTCGCCCGTCAGTCCCTCGACATCCTCGAGATGCTCGAGATGAAGACCCAGGGCAACCTCACGGGCACCGAGGAGCGCATCCTCGACCAGGTTCTCCAGGACCTGCGCGAGGCCTACGACCGCAAGGCCGACGGCGCCTGAGCCCCCACCGCGACCGGCCCACGGCCATCCCGGCCCTCCCCGAGGCGCCGAGCCGGCTCGACGCGGGGCGGCCGAGAGCCGCGCCGAGCGCGAATCGGTCTATCCTTCCGGCCCATGAGCAAGCTATCCCTCCGCCTGGAGGGCTATGAGCGCGACGCGCGACGGCTCATCACGTCGGCGCAGGATCTCGCCGATGCCCGCGGCAACCGGAAGACGGAGCCCCTCCACCTGCTCTACCAGCTCGTCGAGTCGACGGACACGGTGCAGGAGGCAGTGCGCCGGGCGGGCGTGGATCCGACCGATCTGCTGGTGGAGGCCGAGGCCGAGGTGCGCCGCCTCCCGCGGAGCGACGGCGAAGCGTCCTTCTTTTCTCCCGACCTGCTGAACCTGCTCGGCCGGGCGGAGGGCGAAGCCGCGCGGGCGGGCGGCGCCAAGGTCGGAGTGGCCCACCTGCTCGTCGCGGCCGCCCAGGACGGGAGCACGCCCGTCCGCAAGGTGCTGCGGGCGGTCGGGCTGAGCGCGCCGGTGCTCCGCGCCGCATCGGCGGAGGCCGCGCGCTCCGCTGACGGCCGAGGCACGGACCAGTCAACCGGGGTCGGCGACGGGGGGGATCCGCTCGAGCGCTTCGGTCGGGACCTCACCCGGCTCGCGTCCCAGGGCAAGTTCGACCCGGTGGTCGGACGGGACGCGGAGCTGCGGCGGATCCTCCAGGTCCTCGCGCGCCGTCAGGAGAACAACCCCCTCCTGGTCGGGGAGCCCGGCGTGGGCCGGAGCAGCATCGTCCGGGGCCTCGCGATGCGAATGGCGCAGGGGGACGTGCCGAAGATGCTGCTCGACCGGAGGCTCGTCGCCCTGGAGACGGGCGCCCTCGTCATCGGGGCCAAGCTGCGGGGGCAGCTCGAGGAGCGGATGCGGAGCGTGCTCGACGCGGTCCGGGATGCGGCCGGCCAGGTGATCCTGGTGATCCCGGACCTCGCGGGCCTGGTCGGGGACCGGGGCCCGAGCGGCGCCGCCGACCTGTTCGCCGTGGCCCTGGCGCGTGGCGAGCTGCGGGCGATCGCGATCACCACGCCCGACGGGATGCGCAAGGCCTTCGACGAGAGCGCCAGCCTGTCCCGCCGCTTCGTGCCGATCCCGGTCGAGCCGCCGACGCTCGACGAGGCCCTCGCGGTGTGCCGGGGCCTCGTCCGCCGCTTCGAGATCGACCACGGCGTCCGGATCACCGACCCCGCGCTCGTGGCCGCGGTGCGCTTCGCCCGGCGCTACATCCCCGGGGTCCAGCTCCCCAAGAGCGCCCTCGACCTGATCGATGAGGCGGCCGCGCGGGTGCGCGTCGAGATGGAGTCGGTCCCGGCGGAGCTCGACGCGATGGAGCGCCGCCTCGAGCGGCTCCACCTCGAGGCCAAGAGCCTCGAGGACGCCACCGACGACGAGTCGATCGCGGCCCGCGCCAAGATCCAGGCCGAGGTGGAGGAGCTCTCGCCCCGGGTGGCGGCGATGCGCGAGCGCTGGGCGGCGGCGCTGCAGCGCACCGGCGAGGTGCGGCGCCTCAAGGAGGAGCTGTCCGCGGCGCAGCGGGAGTACGACCAGGCGCGAGCGGCGGAGGACCACGGCCGGGCCGGGGAGCTGCGCTTCGGCACGCTGCCGCTCCTCGAGAAGAAGCTCAAGGAGGCCGAGGAGCGAGCGGGCGAGGACGTCCCGGAGGACCCGATGGTCCGCGACCGGGTGGTCGAGGCGGACGTCGCCGACGTGGTCGCCGCGTGGACCGGCGTCCCGGTCAGCCGGATGCTCGAGGGGGAGGCGGAGAAGCTGCTGCAGATGGAGGAGCGTCTCGGGGAGCGCGTGATCGGGCAGGAGGCGGCGGTCCGGGCCGTCAGCAGGGCGGTGCGGCGCGGTCGGACCGGCCTGCGGGACCCGCGCAAGCCGATCGGGTCCTTCCTGTTCCTCGGCCCGACCGGCGTCGGCAAGACCGAGCTCGCCAAGGCGCTCGCGGAGTTCCTGTTCGACGACGAGCACTCCCTGACCCGCCTCGACATGAGCGAGTTCATGGAGAAGCACATGGTCGCGCGGCTCCTCGGCTCACCGCCGGGGTACGTCGACAGCGACGAGGGCGGCTACCTCACCGAGGCCGTCCGCAACCGGCCCTACTCCGTGGTGCTGTTCGACGAGATGGAGAAGGCCCACCAGGACGTCTTCAACATCTGCCTCCAGGTGCTGGACGACGGACGCCTCACGGACTCCAAGGGTCGCCTCGCCCACTTCTCGGACACCGTGATCATCATGACGAGCAACGTCGGGAGTCACCGGATCCTCGACCACGAGGGCACCGACGAAGAGCTCCAGGACATCATCAAGGGCGAGCTCCGAGGGCACTTCCGCCCCGAGTTCCTGAACCGGGTGGACGACATCGTGGTCTTCGACCCGCTGAGCCGGGAGGACCTGCGGGGGATCGCGGACATCCAGCTGCGCGGGCTCGGTAAGCTGCTGGTCGACCGGCGGATCGAGATCCGGGTGACCGACGGCGCGAGGGACCGTCTGGTGGACCTCGGCTACGAGCCGGCCTTCGGCGCGCGACCCCTCAAGCGCGTGATCCTGAAGGAGCTGCAGGATCCGCTCGCGGAGGCGCTGCTGCGCGGCGGCTACCAGGCGGGCGACGTGGTGGAGGTTCGCGTCGCCGGCGACGGCGAGGAGGGCGAGTTCTCGTTCGTCAAGCTCCCCGGGGCATCGGAGGGCCTCGGTTGACGCGGCACCTGCGCGTTCTCATAGTCCATGGGCACGGCGGGGATCCCGCCGGCGAGCAGGATGACGAACACCCCGAAGCGCAAGCGGCCCCACCTGGGGCAGAGATTGGTCGACAAGCTGAGGGAGCTGGCCGACCAGCTCGGGGAAGCCCTCGAGGAGCTCGTCGAACCGCAGCCCGCCCTCGTCCCCGTTCCGGTCCGGGGGGGTCGCCGCCAGCGGTAGCACGGCCCCGGTCACTGGCCGACGGCCCTTTCTTGCTGCCTCTCCGGTGCCCGCGTAAGCTGGCGGGATGACGGTGCTCTCCAGCATCCCGCCCCACGGGAGAGCGCTCTCCGAGGTCGAGCGGCTCGCGCTCCTCGAGGACCTCGCCGCGATCGTCGAGTCGAGCCATCTGTTCAAGTCCCTGGACGACCAGGGCCGGCGGGATCTGCTCGCCTCCGGCTACGTGATGGTGGTGCCCAACGACGAGGTGCTGATCCGGGAGGGCGACGAGGGCACCGCGATGTACCTCATCATGGAGGGGCGGGTGCGCGTCGAGACCGTCGGCCCGACCGGCACCATCCGCCTGGCGGAGCTGTCCCGGGGCGCTTGCCTCGGGGAGGTGTCCGTGCTGTCCGGCAGCCCGCGCACGGCCACGGTGACCACGCTGACCGAGCTGAAGGTGGTCGCCTTCGAGACCCACCGGGTGCACCGGCTCCTCGACGACTACCCGCGCGTGCGCAAGGTGCTCGAGGCGCTCGTCGAGGGACGGGCCCGCGACGCGGCCGAGAAGATCATCGGCTCGTGAGAGCTGACCGCGCCCCGATCCGGGGGTAGGGTCCGTCGACCGTGGCCCGCAACCGCACGACCTCGTCCTCTCGGCCCGTCCTGAAGGGCCGGGCGTCCCTCCTCCGGACGACCCGGATGCTCCGCCGCCGGACGTCCTACTCGCCGGGCGCCGCTCCGGGCGCGGCGCGCGCGCCAGCGCCGGAGACGGGGCGGGGCGTGGGCAGCGCGCCGCCGGGCCTTCGCGACTTCCTGACCGGCGAGACGCTCGACAAGGTCACCGAGATCGCCGACGAGGCGGGCCAGCTCCTCCTGTCCTACTGGCGGAGCCGCTCGCTGAGCGTGGAGCGGAAGGGGCCCGCGGACCTGGTGACGGAGGCGGACCTGGCGTCGGAGCGACTCCTGAGCGACCGGCTGACCGCCGCCTTCCCCCACATCCCCGTGGTGGCCGAGGAGACCCAGCGGGACGCGGTCAGCGGCGCCCTCCACTGGTATGTCGATCCGCTCGACGGGACCACGAACTTCACGCACGGCCACTTCGTCTTCGCGGTCTCGATCGGCCTCGCCTACCGGGGGGAGCCCGTCCTCGGGGTCGTGGTCGCGCCGGCGCTGCGGACGCGCTGGAGCGGCGCACAGGGGGTGGGGGCCTGGCGCAACGAGAGCCCGTGCTGGGCGTCCGACACCGACGACCTCGGCCAGGCCCTCCTCGCCACCGGCTTCCCCTACGACCGCGCGAGCAGCAACGACATCAACGTCGCCGAGACCGGCGCGATGATCCCGGTCGTGCAAGGGGTGAGGCGCTGCGGGGCGGCGTCGGTCGACCTCGCTCTGGTGGCGGACGGCACCTACGACGGCTACTGGGAGCAGAAGCTCTCGCCGTGGGACCTGTGCGCGGGCGCGGCCCTCGTGCTCGCCGCCGGCGGACGCGTCACCGACTACACCGGCCAGGAGGCGGAGCTCGACGAGGGTCGGGCGATCGCGACCAACGGCCGGATCCACGACGCCCTCGCCGCCCGGGTCCGGGAGGCGCGCGCGCTGGTCGGCCTGAACGGCTAGCCGGATTCTCCCGAAGGCTCCTGGATGCATCGCCCAGATGGTCAGGCCACCCGTCGCTGAGGCAGGTGACTGAAGCCGCGATGCAGCAAAGTTGGTCCCTGACGCGCCGCGCCATAGCGTTTCGCGTATGGAACGTCACGATCGTGGGCACGACGGCTGGACCTCGCGCCGCCCTGCCGTCGGCATCTGGTCACGCCGGGCGGATGCCGTACGCCGGGGTGGTCTGCGGGTCCTGGACATCCTGGGGCGCGTGCACCACGGGGCGCGCGTGCTCCAGGACAGCGTCGCGGAGCGGCGAGAGCGGAACGGCCATCGGCCCCTGGGAACGCTGGAGGATGCGGTCCTCGTGCCGGTGGAGGGCGTTCTCGGTCGTGTGGAGCGGACGATCCGGACCCCCCTCGAGCTCTTCGGCCACCCGGCCCTGCCGGAGCGCACCCCGCCCGTCGCGCCGGGCCGGCAGGAGGTCGACGAGGTCCGCGACGCGGAGCTGGTCACGGCGCCGGAGCCCGCGCCGGCCCCGCCCGAGGCGCCCGCGACGCCCGTCGCCACCGAGCCCGCCTCGACGGCTCCCGCCATCCGGGAGGTCCCGCCCGAGCCGCCCAACGCCAAGGTGCGGCCCGTGACCGGAGCCGACGCGACGATGAAGCCCGTCGCGAAGGTAGCTTCCGCCTCGCCGAACCGCCGCCGCAAGCGCGCGAATGCCCAGGCCTTGAAGGCCGCCGTGGAGCGGGCGGCCGCGCCGACCCGCGAGGAGAGCGACGCGGCGAGGGCGCCCGCGAAGCCTTCGGCCACCCAGCGCGCGGCTCGGAAGCGCACGGACTCGAAGCGCACGGACTCGAAGCGCGCGGCTGCGAAGCCGTCGGCCACGACGAAGCGCACGGACTCGAAGCGCGCGGGCTCGAAGCGCGCGGGCTCGAAGGGCCGCGGCCTGCCGATCCCGGGCTATGAGCGGCTGACGGTCAAGCAGGTGCTCGACCGTCTGCCCGGGCTCACCGAGGAGGAGCGCCGCGCGGTGATGGCCTTCGAGCGGACCCACAAGAAAAGGAAGACCCTCCTGCGGGTCCTCGAGGCCCGAAGCGGCCGCTGAGGCGGCTAGCGCCGCGGGCGCCCTAGGCCTCGCCCGCGCGCTCGAGCAGCGCCGCCTGGTAGTCGTTGCGCAGCGCGGTGAGGAGCTCCTCGAGGTCCCCGTTCACGACCTGCTCCAGCTTGTGCAGCGTCAGGCCCAGGCGGTGGTCGGTCACCCGGTTCTGCGGGTAGTTGTAGGTGCGGATCTTCTCGGAGCGATCGCCGCTGCCGACCATCGACCGCCGCTCCTCCGCCTCGGACTTCGCCTGGGCCGCGCTCTCGCGCTCGAGGAGCCGCGCCCGCAGCACCTTCATCGCCCGCGCCTTGTTCTTGTGCTGCGAGCGCTCGTCCTGGCACTTGACGATCAGCCCCGTCGGGATGTGGCGGAGCTGGACCGCGGAGTTGGTCGTGTTCACGCCCTGGCCGCCGGGCCCGCCGCTCGCGGCGATGCTGATCTCGAGGTCGGCGTCGTCGATCTGGACATCGACGTCGTCCGCCTCGGGCAGCACCGCCACGGTGGCGGTGGACGTATGGACCCGGCCCTGGCTCTCGGTGGCCGGCACGCGCTGGACCCGGTGGACGCCGCCCTCGAAACGAAGCCGGGAGTACACCCGGTCGCCCTGCACGAGCGCGACCACCTCCTTGAAGCCGCCCGCGGCCGAAGGGCTCGTGCTCAGCACCTCCACCTTCCAGCCGACCTGCTCGGCGTAGCGCGAGTACATCCGGAACAGGTCCGACGCGAAGAGCGCAGCCTCCTCGCCGCCCGTCCCCGACCGGATCTCGAGCAGCGTGTTGCGCGCGTCGTTCGGGTCCGACGGGAGCAGCAGGAGCTGCAGCTTCCCCTCGAGCTCGGCTGCCTCCTTCTCGAGCCCGGGGATCTCCTCCTCGACCATCGCCCGGAGCTCGGGGTCGGCGAGTGCCTCCCGGTCGTCGGCGAGCCGGTCGAGCACGTCCCGGTACGTGTCGTAGGCCCGGACCAGCTCCTCGAGCTCGCCCCGCTCGCGGTTGAGCGCCGTGTAGCGGCTCGCGTCAGCGAGGACGTCGGGCTGGCACAGCAGTTCCTCGAGCTCGCCGAAGCGAGCCCGGAGGGAGTCGAGTCGGTCGAGCGGAAGCATGCGAGGTGGGCGGCCCGGTGAGCGCGGCTCGGTGAGCGCGACGAAGGGTCGGCGTCAGGCCCCGGCCGGCACCGACCGGGCTGCGAGGAGACTCTGGAAGGAGGGGAACACTGCCGGCTCGGCCGGCGCGGGGGCCGAGCCCTCGGCTCGCGCCTCGTTCCACACCGCGGCCTGCATGGCCGCGATCGCGACTTCGATCTGCTCGTCGTCGGGCTCCCGGGTGGTGATTTTCTGGAACAGGAAGCCCGGCCAGAGCAGGAGGCGCAGCGGCCCGCGCGTGCAATGGCGTGCGCTGAGACGCTGCAGCTCGTAGCTCACGGCCGCGACCGGCGGCAGGAGCGCGATCCGCACCAGCAGCGTGAGGCTCCGGTCCGCCCACCAGGGCAGCCCGGCGGGGACCACCAGGGGGACCACGAGGGTGCCCGCGATGATCGAGACGACCACGACGACGATCAGGAACGTGGTGCCGCAGCGAGGGTGAAGCGTCGACTGGCGCCGCACGTTGTCCACGGTGAGCGGAAGCTGCTGCTCGTAGGCGTAGATCGTCTTGTGCTCGGCGCCGTGGTAGGCGAAGAGCCGGCGCACCTCGCGGGTCTGGGCGATGGCGACCATGTAGCCCGTCACCACCAGGAGCTTGAAGAGCCCCGTCAGGACGTGGAACCAGGGGTCCTGGCCCGTGAGCTCCCAGCCGAGGAGCTGGCCCGCCCCATCCGCCGCGAGCTGGGGCAGGGCGACGAAGAGGGCGAGCGCGATCAGCGTGGAGAGCAGGAGCGCGCCACGGTCCGACCCCGCCCCCTGGACCGAGGCCCGCTCCTCCTCGGTGAGCTGCTGCTCGAAGCTGAAGCGCAGCGCGCGGTAACCGAGGGTGAAGGCCTCGAGGAGGGTGAGCACCCCGCGCACGAACGGCACCCGGCTCAGGCGCCCGCGAGAGGACACGGCGAGCGGCGCCTCGCTCAGGGCGAGGCTGCCGTCGGGGCGACGCACGGCGACCACCATGCACCCCGGCGCCCGCATCATCACCCCTTCGAGGACCGCCTGACCGCCGATGTAGGGCTTGTCGTCGCTCACCTCTCTACCGCCACCGGTGTGGGCCCGGGCGCGGGGCGCCTCAGCTCGCCGCCGTGGGCTCGGCCTTCGCGGCCTCCGCGGCCACGGCCTCGGCCTCGGCCTTGCCGGGCTCCGCCTGCTCGGCCTCCGCCGGCTTGGCCTCCGCCTTGCCCGCCTCGGCCTTCTTGGCCGCCTCGGCCTTGGCCGCCTCGGCCTTGCCCGCCTCGGCCTTCTTGGCCTTCCTGGAGCTGACCTTGCCGTACTTGCGCCGGAAGCGCTCGACCCGGCCCGCGGTGTCGACCATGCGCTGGCGACCCGTGTAGAACGGGTGGCACTCGCTGCAGATGTCCACGCTGTAGGAGCCCTGGGTGGAGCGCGTGACGTGGGTCGCCCCGCACGCGCAGGTGATGGTGGCGTCCACGTAGTTGGGATGAATGCCGTCCTTCATGACCACACTTTCTAGCCCCCCTCCGTACATAGGAGGAGGGCCGGAGGGTCTAGCGCCCGCGTCGCGCGATCGCAAGGCCCGTCCGCCGGCCGCGAACGCGAAGGGCACCGGTCGACCGCGCGAGGTTGCAGCCGGGGGACGCCGCGGGCTAAAGCGTTCGGCCGGGAGTCATGGCGCAGAAGCGGATCCAGCTCGTGGTGAGGGGCCGGGTGCAGGGGGTCTACTTCCGGGCCTCGGCCCAGCGTGAAGCCCGCCAGCTCGGCCTGACCGGGTGGGTGAAGAACCGCAAGGACGGCGCGGTCGAGGTCGTGTGCGAGGGCGAAGAGGACCAGGTCAAGGACTTCCTCGCCTGGGCGCAGACCGGTCCCTCCACGGCGCGGGTCGACTAGGTGGAGACCCGCTGGCGGAGCTACACGGGCGAGTTCCCGGACTTCCGGATCGTCACCTGAGCCGTCCCCGCCGCGTCGGCCGCCGCAACCGGCTCGAGCCGGGGCCCGATAGGGCACGGCGGGATGGTGGATCGCACAGAGGTGGGGGCCGGCTCGCCGAGGCCGAGCCGGATCGGACCGTTCCGGGTGCTCCAGCGCCTCGGGGCCGGAGGGATGGCCGAGACGTTCGAGGCGGTCCGGGAGGGGCCCGGCGGCTTCGCCCAGCGCGTGTGCATCAAGCGGGTGCTGCCGCGGCACGCCAGCGACGCGGAGCACCGCCGGCTGTTCCTCCGGGAGGCGCGCCTGGCCGCCCGCCTCTCCCATCGCAACGTCGTCCGGGTGGTCGAGCTCGGCGAGCACCTCGGCTGCCCCTACCTCGCGCTCGAGCTGGCCGATGGCCTCGACCTGCGGCGTCTGCTCCGGGCTCAGCCCCGGCGCCGGCTCCCGGCCGCGGAGGCCCGGCTGATCGGACGGGACATCGCGGAGGCCCTGGCCCACGCCCACGGCCAGGCCCACCCGATCGTCCACCGGGACGTCTCCCCGGGGAACGTCCTCCTCAGCCGCGAGGGGGAAGTCAAGCTGACCGACTTCGGCATCGCCAAGGCCTCGGCCGACGGCGAGACCCGCTCCAACCTGATGCGCGGCAACGTCTGGTACATGGCTCCGGAGCAGATCGCGGCCGGCGCCGGCTACGCCGACCCCCGGAGCGACGTCTACGCGCTCGGGGTGGTGCTCTACATGGCCCTCTCGGGGAGACGCCCCTACCGCGCGCGCACGGCCCTCGAGGCGATGACCGCGATCGCCGAGGGGCGGCGGGTCCCGCTCGGCGACGTCGCCCCCGACGTGCCTCCCGTGATGGTCGGCGTGGTCGAGCGGCTCCTCACCCACGACCCCGAGGCCCGCACCCCGTCCGCCGCCGCGGCGGCGGAGGATCTGGACGGCGGCGGGATCCCCCTCGCCGTGCGGTGGGCGCTCGCCGACCGGGTGGGGCGAACCCTGGCCGCCGAGCGGATGCCGACGCGGCCGACCCGGGTGGACGCGCTCACCCTGGCGGCGGCGCGGCCGCCGCCTGGGACGATCGCGCCCCCCGTGGGCGCGGCGGATGTGGAGCCTACCCGCCCGACCCGGCGCCCCGCTCGAGAACCGGGGTGGTCTCGCGGCGAGGAGTAGGGCGGGAGCGCCTCGCCGTGGGGGCTCAGGCCGCGGAGGCGTCGGCGGCCTTCGCCGGTGCCGGCGCCGCCTCGCTCTCGTCGAGGAACTCGATGATCGCCATGGGCGCGTTGTCGCCCCGGCGCGCGATCATCTTCGTGATGCGGGTGTAGCCGCCCGGGCGGCCGACGTAGCGCGGCGCGATCTCGTGGAACAGCTTGTGGACGAGGTCGACCTCGTCCACGAGGCCGTCCGCGTCCGCCACGGCGCCGAAGCGCGGGAGGAACCGCGCGATCTGGCGCTGGACGTGCGTCCGCTTCGCGATCACGCGCGCCCGCTCGTCCTCCTCGAGCCCGTCGAGGTCGACGGTGAGGTCCTGCTTGAGGCGGGTGCAGCGGGTGACCAGACGCTCCGCGATGCGGCGCAGCTCCTTCGCCTTGGCCTCCGTGGTCTCGATGCGCTCGTGCAGCACGAGGTTGCCCGCGAGGTTCCGGAACATCGCGCGGCGATGGCTGGTGTTGCGGCCGAACTTCCGGCCTGCCTTACGGTGTCGCATGACGTCCTCTCGCGTGCCCTCGGGACCCCGGCGCTCGCGCCCGGGCCCGCCTCAGGCCTGGGCCTGCTGCGCCTTCCAGCGCTCCAGCATCTGGGGCCAGTTGTCGACCTTCATCCCGAGGGAGAGGCCCATGTCGGCCAGGATCTCCTTGATCTCCTTGAGCGACTTCCGGCCGAAGTTCTTGGTCTTGAGCATCTCCGCCTCCGTCCGCTGCACCAGCTCCCCGATCAGGTGGATGTTGGCGTTCTGCAGGCAGTTGGCGGACCGGACGCTCAGCTCGAGCTCCTCGACGGACCGGAAGAGGTTCTCGTTGAGGGGCTCCTCCTCCTCCTCCTCGCGCACCATCGCATCGTCTTCCTCCTCGAAGTTGATGAAGATGGTGAGCTGGTCCTTCAGGATCTTCGCCGCGTAGGCCACGGCGTCCTGGGGCCGCACCGAGCCGTTGGTCCAGACCTCGAGGGTGAGCTTGTCGTAGTCGGTGATCTGGCCGACGCGGGCGTTGGTCACCGTGTAGTTGACGCGCCGGATCGGCGAGAAGAGCGCGTCGATGGCGATGGTGCCGATCGCCATCCCGGGCGTCTTGTTCCGGTCCGCCGGGACGTAGCCGCGGCCCACGTTGATCGTCAGCTCCGCGCTGAAGCGGCCACCCTTGGCGACCGTGCAGATCTCGTGGTCGGGGTTGAGGACCTCCACCTGGTCGGTCACCAGGATGTCGCCGGCGGTCACCACCGCGGGGCCCTCCTTCTCGATCCGCACCGTGTGGGTCTTCGGGGTATGGGCCCGGACCACGACCTCCTTCAGGTTGAGGACGATGTCGGTCACGTCCTCCACGACGTCCGGAACCGACGTGAACTCGTGGAGCGCGCCGTCGATCTTGACCGCGGTGATCGCCGCGCCCTGGAGGGAGTTGAGGAGCACCCGGCGCAGGGCGTTGCCGAGCGTGGTCCCGAAGGTCCGCTCGAGGGGCTCGCAGACGAACTTACCGTAGTACTCGCTGAGCGAGTCCGGGTCGACCGGCACGGTCTTCGGCTTGATGAGGTCGCGCCAGTTGCGGGCGATGAACTGGGTCTGGGACGGGGTCTCCGACATGGCGTCTCCTGGGCCTCTCCTCTAGTTCTGCACGGCCGCGTCAGCGGGAGTAGAACTCGACGATGAGCTGCTCCTGAATCGGCAGGGTGAGCTCTTCACGGTTGGGGAGCGTCTTGACGATGCCCTTGAGGTTCTCGCGGTCGAGCTCGAGCCACTCCGGCACGCCCCGCCGCTCCATACCCTCGAGGGCCGCTCCGATGCGCCCCTTGGTCTTGCTCCGCTCGCGGATGCTGATCGTATCTCCGGGGTCGACGAGGAAGGAGGGAATGTTGACCGTCTTCCCATTCACCTGAACGTGCTTGTGGCGCACGAGCTGGCGGGCGTCGGACCGGGTCGAAGCGAAGCCAAGGCGATAGACGACGCTGTCGAGACGACGCTCGAGCAGGCCGAGGAGGTTCTCGCCGGTCACCCCCTTGATGCGGTCGGCGCGCTCGAAGTAGCTGCGGAACTGGCGCTCCAGCAGGCCGTACATCCGGCGCACCTTCTGCTTCTCCCGGAGCCGGATGCCGTACTCCGTGAACTTGATGCGCCGCTGGCCGTGCTGGCCCGGCGGGTAGGGCCGCCGATCGAAGGAGCACTTGTCCGTGTAGCAGCGCTCTCCCTTGAGGAAGAGCTTGACGCCCTCCCGCCGACAGAGCTTACAAACCGGTCCGGTATAACGAGCCATCGATGCCTTCCCTTGCCCGGCTCAGACCCGCCGCCGCTTCGGCGGCCGGCACCCGTTGTGGGGGATCGGGGTGACGTCACGGATCAGGCTGACCTTCATCCCCACGGTCTGGAACGCGCGCAGCGCGGACTCCCGCCCGGCGCCCGGGCCCTTCACGAAGATCGCCACCGACTGCATGCCGTGATCCTGGGCCTTGCGGGCCGCATCCTCGGCCGCGAGCTGGGCGGCGAAGGGCGTGCTCTTGCGCGAGCCCTTGAAGCCGCGGGCCCCGGCCGAGGACCAGCTCACCACGTTCCCGTTGAGGTCGGTGATGGTGACGATCGTGTTGTTGAAGGTCGACTGAATGTGGGCGATCCCGGTCGCCACGTTCTTGCGGACCTTCTTCTTGCCCCCGCGGGGCGCCTTGGCCTTGGCCATCTCCTACGTCTCCAAGCTCTGGCGGGCGGCCCCTAGCGGCGCCGGCCCATCGCGCCCCGTCGCGGGCCCTTGCGGGTGCGGGCGTTGGTGTGGGTCCGCTGACCGCGGACCGGGAGCCCCCGCCGATGGCGAAGGCCGCGGTAGCAGCCGAGGTCCATCAGGCGCTTGATGTTCATCGCGCGCTCCCGACGGGCGTCGCCCTCCACCTTGTAGGTCGAGTCGATCACCTCGCGGATCTTGCGCACCTCGTTCTCATCGAGGGTCTCGGTCCGCTTGTCGGGCGGGATCTCCGCCGCCTCGAGGATCTTCTTCGCGACGTGGGGGCCGATCCCGTAGATGTACTGGAGCGAGATCCAGATGTGCTTCCGACCGGGGAGGTCGACGCCGGCGATTCGTGCCATCGCTTCTTCGTCCTTGTCCTCGCCGGACCGCTAGCCCTGGCGCTGCTTGTGTCGAGGGTTCGTGCAGATCACCCGGACCACGCCCCGGCGGCGGACGATCTTGCAGTTGTCGCAGATCCTTTTGACGCTCGGACGTACCTTCATGAGCTGCCTCTTGTCGCGAAGCGCGCCGCGGCGCGCCGAATAGCCTGTGTGGTGGAGCCTGTGTGGGGTGGGGGAGGGGGGGTGGCGTGGGGTACGGAGGGGTGGAGGTCAAGCTCCGAGGCGCGCTGTCCGCGGGGAGCTCGGAAGCGGAGCTCAGGGGTGGCCTTCGAGGCGGGCGAGGATCCGGCCGCGGGAGGGGTCGACCGCGGAGACGCGAAGCCGGACCCGGTGCCCCGGCAAGACCTTCACGGTCACCCGGCGCGCTTGAGCGGAGAGCGTCGCCACGATCCGGCGTCCGTCGTCGCCCCGAACGGCGAACAGGCCACGGGGGAGGACCTCTTCCACCGTACCCTGCAGCTCGCTCGCCCTCGCCATCCTGCTCCCGTGCTTCCGGCCTCGTGCTTTCGGCCCGTGCTTCCGGCCCCTGCTTCCGGCCCCTGCGCTTCCGGCCCCTGCTTCCGGCCCCTGTGCTTCCGGCCTCGTGCTTTCGGCCGCTGTGCTGACCGGCCCATGTGCTGACCGGCCCCTGTGCTGACCGGCCATGTCGCTGCTGCCGCCGCGCCCGGTGGGCGCGCGCGGGGTCATCAGCTCAGGCGCCTTCCGCTGCCACGCTCCCTTCTCCGATCGACGCGAGAATCCGCGCCGTGATCTCGTCGACCTCCCCCACCCCGTCCAGGCGATGGACGACGGACTCCCCGCGGTCACGCTCGACCGCGAGGTAGTGCTCGAGGATGGGGAGGGTCTGCCCCTCGTAGGCACCGAACCGAGTACGGACCTTGGCTTCCGTGTCGTCGTCCCGCTGGACGATCTGACGGGCTCCGCAAACGACGCAATCCCCAGAGGAAGGGGGCGGATTATAGCGCACGTGATAGGGGGTGCCACAATTTAGACACACCCTGCGGCCCGTGATGCGCTCGACGATCACGTCCTCGGGCACCTCGAGGGCCACCACGTGGTCGACCCGGCGGCCCAAGCCGCTCAGGGTGCGGTCGAGGGCCTCGGCCTGGGCCACCGTCCGTGGGAAGCCATCGAAGATCGCGCCGCGGCGGGCGTCGTCCTTGCGAAGCCGCTGCTCGAACAGCTCGAGGACGAGCTCATCGGGCACGAGCTTGCCGGCCGACATGTAGGACTCGAACTTCCGGCCGAGCTCCGACCCGCTCTTGCGCTCCTCGCGCATCATGTCCCCGGTCGAGATCTGGGGGATGCCCAGCCGCTCGATCAGGACCTTTGCCTGGGTGCCCTTGCCCGCCCCGGGAGGGCCAAAGAGGATCAGGTCCACGCGCTCACCCCCGACGCCCGCGGATGCGGGTGCCCCTCGGGCCCATCAGGCCCTCATAGTGCCGTGTGATGAGGTGCGACTCGATCTGCTGGACCGTGTCCAGCGCCACGCCCACCACGATCATGATCGAGGTCCCGCCGAAATAGAACGGGACCCGGAAGTACACCCGCAGCAGGTCGGGCACGGTACACACGGCGGCGACGTAGATCGCGCCGCCGACCGTGATGCGGGTCACCACCCGGTCGATGTAGTCCGCCGTCTGCTTGCCCGGCCGGACCCCCGGGATGTTGGCGCCCTGCTTCTTCAGGTTGTCCGCCACCTCCACCGGCTGGAACGTGACCGACGTGTAGAAGAAGCAGAAGAAGATGATCAGGACGACGTAGACGGTCGTGAACTGCCACGTGCCCGGCGCGAGCCACTCGTTCACCGTCATCATCCCCGGGACCTGGAGGTTGGCCAGCGTCTGGGGGAACATCAGGAGCGATGAGGCGAAGATCGGCGGGATGACGCCGCTCATGTTCACGCGGAGCGGCAGGTGGGAGCTCTGCCCACCGTAGAGCTTCCGGCCGACCATCCGCTTCGCGTAGAGGATCGGTAGGCGGCGCTGCCCCCGCTCGAAGAACACGATCAGGGCGATCACCCCCAGCACGATGCCGGCCACCATCAGGAGCGATACGGGCTTGACCTGACCGAGGCTCGCCTGGCTCGTCGTTTGGAACATCGCCCCCGGCAGCCCGGCGACGATACCGGCGAAGATGATCAGCGAGATGCCGTTGCCGATGCCCCGCTCCGTGATCTGCTCGCCGAGCCACATGATGAACGCCGTGCCGGTGGTCATCGAGACCACCGTGAGGAAGACGAAGGCGTACTGATTGTCGAAGTGGACGACGTCGCCGCCGCTCGGGCTCTTGAGGCTCTGCAGGTAGAAGGCGATGCCCGTCGCCTGGATGATGCTGAGGCCGACCGT
Organism: Sandaracinaceae bacterium; assembly: GCA_050331215.1. Taxonomy (GTDB): domain Bacteria; phylum Myxococcota_A; class Polyangia; order Polyangiales; family Sandaracinaceae; genus JBHJHB01. The sequence goes on along the minus strand of JBHJHB010000067.1, from coordinate 9,233 downwards.
CCCGTACCGCGTGTACTGGTTGATCTTCCGCTGGCCGGCCTCCCCCTCCTTCCGCAGCTCCTCGAGGGGCTTCACCACCACGGTCATCAGCTGGAGGATGATGCTGGCGGAGACGTAGGGCATGATGCCCAGCGCGAAGATCGAGAGCTGCTCGAGCGCGCCGCCGCTGAACAGGTTGAACAGGTTCAGGAACCCGCCGTCATCCCGGTTGACGATCGCCCGCATGGCGTTCCGGTCGACGCCGGGCGTCGTCACGAAGATGCCCATGCGATAGACCGCGAGCATCCCGAGGGTGAACAGGATGCGGCGGCGCAGCTCCGGGATCTTGAAGATGTTGGCGAAGGCGCTCATGCGTGGTCCTCGACCCCGTTCGACGTCCAGCCAGCGTCACCGAGAGCACCGGCGCGGGGCCGGCCCCGGCGCCACCGGAGAACTCGGGGAGCGGGCAGCCTATTCGCTGGCCGGAGCCGCTTCAACGTCCGCCCCCGCGGGCTCCGGCGCGGTCACGAGGAGCTCGGCCGTCCCTCCCGCCGCCTCGATCTTGGCCTTCGCCGAAGCGCTGAAGCGGTGGACGCGAACGGTCAGCTTCCGGTCGAGGTCGCCGTTGCCGAGCACCTTCACCACGTCGAAGCGGCCCTTGACGATGCCGCGCGCGACGAGCGTGTCGACGTCGACCGTCGTCCCCTCGTCGAACTTCAGGAGGTCCCGGAGGTTCACCTCGGCCACGACCGTCGTGAACGGGTTGGTGAAGCCGCGCTTCGGGATCTTGCGCCAGAGCGGCTTCTGACCGCCCTCGAACCCGAGCTTCTTGATGTTGCCGGGCTTGCGGGCCTTCTGACCCTTCTGGCCGCGGCCCGCGGTCTTGCCCAGGCCCGACGCGGGCCCGCGCCCCTTGCGCCGGCGCCGACGCACGGCGCCGGGCGGCGGGCGCAGCCGCGAGAGGATCGGCACCTGGGCGGTCTCCTCGTCGTCCCGTTCGTTGTCAGCCATCGGTCTCCTCCACCGCGACGAGGTGGATCACCTTCTTGATCATCCCTCGGAACGAGGGCGTGTTGTCGACCACGACCTCCGAGTGGGGGCCGCGCAGCCCCAGGCCAGCGAGGGTGCGCCGCTGGGTGTCCGGTCGGCCGATCCCGCTCCTCAGCTGGACGACCTTGAGCTTGGCCTTGACGTCGGCCATGTCAGTGCCCCGCTTCGGGCTGGACGTGCTCGACCGGTACGCCGCGGCGCGAGGCGACCTGCTCCGCCGACTCGAGCTCCATCAGCGCCGTCATGGTGGCGTGGACGACGTTATGCGGGTTCGTCGTGCCGAGGATCTTCGACAGCACGTCCTTGATCCCGGCCGCCTCGACCACCGCCCGCACCGCGCCGCCCGCGATGACGCCCGTGCCGGGGCTCGCCGGGACGAGCAGCACCCGGCCCGCGCCGTGGTGGCCCTCCACCCGGTGGGGGATCGTCCCGCCCACGAGGGGGATGCGGACCAGGCTCTTCTTCGCGCGGTCGTTGCCCTTGCGGATCGCGTCGGGGACCTCGTTCGCCTTGCCGAGCCCGACGCCGACGTGGCCCTGGCCGTCGCCGGTCACCACCAGGGCACTGAAGCTGAAGCGCCGCCCGCCCTTGACCACCTTGGCGACGCGGTTGATGTGGATCACCCGCTCGGTCAGGTCCTCGAGGGTGTTGGGGTCGATGATCGGTCGGGTCGTCAGCATGGAGAACCTCAGAAGTCGAGGCCGCCCTTGCGGGCGCCCTCCGCCAGGGCGCGGACCCGCCCGTGGTAGATGAAGCCGTTGCGGTCGAAGACCACCTTGGCGATGCCCTTGCCGGAGCACGCCTTCGCGATCGCCTCGCCCACCAGGGCGGCGGCGTCGGTCTTGTTCTTCCCGGAGAGCTGCTCGACCAGGTCCTTGCTCTGCGTCGAGACCGCGGCGACGGTGGTGCCCTGGCTGTCGTCGATCACCTGGGCGTAGATGTGCCGGGCGCTCCGGAACACGCTCAGGCGAGGCCGCTCGGTGGTGCCGAGCAGGCGGCGCCGCATCCGACGCTTGCGACGGAGTCGTGCCTGGATGTCCATCTCACTTGCCTCCGGCCTTGCCGGCCTTCTGCCGGACGTGCTCCCCCGTGTAGCGGACGCCCTTGCCCTTGTAGGGCTCCGGCGGCCGGTAGGAGCGGATGCGGGCCGCGGTGTGTCCCAGCGCTTCCTTGTCGTGGGACTCGAGGTGGACCCGGGGGCGCTTGGTGCCGCCCTCGTCGATCTGCTCGACCTTGACCTTCACGGACGGATGGAGCTCGTGGTTGACGGCGTGCGACAGGCCGAGGTTCAGGACCAGGGTGTCGCCCTTCAGGGTGGCGCGATAGCCGACGCCGACGAGATCGAGGCTCACCGAGTAGCCGGTCCCGACGCCCTCGAGCATGTTGCGGACCAGCGCGCTCGTCATGCCCTGGAACTGCGCGAAGCGGCGCGTGCCGGGCGCCACGGTCGGGCCGGGCACGATCGCGACGCTCTCGCCGTCCTTCTCGAGGCGCACCTCGGGGGGGAAGGCCTTCGACAGCTCCCCCTTGGGGCCCTTGCAGGACAGGACCGTGCCGTCCTTCTCGATCTGGATCGTCACGCCCTTCGGGACCGCGATCGGCCGCTTGCCGAGCCGGGATACGCGGAGCTTGGGCTGCTGGGTCTGGGCCTCGGCCATCACCACACCTCGCAGAGGATCTCGCCGCCCACCTTCTCGGCGCGAGCCGTGCGGTCGGTCATCAGGCCCCTCGAGGTCGACATGATCGCGACCCCGAGCCCGTTGTGGACGGTCGGGATGTCCCGGTAGCCGACGTAGACCCGCCGGCCCGGGCGGCTCCGGCGGCGCAGGCCGGCGATCGCGGCCTCCCGCTGCCGGCCGTACTTGAGCTCGACGACGATCTTGCCGTGGCCGGAGCGGTCGACGCGGACGGCGTTCACGTAGCCCTCGTCCCGGAGGAGCTCCGCGATGCGGTGCTTGACCTTCGAGAGCGGGATCTCCGTCCGCTCGTGCCGCGCGATGAGCGCGTTGCGGAGGCGGGCGAGCATGTCGCTGATCGGGTCGGTCATCATGGCGACGTGCTCCCTACCAGCTCGACTTGGTCACGCCCGGGATGTCGCCCGCGAGGGCGTACTTCCTCAGGCACACACGACAGAGGTCGAACTTGCGATAGTACGCCCGGGCGCGCCCGCAAACCCTGCAACGGTTGCGGTAGCGCACCTGGTACTTCGGCTTCTTCTCCATCTTGGCGAACATTCGCGCACTGGCCATGGCTCTCGCTCCTCGCCTACTTCCGGAACGGCATGCCGAGGCCGCGCAGCAGCGCTCGCCCATGCTCATCGGTTCGGGCCGTGGTCACGAAGGTGACGTTGAGGCCCTTGATCTTGTCGATCTTGTCGTAGTTGATCTCGGGGAAGATGATCTGCTCGCGAATCCCGAGGGTGTAGTTGCCCCGACCGTCGAACGCCTTGGGGCTGACACCGCGGAAGTCCCGGACGCGGGGGAGACCCACCGAGATCAGGCGGTCCGTGAACTCCCACATGCGCTGCCGCCGCAGGGTGACCATGCAGCCGATCGCGGCGCCCTCCCGGAGCTTGAAGCCCGCGATCGACTTCTTGGCCCGGGTGATCACGGGCTTCTGCCCGGTGATCACGGACAGCTCGTCCACGGCGGAGTCGAGCAGCTTCGCGTTCTGGGACGCCTCGCCGAGGCCCATGTTGAGCGTGATCTTCTGGAGGCGCGGGACCTCCATCACGTTCGTGAACCCGAACTCCTTCATCAGCGCCGGGGCGACCTGGTCCCGGTAGCGGGACAGCATGCGGGGTGTCGTGGCTTCGGTCATGACGCCTAGCCCTCCAAGACCTTCCCGGACTTCACGGAGACCCGGACCTTGGTGCCGTCCTCCTCGACCCGGAAGCGCACCCGGGTCGGGCTCTCGGTGTCCGGATCCCAGAGCATCACGTTGCTCACGTGGATCGGCATCTCCTTGTCGAGGATGCCGCCCTCGGGGTTCTGCGGGGTGGGCTTGGAGTGCCGCCGGACGACGTTCACGCCCTCCACGAGCACCCGCCCGACCTCGGGCAGGACCTTGAGGATCCGACCCTTGGCGCCCTTGTCACGTCCGGCGACCACGACCACGACGTCGTCGCGCTTGAGCCGCCGGCCCATCACACCACCTCCGGCGCGAGGCTCACGATCTTCATGAAGCGCTTGCCGCGGAGCTCGCGAGCTACCGGCCCGAAGATGCGGGTCCCGATCGGCTCCAGGGCCTGGTTGAGCAGGACCGCGCTGTTCGTGTCGAACTTGATGTAGGTGCCGTCCTCGCGCTGGTACTCACGCGCGGTGCGGACCACCACGGCCTTCGCCACGTCGCCCTTCTTGACGCGCGCGGTCGGCAGCGCCTCCTTGACCGACACGACGATGATGTCGCCGAGCCCCGCATAGCGCCGCCGGCTGCCGCCGAGCACCTTGATGCAGGCCACCCGCTTCGCCCCGCTGTTGTCGGCCACGTCGAGGACCGTCTCCGTCTGGATCACGGCTACACCTCCACCGGGCGGTCGAGCAGCCGGACCGCCTCCCACCGCTTGGTGGCGGAGTAGGGCCGGCTCTCGCGGATCTCGACGAGGTCGTTCGTCCGGTACTCCTCCCGCTCGTCGTGGGCGTGGAACTTCTTCCGGCGCTTGACGTACTTGCCGTAGACCGGATCCCGGAAGCGGCGCGTCACCTCGACCACGATCGTCTTCTTGGCCCGACCGTCCGTGCGCGTCTCGCTCACGACGCGACCGACCAGCCGGCGGCGACGACCGCGGACTTCAGGCTTCTTCGGTGTAGGCTCGCCCATGGAATCAGTCCTCGTTCATCGAGGCGCCGAAGGCGCGCTCGGTGAGCACGGTCTTCACCCGTGCGATATCCCGACGGAGGCGACGCACCTTGGCGGTGTCGTCGAGCTGGTTCGAGTAGTTGTCGAACCGGGCCTTCCAGAGCTCGCGGCGGAGCTCCCCTTCCTTCGCGCGGAGCTCGTCCACGGTCAGGTCGCGCATCTCCTGGGGCTTCACAGCTGCGCCTCCCGGGTCACGAAGCGCGTCTGAATGGGGAGCTTGTGGCCCGCGATGCGGAACGCCTCGCGGGCGAGCTCCTCCGGCACCCCCTCGATCTCGTAGAGCACGCGCCCGGGCTTGACGACCGCGACCCAGCCCTCGACGTTGCCCTTACCCTTACCCATCCGGGTCTCGAGAGGCTTCTTGGTGACCGGCTTGTCCGGGAAGATGCGGATGTAGAGCTTCCCGGCGCGCTTCACCTTCCGCTGGATCGCCATACGGGCGGCTTCGATCTGCCGCGCCGTCACGTGCCCACGGGTGACCGCCTGGATCGCGAAGTCCCCGAAGTCCACGTGGGACCCCCGGTACGCGGCGCCCTTCATGCGGCCCGTGTGCATCTTGCGGAACTTGGTTCGCTTCGGCTGCAACATGACGCTCTCCGAGCCTCAGGCGGTGGGCCGACGGCGGCGCTGGGGCAGGACCTCGCCTTTGAAGATCCAGCACTTGACGCCGATCGTCCCGTAGGTCGTCTTCGCGGTGGCGGTCCCGAACTCGATGTCGGCGCGCAGCGTGTGGAGCGGCACGCGGCCCTCCCGGTACTGCTCGGTCCGGGCGATCTCGGCCCCGCCGAGGCGGCCGCCCGCGTGGACCCGGATGCCCTTGACGCCGAACTTCACGGCCGTGGACACGGCCTTCTTCATCGCCCGGCGGAAGGCCACGCGGCGCTCGAGCTGGGTCGCGATGTTCTCGGCGACGAGCTGCGCGTTGGTCTCCGCCTTGCGCACCTCCTGGATGTCGACGAAGAGCTCGTTGTCCGTGATCCGCTGCAGCTCCGTCCGGAGCTGCTCCACGCCGGCGCCGCGCTTGCCGATGATGATCCCGGGCCGGCTCGTCGCGATGACGACCTTCGCCTTGTTGGCGGCCCGCTCGATCTCGATGCCGGCGATCCCCGCGTGGGAGAACTTCTTCTTGATGTGCTTCCGGAGGCGGAGGTCCTCATGCAGCCACTTGGCGTACTGCTTGTCCTCGTACCACTTGCTGTTCCACGTCTTGATGACGCCCAGCCGAAAGCCGTACGGATGTGTCTTCTGGCCCATGATTCGTCCTCGCCTCAGGCCTCGTCGTCGCCCAGGACGACGGTGATGTGACTCATGCCCTTCACGATGCGGGTCGCGCGCCCCATCGCGCGGGGCCGCCAGCGGCGCATGTAGCGGTCGGGCGCCTTGTCCGCCCAGGCCGCCTTCACGTAGAGGGCGTCGAGGTCGACGTCGTCGTCCTTCTGCTTGATGTTGGCGATCGCGCTATCGATCACCTTGGCCACGATCGGCGCGGCCGACTTCCGGGTGAAGCGGAGCTGATTGATCGCGATCGCCACGGGCTGACCTCGGACCATGTTCAGGATGGTCCTCGCCTTCCGCACCGAGATGCGCTGAAACCGTGCTTTTGCCGTGGATTCCATCATGACAGGTCCGTTGTCGGATAAAGGGGGGAAGGTATGACATGACGCCCCTCCCCTCTCAAGGATCGATGAGACGTCAGCGACCTCGCTTGGCCTTCCGGTCGGCCGCGTGGCCGCCGAAGGTCCGCGTGGGGGCGAACTCGCCGAGCTTGTGGCCCACCATGTTCTCGGTGACGAACACCGTGATGAACTTCCGCCCGTTGTGGACGTTCAGCGTCAGGCCGACCATCTCGGGGACGATGGTGGAGCGGCGCGACCACGTCTTGATCACGCGCCGGTCGCCGCTCTTCTGAGCGGCCTCGACCTTCGTGAGAAGGTGCTCGTCGATGAAGGGACCCTTCTTGAGGGAGCGGGGCATGGCGGTCCGTCCTCCTACTTCTTGCCGCGCTTGCGCACGATGAACTTGTCGCTGGTCTTGTTGCGGCGGGTCTTGAGGCCCTTGGAGAGCTGGCCCCACGGCGAGCAGGGATGGCGGCCGCCGCTGGTACGCCCCTCGCCACCGCCCATCGGGTGGTCGACCGGGTTCATGGTCACGCCCCGGTTGTGGGGCCGGCGGCCGAGCCACCGGGTCCGCCCCGCCTTGCCCAGGGACACCCGGGCGTGCTGGGCGTTCGAGACCTGCCCGATCGTCGCCCGGCAGTTCTGGTGCACCATCCGCACCTCGCCGGAGGGGAGCCGGATCTGGGCGTAGGCCCCGTCCTTGCCCATGAGCTGGGCAGCGGTCCCGGCGGACCGGACGAGCTGGGCGCCCTTACCGATCTTCAGCTCGATCGCGTGGATCATCGTCCCGGCCGGGATATGCCGGAGCGGCATCGCGTTGCCGGGCTGGATGTCCGCGTGGCGGCTGGAGACGACGGTGTCCCCCGCCTTCAGGCCGTCGGGGGCCAGGATGTACGCCTTGTCGCCGTCGAGGTAGTGGAGGAGCGCGATCCGCGCCGAGCGGTTCGGGTCGTACTGGATCGAGTCCACCTTCGCGGGCACGCCGATCTTGCTCCGGCGGAAATCGATCTGCCGGTACTTGCGCTTGTGGCCGCCGCCCCGGAAGCGGACGGTGATCCGGCCGCTATTGTTGCGCCCCGCCTGGGCCGGCTTGGCGCTGGTCAGCCGCTTCTCGGCCTTCTTCTTGGCGAGGTCGCTGAAGTCGGCGACCTCGAACTGGCGCCGCCCCGCGCTGGTGGGCTTGAATCGCTTGATCGCCACGTCAGACCTCCTCGAAGGCGTCGATCGTCTCGCCCTCGGCGACCTCGACGATCGCCTTCTTCCAGTTCTGGGTCTTGGCCCGACCGCGCCCCATGCGGCGCATCCGACCACGGACGATCATCGTGTTGACCCGGATGACGGTGACGTTGAACAGCGTCTCCACTGCCTTGCGGATCTCGACCTTGTTCGCGGTCCGCTCGACCTCGAAGAGATACTTGTTCTCCTCCTCCCGAAGGAGGTTCCCCTTCTCGGTCAGCATCAGTGGACGCTTGATGATGCGCTCGGGCTCCATGACGATCCCTCTACTACTTGCAGCGCGCCTCGAGGGCGGCCACGGCGGTCTTGGTCACCACGAGGTGCTCGTGGCGAAGCAGGTCGTACACGTTGACGCCCTCGGGCGGGAGGAACTGGTGCTTCGGCAGGTTCCTCGCGCTCATGCGAAGCGTCTGGTTCTCCCCCTCGTCGACGAGCACCGAGCTCCTGCCGATCCGGAGGGCGTCGAGGACCTGCACGAGGCCCTTCGTCTTGATCTCGGGGAGCTGGAAGTCGTCGACGACCATCAGCCTCCCCTCCTTCAGCTTGAGGGCGAGGGCGCTCCGGAGCGCGCCCTTGCGCATCTTCCGCGTCGGGCGCCAGGAGTAGTCCCGGGGCTTGGGGCCGAAGGCCGGGCCACCCCCCCGGAAGATCGGGGCCTTCGCGTCGCCGTGGCGGGCGCGGCCGGTCCCCTTCTGCCGGTACATCTTCTTGCCGGTCGCCGCGACCTCGCTCCGGCTCTTCACCTTGTGGGTGCCGGCGCGCCGCGAGGCGAGCTGGGCCTTCACGACATCGTAGAAGAGCGCCTCGTTCACCTCGGTGCTGAACACGTCGTCGGCGAGGTCGAGCTCGCCCACCGCTTCGCGGCTCAGGTTGTAGACGGGGACCTTGGGCATGCTGGGTTCCTTCAGTCGGCGGTCGCCGCTCTCCGTCAGGACTTGATCTCGACCTCGACGCCCGCCGACAGGTCGAGCTTCATCAGGGCTTCGAGGGTCTGCTGGTTGGGCTCGAGGATATCCAGGAGCCGCTTGTGGGTTCGGATCTCGAACTGCTCGCGGGACTTCTTGTCGACGTGGGGGCCACGAAGAACCGTGAACTTGCTGATGCGCGTGGGCAGCGGGATCGGCCCCGCCACGCGCGCGCCGCTCCGGCGGCACGTCTCGACGATCTCCGTCGCGGACTGGTCGAGGAGTCGGTGGTCGTACGCCTTGAGGCGGATTCGGATCTTCGTGGCCATCGTTACGTTCGTTCCGGTTGGGGAGCCCTACTCGACGATCTTGGTGATGACGCCCGCGCCGACCGTGCGGCCGCCCTCGCGGATGGCGAAGCGCTGCTTCTCCTCCATCGCGACCGGGGTGATCAGCTCGACCTTCATCGCCACGTTGTCGCCCGGCATGACCATCTTCACGTCCTCGGGCAGCTTCACCGTCCCCGTCACGTCCGTGGTCCGCATGTAGAACTGCGGGCGGTAGTTCGTGAAGAAGGGCTTGTGCCGGC
>JBHJHB010000066.1:0-15552 GCA_050331215.1 Sandaracinaceae bacterium | reverse complement strand
CGAGTAGGACCCGCCTCGAGCGCGCCTGCGGCCCGTTGACTCGTTCGGTTCGTGCGGATCGATGACCGCTGCTAGCGAGTAGTCGGCGTCCCATTCCCAGTCCCACTCGTAGACGTTGCCCACCGTGTCGAAGAGGCCGAGGGGGTTGGGGGGGAGCCGCGCGACGGGGTGGGTCACGTCGTCGGTCGCGCTCGCACACCAGCCGACCTCCGCGACCCAAGCCGCGTCGTCGGCGATTGGATAGCCGTCGGTCGAGCCGCCCCGGGCCGCGAGCTCCCACTCCGCCTCCGTGGGGAGCCGCCAGCCCTCGCAGTCGAGGCCCGCGAACGTCACCTCGGTGCAGACGAAGAGGATGTCGCAGCCGTGCATCTGGGCGGCCTCCTGCCGGAAGTCGCAACCGCCCCCGAGCTCTCCGATGCACCCCTCGAGGGCGTAGCAGCTCGGAAGGCCCTCCCGCGCGTTCCAGAGGTTCGCGAACCGAAGCGCCTCCCACCAGTTCACCGACTCGACTGGACACTGATCACCGCATGAGGCGTGGAAGGAGGGATTGTTTCCCACCACCTCCTGCCATTGGGCCTGGGTGATCTCCGTGCGCATGACGGCATAGGCTCGCGTGATCTCGACCTCGTGCTGCCTCTCGTCCGGCTCCCGTTGGGCCTCCGACTCCGGCGAGCCCATCAGGAACGTGGTCGGCTCGACCACCGCCAGGCCCTCGGGCACGCAGACGCAGTCGTCGTCCGCGCAGTCCACGAGCCCGTCGCAGTCCTCGTCCACCCCGGCCTGGTCGCAGCGCTCAGTCTCCCCCGGGGAGACCTCGGGCCGGGTGTCATCGCAGTCGCCGGGGATGGCGACGAAGCCCTCCAATGGCGCGCAGCGGAGGTCTGGCCCACCGGCGCCGAACCCGTCGCCATCCCCGTCCCGGAAGAGCATCTCCCCGAGGCCCTCGTCGACCTGGCCGTCGCAGTCATCGTCCCGCTCGTTGCAGGTCTCCGGCACGCAGATTGCGCCCTCATCCCGAAGAGGCTCACCGAAGTCCGCTGCAGGGCCGGCCTCGATGCCCAGATCCGCCGGCGGCTTTCCCTCCCCCAGGATGGAGCGGGCTCCACATCCCAGGAGGAGAATCAGCAACGTGCCCATGCCAGGTCGACGGACCACCCTCGAGTCTACGCTCCACCTCGGAGGTGGAGTCCATGGGATATTCTTCTGCGCTCGCGATCCGCGAGGGATGACCCAGACCATCTTGGGCGGAGCGGTAGCGGAGCCTTGCCCCTACTCTCGCGGACGTCGCGGAAGAGCATCCGCCGGTCGTATCGCCTCGTCGCCTAGTCCCGCACTCTCGACGAAGGACAGGAGGTTGTCGGCGTAACCCTCCACGTCGTCGTCGTGGGAGAAGTGGCCCGCCTCGGGCAGGCGAACGACTCGGACATCGCCGAGGCGAGCGGCGATCCGCTCCGCGTTCTCCGGGGGAACGAAGACATCGCGCTCCCCCCAGAGGAGGAGCGTCGGGACCTCGACCGAGCCGAGCTTCGCGTCGAGCGCTGGCAGCTCCTCGGGGTACGAGCCGAGGAAGCCGAGCGTCTTGCGGAGCCTCCCTTCTCGACCGTGCGAGCGCACCGCGTGGTCGAGGGCGTCGGCGGCGATGTTCGAGTGCTGGTAGCCGTCCCTCGCCGCGATTCGGACGAAGGTGCGCGGGCTCAGCGAGAGCAGCCAGCGCACGAAGGGCGACTTCACCATCCGCTCGAGCCCGGGCTGCAGAACCGGCGCCGCTGTGCCCGGCCCGTCCGAGAGCGTCAGGCTGCGAAGGCCTGCCGGGCGACGGGCCGCGTAGACCAACGCCGCGGGGACGCCCACGTCCGTCGCCACCAGATGCGCCCCCTCGGGGGCGACCTCCTCGAGGAGCGCTTCGAGGAAGTCCGCCATCGCGCTCGGCGTCATGGTCTCCGGGGCCTGGGCCGACCCGCCGAATCCGGGCAGGTCCACGGCGGTGACGTCGAAGCGCGAGATCAAGCGCGGCCAGATGCGCTCGAAGGTGTGGAGCGTGAGGGGCCAAGGCGCGGTGAGGATCAGCTTCGGCGCACCCGGTCGAGGCGCCCGCGCAGCTTCCACCTGCCATCGCCCCACGGTGATCGTGGTCGTCTTCATGTCGTGAAGATGGGGCTTCGAGCTCCATCCATCCAATGGATGATACAGATACTAATCATGGACAAAGCGAATCTCGCGGCCATCGACCTCAACCTCCTCGTCGCGCTCGACGCCCTCCTCGCGGAGCAGCACGTCACCCGCGCGTCCAGGCGGCTCGGGCTCTCGCAGCCGGCGACGAGCAACGCCCTCTCGCGGCTCCGCGCGCTCTTCGACGATCCCCTCCTGGTCCGGGCCGGCGGCCGGATGCGGCGAACTCCGCGCGCGGACGAGCTGAAGCCGAGGGTGCGCGCCGCGCTGAGCGGTGTGCGCGAGGTCTTCACTTCCCAAGCGGCGTTCGACCCCACGTCCGCGAAGGGAACGCTGACCATCGCGATCTCCGACTACGTCGGCCACGTTCTCGTGCCCGATCTCGTCGCGTCGGCGTCGTGCTCGGCGCCCGGGCTCTCCCTTCGCTTCGTCGCTCACGGGAACCGGCTCGACCCGAACGCGCTCGCCGAAGGCGTACCGCGCGTCAGCGTGGGCTTCTTCTTCGACGCGCCTCGGGGGCTCTACACGGAGCCGCTGTTCGAGGAGCGCTTCGCGTGCATCGGCCGACGTGGGGACGTGCCAGGTCGGCTCACGCGCAAGCGCTACCTCGCGATGAGCCACGTCCTGGTCAGCCAGCGCGGCCTGAAGGAGGGCTACGTCGACCGTGCCCTCGCCGAAGCCGGGGAGGAGCGGAGGGTCCGCACGGTGATCCCCCACTTCCTGGCTGCCGGAGCCGTCGTCGCTCGGTCCGGCGGGCTCTGCACCCTTCCGTCACGGGTGGCGAAGCTGACGGCCGAGCGCCTCGACCTCCAGGTCCACGCGTTGCCCTTCCCTCATCCGAGCTGGCCTCTGGTGCTGGTCCGGCACGAACGCTTCGACGCTGACGGGGAGACCCGCTGGCTGCGGCAGCAGATCGTCCACGCCTCGGCGCCACTGCGTTGAGGACATCCGATCCGCCCCTCGGCTCGCGGGCGACCGTTCGGTGGTATCGAACGCATCCGGCACCGCCTCCGCCTCGAACACCACGGACCCACGCAGGTGATCGGTTCGGAGCGCTGCCCGGCGTCAGCTCCCCTCGTACAGGGCGAGGCCGCGCTCGATCAGCGATGTTGACCCGCAGGGGCGGCCCATCTCCCCGGCATCGGATCGAACGACGTGTTCTGCGCCCAGATCGGCTCGAGATCGTGTGTACCGAGCGCCGAGCCGACCACGTTCGTTCGCGCTGGGTACGCGACGCCTCAGACGACGAGTCGAAGCGCGAACGTCAGATCGTCACCTCGAGCTGCAGCCGAAGGAGCGGTGTCACCTCCGTCCAAATCCCGCTGGGGGACGCTCACGGTCTCTTTCAGAACGATCTCGTCGCTCGGCAGGCGTCGCGACGACGAACCCGGCGCTCTCGCGCAAGGCGATGCCTGCGTCGGGTGCCCAGCTCCGCAGGTCGCGGACGTGCTCGGTGCTCAGCGCCCGCCTTGCGGGGAAGGCCCGGTCACGGGTCAGGTCGCCCTCGACGATCGACGCCCGGCCGCCGACGGAGTCGCGCACCGCGGCGAGGTCGGGGAGCAGCAGCGGCTGCACGGCCTCGAGGGCACGTTCGAGCTTCTCGGCTTCGAGCCTTCGAACGAGCCGAAGCTGGCCCTCGTTGGTCTCGCCGATCCGGCGGTTGTGTTCTGCCAACCGCTCGCGGAGCGAGTCGGCGTCCTTCGCGGCCGCGTCGAGCACATCGTCCCCGTTCACCTCCAGTCGATCGCGCGGCAGCGTGACCTGGTTGTCGCAGGCGCTGCGCTTGGCGAGTGAGCAGCCGAAGTGATCTTCTGCGCGCACCTTGCGGGTGGAGGCGAAGCGATGACCGCAGGTGCCGCACTCGATCAGTCCGCTCAGCAGGAACCTGCCGCGCTCGACGGTCCGCCACCGCGCGTCGTCATCGCGTCCTGGGCAAGGCGTTGACGACGGATGGTTTTTTGCTGTATCGAGCAATCATGCGCCGGGAGATCGATTGCGCGGTCGTGGGAGCCGGATTCGCCGGGCTCTGTGCGGCGAACACACTCCAATCCGCGGGTGCGTCGGTGGCCGTGCTGGAGGCTCGTGACCGTCTCGGAGGTCGGACGGCACCGGGCGAGCTCGCCGGCCTCAGCATCGACATGGGCGGCATGTGGCTGGGCCCGACGCAGACGCGCCTCACCGCCCTGGTGCAGGACGTGGGAGCGGAGCTCTACGCGCAGCCCATCGAGGGGCGTGGTCACGTGCACATCAACGGCCGGCCCGCGCGCATCCCGAAGGACGCCGTGGAGAACGCAATCCCGGTGCTCCCTCGCCTCGAGCTTCTCCGACTCCAGTATCTGCTCGACCGTCTCACGAGGCAGATCTCACTCGACGAACCCTGGGCCGGAGCGGGGGCCGCGTCCCTCGATCGGCTCACCGTGACCGCGTGGGCCGAGCGCCACGTCTGGACTCGCTCCGTACGAGCCTTGATCGCGCAGGTCTGCCGAACGCTTCTCTGCGCGGAGCCGGAAGAGGTCTCCATGCTCTTCTTCCTGTTCTACCTGCAGGCCGGTGGCGGGCTCGACGTCCTCCTCGGCATGCGGGGCGACGGAGCCCAGGCCCATATGGTGAAGGGCAGCATCCACCGCGTGGCGGTCGAGCTCGGGCGTCGACTCGCCCGGCCCGTCCATCTGGGCTCACCGGTGCGGGCGGTGGTGGAGCGCGATGCCGGGGTGGTGGTTCGGACCGACGAGGGAGAGGTCGAGGCGCGCTACGCGGTCATCGCCACGCCACCGGGGCTGGCCGAACGCATCCTCTTCGAACCGCGGCTGAGCCCGCAGAAGGCGGGCCTGCTCTCCCGCCAGAAGATGGGCTCCTGCATCAAGGTATGGATCGCCTACGAGCGACCGTTCTGGCGTGAGCAGGGGTCGAACGCGCTCCTTCTCTCCGACCGCGACGACTTCACCCCCATCACCGACGCCACCCCGCCCGGCACGGAGCTCGGCATCCTGGCGGGGTTCTTCGACGCCGAGCCCGCGCGAAGGTGGACGGGCCGCAGCCCCGAAGAGCGACGGGCCGAGGTGGTCGAGACCCTGCGCCGTGACCTGGGTGACGAGGCCCTGACGCCGGTCGACTACGCGGAGAAGGACTGGTGCGAGGACCCCTGGAGCGAAGGCTGCTATGGCGCCTTCATGGGTCCCGGGACGATGACGGAGTTCGGCCCCGCCCTCCGCGCCCCCCACGGCCGCGTCCACTTGGGGGGGGACGGAGACCGCCACGGTGTGGTCGGGATACATCGAGGGGGCCATCCGCTCGGGCGAACGGGCGGCGGTCGACGTGCTCGAGCGATTGAACCGAGAGCCTGCGCAGCCCACCGCGCCGCGGACGGCCGAGGTGGGGTAGCTCGTTGACCCTCTCCCAAGCGGACAGGGGTGCAGGCCGTTTCCGCTAGAGTTCGCGCGTGAAGCCCGGCCGCCCCTCCGTCGCCGACGAACGACGCGAGCAGATCCTGGATGCCGTGGTGAGGTGCATTCTCCAGTACGGCGTGGCTGGCACGACCCGGGCCCGCATCGCCGAGGAGGCGGGCATGAAGCCGCCTGCGGTCCACCACTTCGGGGGGACCCGGACCCAGGTGGTCCAGGCGGGGATCGAGAGCGCGACGAAGACGGTCCGCCGCCGGCTCGACCGTCTGGTGCACGGGCAGGCGACGGCGGAGGGACGGCTGGAGGCGGCCCTGGCGGCGTTCTTCGGCGGGGGCCGGGTCGACGCGGAGCTCAACCAGTTGATCGACGAGCTGGTGGCGTACGCCTACCTCGACGAACCCACCCGCGACGCCGTGCAGCGCATGTATGGTGGCTTCCTCGAGGAGCTGGGGGGCCTGATTCGCGACGTGCATCCGGCGGCGAAGGACGAGGCGCTGGCCGATGCCGCGCTGGCCGTCCTCGCCCTCGGCCACGCGGCGTCCACCTTCGCAGGTCTCGGCATCGAGCCCGAGGCGCGCGCCAGAATGCGCTCGAGCGCCGAGCGGAGCATCCGATCGCTGTCGTAGGGTTCGGGTCGGCTCTCGGCGCTCGGCGCCGCCCCGTGCACGGTCGCCTGTCGGAGGCTCCCTACCGGGAGGACGTGGGTTCGAGCGATGCGACCCAGGCCTGAAACGCCGCGTGCTGCTCGGGGTAGTGCTCGGCGAGGAAGCCGACGTCGAGGCGGCTCTCGCCGCCGAGGGGCTTCGACTCGCCGCTCAGCTCCGCCTCGATCACCTCGAGGATGTCGTGCGGCAGGGGGCGGTCGGTGGCGCCGCCGAGGTTCATCTCGTTCGGGTCGATCGCCCAGCGGAAGATGACCTGCCCCGTTCGGTCGAGCGCGACGACGGCCGGCTGCGCCATGCCAGCGGGGTACTCCTTGGGGTCGTCCGCGAGGACCGTCTGCGCCTTCGGCGTGATGGCGACGTCGAAGCGCCTCGCGAGGACGTTCGCGGGGTCCGAGTGGACCGGGTAGCCGAGGCCCCAGTCGTCGTGCGCCTGCTTCGCCGCGCCCTCGGACTGGGAGGTGATCGCGATGAGCTCGCCTCCGTGCTTCCGTATCGCCGTGGCAAAGCCCTTGTTCATCTCCCGCAAGTATCCCTGGCAGAACGGGCACCAGCTGCCCCGGAAGAAGACCAGCACGGTGAGGGCGCGGGAGGCGACCTCGCGGTCGAGCCAGGCGTTTGCGTTGTCGAGGGTCATGGCGTTCTCCGTGGTCATGTGACTGAACGACGGCACCCTAGTCATGCGCCCGTGCCACGAAAACCCTGGCTATGGGCATCACAATGATACGTTTCACGCATGGGTGAGCTCGAAGCGATGGCGACGTTCGTGTGCGTCGTCGAGTCCGGCTCGTTCTCGGCCGCGGCGCGCTTGCTCGGCACGAGCCAGCCCAGCGTCTCGCGGCGGGTCCGCGCGCTGGAAGGGTCGCTCGGCGCCTCGCTCCTGACCCGCACGACGCGCCGCCTCTCCCTCACGGAGGCCGGGCAGCGCTACTACGAGGCGGCGCGCCGCGCGCTGGCCGCGATCGAGGAGGCCCGCTCGGCGGCCACCGAGACCCGGACGAGCACACGGGGGCGGCTGCGGATCACGGCGCCGGTGTCGTTCAGCACCTCCTGGCTCGCGCCCCGGGTCCCGCGCTTCTTCGAGGCCTACCCGGCGGTGGAGCTGCGCCTCCACTTCACCGAGCAGCACGTCGACCTGGTGGAGGAGGGGATGGACCTCGGCATCCGTGTCGGCGGACCCGAGAGCGCGGAGCTCGTGGGCCGACGCGTGGGCCAGGTCCGCCGTCACCTGGTCGCGAGCCGAGCCTGGGTGCATGACCACGGCCGTCCGCAGCGCCCCGAAGACCTGGACGACGCGCACGGGCTGGTGTTCTCGTCGAGCACGCGCTGGGATGGCTGGCCGGTCACGATCCGCGGTCAGCGGCTCCACGTCGCCCCGCGCCGTCGCACCTTCGCGACGAGCGGAGACTTCCTCCGGGTGCTCGTGCAGCGGGGCGAAGGCGTCGCGCTCCTCCCCGACTGGCTGGTTCACGACGACCTCGAGGCGGGCCGGCTCGAGCGGCTCCTCCCGGACGCGACCACCGCGTCGGTGGGGCTCTGGCTGGTGTGGCCCGCGCAGCGCTACCCGTCGGCGTCCGCCGAGGCGTTCGTGGACTGGTTCTGCGCCGAAGCGAGCGCGACCTGGGCGGCCCCGGCCTGAGGATCAGTGCATGACCGGCTCGCCGCCCGGCCAGAGCGCCGTGACGACGAGGCTGCCCGGTCGGCCGCCCACCTCGAGCGGCTCGGTCGGCGCGAAGGCCGCGAGGTCCACCACGTGGACCCGCCCGGCGTCGGGCTCCGCGACGTAGGCGAAGCCCTCCCCGACCGCGAGGTCGGCCAGCGGCGAGCCGGCCCCGAGGTCGAGCGAGCGCCGCTCCTCGCCGGTGACCGGGTCGAGGTCGAGCAGCTCACCGGAGTCGAGGAGCACGAGGAGCATCATCCCGTCGCGGTCCGACGTGAGGACGGTGACCTCGCCGTCGAGCGGCACGAGGCGCGCGGTCGCGTTGGACCGGTCGACGAGCAGGAGGCCCTCGTCCGTCGGTCCGGCGAAGGTCGGCAGGTCGTCCTCGCCCATGAGGTGGACGGGTCGGCTCGCGCCTTCGGGACGGGCGACGCGGAGGTCGTCGAAGGCCTCCGTCGCCTCGTTCCAGCGCGACAGGAGCATGTCGCCGGCGCAATCGAACAGCGCCGTGAACCCGGCCGCGGTGCCCGCACCGGGTCCGTCGCAGGCGAGGGAGATCGGGTCCTCGAAGCCCTCTGCGCCCTGCGACCAGCGGTCGACGCCGCCGTCGGCGCGCGTCACGAAGAGATGGCCGCGCGCCACGGTCGCCACGCCGTCGTGGGGCGCGCCCTCGACGGTGCGGAAGATGGGGAGGCGGCTCCGGGGCACGTCCGTGCGGAGCGGGCCGATGCTCCGCTCGAACAGCGCCGTCGTCCGGCCCGAGGCGTCGTCGAACGCCACGATCCATCCGCTGTTGACCTGGACGTCGCTCAGCCCGTCGGCGTAGGCGAGGTCCGGGTCGACCTGGATCACGGCCGGATCCTTGTAGACGTGGAAGTGGTCCACGTGGTCCCACACCCAGACGCCCACGGCGAAGACGTCGAAGCGGCCGGCGCTGGGCTGGGCGGCGACCGCAGCCGTGATCTGCCGGTTGGACGCGGCGTGGAGCGTGGACGGGGCGCTGAGGGTGTAGGAGGTGACGAGCGCCCGGACGTCGAGATCCCAGACCGAGACCAGCCCCTCGTCCTGGTCGGCCACGCTCAGCCGGCCGAGGGTCTCGAAGACCTCGCCCTCGGGGATGTCGGACATCCCGCCTCCCCCATCGACGGCGGAGGAGGCGTCAGGGAACTCTTGCGGGATGCCCTCGTCCGGGACGACCGGGCCATCGCCGCAGGCGGCGGCGAGGCCGAAAAGCGTAACCAAGACGGCGGGTCGGCGAACGGCAGATGCTTGCATCATGCCAGGGAACGTGCTTCACGTCGCACTGACACGCAACCGGGTTGCGTTTGGGCCCGACGGCCCACGGTGCGTCGGCGCCCTCACGCATCGGCTGTTTAGACTGGAGATCACGACGTGACACAGGGAATCCGATTCGGCCTCGTGGCCCTGGCGGCCATCGCCCTCGCCGCCTGCGGCAGCTCGAGCAACGACGACATGGGCCCGTCGACCGACGACATGGAGGTGGGCGACACCGGCGAGATCCGGGTGTGGCACCTGGCGGAAGACGCGGGGGCCGTCGACGTCTTCATCGACGGGGCGGCGACCCTCGAGGGCTTCGAGTTCGAGCAGAACACGGACTTCATCGAGCTCCCGGCCGGCTCCTACGACGTGGCCGTCGCGCCGGCGGGCGCCGGGATCGAAGCCGCCGTGATCACCGTTGACGGCTTCGCCCTCGGTGCGGGGGAGCGCTGGACCATCATCGCCGCCCAGCTCGACTCGGACGCAGCCGCGGACGGGGCCTTCGCAGCCCTGCCGGTGGAGGAGACCTCCTCCCCGGGGGACGGGGAGATCGCCTTCCGCGTCTTCCACGCGGCCTACGCCGTGCCGGCGGCGGTCAACGTCCACAACGCGAGCGACCCGAACCTCCCGGTGATCGCCGGCGACCTGGCCCAGGGGACGGTCAACGCGTCGGCGATCGTGGTCCCGAGCGCGGCCTACTCCCTCGGCCTCGACGTGGACGACGACGAGATCGTGGACCTCGTCACGGCGGGCCCCATCGACCAGCCTGCCGGGAGCGCGCGGATCCTGGCCGGTGCGATCAGCAAGGCGGGTGAGGAGCCCGGCGAGGTGGAGACGGAGATCGTCTTCCTGGTCAACGCCGGCGAGACCATCCACGACGAGGTCGAGCTCGAGGAGGCCGAGCTCGGGGAGCTCCGCTTCTGGCACCTCGCCGAGGACGCTGGCCAGGTCGACATCTTCCTGAACGGCACCGCGGTCGCGGAGAACGTCTCCTTCGAGGGAAACACCGCCTTCGCTCCGTTCCTCGCGGGGTCCTTCGACGTGGCGATCGCCCCGGCCGGGGCCGGGGCTGGCAGCGCGGTCATCGAGGTCTCCAACTTCCCCCTCGGGGAGGGCGAGAGCTACACCTTGATCGCGGCTCAGCTCCTCGAAGACGGCACCGCCGCGGGGGCCTTCGCCGCGCTCCCGATCCTCGAGGACCGTTCCGCGCCCACCCAGGGCGTGTTCTACAACGTCTTCCACGCCGCCTACGCCGTGCCCTCGGCGGTCAACGTGCACAACGTCGACGGCGCGCAGAACCCGCTGCGCCTGGAGAACATCGCTCAGGGCACGGCGGCCGCCACGATCCTCGACGTCCCCAACGTGGGTTACACGTTCGGCCTCGACGTCGACCGTGACGGCGCGATCGACTTCCAGACCGAGAGCGAGGTCGGGCCCTTCGCCGGGGCCGTCCAGAGCGTCACGCTCGGCGCCATCAGCAAGGCCGGTGAAGAGCCCGGCGAGGTGGAGACCGAGATCGTCTTCCTCCCCGGGGACGGCGAGATGATCCACGACGAGGTGGAGCTCGGTCCGTTCGGAGGCTGAGCTCCCCCGACCATCGGCACCCCGTGTCCCAGTGCCTCCCGTGCCGGCGTCCTAGCGCCTCATCTCGGCGCGCCGTGCGGGAGCGCTGTGCCGCCTCGGCGGCCGCGGGGTGCCTCGCGTATCTCCTCGCGGCCATCCCGCGGGCGGCAGCCCAGCCGCCCAGCACCGCCGTGGAGGATGACAGCCATCCGGATACGCACGCCCCGCGCTTGCTTCACCAGCCCCCGGTGGCCCCCCTCGCGGCGGCCCCCGAGGGCGGCCATGCCTTGCTCGAGCTCGTCGTGGGCGCCGCCGGCGTCCTCGAGTCGGTGAGCGTCCTTCAGGCAGAGCCGGCGTCGGCGTCGTCGGCGGTGGGCGAGGCCGCGAGGGCCCACGCACGCGCCTCACGCTTCGAGCCGGGGGCCGTCGATGGGCAGGCGGTCCGGGCGAGCGTGCGCTTGATCGTCCGCTTCCCGCCGCTGACCCAGGAGCCGGCTCCCGAGGGGGAGAGGTCGCTCGGCGACGCGGAAGCCCAGGCGTCGGCAGAGGTCCCGTCGACCGGGGAGACGCCGACGATCGACGCCGGCGGCGCGGAGCCACCGGAGCCGGCTCCGTCCGCCCCGGTGTCGGAGGACCAGCCGCACGACGAGGGCGTCGTCGAGGGGCAGGAAGAGGGCGTCCCCGAGGGGCAGGACGAAGGCGTCCCCGAGGGGCAGGACGATGGCTTTGGGGTGAACGCCAGCGTCGATACGGGCGTCGAGACCCCAGAGGCATCCGCGGCGAGCGACCGCGACGTCGAGATCGGCGAGCTGTCCCGCGTTCCGCGAGACAACGCCCAGAACATCCTCACGCTCTACCCTGGCCTGCTGATCTCCCAGACGCAGAACGAGGGGCACGCCGCGTCGATCTTCCTCCGCGGCTTCGACGCCGAGGAGGGGGAGGACCTCGAGATCCTCCTCGAGGGCATCCCCCTGAACGAGCCGTCCCAGGCACACGGCCACGGCTACGCCGACACCCTGGTCATCATCCCGGAGCTCGTGCAGGCCGTGCGGGTCGTGGCGGGCCCCTTCGACCCGTCGCAGGGCGACTTCGCCGTCGCGGGCACGGCCGACTTCCGCCTCGGCGTGCCGGAGCGTGGGGTCCACGGGACGGTGGGTTTCGGGTCCTACGCCCAGCGACGCCTGTCACTGGTCTGGGGCCCGGAGGGCCAGAGCGAAGGGACCGTCGCCGGCTTCCGGTACGAGGCGAGCAACGGCTGGGGGACCAACCGCGCGTACTCCAACATCGCGGCCACGGGCCAGTACGAGGGCCGCGTGAGCGGGAACCTCAACCTGCGCCTCCTCGCCTTCGGCGGCGGCGCGTCGTGGGGCCAGGCCGGCCTGATCCGCGAGGACGACTTCGAGAGCCAGGCGCTCCCCTGTGCCCCGACCCAGTTCGAGCAGTTCTACTGCACCTACGACCCTCGCCAGGGCGGCAGCGCGGCCCGGGCCGGCGGCGCCCTCGAGCTGATCTGGCGCGAAGGCCCCAGCCGAGTGGCCCTCCAGATTTTCGGGATGGGCCGCAGCGCGCGCTTCCTCGAGAACTTCACCGGCTTCCTGACCGACCCGCGGCAGGACGGCGGCCTGCAGCGCGGCGACCTGACCGATCAGCGGTACGACGCGGTGACGATCGGCATGCGGGGGAGCTATCGGCGCCGCTTCTCGGTCTTCGGGGAGGTCCAGCAGATCGAGCTGGGCGTCTACGTCCGGCAGGACTTCGCGGACACCGTGCTCGACCGCATCCTCGACCCGTCCCTGCCAGGGCCGCCGGCGGCCTACGCGACCGACTTCGACCGGAACGTACGCGTCCTCAACGCGGCCGCCTACGCCCGCCTGGACGCGCGCTTCACGGACTGGCTCGGGGTGATGGGAGGCGTCCGCGTCGACGGATTCAGCTTCCGCGTGCTCGACCGGAACACGCCGGCCTTGGATGAGGTGGCCGGGCCGCTGCTCGGCCGGCAGGCCACCGACGCCTTCGGGGTCCTCGTGCAGCCCCGGGGCACCGTGCGTGTCGACATCGTCGACGGGCTGCGGTGGAGCACGAGCGTCGGCCTCGGAGCGCGCTCGTCGGACGCGGCGGCGCTGAGCGATGATGAGCTCGCGCCCTTCGCCGAGGTGATCGCGATGGAGACGGGTCTCACGTGGCGTATCGGTGAGCAGGACACCGATGGCATCTTCCTCACCGGCGGCGCCGTCGCCTTCTTCACGCGGGTGAGCCAGGACCTGATCTTCGATGCCACCGCGGGGCGCAACACCGTGACGGGCCCGTCGCACCGGACCGGGGCCACCGTCGACGGGCGGATCCGCGTCGGCCGCTGGTTCGATAGCCAGCTCGCCATCACCTACACGCGTGGCCACCTCCCACCGGTGAACGCAGGCGTCTTCGACCTCTTCGCGGGGCCGCGACTGCCCTTCATTCCGGAGTGGCTCGTCCGGAGCGACACCTCCCTATCGCACACGCTGGAGATCGGTGGTGAGCCCTTCACGGGAAGCGTCGCTCTCGGGGCGCTCTTCCTCGGTCCGCGGCCCCTTCCCCTCAACGAGTTCTCGAGCCCCTGGTTCGTCCTCGACGCCGCGGCCAGCGTCCGCTGGCGCTGGTTCGAGGTCGGCGTGCAGGCGCAGAACTTCCTCGACCTCCGTTACCGCAGCGCCGAGTTCAACTACGTTTCCAACTTCCGCGACCCGGGCAGCCCGCCCTCCATGATGGCGGCGCGCCACTTCGCCGCCGCCCCGCCCATTCGCATCCTCGCCCTCCTTCGCGTGCATGTCGCCTTCGACGCACCCAACCCGTGGGCCAGCGCGCAGCAGCCCGACCCGCCCTCCCCCTCGACTGGTCCGCCCTCCCCCGAAGCGATCGATACGCCATGATCCGTACCCGCTGCCTGACCGCCGCCTTCCTCGTTCTCGTCAGCGTCGCCGCCGTCCCGGCCTGCACCCTCGAGGGCACGGGAGGCGACCTCGTTCCCGTGGAGTTCTCCTTCGCCGGCGGCCACGACTCCCGGCTCGGCCCCCTCGTCACCGAGACGCTCTACGATCCCCCCTGGACGGTCCGGCTCGACGAAGCGCGGATCGTCCTCGGGGCGGCCTACGTCTTCCCGCCGCCCGCCGAGCCCCTCTCGACCTGGAGCCCGGCGTCGCTCTTCGTGTCTCGGGCCCGCGCCCACGGCGGTGACGACAACCTCTTCGCGGTCACCGCGCTCGCCGAGACGCTGGAGCCGGTGGTCATCGACGCGCTGGATCCCACGCCACGGGTCATCGGCCCCATCCTCGGCGAAGCCAACCTCGCCCGCGAGGTCTCGGTGTGGATCGACGCGCCCCGGGGCGAGGCGGCCGGCGCCGAGGGCCCCACCCACGGCTTCCACGGCTGGGTGAAGGGGACCGCGAGCTCCGGCGACCGGACCGTCCCCTTCGAGGCCGGCATCACCCTGGCCGAGACTCCCCTGTCCCAGCGAGTCGACAGGATCGCCCTGCGCGGCGGGCCGACGGAGCTCGTGGCGGGCAGCCGCGTGGCGGTCGACGCCGTCGCCGACGAGTGGCTGGACCAGGTCGACTTCGACGGGCTCCTCGACAGCGGCCAGCTCGTGCCCGACCTCGACGGCGTCTACCGGCCCGCGGAGCCCAACGGCTTCCAGGGCGGCTGGCTGATCAACTTCCATGACCCGGACGCCTTCCGCGCCCGCATAACCCAAGGAGAAGTACGGTGACCCGCAGTCTTGGATTTCTGGCTGCCCTGCTCCTGACCGCGTGCGGCGGCGGCGCGGTCGGCGACGTCGTCCTGCGCGCGAGCGGCGGGATGGAGGCCAGTCAGGGCATCCTGGCCTCACAGACCGCCGACGGCTGGGTCGTCGAGTTCGACCACGCGGTCATCCGCGTCGAGGACTTCTCGCTGCGCACCGCAAACGGGGACGACGCCAACGTCGCGTTCGATCCCCTCGTCGTCGAGCTCGTGCCGGAAACGAGCCTCATCGACGAGATCCGCGCCGTCCCGGCCCAACGCTGGGACCGCACCTCCTACCTCCTCAGCCCGGTGGAGGCGGGAGATCGCGTGGTCGGTGTGGAGGACCGGATCGTGACCCTCATGCGGGACGAGGGATGGAGCTCCTACTACGAGGGCCGCCTCGTGGCGCCCACCGGCACCGTTGACGAGAACGGTGATCCGGTGACGGTGATCCCCTTCGCCTTCGGCTTCCCGGTCGTGGCGAGCTACGCCTTCTGCGTCAACGGGCTCGACCGGACGGACGGCGTGGTGGTGCCGGTGAGCAGCGCCGTCGACGTGGAGCTCACCTGGCATCTGACCCATCTGTTCTTCGATTCCTTCGTGGAGCTGTCCGCCCTGCGGGTCGAGCCCCAGGCGGCCCGCTGGGACGGGGCGACCGAGCTGACGCTCCCCGACCTAGACGTGCCTCTGGGGGGCCTCCGCGCCATCGACGGCGGTCCGCTCATCGACGACCAGGGCAACCCCGTCTTCTACATCCCCGGGCCGAGCGGGGCCGACACCCTCGAGGAGTTCGTCCTGGCCGGGCGCCCCGGACACTTCAACGGCCTCGAGGGCTTCTGCATGACCGAGGTAACCGTCCTGGAGTGACGCACTCCGGGTCGGAGCCCCCGGAATCGAAACGCCTCCGTACGCCCGGCCCCCTGCTGGGGTCCCCCCCGCTGAATCGGGCCCCCCCGCTTCCCCCGCTGAATCGGCCTCCTGAATCGGCCTCGGCCCCCTGAATCGGCCCCCTGAATCGGCCATCGGCCCCCTGAATCGGCCCGTCTCCGGCCCCCTGAATCGG
>JBHJHB010000065.1:0-21927 GCA_050331215.1 Sandaracinaceae bacterium | reverse complement strand
GGCGTGGCCCGGCGTTTGCTCGGTTCCTTGGTGCGCCCCTTGTGCCTCCCCCCGGGGGCCCTCGCGGGGGCGCCCCCGCCGAGGCGGCGCCGACGCCGGCGACCCGGCGGCGCTCGCTGACCGCGAGCGCCCGCTCTTCCGAGGTGCGTACGGTGGCTCCGTCAGCTCTTGCGAGAGCCGGGCCCCGTCCACCCGGCGAGTGTGAAGCGAGGTGACCCGACACCGGAGGTGCGGCGCGGACGCGTCAGGGGAGAACCTCCGTTGCGCGAGGGGCGAAGGTTCATGGGGAGGGCCGCCGCGCCCTGCTTCCAGGGGCTCCGTACCCACTCGCGAGCTGTCTGCAGCGCCTTCGCGGCCTTCGGGAAACGCGCCGCGATAGGCAGCGGCCCTCCGCCTCGCGCGCTCCTCGCTTCGGACGGCACGAAGCGAGGAGTGACTCGGTCGCGCGCTTGCCGCTCGCGTCTCGCGCTCCGGGCGCCTGCGCGGTCTCGGCTCGCTGAGCGTCCAGCCCTCGACGGTCCGGGCTCTCGAAGACGGCGCACCTCCGTCGCGAGGGCGCCGTCGCCGGCGATGTCGGCCAGGGAGGCCAGCACGCTCGTGAAGGAAGCGTGGGCGACGTCGAAGCCCTCGATCGCCCGGAGCCTGACCCTCCGAGCCTCCTGAGCCTTCCGCCGCAGTTTCGCCACCTCCGCCAAGGCGTCGCTCATCCTGCGCTTTCGATTGCGCAACCGAGTGGCGATGTCCCTGGCGTCGAACGCCGCGCCCGCGATCCGCGCTTTCGCCGGCATCGTGAGGACGTGGCCCTCGAAGCGCTTCAGCACCTCGTCGGCGAAGGCTTCCAAGGCGCGCGGATCGTCGGGCGTCGCCCGCTGGAACACGTCGCTGTCCATCGGCGTCTCGAAGCCCCAGCCGAGCATCACCCGAAGCTCGACGAGGCCCTCCCGCAGAGCCCTCGCCGCCCTCGTTGCCCGCTGCGCAGCCGGGTCATCGTCGATGCTTGCCTGGACGTCGGCCTCGGCTGCAAGCTTCCGCTGGCGCCGCTCGAGCAAGTCTCGCAGCCCGAGGAGGACAGCGGCCGCTGTGCCCGCCCCCTCGTCACCTAGCGGCTTGGCAAGCGCCGTGCGTAGTCGGTCCCCTTCTTCGTCGAAGATGGCAAACGTCTGCTCGGCTAGATCGAGGCGCTCTCGGACCGTGGTCGATATCATGACGGACCCCCTGGCTGAAGGCCGCAGCGTAGGGGTGGGGAACAAGCAGGGAAAGGCCGAGGCGTGCCGAGGGAGCATGGCCGCTGCGGTGAAGACCGCGCCGTGTTGCCCGCTCGGCATCGTCGAGGCCCCACGGTGTCCTTCATCGGGGGCGTCGGAACCGGAGCAGGTAGTTCTCTTCGACCCCGGCGACCGTGACTTCCTCGACGAGGGTGAAGCCCGCGTCCTCGACCTCCTCGGTCACCTGCGCCTTGTCGGCGCGGACGTGACCGAGGATGAAGCTGGAGGAGACCTCGGGGATGCGCTCGAAGTCCACGATGAACAGCGTGCCGCCGGGCCGGATCGTCGCGCGGAGGCTGGCCAGCATCGTCCGGGGGTGCTCGACGTGATGGTACACGTTGCAGAGGAAGGCGGTGTCCACCGATCCCTCGTCGAGGCCCACCGAGCGGGGGCTTCCGAGGACCGCCTCCACCTGCGCGTAGCCCCCCTCGGCGGCCCGGGCGGCGAGGGCCTCGACGAGCCGCTCGCCGATCTCGACGGCGAAGAGGGTCCCGTTCGGCCCCACGGCCTCGGCGAACGGAGCGAGGAACAGCCCGCTCCCGGCGCCGACGTCCGCGACTGCCATGCCGGGCTGGATCCCGACCGCGGCCACGATCGCGTCGCGGTGCTGCACGACCTCCCGGGACTCCGCCTCGAGGACCGCGCGAACCGACTCGGCGGTTGCCTCCTCCCCGACGAACCGCTCGTTGATGCCGGGTCGGACGCTCGGCTCGGGGGGCGACTCACGCCCGGGGTCGGCCGGAGAGGCCTCGGCCGGCGCGTCTGCGCGCTCGGCGGCGGGCCCGGACGAGCCGCTCGCGGCGACGGCCGCCTCCTCGCTCGGCGGGTGGGCAGGCGGCGTCGACGGGCCGCCGCAGGCAGCGGCGAGCGCGAAGGCGAGCCGCCACGGGCCGAGCGGGATGCCTGCGCGGAGGGTGGGGCGATGGTCGATGGGTGGACCCTAGCCAAACGTAGGGTCCGGTCCACGCTCGATGTCCTCGTCGCGGCGAGATGTCGGGACGATCGTCTCGAGCGGCTGCTTGAACTGCGCCTCCCGGGAGGATCACGGTCGAGGTCGAAGCCCCCTTCGAGCGGCTCTGAGGTCGGTTCACGCTCCCCGAGGCTCCCCAAGCGCGACCGCTCGGAGCCCAGATGCCGCGCCTCGGCCTCTCACCGTGCGTCGAGCATCGCCTCGAGCCGCTCGCGCAGCTCGTTCCCCGGGAAGGCGCGCACGAAGTCGTAGTAGCGGCGCTCGGCCTCGGCCCGGCGGTCCAGGCGCAGGAGCGCCTGAATGGCGTACGCCTCTCGCTCCGCCGCGAGGGCGCCCCGCGGGTAGCGCTGGCGGTGGGTGGCGAGGTGCCGCAGGGCGGCGGCCGGGCGGGGCTCGAGGGCGCTCTGCGCCGCCGTGAGGAGGCGAAGCTCGTCGTCGAGGCGTGAGGTCCGCGTCGCCTGCGGAGGCGGCGCGGCTCGACGCGGCGGAGGGCCCGATGCGAGGTCGGGCACGGACGGAAGCGTCGGGGCAGCGGCCTCCCGCGGAGCTTCGGCCGGTCGCTCCGGCGCCCGCGCTCGGGCCGCCGCGGAGGGACCGGCCGGGCCCGGGCTGCGTGCCCACCACGCCCCCGCTGCCGCGAGCAGGACCATCACGGCGCCGACGCCCAGCGCTGTCGTGGTCAGGGACCTACCGGCCGCCGCGTCCGTGCTCCGGCCGCGCTCGCCGCTCCTGCTTTCCCTCGGGGTGCGGCCCTTTCCCCCATCCGCGCTACCCGCCACGCTGCGCTCCATAGCAGGCCCTGGCGCTCGGGCCCGTTCGACGAGCCGAGCATCGAAGAGCTGAGCTCCGATGGACCCGACCTACCGCTTCGTCGACCACACCGCCGACTTCGCCGTCGAGCTCGACGCGCCGAGCCTCGAGGCGCTGTTCGAGGTCTCGGTCCGCGCTCTCGCCCACGTGCTGACCGATGATCCGGACGTGGTCAGGGACCTCGAGGCCCGCCGTCTGTGCCTCGACGGGCTCGACCGGGAGGAGCTGCTGGTCGGTCTCGGCAACGAGGTGCTCTATCGGTTCGAGGTGGAAGGGTGGCTCGCGGCCCGCCTGGAGGTGCGCGAGCTGAGCGACGAGCGGCTCGAGGGCGAGCTCCATGGCGAGCCCTTCACGCCGGCTCGCCACGACATCGCGCGGCCCATCAAGGCCGTGACGCACCACGGCGCAGCGATCGAGGTGAGCGACGACGGGCGCGTCCGAGGAACCCTCCTCTACGATCTGTAGGCGGACGCGGGATGGACGTCCGGGCGCCGCGGGGGGACGGGAAGAGGCCACGATGGGCAAGCGAGACGACCGAGCGAAGCGAAGGCGAAGGGGCGCCCGGGAGGCGGACAGGGTCCGGGTGCCTCTGGCGCCGCCCCCCTACGCGGGGCACGTGCCGCTCGAGGCCGCCGGCGAGGGCCGGTGGCGCATCCCACGCCGGGACCCGATGCGGGTGCCGGGCCTCGTCTACGTTCACGAGGTCACGCCCGAGCTCCAGGCGGACCAGGCCCTCGCACAGGTCGCCAACGTGGCGACGCTGCCGGGCATCGTCGGCGCGTCCCTCGCGATGCCCGACATCCACCGGGGCTACGGCTTCCCGATCGGAGGCGTCGCCGCCTTCGACCCGAAGGAGGGGGGCGTTGTGAGCCCCGGCGGGGTTGGCTACGACATCAACTGCGGCGTGCGGCTCCTCGCCGCCGACCTGGAGCTCGGCGCGGTCAAGGACCGCATCGAGGACCTCACCGCGCGCCTATTCGAGGCGATCCCGGCCGGGGTGGGCTCGAAGCGCGCCGACCTGCGCGTGAGCGGTCGGGACCTCGACGAGGTGATGGCAGACGGCCTGTCCTGGGCGATCGGTCGTGGTCTCGCCACACCGGAGGACGCCGCCCACGTCGAGGAGGGCGGCTGCCTGGATGGCGCGGATCCGGACCAGGTGAGCCCGCGGGCCAAGGCCCGGGGAGGCCCCCAGCTCGGCACGCTCGGCTCCGGCAACCACTTCGCGGAGGTGGGGGTGGTCGAGGAGGTGTTCGACGAGGTGCGCGGGGCGGCGTTCGGGCTCCGGCAGGGCGGCGTCACCGTGATGATCCACTCGGGGTCCCGGGGACTCGGCCATCAGGTCTGCACGGACTACCTCGGCCTGATGCTCCGCGCGTCGGCCGACCACGGCATCCCGCTCGTCGACCGGCAGCTCTGCTGCGCTCCCCTCGCGAGCCCGCCCGCGGAGCGGTACCTCGGCGCGATGGCGGCGGCCGCGAACTTCGCCTTCGTCAACCGGCAGGTGATGACCCACTGGGCCCGGGAGGTGTTCGACGATCTGTTCGGGGCGACGCTCGGCACGGTGTACGACGTCTGCCACAACATCGCGAAGTGGGAGCACCATGCGGTCGACGGTGTCGAGCGCAAGCTGATGGTCCACCGCAAGGGCGCCACCCGCGCGCTGCCCCCGGGGCATCGGCTGCTGCCCAGGACCTACCGGGCCAGCGGTCAGCCGGTGATCATCCCGGGCGACATGGGCCGCTACAGCTTCGTGCTGGCCGGCGCCGCCGGGAGCGCGGACACCTTCGGCAGCGCCTGCCACGGGGCGGGTCGGGTGCTGAGCCGCTCGGCGGCGAAGCGGACCTTCGGGCCCACCGACGTGACGAAGACCCTCGCCGACCAGGGCGTGTTCGTCCTCGGGGCCTCGAAGGCGACCGTCGTCGAGGAGATGCCGTTCGCCTACAAGGACGTGGCGGAGGTGGTGGAGGTGGTCCACCGGACGGACGTCGCGGCCAAGGTCGCGCGGATCCGGCCCCTCGGCTGCGTGAAGGGGTGAGGGTCGGCTGCTGGGCGCGGGTGCGGAGCCCCCCCGCCCCCGCCCCGCTACGGGCCGATCAGGCTGTCCGCCAGCGCCTCGAGCCGGTCGCGGTCCTCGGGCTCGAGCTCGTCGCCATGCTCGTCGAGGTAGGCGAGCACCGCGGGGCGGGCGGCCGTCCCGAACATGTCCACGAGCACGACCTCGGCGCGCTCGGCGACCGGCCCTCGCCCTGCCAGGACCACGAGGTCGGGCAGGACGTTCGGGTCGGTGCGGGCATCGGGGTCGAGCTTCCAGGCGATCTCGTAGCGGCCGATCGCCGTCAGGTCGTCCTCCTCCTTCAGGAAGAAGTGCCGTCCCATGAGCAGATGGCCGCGCGGGTCCCGGCGGTGGTCCCGGACGTAGGCCCGGAGCTCGAGGAACTCCTCCATCGGCAGCCCGCTCTCGCTCCGGCGGAGCCGCTCCCGGGCGCGGGCCAGCACGCCGGAGGGGGGATGGCGATCCCAGTAGGTCGGGGCGCCTCCCGGGCCGCCGGCACCGCCCTCGGCCGGGCGGCCCGCGCCCGTCGGCCCGCTCGCCTCGCCCGGCCCCGCCTCGCCCTCGGGATCGGCCATCCCGTCGCCGACGAGGTCCTCCACCAGCCTCCGCACCTCGGGCATCTGGAGGTAGGCGAACCAGGCTCCCGCCGTCAGCGCCGCGAGGATCGCGAGCGCCGTGAGCCACCCTCCGCGCCGGCCGGGCGGCCCCGGCGCGGCGGACTCGTCCTCCACCGACGCGCCGGATTCCGTGTCCCGACGCTCCGCTGACGGCGGTGGCCCGGCCCCGGCCGCGGACCCGACATCGATCCGCGCCGGGGTGATCGTGTCCCCCAGAGGGTCGGGCGCCGACACCTCCTCGTCCATGTCGCGCAGGCTCAGCACCTCGGTGTTGGGCGCCGACGGGGCGTTGCTCGGGGAGACGCTCACGATCGCTCGGACCATGGGGCGCGGCAGCGCGAGGAGCGCCTCCTTCATCTCGCCCGCGCTCCCGAAGCGCTCGCTGGGGCGCTTCGCCATCGCCCTCTCGAGGAAGGCCCGCAGCTCGTCGGTCTCGACCACGCGGGCGGGCCCCCCCTCGAGGGACGGCACCGGGGTGACGAGATGGTCCCGGAGGATGTCCGGGACCGCTCCACGGAACGGCCGCCGCCCGGCGAGCATCTCGTAGAGGATGATGCCCAGGGAGTAGAGATCGGAGGTGAGATCGGTCTCGCCCCCCGTGGCCTGCTCGGGGGACATGTAGCCCGGCGTCCCGAACGCGATCCCGGAGCGGGTGAGGACCGCGGCGTCCCCGGTCGGCTCCACGCCGTGGAACTTCACGAAGCCGAAGTCGAGGAGCTTCACGAACTCCGGTTCCGTCGGCAGGCGGACCAGGAAGATGTTCGAGGGCTTGAGGTCCCGGTGGGCGAAGCCCTGGCCGTGGGCGAAGATCAGGGCGTCCAGCACCGCCAGCGCGATCCGACGCGCCTTCTCGGGCGGGAGGAACCTGTCGCCACGCATCAGGCGGTTGAGCGGCTGACCCTCGAGCAGCTCGAGCACGAGGTAGGGGCGCCCGTCGACGACGCTGTAGTCGATGATCGTGACGATGTGCGGGTGCCTCAGGGACGCGAGCGCGCGGGCTTCCCGCTCGAAGCGAGGCCGCATCTGGGGATGGGCCTGCATCGAGGTGTGGAGCATCTTGACCGCGACCATCGTGCCGAGGCGCAGGTCCTCGGCGCGGAACACCGAGCCCACCCCCCCCTGACCGAGGGGCTCCACCAGCCGATAGCGGTCTTCGAGGACGGTTCCCGGCTCAAGGGCGCTGTCGTCCTCCTCGGGCTCGGCCACCGGTCGAGCCTACCAACCCTGCCGGGGCCCGGACAGCGGGCGTCGCGCTTCGGAGCGTCCCCGGGCCGTCCCGATGGCGTCGCAGGCTGGCGTCGATCCGGTGTCGCGCGTAGAGTCGGCACCGGTCGGCAGCACGTCGGCCGGGGTGACCGCGCGCCCCGCCGCGAGCGGCCCCCCGCTTCGCTTTTCGGAAGGAGAACGCGATGACGCGCTCGTCGAAGTGGTTGACCGCGGCCTCGGCGCTGCTGGCCCTCACCTTCGTTCACTGCGGGGGCTCGGGCTCCGGCACCGACATGGGCCCGACCGGGTCCGACGAGGGCCCGCCGCCCGACCTCGGCCCCGTCCCGGACGAGGGGTCCGGCGATACGTCGGTCGTCGAGGTCCTGCAGCGGGAGGACCTCAGCACGTTCCGCAACTTCGCGTTGAGCGCCGACCTGCTCGACGAGCTGGGCGACGCGCCGGCCGTCACGGTCTTCGCGCCGACCGAGGACGCGTGGCTCGACTTCTTCACCGACCTCGGCCTGACCGAGGCGGCGTTGGTCGCCGACGTCGACCGGCTCGACGCCTTCATGCGCTACCACGTCGTCCCCGAGCGCCTCACGCCGACCGACCTCAACGCCCCGGGCTTCGCCAGCACCTGGGCCGAGGAGGGCGAGGGCCCGACCGTGTTCTACCGGATGGCGACCGAGGGCCTCGAGCTGAACGGCGGCCCCGGCGAGGTGACGAGCGGGGGCGCCGCGGTCCTGGCGAACGAGGAGGCCAGCAACGGGTACGTGTTCGTCATCGATCGGGTGCTCCTGCCGCCGAGCCTGGTCGACGTGCTCCGCTACGCGCGGAGCTCCGACATCGAGGGCTTCCAGGACCTCGCCAACGCGATCGAGGCCCGGGGCCTGGGCGCCCAGCTCGACTTCGACATCGCCACGGTGCCGATCGCGGGCCTGACCGCCTTCACGCTGATGGCGCCGGTCGACTCGGTGTTCCCCGACTCCCCGCCTCCCGCCAACGTCCTCCTCTACCACGTCCTGCAGGAGGCGTTCGCGACGTCCGAGCTGCCGGAGTTCGCCAACACCCAGGCGGCCCAGACGTTCGAGGACGGCGAGGGCGGGTTCGTCGACGTGCCGCTCACGATGGCCTTCGATCGGTCCACGACCCCGATCGAGGTCAATGGCGGGCCGCCCGGGCAGGCGGGGGACCCGATCGGGGCCACCATCACCATCGAGGACGTGCGTGCCTTGAACGGCGTCGTCCACGTGATCGACGCCGTCCTCCAGCCCCTGACGCTGCGTGAGCTTCTGCTGGCGGCGGGCCTCGACACCTTCAGCGAGGCCGCCACGGACGCCGCGCTCGTGCCTCCCCCGTGGACCCCCGGCGGGATCGGCGGCGGCGACACCTTCTCCTATCCCGAGATCCTCGAGGGCGCCCCCCTCGGCGGGGGGCTGACCGTCTTCGCCCCGATCGACATCGCCTTCCAGAGCGTACCGACCGACCCGGGGGAGCTGCTCTTCCTGATCGCTCAGCACATCATCCCGGGGGACCTCCCGCTACGCGTCCGGGATCTCCCGACCGATCCGGCGATACGCCTCGACGTCGTGAACCGGGACAACCCCCGCCCCGGGCTGACCTTCGAGGCCGCTGCCGTGCCCCCTCGGGTCACGCCGGTCAGCGGGCTCGGCTCGCCCGGGGATCCCGCCAACCTCCTGAACGCGGACCTCGGCGCCACGAACGGCATCCTCCACACCATCGACGTGGTGCTGGAGCCCGGCACGCCCTGACGGCGGCGCGCCGGGAGTCGTCGGGGCCCGGGACGGAGAGGCCGCGCGGATGGCTGAGGGTCGCGGCCTCTCCAACGTCGTCGGGGTCGACGACGCGCCCTTCGCGCGCGCGCACCGCGGCGACGTGCCGATCGTCGGGGCGGTGATGACGCGGACGCGCCTCGACGGCGTGCTGGTGGACCGGGTCCGTCGGGATGGCGCCAACGCCACGAGCCGCGTCGCCGCCATGCTCCGCGCCTCGCCGTTCTACGAGCACGTCCAGGCGGTGATGCTCGACGGGATCGCCCTGGCGGGCTTCAACGTGGTCGACCTCCAGACGCTGCACGCCCGCCTCGAGCGGCCGGTGATCGTCGTCACCCGCAAGGCGCCCGACCTGCCCGCGGTGCGGCGGGCGCTCCTCACCCGGGTTCCCGGTGGCCAGCGCAAGTGGCGCCTGATCGAGCGTGCGGGGCCGATGCAGCCCTGCGCCGGGGTGTTCGTGCAGTGCGCCGGGCTCGATCTTCAGCGGGCGGCGGGAGCCGTCCGGCGCACCCGCCTCCAGGGCGACCTGCCGGAGCCGATCCGCCTCGCCCACCTGATCGCCGGTGCCCTCGCGCGGGGCTCGAGCCGCGGGGGAGCGTAGCGCAGGCGCCTCGGCGTCGACGAGCCCGTCTCCGCCCACCCCCGCCCGCCCATCTACCGGAGCGTGGCGCAGAAGCGCTCCGTGACCTCATCGAGGGGGAAGTAGCTCTCGATGCAGAGCTCCTCGACCTCGACGTTCTGCGGCGCGTTGAACACGGTCAGGGTGGTCAGGAACCGGAGCAGCTCGCCGTCGAGGCGCAAGCGGAACGCCAGGACCGGCTCGCTCGCCTGGTCGAGGTCCGGCGTGCGCCAGTCGTCGGGCACCCCGGGGTAGGCGAGGAGGCGAGCGAACAGCGCCGACAGCTCCCGGTCCCCCGGCCGCTGCAGGAGCTCCCTCTGCACGCGGGACAGCGCCTGCCGGGCGACCTCCTCCCATCCCTCGACGAGCGGCCTCATGCCCTCCGGGTCGAAGACCAGCCCGAGGGCGTTCGGCCGGGCCGGCACCATCAGCCCGGCCCTCGCGAAGAGCGCGCGGGCGCCGTGGTTCAGGCGGAGGATGTCGTAGACCCGGTTCATCACCACCAGCGGGTAGGGCTCGTGCTTGTCGGCCATCCGGCGCAGGGCGTCGTCGATCGGGCCCGGCAGCTCCTCCGGGTCGAGGGCCTCCCGGAACACCGCGGCGTAGCCGGCCGCCTGCAGGAGCGCGTTCTGGTCCCGCAGCGGGACGGCGATGGTGGCGCCGAGCCGGAGCACCATGTCCCGGCTCGGCTCCGAGCGGCCGGTCTCGAGGAAGCTGATGTGCCGCGCCGACACCTCGGCTGCCGCGGCCAGGTCGAGCTGGCTCATCCCGCGCGCTCCGCGCCAGTAGCGGAGGAGGGCGCCGAAGGGGCTGCGCCGGCCGCTCACGGCTCAGGCCTGGGCTCGGCGCGGGCCCGACGCGGCGGCCACGGACAGCGAGGCGTCGAAGGCGTCCCGGCACACCTCGACGAACCGCCCGGCGTGCTCCTCGTGGACGAGGAGGCGGGCATCGTCGATGACCACCGGCTCGGGCCAGTCGGGCGTCTCCTCCGCGAGCATGGCCCGGAGCCGGGAGACCGGGAAGTACGGGTCCTGCGCGCCCCAGACGCAGTGGACCGGCATCGTCAGGCGAGGGTGGGCCACCTCGAGCAGGTCGCCGACGCCGACCACGTCGCTGTGGCGCAGCACGTCGAGCGCGGGGCCCGGGTCCCGCCGGAGCGGGGCGATGAAGGCCCGGTCGAACTCCCCGTCGAGCTTCGTGAGATCGAGGAAGCATCCGCGGAAGCCGTAGGAGCTCCGGACGAAGGGCCTCAGGTGCAGGAGCCCGCGCATCACCGTGGTGCTGCCCGGCAGGGCGACCAGCCGCTTCATCAGCCGGACCGCGGGGGGCACGAAGTGCGTGAGCTCGGTGTTGGCCATCACGATCGCGCCCACGCGGGAGGGATCCCGCGCGGCCACGAGGCGCGCGATGGCCGCGCCGGAGTCCTGCCCGACGAGACCGACCCGCTGGATGCCCAGGGCGTCCAGGAAGCCGGCCATCAGATCCGTCCCGGCTCGGAACAGCTCCCGGGGGCGGCTCATCGCCGGGCTCCGTCCGGCCCCCGGCAGGTCGGGCAGCAAGCACCGGTAGCGGTCCTGGAGCTGGCGCGCCGACGCGCGGTAGGTGGCGCTCCACAGGGGCCAGCCGTGCACGAAGAGGATCGGCGGCCCCTCCCCGACCGCTCGATAGGCGAGCGTGTGCCCTCCGACCTCGACGGTCCGCACCTCGAGACCCTCGAACCACGTCAGATCATCCATGTCCGTTCCTCCTTTTCGAGGAGAGCCTGCGGCCCGCGGCGCGGCGCGGCGATGACGTCGGAGGTAGGTAGGTGGCGGTCAGCCGCCGAGCTGCCTCGCCAGGACGTCGCTCAGCGGCTTGCGCAGGCGCTCGAGGGCCCAGCGGTGCTGCTTGCGGACCTCGTCGGGGTCGGCGATCCGGAGCCGCTGGCCCACGCGGTCGAGGTCCTCGGCCAGGAAGTAGTGACCCCAGAGCAGCTGCCTCTGGATGGGCGGCAGGCCCTTGAGGGCGGCGAGGACGACCTCGACCGCGTCGCCCCACGTCTCCTGTCCCTCGGGCGCGTCGCGCTTGCGGTAGACGTTGGCGGCGCGCTCGACGAGGAGCGCGGTCAGGTAGAGGTCGGTCACCTCCATCAGCCCGATCACGAGGTCGAAGGTGTCGAGGTGCGACGACCAGCGGTCCTCGAGCTCCTGGCTGATGTCGGAGGC
The DNA here is from genome assembly GCA_050331215.1 of Sandaracinaceae bacterium. GTDB lineage: Bacteria > Myxococcota_A > Polyangia > Polyangiales > Sandaracinaceae > JBHJHB01. Next base: position 10,390 of record JBHJHB010000065.1, on the reverse strand, counting down.
CAGGGCCTCCGCGTGGCGGCACGGCCGCACCCCGTGGAGGCCGAGCCACATGCCGCGCATCGCCACGGTGGCGAAGGCCCGGAAGGGTACCTGGCGCCCGCGCCTTCGCTGGCTCGCGACCAGCTCGAGGACGCGCTTGATGCCGTGCTCGTAGAGCTCGGCGAGGGGGACCTGGGCGGCGACCTCGTCGCTCGCGGCGACGCGGCGGGCGACGCTCCACACCAGCTCCTGGAGGACCTCCGAGGGGCTTCGGCCGTCCTTGGCGAAGACCTCCATCGTCAGGGGCGCAGGCCGTCGAGGGCGTCCCGCGCCGACGCGCAGAACGGGTCGGCGGTCATCATCTCGAGGAGGGCCGCCCGCAGCTCCCGGCGCACGCCGTCGCCGAGGCCGCCCACCCGCGTGAGCGCGATCTCGACGACCTCCCGCGTGACGTCCTCGCCCGTGAGGTGCCCCGCGGCGTAGGCGTCCTTGAGGGCGGTCAGGGCCTCGCTCTCGTGACGCACCAGGGCGTCGTACGGCAGAGGGAGGAAGTCCGATTTGACCAAACCCACCGGGATCCTTGTACCTCCGGGAGACCTCGGCGTCGAGATCGCCGGGGGATGGGTGCGCGCGAGCCCACTCACCGGGACTTGCTCGGACCCAGGCTCGAGGTGACCGCGCAGGCGTCATCCAGTCGAACCGCGACCTCCGGCGACGAAGGCGCCCGGGTGGTGCCGGGCGCGACGCGACGGAGCCACCAGGTCGAGCCCACCCAGAGCGCGAGCCCGGACGCGATCGCCACCGACAGCAGCGTCAGGCTGATGCCCTCCGGGCCGACCGCGCGCACCCAGAGGAACAGAGCGAGGGCAGCCGTCCCCTCCGCCATGCGCGCCGAGGCGCCGTCGACGAGGGTCTTGACCCGCGGTCGCCGCCGCGGCGACACCGCGAGGTAGGCCTGCTCCCAGGCGGCGCGGTGGATCGACGACTTCACGCCGCCCTCCGTGACCCGGAGCGCGGTCCGGCTCATCGCCGTGGCCTGGAGGAACACGAAGCTCCCCACGCCGATCAGCGCGACCGGAAGGACCATCAGGGCCCCGAGCACGCCGACGACCTTCTGGATGCGCGGGGCGACGGCGAGCTGGACGACGAAGGAGCCGGCGCTCAGCGCCAGGTAGAACAGCGCGAAGAACTCGGGGGAGGCGAAGCCCGACCGGGTCGCCGCTGCGTAGAACTGGAACTCGATCAGGAGGCCGGTGATCGCGGCGGCGCTGCTGATCCCGATCAGGGTCAGGACGAGCGGCTGGCGGAGCAGCGTCCGGACCCGGCCTGCGCCCGGTGGCTCGTCCTCGCCGCCTGCCGCGTCGATGTGCTCGGCCGGGTAACGCCGATGGACGAGGGCAGCGCCGGCCGCGCACGGGAGCAGCAGCAGCGCGCCCACCGCGACGAGCCCGCTCGCCGGGACCACCTCCGCCAGGACCCACGCCAGCGCGCCCCCGGCCACGCCGCCGAGGGTCGACGCCGCGCCGACCCGTGTGTACACCCTCGCCTTCGCCTCGGCGCCGGCGCCCTCGAGCAGGTCTCCGGCCAGCAGCCACGCGCTCGCGAACACCGCCGCGAAGATCACCGGGACGGCCACGAAGAAGGCGTTCAGCAGCGCCGCGGAGGCCGCGCCGAGCCACGGCGCCAGCCCGGCGAGGGCGACCGCCGCGAGCACGAAGACACCGACCCGCGCCCGCCGCACCCCGAACCGATCCATCGCCGCGAGGTGCAGCATCGCGGCCGGCACCGAGGCCATGCCGATGTAGGCGAAGGCCAGGGCGAGCTCCTCGAGGCGGCTCTCGCCGACCCGGAAGTAGAGCGCGTCGCGGCCGGTCTTGATCGCGATGAACGCGACCATCGACACAGCGATCAGCCCGACCGGGGCCCAGCCCCGGCGCTCCGGGCTCTCCGCCCACCCGGACATCGTCGTGGGGTCCGCCATCGCCGTCGTCGCCCTCTGAGACGTCCGGGAGCGCAGCACGTTACGCGCCCGGGCGAGGCGGGCCCCGGGCCCCGGTCAGCGCTCGCGCGCCTGGAGGGCGGTCTCCTGCAGGGCCCGCAGGAGGCGGCCCCACCAGAGGCCATGGCTCCGGAGGAACGCGCGCGGCGCATCGCCATGGCGCACCGGGTGGTCGGGCCGGATCGCGCTCCAGCCGCGGTGCACGAGGGTGACCTGAGTCCCGGAGGGCGACGGCGCGAAGCGCACCTCGACCTCCGTGCGCTCCGCGGGGGCGAAGTTCCCATGGCGCCACTCCAGGAGCAGGCGCTCCGGTGGCTCCCAGGCGAGCACGGTGCCGGTCCGCTCCACGTGCCCGCCGGACTCCGTCTCGAACGCCTCGTAGAGGGCGCCGCCGACCCGAGGCTCGAGGTGGACGACGCTGCCGCCGGTGGGGCCCGCCCGGTACGCCCGGCCGTGGCGCCACCATCGGTCGATGTCCTCCGTGAACAGCCGGAAGGCCTCCGCCGGCGGCACGCGAACCAGGGCCTGGACGCGCACGTGGTCGTGCTCGGGCGCGCTCACGCCGAGCCCTCGCCTCGCGGGGGCAGCGCCTCCGCCGGCCGGTCCGCCGTCGCCGTCGTCGGGGAGCTCGGTGCGCCCTCGGCGTAGTCGATGAAGGCCTCGAGCTGGCCCGCCCAGAACGCCTCGAGGTCGTCGAGCCAGCCGCGGAGCTGCCCGAAGGGCTGGGGGCGGAGCCGGTACATCCGGGCGCGCGCGTCCTGCGGCACCGGCACCTCCTCCACCAGGCCCGCGCGCCGGAGCACCCGCAGGTGCCGGCTCGCCGTCGGTCGAGGAACGCCGAGCGTCTCCGCCAGGTCCCCCGAGCGTCGGGGCGCTTCTAGAAGCGCCACGAGCAGGCGGCGGCGGGCCGGGTCGGCCAGCGCCGCGAGGGTCGCGTCGAGCTCAGCGCTCATCGGCCCCCGGCCCGCGGACCCTCTGCATGAACCACCAGTTGTGGCCCTCCGGGTCCCGGGCCCGGTAGCTCCGGTCGGCCCAGTAGTCCTCGCCGTAGTCGTCGGTCTTCGGCTCGTTCACGATCACCGCCCCGGCCTCCCGCGCGTGAGCGCAGTGGGCGTCGACGTCGTCGACGAACACGGCAAGCACCTGGGTGTTCACGCCGTCGACCGAGCGTGGGCTCCGGCTCCTGATGGGGTTGGCGTGCTGGTCCGTCTCGCCCGACACCATGATCAGCCCGTCGCCGAAGGTGAGCTGGGAGTGGACGATCTCGCCCCCATCGCCCTCGACCTTGAGCTGCACCTCGAAGCCAAAGGCGCGGCACAGCCAGTCGATGGCCGCGGCCGCGTCCTCGTAATAGACCGCGGAGGAGATCCGGGGCCAGCCCGGCGGGGGAGGTCGTGTCGCCTGTGTCGCATTGTTGCCCATGGGCGATATGGTTGCACCATTCCGGAATGGTTGGCAAGCGTAGACATGACCGAAGGGGAGGACCTCACGCGGAGGGGAAGAGCCGCTCCAGGGCGTCCTCGGCCACGACCGCGATCCACCCCTCGGTCCTCGCCGCCAGCCGCTCCGACTCGGGGACCGGGTCGACGAGGCCCCGGTGGGCGCAGAGGGCGAGGATCGCCGCGACGACGGCGTCCAGCGCGTCGGAGCTCGCGAGGCAGGCCGCGTCCTGGTCGGCAGTCGCCCGGAGCCAGGGCGCACGTAACCGCAGCCCGCGCCAGACCTCGGCGCGCTCCTCCCGATCGGCCTTCGTCTTGTAGCCCGAGGCCCGGAGGCCCCAGCGGTGGAGGCCGAAGGCGGGGTAGGTCTCGACCACCCGTCCGCCGCCGCTCCGATCGGTGACGCCGAGCCGGTGCAGGAGGCCCGCGCAGCGGAGAGCGGGCAAGCCGATCCGGTCGGTCGAGACGCTCAGGGGCCAGCGCCCGAAGCGCGCCCTCACGTGGGCATCCGTCCGCCGGTAGGCCAGCCGGTCGCGGACCTCGTTCGTCCAGGGCTCCGGCTCGGTATGACCCGCCACGCGCGCGACGAAGGGTTGCGGCCAGCCGAAGGGGGAGTCGATGCCGACCACGTCGACGTGCTCGGCGAGCGCGAGGATCCGGTCGTCGTCGCAGCCGACCTCGAGGGCGTCGAGGACCGCGTGGCGCGGGTGCACGGCCAGGCGCGCGCACCCGGTCCGGGTCGGCTGGGAGGCCAGGTCCACGCCGAGGGCGAGCAGGGGCACGAGGCGGGCGAGGGTAGCGTGGTCCACCCGACGCCGCCGCCCGCGGGTCCGGACGCTCGGCCAAGAGCGGCGGACGGACGGGCGTGGGGGCGCTGGCCCGCTGGCCGCAGGTTCGTCCTCGTCGTGGGCGAGCCGGCGCGACGCGCGACGGGCTCGACCCGGAAGGAGGAACAGACATGGATCGCAAGCAGCTCGAAACGCTCGAAGCCCAGCTCAATGGCCGCATCCAGCAGGGTGACGTGCTCGGCGCCCTCGCCGAGCACTACGCCGAGGACGTTCAGATGCGGGAGGGGAGCGCCAAGGACGCCACGGTGGGCAGGGAGGCGAACCACGAGCGCCTGTCCGGTTTCCTGGGCGGCCTCAAGAAGTTCAACAGCGCGACCCTGCACAGCTCCGCCGTCGGCGAGGGCGTGACCATGTCGGAGTGGACCTTCGATATGGTGGGTGGCGATGGGACGCCGATCATCTGGAACGAGGTCATCCGCCGGCAGTGGCGCGACGGCCTCGTCGTCGACGAGCGCTACTACAACACCGGCGGCTGACCGCCGCGGCGGGGGGCGGCGGGGGCGTCGATGGACGTCCTGAGCGACGTGCTCCGCGTGTTCGAGCTCTCGAGCACGCTCTACTTCCGCGCGGAGCTCAGCGCCCCCTTCGGCCTCGCCGTCCCCCCCAACCCCGGGGCGGCGCGCTTCCACGTGGCGCTCCGGGGGGAGTGCTTCTTGACCGTGGAGAGCGCGGCGTCCCCGGTCCACCTGCGGCACGGGGACCTGGCGCTCGTGCCCCACGGCGCCCCGCACCACCTGACCGATCGTCCGCGCCGGACCTCCCAGGACCTCGAGCGCGCGCTGGCCGAGGCGGGCTTCCCGGGCCATGGCGCCTTCCGCTACGGGGGCGGCGAGGATCCCAGCACGAGCCTCGTGTGCGGGCACTTCGCGTTCGCGCGCGAGGTGCTCCATCCGCTGCTCTCCGACCTGCCGGCGGTGCTCCACTTCCCGGCGTCGGAGGACCACGGGTTCGCGTGGGTCGACGACGCGATGCGCTTCCTGAGCCACGAGGTGCGTCAGGACCGGCCCGGGAGCCGGGTCGTGCTCGAGCGGCTGTCGGAGATCCTCTTCATCCACATGCTCCGGGCCTATGCGGAGCGGGCGGGGGACAGGGCACGGGTGCTCGCGGCGATCGCCGACCCCCAGCTCGGGCGGGCGCTCGCCGCGATCCACGAGGACCCGGCGCGGCGCTGGAGCCTCCAGGAGCTCGCGCGCCGCGCGGGCCTCAGCCGGACCTTGTTCGCCGAGCGCTTCCACGCGTTGGTCGGCCAGACCCCGATGCAGTACCTCGCCCGCTGGCGCATGGACGTGGTGAAGGCCGAGCTGGCGGCGTCGAACCGCTCCCTCGCCGAGATCGGCATGGACGTGGGCTACCGCTCCGAAGCTGCGCTGAGCCGAGCCTTCAAGCGGCTCGTCGGCGTGGGTCCCGGGGCGTACCGGGCCGCGCGCCGCGCGCACGAAGGCGCCTCCTGACGCCGCCTCCGCTCGGCCGACCGGCCCGCGTCACCCGAGCCCGGCGCGACGTCCGGGGGCTGCCGATCGATCACGCCGACTTTGCGACGGTCGTGTACCAGTCCGGGCAGGAGATCGGGGGGACGGTGACGGGGAGCCTCGCCCGTGGCCACCAACTCAGGCCATGACCTCCCTCGCTCGACGGTCCCACGGCATCTCCCTCCGCTGTCCAGGCCTGGCCGCCGCGCTGGCTCTGGTCGGCTGCGGTGCGGGCGGATCGCCCGGCCTCGACGCCGGCCTCGACGACGCTGGCCCGGATCCGGTCGCGGACCTCGGGCCCGCCCCCGCAGGCGACGCTGGCCCGGACGCGGGGCCGCCTGCCGGCGATGGCTTCGGGCCCTGGCCGGGCCTCGACCCGGGCGGTCGGGCGCGCGCGCTCGGAGCGGAGGCCTTCATCGTGCTCCCCGCGTCGCTGCGGGCCGACCCCGACGGCGGGGCCTGGGTTCTCTGGCACGGCTACGAACTCGGCTTCGAGGGCCGCTCCCCTCACCTCGAGCACGTCGACGGCGAGGGCCGCTTCGTCGAGAGCTCCGCGCTGGCCGACCTCGACCCTGCGGGCTTCGTGGTGCACGCCGACGGTGGCCTGACCGCGTGGCGCAACGCATGTGACGCGGAGGGGGCAGTCTGCCTGCGGCACGTCGGCCCCGAGGCCGAGCGCGCCTTCGACTGGGCGCCGGACGAGCGAGCCCACACCGTGTACCGCCTCGACGAGGCCGGGGACGTGGTCGGCTCCCGCCGGGCGGTCCACACCTCGCGGGTCATCAACGGCGCGGCGGCCGACGGCCCGGGCCTCTACGTGCTGACCTTCGAAGGCAGCATCGTGCTCCACCGTCTCGGCGCAGATCTCCGGTCCCGGTGGTCCCTCGAGCTCCTGCCCGCGCTCAGCGTGCCCCTGCCGCCCGACGCACCGATCGACGAGGTGCTGCGCGCCATCGCCATGACGGGCCAGCGAGTGGTCGGCCCGGTGGAGGTGGAGGGCGGCGTCGTGCTCGGCGCGACCGTGCCCCGGGGGGGCCTCAGCGCCCTCGCGGCGTCCCGCGGCGTGGTGCTCCCCCGGCCGGCCGACCCCACGTGCCACGAGATGATGATCATCGAGGTGCCAGAGGACGGCTCGGGCGCGACCTACCGGGTCGTCCCGACGGAGGCGTGCGAGCTCCTGCCGGAGGTGGGGGTGCTCGGCGAGCATGCCTTCGTCGCTGCGGTGGTCGACGGGCCGTCCACGAACGACGCGGCCCAGTCCGACATCAGCCTCGCGGTCGTGGATCGGACGACCGGCGACGACGCGCGCCATCGCACGTTCGCCTTCGAAGAGGACGACGTGGTCCATGGCATGGCCCCGTGCGGCGAGCGGATGTGCTTGGTGGGGCTGACCGGCAGCCGCTCGGTGGACACCGGGAGCCGGGTCACCTACGGCCGCGGCTTCGTGCTCCCGCTCGGCGTCGACGGCGAGGCGGGCCCGCTGTGGACGGTCGGCAGCCCCCGGCACGCCGTCACGACGCACGCGGCCCCGGGACGGGACGGTCGGCTGCTCTTCGTCGCGACGGTGAACGGGCCGATCACGCACACCGCCGACCACGACCCGAGCCTTCGGTTCAACGAGGCCATCGTGGGCGAGCTGACGGTGCCGTCCTCGGTCCGCTGCCGCGGGCGCCCGCGCGCCGGGCGTGACACGGCGCGTCATTCCCTTATCCTGGGGGCTCCGCCCGGCGGGTGACCGTCAGCCGGCGGAGCCGCCGAACGTCCCCTGGCGTCGGTCGGCCCTACCCCTTCCCTTGCCGGGGCAAGCCGGCCACGCCCGCGCGACGGGCCGCCGGCCCCGTCGCCCCAGGAGGAGCCCGACTCGATGCACCGACCTCCCCCCACCACGCCCGGAGCCCGCGGCCTCTACGACCCGAGCTTCGAGCACGACGCCTGCGGCGTGGGCTTCGTGGCGGACATCCGGGGGCGGCGCTCCCATCAGATCGTCCTCGACGGAGACACGGTCCTACGCCGCATGGAGCATCGGGGGGCGTGCGGCGCGGAGGTGAACACCGGCGACGGAGCGGGCATCCTGACGGCCCTCCCCCACGAGCTCCTCGAGCGCCGGGCCCGGGACGACCTCGGCCTCACGCTGCCCGAGCCTGGGCGCTTCGCGGCCGGCAACGTCTTTTTGCCGCGCAGCGCCAAGGAGCGGGCGCACTGCAAGCGCACCTTCGAGCGTATCGTCCGCGAGCAGGGCCTCGCGGCGGTCGGGTGGCGCGAGGTGCCCACGGACCCGGACGGCGCCGACATCGGTCCGAGCGCGCGCGCGTCGATGCCCGCGATCGAGCAGCTCTTCGTCGTGGCGCCGGCCGGCCTCGACGCGGCGACCTTCGAGCGACAGCTCTACGTGATCCGGAAGCGCGCCGGCACGGCGCTCCGTCGCGACGCGCGCCTCCGGGAGGCGAAGAAGGTCTACGTCTGCTCCCTGTCGACGCGTGTCATCGTCTACAAGGGCATGCTGACGCCGACCCAGCTGATGCCCTTTTACCCGGATCTCGCGGACTGGGATTATCGCTCCCACCTCGCGATGGTCCACTCCCGGTTCTCGACGAACACCTTCCCGAGCTGGGAGCGGGCGCAGCCGCTCCGCACGATGAGCCACAACGGGGAGATCAACACCCTCCGCGGCAACGTGGCCGCGATGCACGACCGCGAGGGCCTCCTCGAGAGCGATCTGTTCGGGGAGGACCTGAAGAAGTGCTTCCCGATCGCCGAGCCCACCTCCAGCGATAGCGGCAAGTTCGACAACGTCCTGGAGCTCCTGCTGATGGCCGGTCGATCGCTGCCCGAGGCCGTCATGATGATGGTCCCGGAAGCCTGGCAGAAGGACCGCGCGATGAGCCCCGAGAAGCGGGCCTTCTACGAGTACCACAGCTGCTTGATGGAGCCGTGGGACGGGCCGGCGTCGATCGCGTTCACCGACGGGCGCTACATCGGCGCCGTCCTCGACCGGAACGGGCTGCGGCCGAGCCGCTACGTGGTCACGAAGGACGACCGCGTGGTGATGGCGAGCGAGGTGGGCGTCCTGCCGATGGAGGCCCAGAGCGTCAAGGCCAAGGGTCGGCTCCAGCCGGGGAAGATGTTCCTGGTGGACTTCCAGGCCGGGCGCCTGATCCCCGACGAGGAGGTCAAGCACCTCGTCGCCGCGCGCCGGCCCTACCGCCGCTGGCTAGACGAGAACCGCCTCACGCTCCGGGAGCTGCTCCAGGCCGCCCGGGGCGCGGGCAACGGGGCGTCGAACGGTTCGGTGTCGAGGGCGTCGCCCGTGCCGGAGACGTTCCCGGCCCCCGCGGAGCGCGAGAGCGTGGTGGTGCCGCCGCCGCCGGCGCCGACGCTCCGCGGAGCGGTCGCGCCACGAACGGCGCTGGCGGAGGTGACCACGCCGCCGCCGGTCGAGGCCTTCGACCCCGCCACCTTGATCCCGCGGCTCCAGGCCTTCGGGTACACCACGGAGACCCTCCAGTTCATGCTCCTGCCGATGGTCCGGCAGAAGCGGGACCCGCTCGGCTCGATGGGCAACGACAGCGCCCTTGCTTGCCTGAGCGATCAACCTCGCCTGGTCTACGACTACTTCAAGCAGCTGTTCGCCCAGGTCACCAACCCTCCGATCGACTCGATCCGCGAGGAGGTGATCATGAGCCTCCAGTGCTACTGCGGCCCGGAGGGCAACCTCCTTCGGCCCGGCCCCCGAAATGCGGCGCGGCTTCTCCTGCCCCACCCGATCCTCAACAACGAGGAGCTCGCGGCGTTGCGGGACACGGACTACCGCGGGTGGCGGTCCAAGGTGATCGACATCACCTGGGCGCGGGTCCGGGGGGCGGCGGGGCTCGACTTCACGCTCCACCGGATCGCCCAGGAGGCGGAGGCGGCCGTCGACGACGGCTACGCGGTGCTCGTGCTCTCGGATCGGCAAACGAGCGGAGAGCGGGTGCCGGTCAGCGCGCTGCTGGCCACGGGCGCCGTTCACACGCACCTCGTCAGCGTCAGCAAGCGCGCCCGGGTGGGGCTGCTGGTGGAGACGGGCGAAGCCCGGGAGGTCCACCATCACTCTTGCCTGGTCGGCTTCGGCGCCGACGCGATCAACCCCTACCTCGCCTTTGAGGCGTTGTGGCAGGCGCGGCGTGATGGGCTGATCGACCTGGGCGCCCAAGAGGCGTTGCCCGCGGATGAATCGGGCGAAGGGGACGAGCACCCCGCCAGCGGCCGCGAGCTCGGACAGACCTTCGGCGACCCGATCACCGCCGACGACCACCGGCTGGTCACCAAATACCGCACGGGCGTGGCGAAGGGCATGCTCAAGGTGATGGCCAAGATGGGCATCTCGACGCTGCAGAGCTATAAGGGCGCCCAGATCTTCGTTGCGCTAGGGCTGCGGGACGAGGTGATCGATCGCTGCTTTACCGGCACCGCCAGCCGGGTGCAGGGCGTTGGTTTCCAGGCGATCGCCGAATAGGCGTTGCGGCGCCACGCGTTGGGGTACCCCGAGAAGGCGTCGCTGCGGCTGCCGGTGCTGCCCAATCCGGGCGAGTACCACTGGCGGGCCGAGGGCGAACGCCACATGTGGGACCCCAAGGCGATCGCCGATATACAGGTCGCCGCCCGTACGGGCGACCC
>JBHJHB010000064.1:0-6150 GCA_050331215.1 Sandaracinaceae bacterium | reverse complement strand
GCACGCTCCCGCTGCCGCGCCCGGATGCGCGCCCGGCGGGCGCGGGCCCGGGCGCGCTGGCGGGCCCGGGCGCGCCGCACCCGCCCTGGGGCGAGGGTCGGCTCGCCGTCCACCCAGGCGTGGAACGGCGGCTCGTCCCAGCACCCCGGGCGGTCGCTGCGATGGCAGTAGAGCCGCACGTGGAAGTGGCTCCGGTGGGCGCGGCTCCCCTGGTGGGGCTCGGTCACGATGCGGACCCGCTCCTTCACCGCGGCCGGCGCCCGCCGTCGCTCCCCCTCCTCGAGGAGCCGGCGCCGGATGTCCGGCGCGACGAGCACGTACTGGACCCTCGCGATCGGGTCCTGCACCAGCGCCGCGACCAGCGTCCAGCTGCGCTCGGCATCGAAGCAGAGCCGGCGCTCCCCGTCGGTGCCGCACCCGCTCCGGCGGAGGTTGACGAAGCGGTCGGCCGTCGTCGGCTCGCCGCCTTCGGTGCGCAGGAAGAACGCGATGTCGGCGTCGCGCCCGTTCCGATGGCTCCGATGGGGATGGAGCGGCCCGCCGGACCGCCGCGACAGGTCGCCGACCAGCGTCACCGCGCCCGGGTGGGCGACGGCCACCTTCGCCGCCGCCCGCTCGATGAGGCCCACCAGCTCGGCCGTGCCGTAGTGGGCGCTCCGACCGTTCTCGGACCACTGCACGGTCGCGCTCTCGGCCAGCTCCACGCCGTCCCGAAGCCGACCCCGGTTCGGGAGGCCGGTCGCCCGGCTCGGGCTCGGGGCCGGCGACCCCGCCTCGGCGGCCGCGCCCTCCGCGGAGGGACCCTGCGCCCACGCCGGGGCAGGCAGGGCGAGGCCGACCAGGGCGGCGACGGTCCAGGCAAGGCGCACAGCGGTCAGTATGGAGCGCGGCCCGACCCGCGCTGCAATTCGTGCCGGAGGCGCGAGCTTCAGATCGCGGAGCGCTAGCGCTGGCGGCGCTGCCGGCAGGACAGGGTGACCGTCACGTAGCGGGGCTCACCCGTCGTGCCGAGGCTGAGGGTGGCGGCCCGCTCGTCCACGCTGTCCTCGCGGACGATGCACGACGCGGTGGCGCTGACGGTCGCCTCGCCGCGCTGGCAGCCCAGCACCCGCTGCGCGGACCAGGCGGTGCTGCTGATCGCGGCGCGGCGGGGCCGGCCGTACCCGCAGAGCCACGCCGAGCCCTCCCCGAGGTCGATCGCGCCGGGCCGCTCGCTGTCGATCACGCGCCGGCGGGACGTGCCCCCGCCGCCGACGAACACGGTCCACTCGATCCTCGCGAGGGCCTCCGCGGGGATCTCGGGTGGCTGCGCGCCGGTGGGGGAGGCGCCCAGCCCCAGGCCCATCGCCAGCACCGCCAGACCCCTGACCGTCCTGCTCACCGTGCTCATCCGTCTCCCTCGCTGCCTCTACGACGGGGTCGAGGCTGGATCATTCGACCCCGCAGCCTACGCTGTCGACCGCCATGACCAACTTCGCCGCGTGGCTGAAGCCCACGCTCCTCGGCCCCCTTCTGACCCTCTGGTCCCTCGTGACCCTGGCCGCCGTCATCGCCCGGATCGCGGGCGTCGCCCTCGCGGGCCTGACGCTGGGGCTGGTGGACGACTGGCTCCTCGGCATGGTCAACGCGAGCCTCCTCGGGTCGATGTTCGGGGTGCTGCTGGTCTGGATCGACGTCCTTCTCCTGCGGCTGAAGTGGCGGGCGCTCCCGACCGGGCTGCGCGCCTGGGGCACGAGCTGCGCCACCCCCGTGTTGACGGGGTACGTCTGGGGGTCCGGCATCCTGCCCCCGCCCGAGACCATGCCGGCCCTGGTCGGGTGGCTGTTCGTGCCGATGATCGGCAGCGCCTTCGCGCTCCGGTCCCTCTTCGGCCGCCGTCCCTGATCCGTCACGGTAGCCTGCCCCTCCGAGGCTGCTAGCCTCGCGTCCCGCGCCCCGCGAGCGGGCGCGCCCGAGGAGGCCCCGTGGCACGTTTCATCGAAGAGCTCCAGCGCACCCACTCCTGCGGGGAGCTGAGGCTGGACGACGTCGGGGCGGAGGTCGTCCTCATGGGCTGGGTCCAGCGCGTCCGGGACCGCGGCGGGGTGCTCTTCGTCGACCTGCGGGACCGCGATGGGATCACCCAGGTGACCTTCGACCGGGCGGTCAGCACCGACGCCCTCGCCGTCGCCCAGAAGGTTCGCAGCGAGTACGTGCTGGCGGTCCGGGGCGCCGTCCAGGACCGGGGGGAGCAGCGGTCCGACAAGCTCGCGACCGGCGCCGTCGAGGTGATCGTGCTCGAGGCGGAGGTCCTGAACGCAGCCGAGCCGCCGGGCTTCCCGATCCAGGAGGACACCAACGCCCTCGAGGAGACGCGCCTCGCCTACCGCTACCTCGACCTGCGCCGGCCGACGCTGCAGCGGAACCTGAAGACCCGGGCCGCGATGACCCACCACGTGCGGGCCCACCTCCACGAGCAAGGGTTCCTGGAGATCGAGACCCCCTACCTCGTCCGCTACACGCCCGGCGGAGCCCGGAACTTCCTCGTCCCGTCCCGCCTGCACCCGGGGAGCTTCTACGCCCTCGCCGAGAGCCCCCAGCTGTTCAAGCAGCTCCTGATGGTCTCGGGCTACGACCGCTACTTCCAGGTCTGCCGCTGCTTCCGGGACGAGGACCTGCGCGGCGACCGCCAGCCGGAGTTCACCCAGATCGACCTCGAGATGAGCTTCGTCCGCGAGGACGACGTCTTCGAGATCTGCGAGGGGCTGGTCTTCCGCCTGTGGAAGCGGGTGCTCGGGGTGGACCTGCACGAGAGGTACCCCGACGGCACCTTCCCGCGCCTGCCCTTCGCGGAGTCGATGGCGAAGTACGGCAACGACAAGCCGGACCTCCGCTTCGGGCTGCCCCACCTCGACCTCACGGACCTGACGGTCGCCCACGAGGGCGGCGGCGTGCCGCTCCTCGCGCAGATCGCGAGTAAGTTTCGGGACGGAACCTACCGCCACGACCTGCCCGAGGAGATCGTCAAGGCGATCCGGGTTCCGGCCGAGCACAAGCTCTCCCGGAAGCAGGTCGACGAGCTCGAGGCCTACGTCAAGACGATGGGGGCGCCCGGTCTCGGGCGAGCGAAGGTCAACGAGGGCGGCGCGTGGACGCAGAGCCCGATGGCCAAGCAGGTGACCGAAGCGTTCCGCGACGCGGTGAACGAGGCCTGCGAGGCGGAGGCCGGGGACCTCCTGCTCTTCCAGTTCGGCCCGGAGGCCCAGGTCCACACGGTCATGGCCAACCTGCGCGTCCACCTCGGCAAGCAGCTCGGGCTGATCCCGGAGGTCGGGGCGGGGGGCGACTGGAACCTGCTGTGGGTGGTCGACCCGCCGCTGTTCGAGCGCGGCGAGGAGGGCGAGGGCTGGGTCGCCGCGCACCACCCGTTCACGCGACCTCACGACGACTCCCTCGAGCGGCTGGAGACCGACCCCGGCAAGGTGCTCTGCCACCGCTACGACCTCGTCCTCAACGGCGTGGAGATCGCCGGGGGCTCGATCCGCCTCCACGATCCGACCGTCCAGGCGCGGGTCTTCAAGACCCTCGGCATCGGCGAGGCCGAGGCTCAGGAGAAGTTCTCCTTCCTCCTCGACGCCCTGCGCTACGGCGCCCCGCCCCACGGAGGCATCGCCTTCGGGATGGACCGCCTGGCGATGCTCCTGACCGAGTCGGAGAGCCTCCGGGACGTCATCCCGTTCCCGAAGACCGCCCGCGGGAACGACCTGATGACGGGCGCGCCCGGCTCCGTGGACGACCGGCAGCTCGCGGACCTGAAGGTACGGTCGGTGGCGAAGGAGTGAGCGGCGCCTCCCAGGAGGCCTCTGCACCGCGCGGGGCGGGGCGGGGCGACCGCCGGGAAAAGGACCGCGCGATCCGCCGTACGTACGCTCCGTTCGTCATGGGACGCGTGCTGACCGCTGCGGCCGCTCTGGCCGTCCTCGGCGCCACCTTCGGCCTCCCGATGCGCGGCGACGCGCTCGACGAGGGGCGCCGGGTGGCCCGCGTGCTGTTCGTCGGGAACAGCTACACGACCTTCAACGACCTCCCGCGGATGGTCGCGCGCCTGAGCCGATCCGTCCCCGACGGGACCATTCTCGATACGGATCGGGCGGTCCACGGCGGCTACAGCCTGCGCCTCCACTGGCGCCGGTCGGGCCTCCAGGAGCGCGTCGCGGCGGGCGGCTTCGACGCCGTGGTGCTGCAGGGTCACAGCACCGGGCCGCTGCGCCGCCCCGATGAGATGGCGACCTATGCCCGTCGGATCAGCCGCCTCGTCCACCAGGTCGGCGGCGGGGTGGTCCTGATGCAGACCTGGGCCCGGGGCCGCCGGAGCGGCTTCTACCGCGACCGCGAGCACCATGTCCGCTCCCCATCCCAGATGGAGGCTCAGCTCCACTGGGTCTACGGCGTGCTCGCGCGCGACGTCGGCGCCACGCTCTCCCCGGTCGGCCACGCCTGGCTCGACGCGCAGCGTTCCCACCCGCGGATCCCGCTCCATCGCGCGGACCACACCCACCCCGGCCTCGCCGGGACGTACCTGGCGGCCTGTACGCTCTACGGGACCCTGACCGGTCGGGACCCTCGCGGCGCGACGTGGCGGCCCTACCCGCTGTCCGCGGCGGCGGCGGCGGCCCTGCGCGCTACCGCGTTCCGCACCCTGGCGGACCCGCGGCACGAGTCCCTGCCCGGCCAGCGCGCCTGGGGCTCGCCGCTGCCGCCTCGGCCCTAGGCCGCCCGGACGGTGCGCCCCCGCCCGCGCCGGACCGGAGCGAAGGTCGCCGTGGCGCTCGGCGGCGCGATCCTGGCCATCTCCCTGGCCGCGCCGCTGTTCCGGCTGGCCGCTCCGACCCACCCGCTGGTCATCGCCGGGGCCCGCCTCGCGCTCGCCGGTCTCCTGCTCCTGCCGCGGACGGTGCACGGCCTCCGCCGCGGTGGGCTCACGCCCTCCGCGCTGGTCGCCGCGGTCATCGCGGGCGGGCTCTACGGCGTCCACTTCGGGACCTGGGTCAGCTCCCTCGGCCTGACGACCGTCGCCGCCTCCGTGACCCTCGTCACCGCGACGCCTCTGCTCCTGGCCGTCGTGGGCTTCGTCCGCCGACGGGACGCACCCACCGGCCGCCACTGGCTCGCGATCGGGCTGGCCCTGGTCGGCGTCACCCTGATCGGTCGCGGGGACCTGGCTCGGTCGGACCTCGCCCTCGCCGGCGACGGCCTCGCGCTCGCGGGGGCCGCGGCGATGGCGGCGTACCTCCTCGTCGCCCGCGCGCAGGGCGCCGACCTCGACGTCCTCGCCTTCCAGGGCGTCGCGACGGCGGTCGGGGGAGCGCTGCTCCTCGGCACGGCGCTGGTCGTGGGCGTGCCGGTCGCCTTCGCGAGCGTGGACAGCGCGGTCTACGTCGCGCTCTCCGCGCTTCTCCCGCAGCTCGTGGGGCACACGCTGCTGACGTGGTCGCTGAAGCACGCGACGCCTACCCAGGTCGGGATCGCCACGGTCGGCGAGCCGGTGGGGGCGACGCTGCTCGCCGTCTGGTGGCTCGGGGAGGTCGTCACGCCGGGGGTGGCGCTGGGGTGCGGCATCACGCTCGGGGCGGTCCTCCTGTCCCTTCCGATCCGTCGTCCGGCGGGCTCGTCTGGCGCTGGAGCGCCCCCGCCACCTCCCTGATCCGGGTCCAGAGGCCCGCGTCGCCGGGTCGCGCCACGGCGAGCTCCTGGTAGAGCTCGAGGGCGGCGCTCACCTCCCCCCGCTGGAACAGATCCTCCGCGCGCTGGCGGGCCTGGGCGAAGGTCTCGACCGGGGTGTCCTCGTCGCTCCAGCGGTCGCCCTCGGCCGTTCCCAGGCCGGGAGCGAAGCTCGCGGGGCTCGGCAGCGAGGAGCGTCCGGCGACGGCAGGCTCCGCGAAGGTGCCGCTGTCGGGCGCGGCGTCCACCGTCCCCGGGGCGGTGGGCGCCTCGGGGTCGGCGAGCGCCGTCCAGGGGGGATCGTCGGCGGGAAGAGAGACCAGGGAGCTGTCGACCGGCGCATGGACGTCGGCGGCGTCCCGCCCCGCGGCCCGCGGCGAGTCGGGCGGCGCGCCCGCCTCGTCGGCGGCGTCCCGCCCCGCGGCCCGCGGCGAGTCGGGCGGCGCGCCC
>JBHJHB010000063.1:0-11330 GCA_050331215.1 Sandaracinaceae bacterium | reverse complement strand
CGGTGCGGTTGCTGGCGAGCGCAGAGGTGCGCCCGGCCCGCCACCCGCTGCCCGAGGTGCTCGGGCTCCGGGCGGCCGAGGCGATCTAGGCGCGCGGCTATCGCCTCGGCCCCGACGACCTGGTCGTGGTGCTGATCAGCGGCGGCGGCTCCGCGCTGGTCCCCGCCCCGGTCGCCGGCGTGTCCCTCGAGGACCTGGTCATCGTCACGGAGCAGCTGCTCTCGGCCGGCGCGACGATCGAGGAGCTCAACACCGTCCGCGTCGCGCTGAGCCGCCTCAAGGGGGGCGGGCTCGCCCGCCGGGCTGCGCCGGCCCGCGTCCACGCGCTGATCCTGAGCGACGTCGTTGGCGGGCAGCCGGCCTGGGTCGCGGGCGGGCCCACCCTCGCGCCGATCGCGGCGCCGTCCGCGGCCCGATCGATCCTGGAGGCCCGGGGCCTCCTCGGGTCCGTCCCGGGCCCGGTCCGCGCCCGCCTGGAGCGAGCCTCGGCGGCCCCCCCCGCCCCCACCCCTCGGACCGACCACGCGGTGGTCGGCGACAACGGCACGAGCCTCGAGGCGGTGGGCACGCAGCTCCGGCGCGCGGGGCACTCGGTCGAGGTGCTCTCCCGGGCGCTCCGGGGCGAGGCGCGCGAGGCCGCGACGCCCTTCGTCGACGTGCTCGCCGGGCACCGCCAGCACGCTGCGCCCCGCGCCTGGGTGGCGGGCGGCGAGACCACGGTCACGGTCACGGGCCCCGGCCGGGGCGGCCGCAACCAGGAGCTGGCGCTCGCCGTGGCCCTCGGGGCGGAGGCGGCGGGCGTCGATCCGCACCTTGCCTGGGTGTTCCTGAGCGGGGGCACGGACGGCGTCGACGGGCCGACCGACGCGGCGGGCGGCATGGTCGACCCCGGGAGCCTCGGGCGCATGCGGCGCGCCGGCGTCGACCCGAGGGCGGCGCTCGACGCCAACGACGCCTACCGCGCCCTCGCGTCGTCGGGGGACCTGCTGCGCACGGGCCCGACCGGCACGAACGTCGCCGACCTCCAGGTCCTCCTCATCGGCGGGTGAGGCGCCGCCCGGTCGAGCGCGCTCAGAGGGTGTCGACGTCCAGCGTGTAGCTGCCGAGGTCGTCGCCGGCCGTGAACGTCGAGACCACGATCACGAGCGACTCCCCGTCCGCGATCGCGATCCGGTCGATCCGGCTCATCGCCGCGCTCATGAAGTCGTTGTCGCCGGCCAGGCAGGTCGGCAGCGGCGCCTGGGGGTTGAAGTCCGTCGTCATCACGTGGAGGTAGCCGTCGTCGGCCAGGCGCATCCAGTCGCCGGTGATCCGCAGCTCCTGGTCCGCCCCGGTCGCGTTGGTCACCCGGTACTCGTCGAAGTGGAAGCCGCTGCCCTGGGTGAAGCCGCAGCTCTCGAAGGGCCGCACCCAGGTCGGGTCGGTCAGATCGAGGCTCCCGCTGAAGCTGATGCCGCTCCCGCTCGCCGCGATGTCGTCGCCGCAGTCCGAGCAGCCATCCCCGTCCGTCGCGTTCCCGTCGTCGCAGCTCTCGCCGACGTCGATCGTGGAGTCTCCGCACGTCCGCAGGGAGCAGACGACCGGCACCCCCCGGCACTGGTAGCCGTCCTCGACGGTGCAGCGGTCGCTGCAGCCGTCGCCGTTGACCGTGTTGTCGTCATCGCAGATCTCGCCGGCGTCGAAGTCCCCGTTGCCGCAGAGCGGCGTGCACACGCTCGGCTCGCCGGCGCACTCGAAGCCCAGCTCGACGCCGCACATGTCGCTGCAGCCGTCGCCCGGGGCGACGTTTCCGTCGTCGCAGCCCTCGCCGCCGCTCAGCAGGCCGTTGCCGCACCGGTTGTCGCGGACCTCGAGGGCGTACGGGCCGAAGAGGGATCCCGCGGTCGTGGAGCCGCTGACGATGGCGCGGCGCTCGCCCGCCGGGACGTCGACGCGGAGGGAGTTGGCCCCACCCGACAGGCAGTTCCTCAGCGGGTTCGACGGGTCGAAGGGGGGCTCGTAGGCCCACAGGGACCCGAGGCTGTCCCCGATGTTGGTGCTGAGGTCGATGGTGATGTCCTCCGTGCCCGGGTTGACCACGAAGACGACGTCGTAGTTGTGCCCGCTGGTCGACCCCATCGCGCAGGTGGTCGTCGGCGCGTCGAAGGTCGGGTCGGTGGCCTCGTTGCTCTCCAAGAACGTCAGGATGCTGTCCTCCGGCACCTCCCGGGCGCAGAGGAAGCACCCGTCGCCGGCGACGGCATTCGCGTCGTCGCAGCTCTCGAGCCCGGAGTCGACCCGCCCGTTGCCGCAGAGCGGCGTGCAGACGCTCGGGGCGCCGACGCACTCGAAGCCGAGCTCCACGCGGCAACCCGGGTTGCAGCCATCATCCTCCATCAGGTTGCCGTCGTCGCACGTCTCCCCGTCGTCCACGCGCCCGTTGCTGCAGAGCAGGTTGCACACGCTCGGCTCGCCCGCGCACTCGTAGAGCAGCTCGACCTGGCACGCGCTGTCGCAGCCGTCGGCGTCGGCCGTGCCGCCGTCGTCGCAGGTCTCGAACACGCCCACCCGGCCGTCGCCGCAGACCGTCTCCTCGCAGCTCACCTCGAGGTCGAAGGGCACCGTGCCGGGACCGGCCGCGTCGTAGAACACGGCGAGTGCGCGACCTCCCCGGACGTCGAGGGTCACGCTCTCCGTGGAGCCGACCGTCCGCGCCTCGGCCCGGCACGGTGTGGTGCCGTCGCAGCGCATCGCCTCGCCCGGCTCGAGGACGACAAGGTCGAAGTCCTCCGCGGTGGCCGCGCGCGGCGTGGCGGTGAGCGTGACGCGGGCGTCGAGGGCGTTGTCGAACAGGAACCCGACCTCCTGCCCCCCGTAGGTCCCCGGCTCCGTGCACGCGTAGGCGGCGAAGGCGTCGGAGCCGCTGGCGGTGTCGGCGGGAACGATCCCGCTCGCGCAGTCGATGCGGGTCCGAGCGACCGGGCAGGGCGAGGGGACGCACGCGGTCGGCTCGCCGACCACGCAGTTGCCGTCCCCGGCGAAGCAGTCCGTGCGGGAGGCCACGAGGCACCCGCGGGCGTCGGGGGCGCACACCTCGAGCACGTCCACGTCGCAGCTCCGGCTCGGTGCGGGGCACTCCTCCACGCCGAAGCAGGGGTCGACCGGGCTGATCGCACACCGCCCCTCGTCGGCGCGGCACACGCCGTTCTCGAGCGCCGTGCAGTCGTCCCGGGCCTCGCGCAGGCACCCGAACGCGTCGAAGGCGCAGCGGCTCAGGACCGGCCCCTCGCAGAGGGTCTCCTCCAGCGGGCACAGGTCGTCGCCCTCGCACGCCGGCCCTCCCGTGCACCGGAAGCCCTGCGCCACTCGGTTGCAGGAGGCGCCCTCGACGGCGCAGTCGGTCCGGGTCTCCACGAGGCAGCCGAAAGCGTCGGGCTGGCACGCGACCCGCTCGTCGCCTTCGCAGCGGGTCAGCGCCGTCGGGCAGGCGTTCGGGAGGTCTGCGCACGGGTCGACCGGCGTCCGGCAGGCCGTCATCGCGCCCGTCGGGTCGCACACCGACCCCTCGGCCGCGCAGTCGGTCCGGGCCTCGACGAGGCAGCCGTCCGCGTTCGCGCGGCACACCACGAGCACGTCCCCGTCGCAGCGCCGGGCCTCCTCATCGCAGGGGCTCTCGAGGTTCCGGCAGGGGTCGACCTCGCAGGCCGGTGGGTCCGCGTCCGCGTCGCAGAAGCCGCCGTTCGGCGCCGAGCAGTCCGAGGAGCTGGGCACGAGGCAGCCGTCGGCGTTCGGCGCGCAGGTGACGAGCAGGTCGCCGTCGCAGGCGCGGCCCTCCTCCTCGCAGGTCGCGAGGCCGAGGCACGGATCGCCGAGGTCCCGGTCGACGCCGCCGTCGCGGCCGGCCGGGCTGCCGCAGGCGGCGGCGAGGAGCAGCGACGCGAGAGCGGCGGCGACGCGGGCGGGCGGGGAGGCGTAGGCCATGGGCTCCAGCCTCGCCGATCCGCTACTCCGGGATCCAGGCCTCCGGCGCGCCGGGCCCGAGGAGCGCGAGCGTGAGGGCCTCGCCGGTCAGGCCGCGGTGGGCGTCGGGGAGGACGACGGGGTCCTGGGTCACCTCGTCCAGCCCGAACGGGGGCTCGTGGCCGAGGGCGGCCAGCGCGCGCCACGCGAGCTGGCGTACCGCGGGGTAGCGGTCCTCGAGGAGCGTGCGGAGCGCGGGGACGAGGCTCCCGTCCCGGTAGGCCGCTCGGGCCGGAGCCCACCCGGCGTGCCAGGCCACGAGGGCGCGCTGGACCGCGTCGCCCCCGAGCATCCACGCGACCCCGGCCGGCAGCTCCCGGTGGCGCTCCGGCAGCTCGGGTGGCGGCGTGCCGTGGCGCTCCGAGAGGACGTCGGCGACCCAGCCGAGCGGCCGGTCGAGGTGGCACAGGCTGCACGCGTTGGGCCGGGCGCGGGCCGCGGCCCCGCTCGCCGTCGGGCTGCCGACGCGGTGGCTCCGCGCGGCGCTGAGGAGCCCGAAGCTCGTGTACGGCATGTGGCAGTCGATGCAGCGCACGGCCCGGTGCCCGCTGTGGGCCTCGGGGGCCCTCGCGATGGCCCCGTGGCACGCCGCACAGGTCTCGTCGGAGCTCCGGCTGGGCTCGAGCTGCTTCTCCGGGTCGCCCCCGTGCATCCGATGGCAGGAGGTGCACGCCAGCCCGCCGTCCGCCGCGCACGGAGAGCGCATCAGGCCCAGGTACTCGCGCCCCGCGATCCGGACGGTCCCGTCCCGCCAGAAGCCCCCGACGTCGTCCCGCACCTCCTCGTCCACGGAGCGGAGGTCGCCCAGCTCCCGGGCCGCGTCCACCGCCGCCAGCAACCCGGCGAGGTCGAGGTAGGCGTCGAGCCGGTCCCCCGGGACGAAGGCGTCCAGCCGCTCGCCCTCGCCCGCGGGGTGGATCACGTGGCAGCGACCGCAGACCGAGGCGCTGCGCTCGCCAGGGAGGCGCCGGGGGTTGACGATCGTCGGGTCCGATACGCCGACGGCCCGGGCCAGGAGGCGCTCCGTCGGGGACCGGTGCCGCGCCACGTGCTCCTCCCCGGGACCGTGGCACGCCTCGCAGGCGATGCCGAGCTCTCCTACGGCCGCCTCGGGCGTCCGGTCGGCGCTCGCGGCGCTCGCGTCCCACGGCCCGCCGGTCGCGTGGCAGGAGACGCAGGTGTCGGACCACGTGTAGCGCCACAGCGGCGCGTCCGGGGCGTCGGGGGGCTGCAGGAACGAGTCGCTGTTCGCCAGCCATCGCCCCTCCTCCACGAGGTAGACGAAGGGCACCTGCTCGAGGAGCCCGTCCGCGCCCTCCACCCAGTAGGCCTGCATGCGGTGCGATCCGGTCACCATCACGACGCGCCGCGGCCGGGTCAGCCGGGCGAAGGCGTCCTCGTCGAGCCGCCGGCTCGTCGCGGCCTCCGGTTCGAGCTCGCCCAGGTAGAAGCGGTGCTCGCGCCGCAGAACGGCGAAGGCGCGTCCCCGCTCCCGGAGCACGCGCCCGTCGAAGGGAGCCAGGACCGCCTCCGGGGTCGCGACCTGGGTCATCGTGCGGTGGTACGTGCGCTTCCACGCGGCGTAGGCGCCGGGGTGGCAGGACCGGCAGGCGTCCGACGTCGCGAAGCCCTCGCCCGCGCGTCGCTCCGGCAGCGGGCGCGCGAGCTCCCGGTCCGGGTTGCCCGGCAGCGCCGTCCAGAGGGCGCCGGCCGTCAGCAGGAACAGGCCCACGCCGGCCAGGGCCCCCCGGCCCACGTCCCGGCGGCGGGCTCGCCACCCCGGTACGAGCCGAGCCCACCTCACCGGAGGCCACCCGCGGTGAGGACGAGGCCGACGAAGAGCGCGATGGCGCCGAGCGGCGCGAGCGCCACGCCGGGTCCGGGGTCGCCGCCCGCGATGCCGATCGCGCCGAGCAGGAAGCCCCCCGGGAGCAGGACGCTCGCCGCGAGGAGGCTCCGGGATGCCCAGCGGATGCGGTCCGCGCGGACCGCGCCGATGGCGAGGGTCGCGGCGAAGCCGAGGTGGACCAGCCCGAGCAGCACCCCGTGGGCGTGGGCGAGGGTGAGCATCAGGCGGCGGGACTCGCTCGCCACGTCGAGGTACCAGCCGACCTTGAACGCGTGGAGAGCCTCGAGGGTGAGGCCGACGCCCGCGAAGAGCAGCAGCGACCACCAACCGATGCGTAGGTGGCGTCCGACGTGGGGCTCCCCCGACGGCCTCGATGACGTCCCGCGCTCCAACCGCTGCTCGCCGCGGCCGAGGATGGGAACGACCCTCGCCGACGGCGCCTCCGGACCAGGCTATCGACGAACCCTCGATCGCGGCAAGCCCACGGCGGGCGCCCGGGCCTATCCCGCGGCCTCGGCCCGCGCCTTGAGGCCCCGCGCGAACGCGTCGAAGGCCTCGGTCATGTCGGGCAGGGAGCCGCCGATCAGGAACAGCATGGGCCCGCTGAACACCTCCCGCATCGTGAAGTCGGTCCGGCTCCCGTCGCCCTCGAGGGAGAACGTACGCCGCCCCGTGAACAGACCGAGCGGCATCCCGCCCGTCCAGGTCATGCGCCGCGATGGCTCGAGCTCGGTGACGCGCACGGGGAACGCCCGCCCCGGGCTCAGCTTGCTGTACGCCTTCAGCTTGCCGCCCAGGGCGACCTCCCCTTCGATCCGGTCGCAGAAGGGGTCCCACTCCGGGTAGGCCGGCGTGTCCATCAGGACCCCCCAGACCTTCTCGGGCGGGGCCTCGATCGCGATCGATGCTTCGAACGACTTCATGCTCCTCCTCCCTCGTCCGCCGCCTCGACGGCCTGGACGTACCCATCGAGCACCGCGGCCCAGTTGCGCGCAAAGACGGCGACGCGTTCCGGCCAGGCGTCGGACAGGCCGCTCCGCGCTTCGGCGTGGACCACCTCGACGCGCGTGTGGTCCCCTTCGCCGACGAAGCGGACGTCCACCTCCGTGGGGCCCGTCCCGCCGCCGGGGAACCAGGAGTAGGTCAGCCGCGTCGGCGGCTCCCAGCGCAGCACCCGGCCGTGCTCGACCTCGCGGTCTCCGGCTCGCTCGACGAAGCGACCCCCGACGCGGCCCTCGAGCTCGAGGCGAGAGCCGGGAAGGCGGCGGTGATCCGGCGGCCACCAGCGGTCGAGCTGAGCCGTGAAGACCCGGAAGGCGCGCTCCTGGCCGCACCGGACCCGGAGCGTCTTGCGGAGCGGCTCGCTCATGGGACCGGCTCGTCGCTCTCCGCGACGGCCCGGAAGCGGTCGAGCGCCTCGTCCCAGAAGGCGTCCAACCATCGCCGGGCTGCCGCGAAGCCCTGGCGGTCGAGGCGGAAGACGTGCCGGTTTCCTCGCCGCTCGTGCTGGACGAGGGACGCCTCCTCCAGCACCCGGAGGTGCTTCGAGACCGCGGGTCGGCTGATCGGGAGCCGATCGGCGATCTCACCGACCGCCCGTGGCCGGGTGGCGAGGATCTGGACGATCGCGCGCCGCGTGGAGCTGCCGAGCGCGTCGACGGAGGGCGGGGCCGAGAGGTCGAGGGGAGGCAAGGAGGGTAACTCACCGGTTACGGTAACCACCGTGTTACGCAGCCGGCGCTCCGCGTCAAGCGGGGAGCGCCGCCGCGTGCCGACGCGCCTCCGCCGACGCGCCTACCCCGGGTGTGCCCGTGCAGCTCGTCACCTGTCTCCGCGCTTCGTGCCAGCTCCCGCCGGCCTCGACGCCCGACTCAGCGTCCTAGCGGCAGACGAGCACGATCTCGTCGTCGTCCGCCGCGTCGCGCGCGCGGCAGAGGCCCTCGCAGCACTGGCGGCTCCCGCTACAGGGCTCCTCCGGGTCGAGGCAGCCGCGACGGAGGAAGGCGACGCCCAGGTTCTCGCTCCGCGGGTCCTGCCCCGGGATGCGGACCGGTACGGCGGACGGGTCCTGGTCGTCCGGGACCTCCGGGTCGAGGGCGCTCAGCCAGAGCTGCCGGCGGCCGCTCCCCCGGGTTCCGCTCGTCCCATTGCCGAAGGGTGCCCGGGAGAGGAAGGCGATCCAGTAGCGGCGGCGAGCTCCGTCGCCGCTGACGCGGGGGACGAAGACCGGCCACCCCACGCTGTCGATGCCCTCGGGTCGCAGCGACGCGAGGCGCACCAGCGTCGGGGGCTCCCCGCGCGCGAGGTAGGCGGCCGACGGCGTCGCCTCGTCCCGCCCGAGGGTCGACCCGGGGCCGTGGGCAAAGGCGATCCAGGAGGGGTCCGGGCCGAAGGTGGGGTGGCTGTCGGTCGCGCCGCCCTCGGGCTCGTCCGCCAGGTCCGCGCCCACATGGAGCCGGCGGGCGTCCACGAACCCCGCGTCGTCACGCGACGCCTCCCAGAGGTCCCCTCCCACGAAGTCCACAGGGGTTCCGTCCACCGGACGGATGAAGAGCAGCCGATCGCCATCCGGACCGAAGGCCGGGTGCGTGGCCACGCCGCCCGGAAGGGCCAGGTCCGGTCGCGCCGCGCCGTCCTCCCGGTCGAACGCGACGAGCACGCTGTCGACGACCCCGATCAGGAGCTCCCCGTCGGGGCCGAAGTCCGCGAAGGTGAAGTCCTCGCCTGAGCCGGTCAGCAGCGTCCCGGGGGCCGGGAAGCGCGAGAGGTCGTCGTCGAGCTGCGCCAGGAAGCCGGTCGACGGGTCCTCGTACAGGCTGAGGGCGAGCGCCTCGCCATCCCGGCTCGCGACGTGGCAGCCGACGCAGTCGTCGCCCTCCCGCCGCGGGGGGCTGGGAAGGAGCTCGGACAGGCGGGCGGTTGGCCACGCCAAGGTCAGGATGCGGCCCGTGTCCTCGAAGTACACCGGGTCGGCCAGGAACGGGCCCGGGACGACCTCCACGGCGTGAGTCGGCCCCGCCCGGCGCACCTCGTCCTCGAACCGCTCGACCTCCACCTTGAGCGGCGTGTCCGGGTCGCTCTCCAGGAGGGCGAGAGCGGGCGCGCCGGCGAGGTCGTAGGCGCCCAGGTCCCGCGACGCGCCGGCGAGCGCGAGCAGCACCTCGACGTGCTCCTTGCCGATCCGGATCAGGTCCACCTGCCCGGCGCCCCCGGCCTCCCAGCGGAGCTCGAGCTGCGGGAGGTCGTCCGGCACGACCGCGCCGTCCAAGGGGTGGAGGAGCGCCGGGCCACCGCGCTCGAGCGGGGCGGCGAGCGCCGCGTCGACCGTCTCGGGGGCGACCGACTCGAACACCTCCCAGAGGCTCCTCACGGTGACGAGGGTGGAGGCGGTCAGCGGCTCGCCGCTGTCCCCGTCAAGCCGCGCGCGCACCTCGACCTCGCCGGCCCGCAGCCCGTGCACGGTCAGGCGTCCACCGTCGTCGAAGGCGCCGAAGCGCTCGTCGACGCGCCACTCGTCGGCGGCGATCGGGCTCTCGGTGCCGTCGCCGCGAGTGCCGACCAGCCGGAAGGCGCGGGTGACCGGCTCGCCGAAGGTCACGATCTCCGTGTCCCTCGGCTCGATCGAGATCGCCACGACGGGCTCCGGTCGCCGCCGCGCGACCTCCCCCTCCGCCGTGATGCAGGCGGCCAGGGGAAGGGCGACGAGGCTCACGGCGAGAGACCGACCGACAGCGTCGCGGCGAGCCATACGCCCTCCAGGGTGACGGGGCTCACGTCCTCCAGCGTGGCGCGGATGCCCCAGATGTGGACCCCGACCTCGGCGCGGAGCTCGACGACCACGGGATCGACGTGGAGGCACCCCGTCAGGGTCGCGGCCGGTCCGCCCACCAGGCCGACCACCGGGCTCTCCGCGGGGTTCGCCTCGTAGGCTGCCGACACCCGGGGACGCAGCACGCCGGCCCCCGCGGCCACCTCGAGCCCCCCGCGAACGCCGAAGGCCCCGTCCTGCGCCCCGAGGCCCACGCCGAGGAAGCCCTCGTACCGCTCCGCGAGCACGCGGCCGGCGGGCGCCCGGTCGAGGCCGCCGAGCAGCGCCCGGCCGCCGAGGCCGAGGCTCCATGGCCCGATCTGCAGGACGGCGAGCCGAACCTCGCCGCCCCAGAGGCGCAGGCCGTTCCGCGCGAGGACCTGCCCGCGGCCGCCGAGCGCGACCGACCAGCCGGACCCCGTGGGCCCGCGGCGCGAGTCCCGCTCCTCCGCCACCTGGAGCGCCGTTCGCCGGGCTGCGCTCCCCTCGGGCGGTCGAGCGGGTGGGACGACGGGGGTCGGGTTGGACGCGAGCTCCGTCCAGCTCGCGGCGACCAGCTCGACCACCGCCAGGGCCAGCAGCCGCGGCCGCGCTCGCGGATCCGTGCCGGCGAGCTCGAGGGTCCGGCTCAGCTCCTTGCCGGTGATCGGGTCGTCGACGCGAAGGGCGACGGACGAGCCCTCGCAGCGCACCTCGGCGCGCGTCGTCTCCCGGTCCGGGAGGGCGGGGTCGGCCAGGGCGCCGCGCAGCTCGACCGCCACGATGCGGCGCACCTCGCCTGGCACGACGTCCAGGCATGCCTCGAGGGCGAGGCGCAGCGGCAGGCGGCGGCGCGGCTGGGCGCCCGCCGACGGCGCCCCCAGGCCAAGGCACGCGAGGGCGAGGCCGCCGCCCACGAGGAGCGTTCTCAGTCGAGCCCCCCGAAGCGGCGGGTGCTCGAGAGGCGCCGGCCCCGCGGGTAGCGCGCCACGTAGTCCTCCGCGAGGCGCCGGGCCCGTGCGGCCTCCCCGGCGCGGGACCAGGCCTCGACCTCGCGAGCCAGGGCATCCTCCGCGAGGCTGCCGGCCGGGGCCAGCCGCCGGGCGCGGGCGAAGGCCTCCGCGGCCGGTCGGGGGCGCCCCAGCTCCTCGAGCAGGACCCGCCCGAGCGTGAACGCGGCCAGCGGCGCCCGGGGGTCGCGGGCATGGCGGGCGACCACCCCCTCGAGGGGCGCGAGCGCGTCCTCCGGGTGGCGGCTCAGCCGGGCGACGTCCGCGGCGAGCATCAAGGCCGCGGGGCGGTCCGGCACCGCCGTGATGCCTCCATGGCGCGCCAGGGCCTCGAAGGCCCGGTCGTAGCGACCCTCGCGGGCCAGGTCCTCCCACGATGGGGACGCAGGGGCGTCGGAGGTCGAGGGCCGGCCGGCCTCGCTGGAGGACCCGGTGGGTGAGGGGCGCGCGGCGGGTGGCGCCCGGGAGCCCGGGCGGTCCTCGCCCGGCCCGGGGGGGCGGGGGGCCGGCGCCTCGGCCGACCAGGCTTGGGAGCGCGCGCCGCTCGCCGGCGCGACGGAGCCAGCCCCCCCCTCGGCGCCACCGGATCCGGGGTCCACGCCCCGGGCCGCGAGACGAGCCGCCGCCTCCGCGCCGGGCCGTGCGCCGGGGTCTCGGGCCGCGGACCGCCCCGGCGCCGCCGCCC
>JBHJHB010000062.1:0-19898 GCA_050331215.1 Sandaracinaceae bacterium | reverse complement strand
CGGGGCCGCGTGGAGCGGAGCGCGGCGCCCGAGCTCGGGCGCCGCGGGGCGCGGTTGGGGCCGGTGCTCGAGTGCGTGCTGGAGGCGGGCGGAGAGGCCCGCGCAGCGGCCGCGGACGAGGGCCGCGGGGCGGCGGGGCTCCTCGCGGCCCGGGCGGCGCGTCGCGAGGCCGAGGCGCGGGCCTCGACCCTGCGCTCCGGGGTCGACGCAGCGGAGCGGTGCGTGCGGGCCGCCCGGGAGGCGGCCGAGGAGCGGCCGGCGGCCGCCCTGATCGAGGTCCGCTCGCGCTGGGTCGAGCGCCGCTCTGCCCTCGAGACGCTGGTCGAGGTGGCGGACCGGGCCGGGATGGCGGACGCCGCCGAGCGCCGGCACCGGGAGGCGGCGCGCGAGCACGGGGACCGCCGGGAGGCGGCGCAGACCCGGGCCGCCCAGGCCGGAGCGGCCCGCGCGGAGCTCGCGGCGCGCCTCGAGGAGGCGGAGACGCTGCGGGATCGGGTCCGGGCCACGATCGACCTGTCGGCGCGGCGGGCGGAGCTGGTCGTCGGCGAGCCGTGCCCCCTGTGCGGAGCCTCCGAGCATCCCTACCGCCACGAGGCCCCGGCCCTCGCGGAGCTCGACCGGGCCCAGCGGACGCGGCTCGCCGAGCTGCGCGACGAGGCGGCGGCGCTGGACGGCGCGCGGGCGTCGGCCCGCACGGAGGCCGGGGCCGAAGCGCGGGCCGCCGCGGCGGCGACCGACGAGGCCGAGCGCTGGGCCGCCCGCCTCGGCGAGGCGCGCGCGCGCTGGAAGGAGACCGCGGCGCTGGTCGGGACGGAGGGCGAGGCCTGGCCCGAGGAGCTCCCCGCCCGCAGCGCGTCACCGCGCGCGCCCGAGGGCGGGGCGCCGGACTGGGGGCCCCTCTTCCGCCTCGTCGAGGTCACCCCCTCGCCGGCGGAGGGTCAGCCGGACGCGATGCTCGACCCCGGCGCCCGGGAGGGCCTCGCCCGGGCGACGCGGGAGGCGGTGGAGAGGATCGGGGAGATCGAGGCCGAGGAGCAGCGCCGCCGGGCCCGGGAGGGGGCCGCGGCCGAGGCGAGGGACGCCCTCGAGGAGGCTCGGCGGGAGCTGGCGGCGGCGGAGGCCGCCCTTCACCGGGCCCGGGAGGAGCAGTCGCGGGCCGAGGCCGCGCGGGACGGGGCGCACGAGCGCGGTCGTCGCGCGGAGGCCGCGGTCACGCGCGGCCTCGGCGTCCTCGATCCGGTGCTGGCGTCCGTCCCGGGCTGGCGCGAGCGATGGACGGTCGAGCCCGAGCGGTGCGCGGCCTCGGTGGCGCGGGCGGCCGAGGCATGGCGGCAGCTCGACGAGCAGCGGACCCAGGCTCTCGAGCGGGCGCGCGCCGTCGAGCCGCGGGTGGCGGCCGCGCAGGCCGCCCTGGATCGCGCCCGGGCCGAGGAGGGGCGGCTCCGGGGCGAGCGGCAGGCCCACGAGGATAGAGCCCAGGAGCTCGCGGAGGCCCGCGCCGCCCACTGGGGGGGGCGGCCCGTACGGGAGGGCGCGGAGGAGCTCGCGGCTCGGGTCGAGGGCGCGCGGGCAGCGCGGGAGGCGGCGCTCGGGCGGGCGGCCGAGGCCCGGGCCAGCGTGGGCGAGGCTCGGGCGCTCGCCGCGCATCGGGGCGAGGCGCGGGCGGCGGCGAGCACGGGCCGGGCCGAGGCCGATGCCGCGCTGGAGGCTGCGCTGGCCGCGGTGGGCCTCGAGGAGGCGGAGGTCCGCCGGCGCCTGGCCCACGAGGGGACGCACCTCGAGACGTGGCGCCAGGAGCTCGAGGCGCTCGACCGCCGACGGCGGGACGCCGTCGCCGTGCTCCAGGAGCGCCGCCGACGTCGCGAGGCGCACGAGGCGGGGGAGGGCCCCGACGGGATGCCGCGGCCGCGGGTCGGCGCGGCCGACGCGGCGGGCGCCCTCGCCGAGGCCCGGCGACGCGTCGACGAGGCGCGAGCGCGGTGGACGGAGGCGCGGAGCGATCTGGCGCGCGACGACGCCGACCGGGCCCGGCGCGGCCATGTGGCCCGGGACGTGGCGCGGCAGAAGGGCGACCTCGCGGTGTGGGAGAGCCTGGCCGACCTGATCGGCTCCGCGAATGGCGGCAAGCTTCGCGTCTTCGCCCAGAGCGTGACGCTGGAGCTCCTGTTGGACCACGCGAACCATCACCTCCGGGACCTCGCGCCGCGCTACCGTCTGGAGCGGGTCCCCGGCGAGGACCTTGCGTTGCAGGTGGTGGATCGGGAGATGGGCGATGAGGCGCGCGCGGTGCAGAGCCTGAGCGGGGGGGAGAGCTTCCTGGTCGCCCTGGGGATGGCGCTCGGCCTCGCGTCCCTCAGCTCCGACCGCGCCCACGTCGAGAGCCTCTTCATCGACGAGGGGTTCGGGACGCTCGACCCCGCGAGCCTCGAGGTCGTGCTCGCGACGCTGGACACGCTCCGCTCGACCGGGCGCCAGGTCGGGGTGATCTCGCACGTTCAGACGGTGGCGGAGCGCTTCGGGACCCGGGTGGAGGTGGTGGCGGCGGGCCCCGCCCGCAGTCGGGTCGAGCTCGTCGAGGGGCCCTAGCCGGCCGGCGATGGCTGACCGCTACGACCCGGTGTCGGAGGAGGAGGCCGCCGCCCTCGGCCAGGCGGTCCTCGCCCGGATCCGGGGCGAGCCGCTGACCCCGTCCCAGTCCGCGCTTCTGGCCCGCGGACGGAGCGAGGCGCGCGAGGAGCGCGCTCCGGGGCCGGTGCTCGACGTCGACGAGGTCGTCCTGCGCCTGCCTCGCGGTGCGGAGGCCGAGATCCGGGTGAGCCTGCGAAGCTACCGGGGCAGCGACCCGTTCCTCGACCTGCGCCGCTGGGAGCGGACCGCGGCCGGCGCGTATCGGCCGACCCGCCAGGGGGTCACGGTCCGGCGCAGGGAGATCGGGCGGCTCCTGTCCGCGCTGGTCCAGCTCGCGGGGCGCCTCGACGAGCCGGAGGACGGGGACGAGCGATGACCACGGTCCGGATCCCGCGTCCGGCGATCCTCGCGTCCCTGCCCCTCGACCGGCACCTGGTGATCGAGGCCTCCGCGGGGACCGGCAAGACGTACACCCTCGAGCACCTCCTCGTGGAGCTGGTCCTGGTCGAGGGCCTCTCGATCGACCAGATCCTCGTCGTCACCTTCACCGAGAAGGCCGCCCGGGAGATGCGCGAGCGGGTGCGAGCGACGCTCCGCCGGGCGCTGAGCGCCGAGGCCGACGTCCCCGAGGGCGCGGACGCCTGGAGCGTCGACGACGAGGGCCGGCGGCGTCTGAGCGCGGCTCTGACCGCCTTCGACCGGGCGCCGATCTCGACGATCCACGCGTTCTGCCAGCGCGTGCTGAGCGAGAACGCCTTCGCGTGCCGACGGCTGCTCGAGCAGAGGGCGGTCGAGTCGCGCCACGTGTTCGCGGAGGCGCTGACGGAGGAGCTGCGGGTGGCGCTGGGGCCCGAGGACCCGCTGGCCCCGGTGGTCGAGCGCGCCCTCGGGCGCTGGGGTCTCGAGGCGCTGGAGCAGAGCCTGTTCCGCTGGGCGCGCGAGAGCGGCGAGGTCCGGCCGAGGTTCCAGGCGGACAAGGTCGCCCGCGCGCTCCGCAAGCTGCCGAGTCGGCTCGAGCTCGCGCAGGGTGGCTTCGCGCGACGGCTCCTCGAGGACGGGCTCCAGCGCCAGCCCCGGACCAAGGTCCCGGCCCGGCTCCTCGCCCTCGCCCCGGCGGTGGAGCGGCTGCGGGAGGGCGCGCCGCTGTTCGAGGTGCTGCTCGCGGTCTGGGACTGGGCCGCGGAGAGGGCGACCCAGCGCCTCGACACCCTCGCCTACGTTCGGAAGCACGTGGGCGCCGGGGCCGAGCGGTCGCCGGACCTCGGGCCCCTGGCCGGCTTCCTCGACGATGTGGCCCAGCAGGCCGGCTCACCGCTGCCGGTCCTCGTGGCGGAGCTCCTGCCCCGCGTCGCCGCGCGCCTCGCCGCGCGCAAGGCGGGCCAGGGAGAGCTCGACTTCGACGACATGCTGCGGCTCCTCCACGAGGCGCTCCAGGCGCCGGGGGGTGACGCGCTCGCCGAGATCTTGCGGGCCCGGCTCCGGGTGGCGCTCGTCGACGAGTTCCAGGACACGGACGTCGTGCAATGGGGGATCGTCCAGCGGCTCTTCTTCGACCCGGGCGCGGCGGGGCACCGCCTGGTCGTCATCGGCGACCCGAAGCAGGCGATCTACGGGTTCCGCAACGCGGACGTCCACACCTACCACGCCGCCCGCCGGGCCCTCCTCGACGCGGGCGGCGCCCAGGTGCCCCTCGCGGTGAGCTACCGGTCGACGGCCCGGGTGATCGACGCCGTGAACCGGATCCTCGCCGATGGCTTCTTCACCGGCGTCAACGCCTACCCGGACCCGGTTCGCTGCGGCCGGCCCGAGCTCCGGGCGGTGGGCGCGGACGGGCGGGACGCACCGGCGGTGACCCTGCTCCACGTGGTGGGGCGCGGCGAGCTGCGCGCGGCCGACGCGCGCCGCGCCCTCGCCGCCGCGATCGCGGAGCGGGCGCGGGCCCTCCTCGAGGGCGGGCTCCGCGTGGACCGCGGGGACGGGCTCCGGCCCCGCGAGGCGAGCGACATCCACGTCCTCTGCCGCTCGAGGCCGGAGGCGCGGATGGTGGCGGAGGCGATGGCCGCCGCCGACGTGCCCCACGCCTTCTACAAGCAGGAGGGCCTGTTCCAGACCCCCGCCGCGAGCGACGTCTGGGTGCTGCTCCGGGCCCTCGTCGATCTCGAGGACCGCTCCCTGCGGCTCGGGGCCTGGCTCACCCCGTTCTTCGCGGTGCCCCTCGGCCGCCTGGGCGACCTGCGGGATCTGCCTCCCGACCACCCCCTCGAGGAGCGGCTGCGCCGCTGGCGGGCGCTCGCCGTGGAGCAGCGCTGGACCGAGCTGTTCCGCTCGCTGCTGGAGGACTCGGGGTTCGTCCGCCGCGAGCTCTTCGGGTCGCCCGGCGAGCGACGGCTCACGGACATGCAGCACATCCTGGAGGTGCTCCTCGACGAGGTGCACCGCGGCGTTCGGTCCCTCCCCCAGCTCACGGACCGGCTGCAGGCGTTCATCGAGGAGCGGGAGCGGCCGGTCGGCGAGAGCGGCAACGTGCACCGCCTCGAGAGCGAGCGGCGCGCCGTCCAGCTGCTCACGATGCACAAGGCCAAGGGCCTCGAGGCGGAGGTGGTGTTCCTGTTCGGCGGGCTCTCCGCGCCTCCGCCCCGCGCCCTCGAGCCGCGGATCATCCACGACAGCAGCGGACGCCGAGTCGCGTGGATCGGGGGCCCTGACGAACGGGTCGACGTCCGCGCGCGCCGGGAAGAGAGCGAGGAGGACCAGCGCCTGCTCTACGTGGCCCTGACGCGGGCGCGCTCCCGTCTGTTCCTGCCCTACTTCGGCGCGCCGCCGCCGGGCGCGGCCGCGCCCGAGCAGGCGGCGTTCGAGCTCATCGTCGATCCGCGGGAGGAGCCCGTGCCGGAGGGTCCCCAGCTCCGGCTCCTGTTCGCGCCCGACGAGCCGCCTCCGCTCGACGAGGACGAGGCGCAGAGCTTCGAGCCGTACCGGTTCAACGGCGCCTACCGCGTGCTGAACGACCGCCTGGTCGCCCTGGTCGAGGCGGGGGCGCTCGACGGGGCGGGGTCGCTGTTCGACCTCGAGACGGTCGAGGCCCGGCGGCCCGAGCGCCGTACGGCCGATCAGCTCCGGGTCCGCCTCGCCGGCTGGCGGCCCCCGGCCCCGACCGGGGCCCCGGGCTCCCTCGAGGCCCGCTTCGCGGCCCTCCGGGAGGCGCACCGGGGGATCGAGATCACCAGCTACACGCGGATGAAGCGTGCGGCGGAGGAGGGGATCGCAGGCGAGGCGCGGGACGCGTTCCGGGCCGATACGGTGGACCTCGCGCCGGCTGCCGAGGACCTCCCCGGCGGTGCGGAGGTCGGCGTCTTCCTGCACGAGCTGCTCGAGCACGTCGACCTCGACGCGGCCCGGGTCGCCGAGGACGCCGACCGGCTGCTCGCGGCGGACCGGGCCACCGCCGAGCGCCTCGACGCCGGGGCCCGCCGCCTCGGGCTCGACGACGCCCAGGTGCGGCGGGTCGGGGAGCTCGTCCTGGCGACGCTCCGGACGCCCCTCCCCCTGCCGACCGCCGATCGGCTCGACGGCGGTCTCGCGACCGTCCGGCACCCGATCCGGGAGATGCCGTTCCTCCAGCCGATCCCGGAGACGAGCCACCCGCCCCTCGAGCAGGCCGTGTTCGGGGAGCGCCCGCTCTCGATCGAGCGAGGGTACCTCCGCGGGGTGGTCGACCTGCTGTTCGGTCACGGCGGCCGGACCTTCGTGGTCGACTACAAGAGCGATCGCCTTCCGAGCTACGAGGCGGGAGGCCTGGCCGAGCACGTCGAGGCGTCCTACCGGGTCCAGGCCCGCCTGTACGTGCTCGGGACCCTGCGGGCGCTGGGCATCCGGGGCGCCGAGGACTACGAGGCGCGCTTCGGGGGCCTGCTCTACCTGTTCCTCCGCGGGCTGAGCGCCGACGCGGTCGGCCGCGGGGTCTGGGGCGAGCGTCCCACCTGGGACGAGGTCCGCGGTTGGGACGAGGACCTGCGACGGGACGATGCGCCGTGGGGGGTGCCCCTGCCGCCGCGCCCGGGGCGCCCGTCGGGCGGAGCGAGCCGCCCGAGGAGCGCTTCGCGCCCAGCAGACGGCCGACGCTAGCCGCGGGGCCCGCCGACGGCGGCCTCGACGGCGTCGATCGCCTTGGGGATCGCCGCCGTCAGCACCTCGGGGCCGTCCTCCGTGACGAGGACGTCGTCCTCGATGCGGATCCCCCGGACGTCCGCGAAGCGGGCGAGCGCGCTCCGGTCCAGGCGGTCCTTCGCGATCTTCGTCAGGTCGGCGTCCGCGAGGATCCCCGGCACCTGGTAGAGGCCGGGCTCGATCGTGACGGCCATCCCCGGGGCGAGGTCGCGGTCGAGGCGCAGGTAGCTCAGCCCGAACTGGTCGCTCCGCTGCCGGCCCGGGGCGTAGCCCGCCCGGTCGCCGAGGTCCTCCATGTCGTGGACGTCCAGGCCGAGCAGGTGGCCCACGCCGTGGGGAAACAGGAGCGCGTGCACGCCATCCGCGACCAGCTCGTCGACGTCGCCCCGGAGCACCCCGAGCTCGACCAGGCCCTCGGTGAGGGCGCGGGCCGCCGTGAGGTGGACGTCCCGGTAGCGCACGCCGGGCCGGGCGGCGGCGATCGCGCGCTCCTGGGCGTGGAGCACGACCTGGTAGACGTCGCGCTGGGTCGCGCTGAAGGCGCCGGCGACGGGCCAGGTGCGGGTCACGTCCCCCGCCCAGCCGCCCGCGCTCTCCGCGCCGACGTCGGCGAGGAGGAGATCGCCATGCTCGAGGCGTCCGTCGTGGCCGCGGTGGTGGAGGATCTCGCCGTGGACGGTGACGATCGGCGGGTAGGCGAGGCCGAGGCCGCGCTTGAGGCACTCCGCCTCCATCGCGGCCCGGACCTCCGCCTCGAGGATCCCGGGGCGGGTCACGGCCATGCCGGCCCGGTGGGCCGCCGTGGTCGCCTCCGCCGCCGCGCGGAGGCCTGCGCGCGCCGCCTCGTCGTGCACCAGCCGCAGCGCGATCAGGGCGTCGTGCAGGACGAGGTCGTCCTCGGTCGGCGGCGTCGGCGAGCGGCCGAGGAGCTCGGCCTGCCGCGCACGGGTAGCCCGGTCGATCGCGGGCACGGTGGCCACCCGGTGCGCGCCGAAGGGGCGCAGCTCGGACAGAGGCCGGATGCGGCAGCCGACGGCGTCCGCCACCTCGTCGAAGGAGGGGCCCGGCCCGTGCCACAGGGCGTCGTCCGCCGCCCGTTCGGGCGCGAACACCGCCCACTCGCCCTTCGCCCAGCGCAGGTAGGCGCCCTCGAGGGGCCAGCCGGCCAGGTACAGGAAGTGGCTGCCCGCCCGATAGGGATAGGTGTTGGCGGCGTAGTTCCGGGCCGACGGAGCGCCGGCCGGGACGAGCCCCACGCGGTCGCCGAGGCGCTCGCCGAGCCGGGCGCGGCGGTCGACCAGGGCGGCCGTCGGCAGGTCCCGCAGCTTCATGGGTGGACCTTAGCAGGGTCCCAGGGTCAGGATGGATCCTCCGCCGTGTCTCGTGCCGCCGCACTCTGCCTCGTCGCCGCGCTCGCGTGGAGCGCCGGGTGCCGGCCGCGACGGGTGGTGAGGTCGCCGCCCCACCTCGGCCTCGAGCAGGCGCCGAGCTTCGGCTCCCTGACGCTCCTGCAGGGGTTCGTGCCCGACCCTCAGGGCATGACGGGGATCGCCGGCGGGCCGCTCCGCGCGGACGGGCTGGGCCGGCGGTGCCGCGGGTGGATCCAGGCCGAGCCGGGCCACGTCGTCCGGCTGCAGACGCCCTTCGAGCAGCTCCAGGTGTACGTGCGCTCGCCGCTCGACACGACCCTGATCGTCCGCCTCCCCGACGGGCGCTTCGTGTGCGACGACGACGGCGGGCGAGGGTCCAACCCACGCGTGGTGGAGAGCTACTGGATCCCGGGCGACTACCGGATCTGGGTGGGCAGCCAGGGGCCGGACCAGGCCGGCCCCTACCAGGTGTTCTTCACCGAGCTTCCGCACGACGGCTGAGAGCACCTCGGCCGGCCGCTCGCGCTCGGCCGACCATGCTCGGTCCGCGCTGCGGCGCGCGGTCGGCGCGCCTGGGCTTATCCTCCGGCGGTGCCCGAGGACGACGCCGCGCACGACCCCTACCTCGGCCGCGAGCTCCACGGGCGCTACCGCATCGAGGCGCTCCTGGGCGAGGGCGGGGTGGGCCGGGTGTACGTCGCTCGCCACCTGCTGCTCGACCGGCGCGTGGCGGTCAAGGTGCTCCGGTCCGCCTACGAGGGGCTCGAGGTCCTTCGCCAGCGCTTCCAGCGGGAGGCCGAGGCCCTCTCGACGCTGTCCCACCCGAACATCGTGACCGTGACCGACTTCGGGGTGGATGGGGACACGCCCTTCCTGGTGATGGAGCTTCTCGAGGGCCGGGACCTCGCGCGCCTGGTAGCGGGCCCGCCGATCGACCCGGCCCGGGGGCTCGCGCTTCTCCGGCAGGTGGTGCGGGCCCTCGCCTACGCGCACGAGCGCGGCCTCGTGCACCGGGACCTCAAGCCCCACAACGTGTTCGTCCGCGAGCTGGAGGGCGGAAGCGACCACGTCACGGTCCTCGACTTCGGGCTCGCCCGCTTCCTCGGTCCGCCCCGCGGGCCCCAGCTCACCCGGATCGGCGCCCTGATCGGGACGCCGGCCTACATGGCCCCCGAGCAAGCCTCCGGCGAGCCGGCCGACGCCCGGGCCGACGTCTACGCGGCGGGCGTCGTGCTGTTCGAGACCCTGACCGGCCGTCGGCCGTTCCTGGCCGAGGACCCCGGAGACGTCCTGCGGGCTCACCTCCTGCTGCCCGTCCCGCGACTGACGGCCGCGGACCAGGGCCTCGCGATCGATCCCGCGCTCGACGCGCTCCTCGCCTCCGCCCTGGCCAAGGAGCCCGGCGATCGCTTCGCGGACGGGCGCGCCCTCCTGGCTGCCCTCGACGCGCTCCCGGAGGGGGCGGCCAGGCGGATCGGTCCCCGGGTCGACGGAACGCCGGCCCGTCGGCCGGTCGCGCCGACCCAGGCCGGCGTGTCCGATGTCCCTCGGGGCCTGCGGCCCGGGGTGCGGCCGAGCGCGGGGTCCGCAGCGGTCACGCTGAGCGCGGACCCCCCGGCGCCGGGACGCGTGGGGCCCGTGACCGGGCCCCTGGGGCGCGGCCCGGCCGGCGGCGGGCCGGACCCCGACGGTCGGGCGCCTGCGCTCGGCGCCGGTGCGGCGCACGGCGAGCGCTCCGGCCAAGCCGAAGGGGCGTCCGGCTCGGTCCCCACGCACACCGGCCGGTGGCTTCGGGTGGCCGCGGTCCTGGCCCTCGTGGCGGTCGTCGGGGGGGCCGGGGTGTACGCCGTGAGGAGGATCGGCCTGGCGCCACCCGCCTCGGTGCCCGAGGGCACGCCGGCAGCGCCCGGTCCAGCGCCGGCGGGGACGGGGTCGGCCGCCGACGCCCGGAGGGCCCCCCTCGCCGAGCCCCTGCCCGAGCCCCTCGCCACCTACCATCGCCGCGTCGAGGCCGGCGAGAGCGTGGGCGCCGCGGACGACCGGGCGCTCTACGCCTTCCTTCGCAGCCACCCCGAGGACGCGCGGCCCCACCTCCTCCTGGGGCGTAGCCGGGTCGATCGGCGCCTCCTCACGGAGGCCCTCCAGGCGTTCGATCGGGCGCTGGCGCTCGACCCCTCGGTGCGCAGCGACCCGGCGCTCCTCCCCGATCTGCTGGAGATCGCGATGGTGCGGCGCGACGACGCGCTGCGAGCCCGCGCCTTCGACCTGGTGACGGAGCAGTACGGCGCCGCCGCGATCCACACGATCGACGCCGTGCTCGAGGAGGGCTTCCACGCCGGGCACGAGCGCCGCCTCCGAGCGGACGAGCGCGCCCACCTGCTCGCCCTGCGCCACCGCCTCGACCGCTCTGCCCCGACGACGGCGACTCAGCCGTAGGGCGGGATCGCGATGCGCCGGCCTTCGTAGCCGCGCTCGAGGTAGGGCGTCACGACGCGGCGGAAGTTGAGGTGGGCACGGGCCCGGGAGAAGTACTCGTAGTAGCCCAGCACGACCCGGGTCAGGAACAGGAACTGGCGCTGCGCCGGCGGCGGCCGGCGGCGGCGCAGGAAGTGGGTGACCAGCTCACGGGCCGCGCCCACGTAGTCGAAGGCGCCGAAGTCGAACGGGGCGTCCTCGCGCATCCCCACCGAGAAGTAGCCGGCGATGCGCTGCATGTCCTCGAACTCGTCGTCCCGGGTCGGGTCGTCCATCAGCTCGAGGGCGACGAAGGTCTCCCGCAGGGCCTCGTCGTCCTCCTCGAGGCTCGCCTTCATCATCGAGGCGAAGGCGCGCAGGAAGGCCTCGTCGAAGACCTTCACGCAGCCGTAGTCGAGGATGCCGAGGCGGCCGTCCGGCGCGACCCGGAAGTTGCCGGGGTGCGGGTCCGCGTGGAGCAGCCCGCCATGGAAGAGCTGGTGCCAGAGCGCGTGCAGCAGCTGACGCACGATCCGCTCGCGCCCCTCCGGGTCCGCGGACTCGAGGGCGGCATCGAGGGGGGCGCCGTCGACCCAGTCGTAGGTGACCACCCGCAGGCCGCTGTGGGACAGGTGCACCCGAGGGACGAGCACCTGGGCATCCCCCTCGAACAGCTCGCCCAGGAGCCGGGCGTTGTAGGCCTCGCGGCAGTAGTCGGTCTCCTGGGCGAGGTGCTCGGCCAGCTCCTCCGCGATCGGCGTCATGTCGAAGCGGGTCTGACCGAGGGCGTCGCTGAAGACGCGCTTCACGAGCTTGGCTCCGAGGTGGATGTTGGAGACGTCGCCCTCGACCGAGCTCGTGGCGCCCGGGTACTGGACCTTGACCGCGACGTCCGTCCCGTCCTTCAGGCGGCCGCGGTGGACCTGGCCGAGGGAGGCCGCGGCGACCGCCTGGGTGCTCAGCTCCGCGAACAGCTGCTCCGGCTTCTCGCCGAGGTCGGCCTCCAGGACCTCCCGGATCGTGCCGAAGCTCATCGGGGGGACCGACGCCTGGAGCGGCCGGAGGAGCTCCCCGTACTCGACGGGGAGGGCTTCGGCGTGGGTCGAGAGCATCTGGCCGATCTTCATGAGCGGCCCGCGGAGCTGCTCCATCGTGCGGACGATCCGCCTGGCGTTGGCCTCGTGCCGGTCCGCGCTCGCGCCCTCGCGGGCGGCCCGGCCTCGGAACGCGTCGGCGACCCGGCCACCGAGGTAGCTCCCCCCGACGCGTCCGCCGAGCCAGGCCGTCCGCAGGGTGCGGGCGAGCCGCCCGGGCACCCGTTCCTTGTCCTTGGCCATGAGCGGACGGGAACGTAGCACCTCGCCCGGCCACGGCTCGGGGTCCGTGCGCGGGCGCTCAGTCGAGCAGGTCGCGGAGCTGGGCGAGCTCGCGGGCGGCCTGGTCGTCGCCGGCCTCGGCGGCCCGGGTGATGCCGTCCGCGACCCAGGCCCGGGCGTCGTCGAGCCGGTCGAGCTCCTGGGCGACCTGAGCCGCCATCAGGTAGGTCGGGACGTACGCCGGGAAGCGCTCCCGGACCGTTCCGTAGGCGGCCAGGGCGTCCTCGAGGCGGCCGAGGGACCGCAGCTCCATCGCGCGCGCGTAGTAGTGGAAGGGCTCCTCGCTGCCCTGGGCCAGGAGCTCATCGATCATCCGCAGGCGGGCCTCCGCGGCGGGGTCGGGCTCGGTCACGGGTCGTCCTCCAGCGTCACGAGGTCGGGGTGGTTGCGGTAGCGTCCGTCGAGGTCCAGCCCGTAGCCCACCACGAACCGATCCTCGATCGTGAAGCCCACGTAGTCGAGCGCCACCTCGACCTGGGTGCGGCTCGGCTTGTGAAGGAGGGTAGCGACCCGGACCGACGCCGCCCCCCGATCCGCGAGCCCCGTCAGGATCGAGCGCAGCGTGAGCCCGGTGTCGACGATGTCCTCGACCACGAGCACATCGCGGCCCTCCACCGGCTCCGACAGGTCGAGCAGGGTCTCCACGCGCCCGCTCGAGCGCGTCCCCTCGTAGCTCCGCACCGCGAGGAAATCGACGGTCAGGGGCAGATCGATCGCCCGCACCAGGTCCGCCGCGAACACGAAGGAGCCTTTGAGGACCGGGACCACGAGGAGGTCGGGGTCCCGGCTCCGGTAGTGCTCCGCGATCTCCGCGCCGAGCTCCCGCACCCGGGCGGCCAGGGTCTCCGCCGGCAGCAGCGTCCGCACGGGAGCCGCGTACCACGCTGCCGATCGCGGCGACAGATGAATCCTCGCCGCGCCGGGGCGCGCCTTCACCAGAGGCGCTCCACGGCGGCGATCGCCTCGCGGATCGCCGGTCCCAGGCGCGGAAGGAGCGCGGCGAGCCCGGCGAGGCCCACCGCCAGGGCGGTGGCCGCCCTCGGCCCGAGCGGCTCGATGGCGCCGGCGAGGCGGGGCGCGAGGCGCGCGAGGAGGCCGCCGAGGGCCTCGAGGGTCACGAAGGCGAGGGCCGCGGGCGCCGCGAAGGCCACGGTCAGGGTCAGGGCCGCGACGACCAGGCGGAGCGACCCCACCAGGAAGGCCTCCGGATCCGCGGGCGGGGTGCCGATCGGGAGGGCCACGAGGGCCTCGCCGAAGGCCTGCAGCCCGAGGCGATGGGCGCCGATCACCACGAAGAGCACCACCCCCGCCGCGAGGTGGAGCTCGGCGAGGGTCCGGTCCTCCGGTCCCGCTCCCCGGAACCGGTCGAGCAGCCGGCCCGTCCATCCGAGGGCGATGAGCGGGACGGAGGTCGCGACGGCGAAGGTCAGGCCCACCGCTACCTCCCGAAGCGCCAGGGCGCCGAGCGCGAGCGCGCCCTTCGGCAGGCGCCCGGCGGCGGAGGCGGCGAGCGGCATGAGGGCGATGCTCAGCACGAGCCCGATGCCCAGGCGCGGCCCGAGGCCCACCCGGCGGCCGCCGAGCCATGGGGCGACCATCGTCACCGGGAGCGTGCGGGCGAGGACGAGGAGCCCCAGCGCAGGGTCCGGAGCGGCGCCGGAGAGGACCGCCGCGACGAGGCGATCCACGACGTCAGGGGACCAGCGCGGGGAGCGCGCGCCAGAGCTGGTCCGTGAAGGTCACGACCTGCGCGGCCATCCAGCCTCCCGCGAGCAGCAGGCTCAGCGCCACCGCGAGCGCGCGGGGCGGGAACCGGACGCTCGGATCGTCGATCCGCGTGGTCGCGGCGAGCGTCCCGACCAGCACGCCGGCGCCGAGGCTGGCCGCGAGCGCGGGGGCGCTGACCCACAGCGCGAGGGCCAGCGCCTCCGAGGCCAGGGCGACGAGGTCGAGAGCGGTCACCGGTCGACGGTAGCAGGCCGGCAGCGCGAGGAGCGGAGCGATGGCCTCGACCCCTTCGGCAGCCGGTGCAGGGGCCTGCTAGATCCCCACGGCCTCGGCCGAGGTCCGGGGTCCCATCGGCGGTCCCTCGCCCGCTCGCGCCGCGTCTCCTCGACGACACCCCGCGCCCCGCTTCACGAAGCGTCCACGACTCGAGCCATGCACGTCCTCGTCACCGGATTCGGTCCCTTCCTCGAGCACCGCGACAACCCCTCGGCGACGCTGGCCCGCGCGTTCCGGGGCCGGCGCGCGGGCGGCGTGACCTTCGGCGTGGAGGCGCCGCTGCCGGTGGCCTACGGCCGGGGCGCGGCGCGCGCCCTGGGGGCCGCGCGCGCACGCCGCGCCGAGGCCGTCCTCGCCCTCGGCCTGAGCGGGGTCGCGGACCGTCTCCACCTCGAGCTCGTCGCGCGCAACCGGCGGTCGCCGATGACGCCCGACATGGACGGCCGCATCGGCCCGAGCGTGGTGCGGCCCGGAGGCCCCGCCACGCTCCGCACCGCCCTCGACGTCCG
Source organism: Sandaracinaceae bacterium (assembly GCA_050331215.1). Taxonomy (GTDB): domain Bacteria; phylum Myxococcota_A; class Polyangia; order Polyangiales; family Sandaracinaceae; genus JBHJHB01. The sequence goes on along the minus strand of JBHJHB010000062.1, from coordinate 5,390 downwards.
GCGGGTCGGCGCCGCGCTGAGCGCCGATGCGATCCGATGGCGCGTCAGCGATGACGCCGGCGACTACGTCTGCAACGACCTCTACTACCACCTGCTCTGGGCGGGGAGGGCGGCGGCGGGGCCCGCCTACGCCCTGTTCGTGCACGTGCCGCCCACCGTGCCCGTCGCCAGGGTGGCCGGGCCCCTCGCGGAGGGCTTCGTCGCCGCGCTCGCGCGGGCACGCTCCGGGGGCCGGATTCCGGTCGAGCGGCCGTCGACTTCCGCCGTGCCTTGGTCGACACTGCCGGCCTGGTGAGCGCCGACGACAAGCCGAAGGCCGTTCCGCGCTACGCCGCCGATGAGCCGACGGCGATGTGGGACGACGAGTCCCTCCGCCACGAAGGCTACGGCGACCTCGCGGACCACCATGCCCAGGCGCCGGCGGCGGCACCGACCGCGGCGACCCACCCCGACCCGAGCCGACCGACGCCCGTGCAGCTGACGGGGACCGGACCGTCCCTGCGCCCCCGCCGGGGCCTCAGCTGGACCGCGACGGTCGCCCTGGCGCTGGTCCTGGGTACGGCGGTGTTCTTCCTCGTCCGCCTGCTGCGATGAGGCGCTTCGCGGCCCCCGCCCGACGGCGGGCCGCCTGATCACATGGCGAAGTCGAGCGCGCCCTGGCCGCGGTCGCGGGCGTCGAGGAGGGTGGCCGCCACGAGCGCTTCGACCATGGCGACCTTGTACCCGGTCGACGGCAGAGGGCGAGCCCGCTCCGTCGAGCGCGCGGCGGCGGCCTCGAAGACCTCGTCCGTCGCCGGCTGCCCCTCGAGGGCGCCCTCCACTTCGGTGAGGCGGAACGGGATATTGGCGACTCCGCCCACCGCCACCCGCGCGAGCGCGATGCTGCCCTCGGTCACCACCAGCCGCACCGCGACCTCCACCAGCGGCCACTCGGCGAGGGCCCGGCTCATCAGGCGCTGATAGGCCCCCTGCTCCCCCGCCACGGGGGCCGGGAGGTGAACCTGGGTAATCATCTCACCGGGGCCGAGCTGGTGGTCGGCCAGGGCCGAGCCGTCGCCGTAGAGGTCGGCCACGGTGATCCGCCCCCGCCCCGTCACGGAGAGGGTCGCGTCGTAGGTAAGCAGGGCGGCCCCGATGGACGACGGGTGCGGATAAACGCAGGGCCCGAAGTCGAAGACGACCCCGAAGTCGTGGTTGCCGTCGCGGGACGGGCACACCTCGGCGTTGCCCTTCTTCGGGCAGCCGAGGTGGGGGTTCCGGAAGTACCAGCAGCGGGTCCGCTGGCAGAGGACGCCCCCCATGGTGCCCCGGCTCCGCGCCTGGGGGGTGGCCAGCAGCTGGGCCGGCAGGGTGAGCGCGGGATAGGCCGCGCGCAGCCCGGGGTGCTCCCCGACCTCCCGGAGGGTGACGAGGGCGCCGATGTCGACGCCGTCCTCCCGGACCTCCACGTGGTTCAGCCCCTCGATGGCCTGCACGTCCACGATGGGGAGGCGACTGACGCCGCTCCGCAGCCGCTCCTGCAGGTCGGTGCCGCCGGCGCGGAGCTCGCCCTGGGATCCGGTCACGTCCTCGATCGTCTTGGCTCTCCTGTACATCGCCGCTCTCCTCCTCAGGCCTTCGCGTCCGCGAGGTCGGCGAGGTGCCGCTGCACCACCTGGGGCCGCAGCGGGACGTCGTGGGGACGCCACCCGGTGGCGTTGAACACCGCGTTGCCGAGGGCGGCGGGCGGGGCGAGGGCGGCGAGCTCCGACATGCCGACGGCGCCGCCCCTCATGCCCTCGAAGCCTCCCTCGGCGAAGTGGATGTGGATCGGGGGGATGTCGCCGATGCCGGGGATGCGGTGGTCCTCCAGGTTCGACGACAGGAGGCGCCCGGTGTGCGGGTCGTAGTGGCGCTGCTCGGTCAGGGCGAAGCCGATGCTCTGAACCACCGCGCCGTAGGCCTGGCTGCGGGCAAGCTCGGGGTTGACGATCTTGCCGACGCTCAGGCCGACCCATGCGCCGGTGGGGCGGACCCGGCCGAGCTTCGTGTCGACCTCCACCGTCATCACCGAGACGGCGCCGCTCGCCTTCCCGAACATGCTGACCCCGAGCTTCCCCGTCGGCATGGCGCCGATCAGATCGAACGTGCTGTTGCCGCCGCGCCGGTTCGACACGGCGGTCAGGGGCTCGGTGAGCCCCTCCAGAAGCTCGGTGAGCGGGGTGAAGCCGCCCCCGTGACGAACGCCCCCCGGTTCCCACGTGGGGTCCTCGAGGCCGGCCCCCTTCGCCACCGCGAGGAGCTTCTGCTGCATCCGCTCCGCGGCCTCCACGGCGGTGGGATAGACCGACGCGGTGGTGCGGCTGCCGCTCGAGTTCGGGCCCTGTGGCAGACCGGAGCGGCCCACGTCGACGGCCACCTCGTGGGGAGAGATCCCGAGGGTCTCCGCGATGCCCTTCGCGATCACCGAGCGGGCTCCGTTGCCCATGTCCTGCACCGCGCAGCGGGCCACCAGCCCACCCGTCGAGGCGTCGATCTGAACGCGGGTGGCGTTGTTCCACATGGTGAACCAGTTGCCGATGGCCAAGCCCACCCCGGTCCGGAACCGCCCTCGTCCGCTGCCCGCGGGCTTGCGCTCCCGCCACACCGGCAGCGACTCGGCCCAGTCGTAGAGCGGAGCCCGGACGTCCGAGCCCTCCCATGTGCGCCGCAGCTCGATGGGGTCGGCGCCGATGTCGTGGGCCAGCTGGTCGATCACGCTCTCGAGGGCCCAGAAGGCGGGGGGGCCTGACGGACCGCGCATCGGGCGGCCGGGGGCGGTGTTCGTCACCACGTCGAAGTCCCGGACGTGCTTCGGCCCCGTGTAGGTGATGCGGGTCAACAGCGCGGCCTGGGACTGCACCGCGATCCCCCCCGTCCCGTAGGCGCGCGTGGTGATCCCGAGGGGCTCGAGGTCGTCGTTGGTGACCGCGGAGATCTCGATCTGGGTGAGGGGGCGGTAGCCGCCGAAGGTCATCTCCTCTTCCCGGTCGAGGATGAGCTTCACCGGCTTGCCCGTTTGCCGGGCGAGATCGACGGCGGTGGTGTGCTCTTGCTGGAGCCCTTGCTTGGACCCGAAGGCGCCGCCTACGTACTCCGCGCGCACCGTGACCTGGTTCGCGTCGAGCTTGTAGTGCTCGGCGAGCTCCACCAGGAGGAGGTGCACCGACTGGGTGCTCGTGTGCACGGTGAGGTGGCCGTCGTCCCAGCGTGCGACGCAGCCGTGGGGCTCGAGGCAGGCGTGGGTCTGCCCCCCGCTGCGGAAGGTGCCCTCCACGACGTGCAGGCCCTCCTCGCCGCTCCGGGCTCGGGCGAGGTTCTTCTCCGCTCTTCCCCTCTGCTTCTGCAGCAGCTTGTTGAGGAGGGGGGTTCGGAGGTTGCCGTCCCAGGTCCCTGGGGGGATGGGCCCCTCCGACGCGTTCCGGGGACGCTTCTTCTTCTCGGGGAAGACCTCCGGCGCCCCCTCCTGCACCGCGGCGTAGGGGTCCACCACGAACCCGCGGGGCGTGTAGGTGACCTCGATCGCCGCGAGGGCTCGGCGCGCGGTGGCCTCGTCCCGCGCCGCCACGGCGGCGATGGGCTGACCGGCGAAGCGCGCGACGCGGTGGACGTCGTCCAGCACCTCGATCACTGCCTCCACGCCGTCGATGGCGAGGGCAGCCTCGAAGCTCATGCTCTCGATCGCCGCGTGGGCGTGGGCGCTCCCGAGGTACTTCGCCACGAGCATCCCCTCGTGGACCACGTCGGTGGTGTAGCGAGCGCGACCGGTGACCTTGGCCTCCCCCTCGTGCCGGGGGTAGGCGATGGGCTCGTCGCCGTCGAAGTCGCCGCGGCACGCCGCCGCCACGGCATCGTAGATCCCGACGTAGGCGCCGCAGCGGCACAGGTGCCCGGACAGGGCGTAGGCGATGGCCTCGCGGGGCGGCTCCGACCTGCCCTTTTCGGCGCGCCAGCGGTCGAAGAAGGCGACCGCCTCCACGATGAAGCCGGGCGTGCAGTAGCCGCACTGGAGCCCGTCGTGGACGAGGAAGGCCTTCTGGACGGGGTGAAGACCCCCTCGGGCCACGCCCTCCACCGTGCGCACCTCGGCGCCGTCGAGGGAGCAGGCGGGGAGCGTGCAGCTGGTGGCCGGCTTGCCGTCCACGATGACCGTGCAGGCCCCGCAGACGCCGGCCCCGCAGACGATCTTCGTCCCCGTGAGGTCGAGGTCCTGCCGGATGACGTCGGCGGCGGCGGCCCTCGGGTCGACCTCGAGCGCGACGCGCTCGCCGTTGATCACCGTATGAACAGAGACGTGAGGCGGATCGGGTTCCATCATGACATGAATCGGGGTGCTCGAGCGGGGGCGCGGCGATGGTGTGGCCGGCCGGACGAACCCGTCCTAGGGGCACGCGTGTCACCCGGCACTCGCCGCCCCCACGTTTCACTCCCCCAAAGCCGCCCGGGCCAGAGCGAGAGTCGAGCGCCCGAAGGGGGCTTCGATGGAGAGGAAGATGAGCTCACGCTTCGAGGCGCGCCCCGGCAGGCCGGGCCGGCGCCATGGCAGACGCAGGCGACTCGGTGTCACCCATCGGTCGTCTCGGCGGAGGGCCCAGCCCGCGAGGAGCCGCAGCGCGTCGACCCCGCGCATCCGTGTTCTCGCGCTCGGCGCCCCGGCCCGGACGGTCGAGCTCGGGTACCCGAGCGTCCGCGTGAGCCCCTGCGCCGCGGGCCTCCATCCTCACGACGACCTCACCCCGGTGGCGGTCGATGGCAGCGCGAGCGCGGGGACGGGCCAGGACCGGAGCAGCGGCGAGGAAGCCGCCCACGGCGTGATGGAGCAGGTGGCCACGTGAGGACCGCCCTCTTTCAGCTCGTCGCCCTCACGGTGGGCAGCGGCGCCCTCGCCCAGGAGCCTGCGCCGCCTCGACCCAACGTGCTCATCGTGGTGGTGGACGACGCGGGGTACAGCGACTTCGGCGCGTACGGGGGGGACGCCCGCACCCCGACCATCGATTCCCTCGCCGCGGAAGGCACGAAGCTCGCTCGGTTCCATGCGACGCCCCAGTGCGGTCCGTCGCGTGCCATGTTGCTGACCGGCTCGGACAACCACGAGGTCGGCATCGGGACCATCAACGAGACGATGACGGAGAGCCTCGAGGAGCTGCCCGGCTACACCATGAAGCTCGACCCGGACGGCCTCACCCTGGCCGAGCGGCTGCGCGACGCGGGCGACCAGACGTTCGCCACCGGCAAGTGGGGCATCGGCAAGCCCGGCAGCAGCCTCCCGCTCGGGCACGGCTTCGACCGCTCCCACGTGCTCGATGCCTCGGTGGCCGACAACTGGGAGCAGAAGCCCTACATCCCGCTCTACGAGACCGCGCCCTGGTACG
>JBHJHB010000061.1:0-60742 GCA_050331215.1 Sandaracinaceae bacterium | reverse complement strand
CGCCGGCCCCGTCGCCCGCTCCGCCCCCCTCCCCCCCCCCGCCCGCCCGGAGCCCGTGCGCGGCGGGCAGCGGGCGGCGGGCCGGGCGCACCTCTGCGCTCGCCAGCTCCCGCTCCGCGCCGTGGGGGACGACCACGAGAGCGGGCCGCTCGAGGCGGGCATCGAGCACCGCGAGCGCGGCCTCCGCCATCGGCAGGGCGGCCTTGCCGAACGCGATCACCTCGAGGCGCGTCGGGCGGTAGGACCGCCAGCCGCGGGCGCCGCGCAGCTCCACGGAGGGGCCGTCGGCCCGGAGGGCTCGCCGGACGGCGGGGCCGGGGTCGGCGGCGCGCAGGCCGGCGAGGAACGCGTCGAGCGCCCGCTGCCGGCGCGCGGTCACGGTCGGGTGAGCCGGATCCATCGCTCGGCCCGGGACGGCCCTACGCCGTCGATGGCCGCTCCGTCGATGGCGTCGGCGGTCCGCAGGCGACGGTCGCGCCGGGGTCCTCCGCGCAGGCCTCCTCCTGCTCGGCGAGGTGGCGAAACAGGAGGTCGTGGAGCGGACGGGCCGGCCCCGCCGCCGGGTCCGCCTGCCGGACCGCCACGAGGCGCTCGGCGAAGCTCAGCCGAGCCGGAGGCGTCGGCCCGCGCCGGTCCCCAGGGGCGAGCTCCCGCAGCCCGGCGCACTGGTAGCAGCCGCCCTCCTTGCGCACGCGGCGGCAGAGCCCCTCGTAGCGGGCCTCCATCGCGCGCCGACCGCTGGCCAGCCGGTGCCGGAGCACGGACCGGCTCACCCCGAGGGCCCGTGCGGCCTCCCGGTTGTCGAGGCCGAGGACCTCCCGCAGCACGATCGCCGCCTGCTGCTCCGGGGGCAGGCTCCGGCCCACGCAGGTGAAGCAGTAGGCGATGTGCTCGTGCACGTCGTAGGCAGCGTCGGGCGCGGCGAGGGCGCCGAGGATCTCCACGGCTCGCGCCTCGTCGGCCTGGCAGCGGTTCGCGTGGATCACCTGGGCGTCGGTCCGCCAGCGCCGGGCGGCGCGCAGGTGGTCGATCGCGAGGCGGGTCCCGATCGCGCAGAGCCACGTGCCGAAGCGGGCCTCCGCCCGGAAGGTCCCGAGGGCGCGCCACGCCTTGAGGAGCGCCTGCTGGACGAGATCCTCGGCGTCCTCGGGGTGGCCGACCAGGCGGCGCACCACCGCCCGGAGCGGACGGAGGTGCGCCGTCGCGAGGGCATCGAAGGCGGCGCGATCGCCGCCGCGCGCCCTAGCCACCAGGTCGTCGTCGTCGGCAGGCGCAGCGTCCACCGGACCAGCGTACCCCACGCTCACGCCGGCGCCGTGGCCGCGAAGCTGGGACGGTCCCCGACCCGGGCGAGCCAGCGCGCCAGACCCGGCGCGCCCTCGAGGAGGGCGTCCCGTGCGCCAGCCCCCGCGGCGTAGGCGACCATCGGCGCGAGGAACAGGTCGGCGACGTCGGGCGCCCCGCCACCCAGGTAGGTCGCCTCGGCGAGGGCGGCGTCGAAGGGGCTCAGCGTCCGGCGGGCGCTCGCGAGGACCTCGTCGTCGTCGACCGCCCCCGCCTCGAGGAAGGCCTGCACGACCGCGGGATAGACGTAGTCGATGCACGCGCTGACCCATCCGAGGGCCCGAGCGCGCTCGAGGGGCGCGGCCGGCAGGAGCGCCGGGCCATCGAAGGCTCCGTCGACGTAGGCCACGATCGCGAGGGTCTCGAAGAGGCGCACGTCCCCGTGGGCCATCGCGGGCATCTTCCGGAAGGGATGGAGATCCGCGTGGGACGCGGCGCCCATCTCGAGAGGGGCGAGCTGGTAGGGGACACCCTTCTCCTCGCAGGCGATTCGGGCGGTACGCACGTAGGTGCTGGGGGCGAATCCGTACAGGGTCAGCTGGGCCATGAGGGCCTCCTTTCCTCCCGTTGGACGAGTCTGGCCCGCTAAGCTGCCAACTCGTTGACATGAAGCGGCTTTTTCACTTTCGGGGCCGAGGATGGCGATTCTGGGATCGAAGGGCCCTCGCCCGACGTCTTCCGGGATGTGAACAGCTTTCCTGACCTCTCGACGCCGACCGCGTCGCTCCCGAAGGGCGACGCGGCCTCGGGACGGCGCAACGACGCGAGCTGGCGCACGACGTTGACCAACGCGCTCCTCGACCGGCGCCCGCCCCCCGAGCGCCTCGGCCCCTACGTCGTCGGCCCCGTGCTCGGCGTGGGGGGCACGGCGCACGTCTACCGCGCCGTTCGGCGCAACCTCGGCTTGTCGATCGCTCTCAAGGTGGCCGACCTCGACGAGGTCCGCGGCGGCGCGGAGCGCCTCTACCGGGAGGCCGAGGCCCTCTCGCGCGTCGAGCATCCCCACGTGGTCGACGTGATCGATGTCGGGACGATCGGCACCTTCGCGTTCCTCGCGCTCGAGCGCCTCGAGACGTCCCTGGCCTCCTGGCGTCGGGCCCTCCGGTCGCACGAGGAGGTGCTGCGGCATCTGACGGACGTCGGGGCGGCCCTGGCCGCCACCCACCGCGCCGGCCTGCTGCACCGCGACGTGAAGCCCCACAACATGATGCTGGACAGCGCCGGCCGGGCGCGCCTGATCGACTTCGGCATCGCCTGCTCGGGTCGAGAGTGCGAGCGCCGCCACGGCGACGGGGTCCGGGTTCCGGTCGGCACCCCGAACTACATGGCGCCCGAGCAGTACCGGGGGGACCCGATCGACGCGCGGGCCGACCAGTTCGGCTTCTGCGTCTCGCTGTTCGAGCTCCTCACGCGGGAGCGTCCCTTCCGGGGCGAGACCCCGGACGAGGTGTACGCCTCCGCGATGCGAGGGCGGGTATCGATCGGCGCCGCCCGCCTCCCCGACCGGCTGCGGCCGGTCGTGGTGCGGGGCCTCTCGGCCCGCCCCGACGACCGCTACCCGTCGATGGACGCCCTCCTCGACGATCTCCAGCGCGCCACCGAGCGCAGGAGCGACGCCGCGTGAGTCGAGGGGGTCAGCTCTTCTCGGTCAGGCGGGAGAGGCGGGACAGGGTGGAGTCGATCAGCGCCTGCGCCACGCGCAGCCGCCGGACGGCCGCCCGGAGCTGGGCGAGCCCGCGCCGCACCCGGCTCCGCACCGTACCCTCGGGGACGTCGAGCACCTGCGCGACCTCGGCCGCGCTCAGGTCCTCGAAGTAGAAGAGCTCGAGGGCGATCTGGAGGTCGACGGGGATCCGCCGGAGCGCCATGTGCAGGAGCTGCTGCTCCTCCCGCCGGGCGAGCCAACCGGTCGGCGACGTCCCGAGATCCTCCAGCGACACCTCGCCGAAGTCGAGCCGCTCGTGGCGTCGCTTCGCGCGGAGCGCGTCGTAGAGCGCGTTGCGGGCGACCGCGTACAGGTAGGCGCGGAAGGTCCCGTCCCCGCGGTACGCGCGGCCGCGCACGCAGGCGAGCAGGGTCTTCTGGACCAGGTCCTCCGCGCCGTCGTCGACCTTGCCCCGGAAGAACCGGTAGAGGCCGTCGAAGTGCCGCTCGAACAGCTCGTTGCCCGCCTGCGCGTCGCCCCCCTGCCACGCCGCGAAGAGCTCCGAGTCGTCCATCCTGTCAGGATGGTCCGCCGGCGATCCGGAGCAAGGCGAGCCCGCTCGAGGTCAGGCCCCTCGGTGCCAGCGGATCTGCAGGCGCGCCATGGTCGCGGCGGCCTCGACGCAGCGCACCTCCCGGTAGTGGGCGCCGGCATGGCCGAGCAGGACGAGGAAGGCCGCCACGGCCTCCGTGCACGCCTGCTCGTCGTAGAGCCCGGCGGGGAAGGTCAGGCCGACGACGCCGGTACCCTCCGCCTCCTCCTCGACGCTGGCCGTGACGCCCGGGTGGGCGCTCTGGTAGACGCGGGCGAAGCTCCGCAGCAGGAGCGGCGACCTCGCCGGCGGGATCAGGAACCCGAGGAACCCCTGCTTCAGCCCCGCCTCGTAGTTGGACTCCATGAAGCGCCGCCACGCCCCCAGCTCGGGGAAGCGGCGATGGAAGAGGTCGGTCAGGATCAGGCGGGCGTGAACCGTGCGGATCCAGCCTCGCTCGGGGCTGAGGCTCTCGACGTACGGGGTCACGCGAGCGTCGAGGGGGGGCTGCCCGCGTCCGCGGGCCAGGGCGAGGCGCAGGAGGTACCCGCTGTAGCGACACGCCGGGTAGCTATCGACGCCGTGAGGGAGACCCTCGAGGTAGGCGTCGAGGGGGTGCGCCGCCGGCTCGGCGGCGAGCTCGGAGCCGGTCTGGGAGAGGGCGACCTCCACCGGGGACGACTCCGCCCGGTGGAGCGCGTCCTCCAGCGCCGCGAGGAGCGCGCTCATGGTAGGGAACCGGTCCTCCGGTTGGCGGGCGAGGCTCCGGGCGAGGACGTCGAGCACCGGGCGCGGCACGCCGGTCGCCGGGGGGAACCGGATCGGCTCGGTCAGCAGCCGATGGCGGAGCTCGGCGAACGTGGCGCCGTCGACCGGCCGCCGCCGGAACAGAGCCTCGTAGAAGGTGACGCCGTAGGCGAACTGGTCCGACCGCTCGTCGACCGTCCCGCCGAGCAGGTGCTCGGGGGCCATGTAGGCCGGGGTGCCGACGATCGCGCCGGTCTGGGTGATCAGCAGGCCGACGTCGTGCGGGGCGCCCGGCTCGCCGGCCGTCGGCGGGCGGGCGAGCCCGAAGTCCACGACCTTGACCGACCCGCCGCGGTCGACCAGCACGTTGGCCGGCTTGACGTCGCGGTGAACGAGCCCGGCCTCGTGGGCGGCCGCGAGGCCCCGCCCCGCCTGGAGCAGGAGCGCGACGATCGCCGGCCAGGGCCGGGCCTTGGCGATCCAATCCCGGAGGGACCGCCCCCGCACCAGCTCCATCACCACGTAGAGGCGCCCCTCGTGCACGCCGGCGTCGTGGACGGTCACCACGTTCGGGTGGCGCAGCCGCGCGATGACCCTGGCCTCCCGGCGCAGCCGGGCATGCCCCTCCTCCGTATCCTCTCCGTCGCTCCGGAGCAGCTTGATCGCGACCTCGCGGTCGAGGTGCGGGTCGTAGGCCGCCATCACCAGGCCCATCCCGCCGCTCCCGAGGCGGCTGCGGATCTCGTAGCGGCCGATCCTCGGCCGCGGCGCCATCCCCGGAAACAGGGACGCGCGCACGCTCTCCCGGGCCAGGCGCATCTCGAGCGCCGCTCCCGGATCCAGCGCCGGGTCGAGGAGCGTTGAGTCGTCGATCGCTCGGGGATCGTCCCTCATCGGAACCCGTCCAGCATACCGTGCGAGGGAGCACACGGACCGAGGCTAGCCGCGGCCACGGTGCTACCGTGAAACAGGTGACGTACTCGTACGCCAGCATCCTGAAGGACGCGCGGAAGGCTCAGTGGGACCTGGACGTCCTCACCGCGGAGCTCCACGAGCTCGACTTCGGGCGCCCCTTTCTTCCGGACGAGCTGGTCCACGTCAATGCCCTGAGCTTCCTCGGCGAGGGGGAGCGAATCCGCGCCAACCAGATCCGTGCGAACAGCTACCTTCAGATGTTCGCCCTCGTCGAGAGGTTCATCCTTCCCTTCGTGATGGTCAACGCTTCGTCCGCGATGCGTCGCTCCACCGAAGAGCTCCTCGCCCTCATGGCTTTCGGCGAGGAGGAGGCCAAGCACATCGCTCTGTTCGAGCGCTTCTCGGACGCCTTTGAGGTCGGCTTCGGTTCGCTGTGTGAGGTCGTCGGACCGGGGGACGAGATCGCGGGCGTCGTGCTCGCCGAAGAGCCCCTCGCCGTGGCCGTCTGCGTTCTCCACATCGAGTGGATGACCCAGGACCACTACCTCCGCAGCGTTCGGGGGAGACGGTCGGCGGCCGCCTCGATCGATCCTCGGTTCGAGGAGCTCCTCCGTGCCCACTGGGCCGAGGAAGCGCAGCACGCGAAGATCGATTGTCTCTTGCTGGAGAGGATGGCCGCGCGCGCGTCCGAGGCCGAACGGCACCGCGCCAAGCAAACCTACGTGAAGCTGATGGACAAGATGGCCGAGGTGTTCCGTCAGCAGGTCGAGCTCGACATCGAGGCGTACGAGCGAGCCGTGGGCCGCCTCGAGGACGCGGAGCGGGACCGCTGGCGCGCCACCCAGGTTCCGGCCTATCATGAGGCATTCCTTCGCACAGGCGTCGTCCATCGGCGGTTTCGAGAGACCGTCGGCCGGACGCTGGGGGATGCGCCTGGGCTCTTCGATGACGCGGCGCGACGCTGGGCCGGTCCCGTCCCGCGAGAACGCTGTCAGGGTTAACAACGTCCCTGATTGCGGTACGTTCGCTTGCTTCTCCGGCTGGGCGTTGTATCCCTCGACGTTCGGCCGTAAGGACAGGTCTGTCGTCCGGGCGATCGTCCGGACAGCACGGCCGACGGGACGGCGCGGGTGCTCGCTTGTGCACCCCTTCCGTCCCCACTCGGTTACCTAGAACGAACGCTGCTGCCCGGGGTACCGGGCGTGTGACGGACATGAACGACGACCAGCTACTCGACTTCCTCGGTCACCACGGCTTCACGGCGCACTTCGACGATCGCGGGTGGGTGGAGTGCCTGCTCGTGGCGGGCCACGAGCGCTGGCTCGGGCGCGGAGGCGACGAGGCGGAGGCCCTCCACGACGCGATCGGCCAGATGGCGCCGTCGCGCCTGACCCGCCAGGTGCTCCAGCAGGCCCTCCAGCGCTGGTGCGAGGGCCAGTCGGACGACGACGATGAGCTGACGGACGACGACGAGCCCGAGGCCGGCGTCCAGGCAGCGGTCGACGCCGACGACGAGCCGGCGGTCGAGCAGATCGCGCCGACGGTCCTGCGGCGGGCGACGCCCGCCGTCCGGCCCGCCCCCCTTCGCGTGCGAGAGGAGCGCGTGATCCGGGACGGCGTCGCGCCGACGGTGACCAGCCTCGCGGACCGGGCGGAGCGAGCGCGCGCCGCCCAGGAGGCGCGCGACCGACTGTCCGCGCTCCAGGAGGAGATCCAGGACGCGGAGGAGGACCTCGGCCGGATGGCGCCCGAGCGGATCCGCCTCGAGCTCCTCCACTGGATCGCGAGCGCCCGCGGCATCCAGCAGACCGCGTCCCACGACCCCGAGGTCGAGCGCCTGGTGCGAGACATCGCGAACCGCCTGGGGCAGCTCGCCAAGCAGCTCTGGCCGGGGACGGTGCGGGCCCTCCGCCTCGACGCCGAGCCCGAGGGTGCGCTCCAGGGCCATGCCCGCGGCTCCGGAGCCCACACCTGGGCCGAGGTCGCGGTGCAGGTCGAGGCGATCCTCGACGAGCTGATGGGCGAAGATGACCGCGACGGCTGGGACGACGGCGCGGGCGACGCGGCCAGCCCGGACGACGCGCGTCGGGAGATGCGGGAGATCAGCGACCTCGTCGGGCCCCTTCTCGTGCGGGAGCCCGACGCGTCCAGCGTCGACACGGACACGATCGCGGACTGGGCGATGGCCGCCGCCCGGCTCCGCTGGGTGCGGCCGCAGTCGGACGGCGTGGACGGCGCGGTCTGGGGGCGAATGATGGGCGCTCTCCGGCGCATCGTCCGCCGCCTCGGGCCGGAGGCCGGGACCCTGCGCAAGCACCTCGACCCCACGTACGCCCCGCCCCGCGGATGGAAGGACTGGATCCGGTCCAAGACGAATGGCGCCCACCAGGAGGCCCTCCTCGAGACGCGCCCCTCGGCCGACGCCACCAACGAGCAGGTCTGGGCCTGGGTTCGCCAGGGGATCGAGCACCTCGGGACGCCGGACCTGGCTCCCCTCCTCGGTGACCTCGCCGCGCGGGTCCTCGCGCTCGAGGAGGCGGACCTGCCCAACCCCGACCGCCGCTTCCGGAGGCGGCTCAAGGCCCTTCAGCGCGAGCTGAACCCGGAGATCACGGAGATCACGGAGAGCGGGGACGGCTCCGACTCCGACCCGGAGCAGTCCGAGGACACCCGACCCGAGCTGTTCCACTCCCACGTTCGTCTGTCCCTGGCCGGGCGGCTCCGCCATCGGCTGGCGGGGCGCAAGGCGCTCTTCGTGTCGAACCGCACCGACCGCGAGCTCGAAGCGCGCTTGCAGGAGGCGCTCGGCCTCGAGCTCACCTGGAGCGACGGGTCCCCCCGCCGCCTGGAGTCGGCGGCGAGCTCGGTGGGCGACGGTGGCTACGACCTCGTGATGGTCGCGACCGGGTTCCAGTCCCACGCTGCCGACGGCCTGCTGTCGAAGGCCGCGAAGAAGGCCGGGGTCCCCTACGTGCGAGTCTACAAGGGCCGGCCCAAGGCCTGCTTCCGCGCTCTGGCGCGCACCTTCGGGGTGGCGGGAGCGTCCGCCGCCCGCGAGGCGTAGCGCCGAGCGGACCCGATGGACGATACCGCCCACGTCGTCTGCCCCTACTGCTACGAGACCGTCGAGCTCTACGTCGACCCCGAGAGCGCGGGGGAGCTGGTCCAGGACTGCGACGTCTGCTGCCGGCCGTGGACCCTTCGCGTATCCCGCTCCGCGGACGGCACGCTCGCGGTCCTCGTCGACCGCGCCCAGTAGGCGGGACCGCGCATCGCGCAGCACGCGCAGCGCGCAGCAGGCGAGATGCGGGGACGGACCGTACCGGCGCCCGGTATGCTACGGCGGGGGGTGGCGTGCCGGACGACGACGACGAAGAAGAGATCCTACCGCGGGTCACCACCGAGCTCGACGTCACGACCAACCTCGAGACCGGGCGGCATGCGGCGCGGGTCCGCCGACTGACCCTGCGGGTCTGCTCGGGCCCGGACTCGGGGATGGTGCACGACACGACGGGGGAGCGGACCGTGATCGGGACCCACCGGTCGCCCAGCCTGCAGCTGAGCGACCGGGCGGTGTCCCGCTTCCACTGCGAGGTGGAGCTCGCCGGTCCCCGGATCACGCTGACCGACCTCGGCAGCCGCAACGGCACCTACGTCGACGGGGTCCGGGTGGAGAAGTGCCTCCTGCACGCGCATGCGCAGATCGCGGTCGGGAAGACCCAGCTACGGGTCGAGCTCCGATCGGACGTCGCGGAGCTACCGCTCTCCGAGCGGTCGCATTTCGGGACCATGGTGGGCGAGTCCCTGGCGATGCGGCGGGTCTTCGCCCTCCTCGAGCGGGCGAGCCAAAGCGACGCCACCGTGCTGCTGACGGGCGAGACGGGCACCGGCAAGGAGGCCGCCGCCGAGTCGATCCACGAGGAGAGCCCGCGCCGGGAGGGGCCGTTCATCGTCGTGGACTGCGGCGCGATCCCGGAGACGCTCCTCGAGAGCGAGCTCTTCGGCCACGAGAAGGGCTCCTTCACGGGGGCGACCGGGCAGCGCGAAGGCGCCTTTCAGGCGGCGGATGGTGGAACGGTGTTCCTCGACGAGATCGGCGAGCTGCCGATCGACCTCCAGCCGAAGCTCCTGCGCGTGCTGGAGAAGCGGCAGGTCAAGCGGGTCGGCGCGTCGATCTACAAGCCAGTGGACGTCCGCGTCGTCGCGGCGACCAATCGCAACCTGCGTGCGGAGGTGAATCAGCGAACGTTCCGCTCCGACCTCTACTACCGTCTCGCGGTGATCGAGGTTCGCCTCCCTCCGCTGAGGGAGCGCGTGGAGGACCTCCCGGTTCTTTGCGAGCGCCTGCTCGAGGGCCGGACGGACGTGCAGGGCGAGACGGCGCGGTTCCTCCATTCGCCCGGCTTCATGGCCAGCCTGGTCCGCCACCCGTGGACCGGGAACGTGAGGGAGCTGCGCAACCACCTCGAGCGCTGCATCGCGCTCCAGGAAGCCGTCGCCCTCGAGACGTCCCAGGAGGGCCCGGCGATGTCACTCGACCAAGACGTGCCGGAGGTCGACGTGACACGGCCCTACTCCGAGGCGCGGAAGGCCTGGCTGCGCACGTTCGAGCGTCGGTACCTCGAGGCGCTGCTCGCCGCCCACGGCGGCAACGTCAGCGCCGCGGCGAGGGCCGCGAGGCTCGACCGCGCGCAGCTCTACCGGCTCCTGTGGCGGACCGGCCTCCGGGAGCGCCGCGACAGCTAGCGCGGCTACCGTTCGCTTCTCCCTAAGGGACAGTGCGCGGATTTCGTTATTGCCTTAGGCGCCGTCGCGCCGCAGGCCTAGTCGGTGGACACGACGACCATCGACACCACCCACGATCCGCGGCCCGAGCCAGCTCCCCGGCCCGCCGAGGATCGCTCCTCCGCGCGCGACCGCGCCCTGGCGGCCCGGATGCTGGCCCATGACATCGCGACCCCGATGTCCACGCTCGGCCTCGCGCTCGACGAGCTGCGCGGAGGGCGGCGCCGGCCCGACGACACGCTCCGTGTCGCCGAGGCCAGCTATCGGCGTGCGTGCGCGATGCTTCACCAGCTCGAGGCGATCCTCCGCGGCGAGGCCGCCGAAGCACGCGGGGACGAGGACGTCGACCTGAGCTCCGTGGTCGCGGAGTCCGTGGCGGCGGCGGCGTTCGGGGCCGCCCGGGTGCGCCCGTTTCGCGCCGGCGGGCCCGCGGTCCACGTGCGCGGCGATCGCAAGCAGCTTCGCCGGGCGATCGACAACCTCCTGCGCAACGCGCGTCAGCACGCTCGCTCCCGTGTGTGGGCCGAGCTCGAGGGGAGCGCCGCGCGCGTCCGCGTCCGGGTCTTCGACGATGGGCCCGGCCTCGGGAAGGTGGACCCGGAGGTGGCCTTCGAGCTCGGCTGCTCGGGCGCCGGGGGCACCGGGGTGGGCCTGGCGATGGTGCGATGGGTCGCGCGAGCCCATGGCGGGCGCGCCTTCTTCGACCTCGAGGCGCGGGCGACCTGCGTCGTCCTGGAGTTGCCGGCCCGACGGCAGGACCGGGGGCCGCCTCAGGCGAAGGAGTTCCTCGGCGCATAGGCACGCTGCAGGCCCTCCACGGCCGCCTGGACGATGCGGGGCACGTCGCGCTGGACGTGCACGGCGTAGGTCTCGGCGAACAGATCGGGGGGCCGGGCCAGGACCCGGAGCTCGCCCGCCTCGATCGACCGTTGCGCGACGTCCTCGGGCGCGAAGAGCGCGCTCTCCGGTCGCCTCGCGGCCAGCGTCAGGAGGGTCCCGACGTCATCGGCCGCGCAGAGCTCGGCGGGTCGGACCTCGAGCCGCTGAAGGTACGCATCCACGTGCCACTGGATCCCGGTCGCCGGGAGGTAGCTCATCAGGGGGAGGCGACGCAGGATCTCCTCGGGGCTGCCGGACGTCAGCCCCGTGTTGCCGAGGAGGATCACCGGCGTCCGGCGCACCAGGGTGTAGGTCAGCCCCAGGCTGTCGGGGTTGGGCGGACGGCTCCCCAGGAGGAGGACGTCGATGTCGAAGGAGAGCAGACGCTCCTGCATGTCGTCCTGAGCGCCGCTCATCAGCCGCAGGCGCACCTCCTCGAGGGCGAGCAGGGGGTCGAGGAAGGTCCCCGCGACGCTCCGGGCGACCGAGCTCTCGATCCCGATACGGAGGAGCGTGGTCGGGTCGGGCTCCTCGTCACGGAACAGTCGCGCGAGGTCCCGGCCCGCGTCGAACATGACCCGGGTCCGCGCGAAGGCCTGGCGACCGTCCTCGTTGAGGCGGAGCCGCCCGCCGCGCCGGTCGAAGAGCTGGCGCCCCAGGTAGTCCTCGAGCTGCCGGATCTGAGCGCTGATCGTGGGCTTGGTGACCGACAGGCGATGGGCCGCCCCCGCGAGGGACCCCTCCTCGGCGACGACGTGGAAGTAGTAGAGGTGGTTGTAGTTGAGGTTGTCCATGGACGATGGCCGGCGCGCGTCGACGCTCGCTGTGCCCATCATGTCACGTTCCATGCCAACCACGCGGTACGCGTCCGGCCCTGGTGGAAGCGCGAGCGGGCCGGCCTCGCCCCGGGGCAGGCCGGGACGGTGCCCCATCCTGCCCCGGCCGAGCTGGCCGCCGCGTTGGCGGCGCGCCTGGACCGGGGCTTGCTCTTCGTCCCGGCATCACGACGGCTCGGCGACGCTCCGCGGTGGAGCGGGCCGGCCGCGATCGGAGATGACACGAATGCGAATCGGCGGCTTCCTCAGTTGGGCTCTCGGGTTTTTCGTCCTCGCCATCGTCGCGGGCCTCCTCGGCTTCGGCGGCGTGGCCGGCGCGGCGACGGGGATCGCGAAGATCCTGTTCCTCGGCTTCCTGGTCGTGGCGGCCATCGGGCTCGTCGTCGGTCTGTTCCGGCGCTGACCGGCGGCGCGCCGCCCGGGTGGACGTCGGCCCCGGGTGGACGTCGGCCCCGGGTCGGCCTCGGCTCCGTCCGGTTGCCTCGCGGCCGGAAGCTCCGCTGAGCTCTCCGCTCACTCGGGGACCAGGCGGACGCCCTCCAGGCGGACACCGGCGCGCAGCTCGGTCTGTCGCCGGAGCTGCGCCGGGTCCCGGAGGTCGACCGGCGGCCGGACCGGGACGCGCACGAGGTGTCGGTGGTCCACGAACGCGACCACGTGCCCATCCTCGGCGAAGGCGACGTCGGCCGGGCTGCGGTCGACGCGCAGGAGGCGGGTCAGGCGCCCGCCGTCGGCCGTGACCAGCCGGACGCTCCGGTCATGCCCGACCGTCGCCAGCCGCGAGCCGTCCCAAGCGACGCCCCGGACGGCGCCGCGGTGCACACGGATCTCGAGCACCGGAGAGCCGTCGATACGATGGACGCGCAGGAACCCGGCCGCGTCACCGATGGCGTAGGCATCCCCGGAGGCCGAGAACGCCAGGGACAGCGTGGGGGCCGGGACCTCGACGCCGCCGGACCTCGCCGTCCCGGCCGGCAGCTCGAGGAGACGCACGCGCCCTCCCCGGCTCGCGACGCCGAGCACGCGGCCGTCGGGCCCGAGCGCGAGGTCGCAGACGGCGCCGCCCCGGCCGGCGAACGGGGACAGCTCGCGCGGGCCGCGGAGGTCGAAGCGGCGCACCTCGCCTCCCTGACCCCCCGCGTAGACGGTGCGCCCCTCCGGACCGAACGTGAGGCCGAGCGGGCAGTCGGCCGGCCCGGCCCCCGCATCGAGCACCTCCACCGTCGACCCGGGGCGATGCAGGAGGACCGCCCCACCGCGGGTGACCATCGCCACCTCGCCCGCGGGGCCGAGCTTGACGCGGGCCGGAATGCCGACGTCCTCCGGAAGCTCCACCCTCCGCCGGACGGCCTGGTGCCAGGGCGCGTCGAGGGCGATGTCGTAGAGCCTTCCGTGCGTCGCGGCGACGGCCCGTGCCCCGTCGACGGCGAGGGCGTAGGCCGGCTCCGGCAGCGGCAGCCGCGTCCGGTGGCGCGGGGCGGGTCGCCGGAACACCACCGCCGCCCCGCCCCGGTTCCGCGGTAGCGCCACCAGCGTGCGAGGGCCCGCGAGGAGGGTCCCGGCCGGGGCCCGCAGCGTGTCGACCACGTCCCCCGTCCGGCTGTTCACGACGAGCACCCGCCCTCCCTCGACCGCGAGGGCGAGGAGCCTGCGGCTCAGCCAGGCCGCGCTCACCACCGCGCCCCTCGCCGCGAGGCGATCGCCCATCGACGAGGTGGCCAGGTCGACCACGTGAGCGTGGAGGTCGCCGAGGGCGACGGCGGCGAGCGCCCGGTGGCGTGCCGGCGCCAGGTCCAGCGCCGGGCTCAGGAGCGCGATGTGCTCGGGCTCGCCGAGCTCCGGGACCGCCCAGGACTCGATCTCCGCCACCTGGGGTCCCACCGCGAGCAGCCTCGCCCCGTCCTCGGCGAAGCGCACGCGAACGCCACCGCCGAAGCGGCTCTGGACCCGGCCCAGCGTGCGGAGGGTGGCGGCGTCGAGGAGCTCGATGCTGCCCTCGCCCCGGGCGACGGCGAGGTGCTCTCGCGACGCGGCCACGGCGACCATCCCCCGAAGCGCGTTCCGCCGATGCCCGGTGGCGATCGCGTAGACCCCCGGCTCGTCGCCGTCGACGACCACCGCGTCGTCCCCCACGAAAGCGAGCGCGCGCTCCGCTTCCACGTCCGTCACCCGCCGCGGCGTCGATCCGGCGAGGCTCTCCACCACCACCCGGTGGTTCCGGACAAAGGCGAGGCGGCGCGCGTCGGGGTCGAGGGCCGCCTCCGGCCCGACGCCGCCGATCCGACGCACGTGCTCGAAGCGGCGCGCCTCCTCCGCCTCGAGGTACGCCGAGAGGGCCCGCGCCAGGCGCTCCGAGCCGAGCCAGCCCGCCTCCGTCCGGTGGTCCACGTCCCCCCGGCCCGGGGCGTTGATCGGGTCGCGCTCGATCGCGCTCGTCGCGAAGACCGCCGCCGCGGCCGGGTCGCCGTCCTCGAGAGCCTGCTCGGCCCGGGCGACCAGCGCCTCCGCGACGGTATGCCGGGCCTCCGCGGCCCGGGCCTCGGCGACGTCCCGGGCCTGCTCGGCGCTGAGGCGACCGGCCTCGGCGATCGTGCGGGCCCGCCGCTCCCGCGCGTGGCGTACGAAGCCGACCACCGCGACGACGCTGAGGGCCACCAGCATCGCGCTGACAGCAGCGATCGCGACCCGGAACCGCCAGAGCTGGCGTCGGACGAGCTCGACCGGGGAGTAGTCGTAGGCCTGGACCTGCTCCCCCTCCTGCCAGGCCAGGACCTCGGCGGCGACCGCCTCCGCGCTCGGGTAGCGGGAGCCGGGGTCCCGGCGGAGCGCTCGGTCGGCGACGGCGGCGAGCTCCGGGGGCGCGCCGGGCGCGACCTGCCGCACCCGCGGGGGCGCCTCTTCCCGCACGCGGGACAGGAGCTCGAGCGCAGTCCCCGCCCCCTCGAACGGCGGAACGCCGCACAGGATCTCGAACAGGATGGCGCCCAGGCCCCAGACGTCGCTCCGCTCGTCCATCGCCGCGACGTCGCCCCGGGCCTGCTCCGGGCTCATGTATGCCGGCGTCCCGACCGCGTGACCGTCGAGGGTGGTCGCGGGGTTGGCCCCCGAGATCGGCGCGTCGTCGCCCGCCGGCGGCTCGGCCGCGTCGTCACCGCGGATCTTGGCGAGACCCCAGTCGACGACGAGGGTCTCGCCGTACTCGCCGACCATGATGTTGTCCGGCTTGAGGTCCCGGTGGACCACGCCCCGGGCGTGGGCGAAGGCCACCGCCTCGCACGCGGCGAGGAAGGGGCGAAGGAGCTTCAGCCGGCCCGCAGGGCCGTCCGCGTCCCGGAGGGCGTCCGCGAGGGACCGGCCCCGGATCCTCCGCATCGTGTAGTAGGGCGTTCCGTCCGCGAGGCGGCCGAGCTCGTACACGGGGACGATGCCGGGGTGCTCGAGCCGGCCGGTCACCCGGGCCTCCCGGAGGAAGCGGTGGAGGACCCCGGCCGAGACGCCGGACCCTGGCGAGGTCGGCTCCCGGAGGAGCTCCTTCAGCGCCACGGTCCGACCGAGGTGGCGGTCCTCGACCGCGAGCACCCGACCGATCCCGCCCCGGCCGAGCTCCTCGCCGCGCGTGTAGCGCTCCGGCTCCTCCGGCGGAAGCGAGGAGACCTCCCGCGGAAGCTCCTCGGGCTGCGGGACCGCCTCGACCATGGTCGGCGCGAGCGCGAGCTCGTCCCGGGAGGGCTTGGGCGGATCCTCGGCCATGGTGCCCCACCGTACCCCAGTCGGGGCCGCCTCCGGCGGATCCGCACGCTTCTGGAGCACCCGCCCGGGAAACCCTTGTTCTCGGGCGGCGGCTCTCATAGGGTCACTCGGCGTGGGCGCCGAAGGGAGGGCGGCGCTGCGCCGGCAAACCGGTGCGGCGGACGCCTCGGTGCGACCTCTGGAGGAGAAGGATGGCAAATCTCTTGTGGCTGCAGGGCGGCGCCTGCTCGGGGAACACGATGTCGTTCCTCAACGCGGAAGAGCCCAGCGCCTGCGACCTGGTCACGGACTTCGGCATCAAAATCCTGTGGCACCCGAGCCTCGGGATGGAGCTCGGCGAGGGCGTGCAGAAGCTGATGAGGGACTGCGTCAGTGGCGCGACGCCCCTCGACATCTTCGTCTTCGAAGGCACCGTGGTCCAGGCCCCGAACGGCACGGGGAACTGGAACCGCTTCGCCGGCAAGCCGATGATGGAGTGGGTCCGGGAGCTCTCCGACGCGGCGCAGTTCGTCGTCGCGATCGGCGACTGCGCGACCTGGGGCGGCATCCCCGCCACGCCACCGAACCCGACCGACTCCACCGGGCTCCAGTTCCAGAAGGCCGACGCCGGGGGCTTCCTCGGGACGGGTTTCGTGTCCAAGGCCGGCCTGCCGGTCATCAACATCCCGGGCTGCCCCGCTCACCCCGACTGGGTGACGCAGATCCTCGTCGCCGTGGCGACCGGTCGGGCCGGCGACCTGAAGCTCGACGAGCTCCAGCGGCCCGCCACGTTCTTCACGAGCTTCACGCAGACGGGCTGCACGCGGAACATGCACTTCGCCTACAAGGTGTCGGCAACGCAGTTCGGGCAGCGCAAGGGCTGCCTGTTCTACGACCTCGGCTGCCGTGGCCCGTTCACGCGGTCGCCGTGCAACCGGATCCTCTGGAACCGGGTGTCGTCGAAGACCCGCGCCGGGATGCCGTGCATCGGGTGCACGGAGCCGGAGTTCCCCCACCACGACTTGATGCCGGGGACCGTGTTCGCCACGCCGACCACCCTCGGCCTCCCCAACGAGGTGCCGCCCGGCATGAGCAAGCGAACCTACCTGACGATGGTCGCGGCCGGCAAGGGCGCCGCTCCGCAGTGGTCCAAGGACGACATGTTCGTGGTTTGACGGATCCGGAGGAGAACGACATGGCAACGGAAATCATGGACATCTCCCCCGTCGGCCGCGTCGAGGGGGACCTCGACGTCCGGGTGGAGATCGACAACGGCCAGGTGGTCAATGCCTGGACCCAGGCGGAGCTGTTCCGCGGTTTCGAGATCATCCTGCGGGGCAAGGACCCCCAGGCCGGCCTGGTAGTGACGCCCCGCGCGTGCGGCATCTGCGGCGCTTCCCACCTGACCTGCGCGGCCTGGGCCCTCGACACCGCCTACGGCGCCCACGTCCCGCGCAACGCGATCATCGCCCGGAACCTCGGCCAGATCACGGAGAGCCTCCAGAGCCAGCCTCGCTACTTCTACGGCCTGTATGCGATCGACATGGTCAACGAGAAGTACAAGGGCTCGAGCTACTACGACGAGGCGGTCAAGCGCTTCAGCCCGTTCACGGGCACCAGCTACGAGCTGGGCGTGACGATCAGCGGCAAGCCCGTCGAGATCTACGCGCTGCTCGGCGGGCAGTGGCCCCACTCGAGCTACATGGTGCCGGGCGGGGTGATGTGCTCGCCCACGCTGCCCGACGTGACGCGCGCGTGGGGTATCCTGGAGTACTTCCGCCGCAACTGGCTCGAGCCGTGCTGGCTCGGGTGCAGCCTCGAGCGCTACGAGGAGATCCAGAGCTACGACGACTTCATGGCCTGGCTCGACGAGAAGCCGGAGCACGCCAACTCCGACCTCGGGTTCTACTGGAAGGCCGGACTGGACTACGGCCTCGACAAGTACGGTGGCGGCGTCGGCCGCTACATCACCTGGGGCTACCTCCCCCACGAGGACCGGTACCAGGACCCGACGATCGAAGGCCGCAACGACGCCGTGATCATGAAGAGCGGCATCTACGACGGGAAGACGGACGCCTTCGTCACGATGAGCCAGGAACGGCTCCGGGAGAACACGCAGCACGCGTGGTACGCGGAGGGGACCGAGCAGGTCCACCCGTACGACCGGACGACCGTCGCGGTCCAGAAGAACGACCCCAACTTCGACGGGCAGTACAGCTGGTGCACCGCGGTGCGGGACATCGAGTACGGCCGCTGCGAGGCGGGTCCCTTCGCGCGCCAGATGGTCGCCGGCGGCACGCACGGTCACGCGTGGCAGCACCACGACCCGTTCATCCTCGACTGCTTCAAGAAGATCGGGCCGAGCCTGCACCTCCGCCAGCTCGGGCGGATGCACGAGACGATCAAGCTCTACCGCCAGGCCGAGCGCTGCCTGAGGGAGCTGCGCCTCGACGAGCCCTTCTACGAGAAGCCCAAGCCCCGGGACGGCCGCGGTTGGGGAGCCACCGAGGCGATCCGGGGCGCGCTGGCGCACTGGATCGAGGTGGAGGACGGCAAGATCAAGAACTACCAGATCGTCGCGCCGACCACGTGGAACGTGGGGCCGCGGGATCAGGAAGGGGCGCGGGGGCCGATCGAGGAGGCCCTCATGAACACCCCGATCGCCAACAAGGAGGACCCGGTCGAGGTCGGCCACGTCGCGCGGTCCTTCGACTCCTGCCTGGTGTGCACGGTGCACGCCTACGACAAGAAGACCGGCCGGGAGCTCGCCCGCTTCCGGACGGCCTGAAGGGGCGTTCGACCCACGCGATGCTCGCGGTGATCGGCTGCGGGAACCCGAACCGCTCCGACGACGGAGTGGGCGTGGTGGTGGTGCAGCGACTCATCGAGCGCCTCCGCCGCCACCCGGTGCCGGGGGTCCGGGCGTTCGACTGCGGGACCGCGGGCATGGAGGTCATGTTCGCGGCCCGCGGGGCGGATGCCCTCCTGATCGTCGACGCCAGCCGGAGCGGGAGCGCGCCCGGGGTCGTGCACGAGGTGCCCGGCGAGGAGCTCGAGAGCCTGCCGGAGCCGTCCTACACCCTCCACGACTTCCGCTGGGACCACGCCCTCGGAGCGGGCCGCCGGATCTTCGGCGACGCGTTCCCACGGGACGTGACCGTGTGGCTGGTCGAAGCGGAGACCACGGAGCTCGGGCTCGAGCTGTCGCCGTCGGTCGACGCGGCCGCCGACCGCGTCTACGCATCTCTCCTGGACCGGGTCGCTGCCTATGCGGCCGGACGAAACCATGAGCTCGTGCGGGGGACCGTCCGCCTCAAACGAGGCTCCCTCCACCTCACCGCCGAGCTCTATCAGCGGACCTTCAATGGCCGAGAGGGCGCCGTCGTCCTGCCGGAGGGCGAGCAGCTCAGGGTCATGCCCGTGGACCAGGCGGCGGGCGGCGTCCTCGTCAAACAGCGAAACGCGCGCGGGGACCGCGCCCTCGACGCCACCGACGCGGTCCGCGCCCTCGGGTGGGACGACTGGGGGGAGGTGGAGCTCCCGGTGCGCTGGGACCGGGAGCTCGGGGCCCTCGCGGTCGGGCCGCCCGAGGAGCGGGCCGCCCCCGCCGAGGGGGAGCGGCCGTGAGCACGCCGCCCCCGAGCGAGCACGTCCTCGCGACCGTCGAGCGGGTCGCGGCGACCGGCCGGCCGGCGCTAGAGCGCGCGGCGGCCCTGGTCGAGGTCGCCCTCGACCTGCAGAAGAAGCCGCGCACTCCCCAGGACCTCTTCGACGCGCTGTACCTCTACGAGCGGGCGATCGAGCTGACCGAGGAGCTCCCGCTGGCCCGGGCCCGGGCCCTCGCGGGCCGAGGAGCGGCCCTGCGGCGGATGCCGGGCAGCGGCCTCGAGGAGCTCCGCGCAGCCCGCGAGGCCTTCGCGTCGGCGCTCCCCGTGCTGAGGGAGCGTGGCGACGACGAGGAGCAGGCCGAGGTCGAGATGAGCTACGGGCTGGTGCTTCAGGCCCTCGCCAACGCGGGGGAGGCGTCGCTGCCGGACGCCGTGAGCGCCTACCAGCGGGCGCTGCGCGTCTTCCGCGTGGACGCCTACCCTCGGGAGTACGCGATCCTCCACAACAACCTCGCGACCGCCTACCTCTCGATGCGCCTCGCCCCCGAGCAGGCGAAGATGCGCGAGGCGATGGCGGTGCAGTCCTTCCAGGAGGCGCTCCGCGTGGTGACGCTGGAGGAGGACCCGAGCGAGTACGCCATGCTCCAGAACAACCTGGGCAACGCGCTGCAGGCGATCCAGAGCAGCCACCGCCTCGAGAACCTCCTCCGGGCGGTCGAGGCCTACGACGAGGCGCTGAAGGTCCGCACCGCCTACGACACGCCCGTCGAGTACGCGAACACGCTGGCCAACAAGGCCAACGCGCTGATGAACCTGCCGGACGATCCCGAGGATCCGGATGCAGGGAACCCGACGAACCTGACGGAGGCCCTCGAGCTGCTCAGGGGCGCGCGAGAGCTGTTCCTGCGCCACCACCTCCCGGACCGGGCCCAGGTCGTGGCGGAGCTGATCGACGAGCTCGCCCGCGACCTGCTGCAGCAGACCGACGGCGCCGACGGCGGGGCGGCCGGAGGGGCCGCATGAGCGAGCGCGGGCTCGAGACGCTGGTCCGCGACCTCGAGAGCCTCGAGAAGGTGATCGAGAGCTGGGACGACGCCCAGCGCGGCACCGTGCAGGCGCTCCGGACGACCGTCGAGGAGATCCAGGCGGGCGCCTTCCGCCGCTTGATCCGCGCGATCAAGGACCGTCCGGAGGGCCTCACCGCCCTGAAGGCCGTGGTGCGGGACGACCCCTGGGTCTTCAACGTGCTCACCTACCACGGCCTGCTCCGCCCCCCCGAGCCGAGCCTCGAGGACCGCCTCCGCGCGGCGCTCGCGTCCGTGCGTCCCATGCTCGCGAGCCATGACGGCGACGTCGAGCTGGTCGGGGTCGTGCCGCCCGACGAGGTCCAGATCCGCCTCCTCGGCACGTGCGACGGCTGCAACTTCTCGGACGACACGCTCCGCCTCGGGATCGAGAAGGCGATCTACGAGGCCGCGCCGGAGGTGCGGAAGGTGTCCGTCGTCCAGCGCACGAGCGACCTCGTCCAGCTCGGCCTCGGGCCGGGCGGGCCCGCGGCGAGCCCCTTCGCCCTGCCGTGGGAGGACGCCGGCCCGTCGAGCGCGGTCCCGGAGGGCGGGCTCCGGGCGGTGGAGCTCGACCGGGTGTCGGTGCTCCTCACGGCCGCGGGCGGCGAGGTGCGGGCCTACCCGAACGCGTGCACGCACCTCGGGATGCCGCTGGCCGACGGCGCGGTGGAGGCGGGGGTCCTGACCTGCCGCTACCACGGGTTCCGCTACCTCCTGTCGACCGGGGAGTGCTTGACCGCGCCCGATGTCCAGCTCCCCCGCTTCCCGGTGAAGGTCGAGGGCGGCCGCGTGCTCGTGCAGGTGCCGCGATGACCGAGCTCGCCCGGGTCGCCCTCGCCGGCCCCCCGACCGGCGATCCGGGCCGGCCGCTCCTCTGTCCGACGGGGCCGGCCGTGGTCCTCGGGGGCGCCGACCCCTTCGCGGGCGCGGTGTCGCCCAGCCCGACGAGCCTCTTCGGCCCGCGCGGCGCGTGCCTGGGCGGGGACGGCAGCCTGTGGATCGCGGACACCGGCCACCATCGGCTCCTCGGGTACCGGGAGCGCCCGCTCTCCGATGGCCGGCCCGCGGACTGGGTCCTCGGCCAGCCGGACATGCGCTCCGAGGGTCGCAACGCCCTCGGCCCGGCGAGCTCCCGGACCCTGAACGTCCCGACCGGGGTCGCGCGGTGGGGGGACCGGGGCCTCGCCGTCGCCGACGCCTGGAACAACCGCGTGCTCGTCTGGCGCGAGGCGCCGCGCGCGAGCGACACGCCCGCCGACCTCGTCCTCGGCCAGGCGTCCTTCGACGCCCAGGAGCCCAACCGGGGCCGCGCCACGGCCGGCGCCGACACGATGCACTGGCCCTTCCAGGTCAAGGTCGTCGACGACAGGGTGTACGTGGCCGACGGGGGCAACCGCCGAGTGCTGGTCTGGCACGGCCTGCCGTCCGAGAGCGGCCAGCCGGCGGACGGGGTGCTCGGCCAGCCGTCGCTGGACGAGCGGAGCGACAACGGGGGCGCCGGCGTCGGCCCCGGGACCTTCCGCTGGCCCCACGACCTGGCTGTGCTCGACGGTCGACTCCTCGTGACCGACGCGGGCAACAACCGCGTCCTGGTCTGGGACGGGTTCCCCGACGGCGGCATGCCGT
Organism: Sandaracinaceae bacterium; assembly: GCA_050331215.1. Taxonomy (GTDB): domain Bacteria; phylum Myxococcota_A; class Polyangia; order Polyangiales; family Sandaracinaceae; genus JBHJHB01. The sequence continues at coordinate 38,969 of JBHJHB010000061.1, read as the reverse complement.
CGGCCACGGTCGTGCTCGGCCAGTCCGACTTCGCCTCGGTCGACCACAACCAGGGGGCCTACTGGCCCGGACCGTCGAGCGTGAACATGCCGTACGCCCTCGACGCGGCGGCGGGGTGGGTCCTCGTGGCGGACACGGCCAACTCGAGGCTCGTCGGCTTCCGAGCGCCGCTCGCGGACGGCCAGGCCGCCGTCGCCCTGACCGGGCAGCCCCACTTCGGCGCGAAGGGCGACAACCGGTGGGGCCCGCCGGTCCGGGACAGCCTCTGCTGGCCCTACGGGCTCGCCCTCGCGGAGGACCGCACCGCGGTGGTGGCCGACACGGGCAACCACCGCGTGCTGCTGTGGCCGCTCGCGGAGGGCATCGGGTGACCCGGGGCGAGCACATCCGGATCCGGGGGGCGGTCCAGGGCGTCGGCTTCCGCCCCACGGTCGCGCGCCTCGCCCGCGCCCGGGGCCTGCCTGGCTTCGTCCGCAACGACGGCGCGGGGGTCCTGATCGGTCTCGCCGCGACGCCCGACGACTGCGGGGCGTTCCTCGACCAGCTGCTCGCCGAGCTGCCCCCCCTGGCCCGGGTCGAGGACGTGGAGCGGCGCCGCGAGGAGGTTCCCGCGGACCGCGGGTTCGTCATCGAGGCGAGTGAGGGCGGCGCACCCCGCACGGAGGTCGCGCCGGACGCGGCGACGTGCGCCGCCTGCCTGGCGGAGGCGCGCGACCCCTTCGCGCGACGCTACCGCTACCCGTTCACCAACTGCACGCACTGCGGTCCACGCTACACGATCGTCGAGGCGATCCCCTACGACCGGGCCCACACCACGATGGCCGCCTTCGGCCTGTGCGCGGCGTGCGAGGCCGAGTACGCGGACGAGGCGGACCGCCGCTACCACGCCCAGCCGATCGCCTGTCACGCCTGCGGCCCCCGCGCTCGCCTCGAGCGCATGGACGGCCGGCCGTTCCCCGTCGACCGGTACTCGATGCTCGACGCGGTGGACGCCGCCGGCGGCCTGCTGCTCGCTGGCGAGATCGTCGCCGTCAAGGGCCTCGGCGGCTACCAGCTCTGCTGCGATGCGACGAGCCCCGCCGCGGTGGAGCGCCTCCGGGCGCGCAAGCGCCGCCCCCACAAGGCCTTCGCGCTCATGGCGCGGGACCTCGACGTCGCGCGGGCCGTGGTGGTGCTCAGCGCCGCGGACGAGGCCGTCCTCCGGTCCCCCGAGGCGCCGATCCTGCTCGCGCCGAAGCGCGCGGGCGCGGCTCGTCCGGTCGCGGACGCCGTCGCGCCGGACCAGTCCCGCCTCGGGGTCATGCTGCCGACGTCCCCCCTCCACGCCCTGATGCTCCAGCGGGTCGACCGCCCGATCGTCTGCACGAGCGGCAACGTGACCGACGAGCCGCAGTGCATCCACGACGACGAGGTCCGGGCCCGCCTCGGCGGGGTCGCGGACTGGCTGCTCACCCACGACCGGCCGATCGCCAACCGGGTCGACGACTCGGTGGTCGCCCGCATGGACGGCGAGGTCCGGGTGCTGAGGCGCGCGCGGGGCTACGCGCCGGGGTCGCTGGCGCTACCGCCGGGGTTCGAGGCGGCGGCGCCCCTCCTGGCCCTCGGCGGGGACCTCAAGGGAGCGTTCGCTCTCCTGACCGAGGGGCGGGTGGTGCTCTCCCCCCATCTCGGCGACCTCGACCACCCGGCGGCCTTCGCGGCCTACCAGGACACGCTCGATCTGCTGCGCCGGGTCTACGCCCACCGCCCGACGCGCATCGCCTTCGACCGGCACCCGGGCTACCGAACCCACCGGATGGGCGTCGGGCTCGCGCAGGCCCGCGCGGTCGAGGCCGTCGAGGTCCTGCATCACCACGCCCACGTCGCCGCGTGCCTCGCCGAGAATGGCTGGCCGCGCGCCGGGGCGCCGGTCCTGGGCCTCGCGCTCGACGGCCTCGGGATGGGCGAGGGCGGCGAGCTGTGGGGGGGCGAGCTCCTGCTCGTGAGGCGGTACGCCCAGGCCGTGCGGGTCGGGACGCTGAAGCCGGTCGCCCTCCTCGGCGGCGACCGCGCGAGCCGGGAGCCCTGGCGGAACCTCTACGCCCACCTTCGGGCCGAGATGAGCTGGGCGGAGCTCGACGCGAGCTTCGGGGACACCGAGCCGGTGCGCTACCTCCGGACCAAGCCCGTCGCGCTGCTCGAGGGGATGCTCGCGAGCGGGACCCAGGCGCCCCTCGCGAGCTCCGCGGGGCGGCTGTTCGACGCGGTCGCCGCGGCCGTCGGTCTCTTCCGGGAGGGCATCGACGACGAGGGGCAGGCCGCGATGGCCCTCGAGGCTCGGGTCACGCCCGAGGCCCTCGCCGAGGCGAAGGCCGAGCCCTACCCCTTCGCCCTCCCGCGCCTCGGCGGGGACGGCCTCCCGTACCTCGAGCCGCTCGGGATGTGGCGCGCGGTCCTGGGCGACCTGTGGGCCGCCGTGGACCCATCGCTGATCAGCGCCCGCTTCCATGTCGGGCTCGCCGAGGGCCTCGTGCGCCTGGTGGGGCGCGCGGCCCAGGCCCACGGCGTCGCCGCCGTCGCCCTGAGCGGCGGGTGCTTCGCCAACCGGGTGCTGCTCGAGCTCACCGCGGGCGGGCTCCGGGCGGCCGGCCTCGAGGTCCTCACGCACCGCCGGGTGCCGCCGAACGACGGTGGCCTCGCGCTGGGCCAGGCGGTCCTCGCCGCCGCTCGCTCTCTCGACGAAACGGAAGGATGATCCCCCCATGTGCCTCGGAATCCCCGGACAGGTCATCGAGATCACCGACGCCGACAAGAGGCTCGGCCTGGTCGACGTCGGTGGCGTACGCCGGGTGACGAACCTCGCCTGCGTGCTCGACGGCCGACCGGTCGAGGCCTGCGTCGGCGACTGGGTGCTCGTCCACGTCGGCTTCGCGATGAGCCGGATCGACCCGGAGGAAGCGGCGCGCACCTTGGCCCTGCTCGAGGAGCTCGGGGAGATCCAGGACGAGCTCCGGCAGATGAAGGAGAGCGCCGGTGCGCCGGGGGGCAGCACGCGCCCGGGAGGCGCCGATGGCTGACCCCCTCGCCCAGCTCTACCCGGACCTGACCGGCGGCGCGGCGACCGCCGTGAGCGACGAGGAGCTCCGCTCGAGCGTCCGCGCCAAGGCGAGCGAGAGCGCGGCGGCGCAGCGCGCGTTCTTCGCCGCTCGGGAGGCCGAGCTCGTCGCGGCGGCGAGGATGCTGGCCGACGTGTTCCGGGCGGGGGGGCGGCTCCTGACGATGGGCAACGGTGGCTCGAGCTGCGACGCGGCCCACCTCGCCGTCGAGTTCAACCACCCGATCACCGTCGGCCGGCCCGCTCTGCCCGCGATCCACCTCGGCGCCGACGTCCCGATGCTGACCGCGGTGGGCAACGACGTCGGCTTCGGCGCGGTCTTCGTCCGGCAGGTGATCAGCCACGGCCGGCAGGGGGATGCGCTGTTCGGCTTCTCGACCAGCGGCACCAGCGCGAACCTCCTCGCCGCGTTCGAGGCGGCCAAGGGTCGGGGGCTCCTCACCCTGGGGCTCGCCGGCGGCGACGGGGGCCGGATGGCGACGAGCCCCTTCGTCGACCTCTGCCTGGTGGTCCCGACGGCCAGCGTGCATCGGGTCCAGGAGAGCCACCTGCTCGCCTACCACATCCTGTGGGACCTCGTGCACACGCTGCTCCACGCCCACCCCGGGGAGGCCGGCCCGTGAAGTACGTCGACGAGTTCCGGGACCCCGTGGCCGGCCGCCGCGTGGTCGCGCGGATCGAGCAGCTGCTCGACCGCCTCGACCGACCGCGCTCGGCGGGACCGCTCAAGGTGATGGAGGTGTGCGGGGGCCACACGCACGCGATCTTCAAGTTCGGCCTCGAGGAGATGCTCCCCGACGGGATCGAGCTGGTGCACGGCCCGGGCTGCCCGGTCTGCGTGCTCCCCGTGGGGCGGGTCGACGACGCGATCGCCCTCGCGGAGACCGAGGGCGTGATCTTCGCGACCTTCGGCGACGCGATGCGGGTGCCCGGCTCGACGAAGAGCCTGCTCGCGGCCAAGGCCGAGGGCGCGGACATCCGGACCGTCTACTCCCCGGCCGACGCCCTGGCCCTCGCGGAGCAGAACCCCGGCCGGGAGGTCGTCTTCTTCGGCCTCGGCTTCGAGACGACGGTTCCGTCGACCGCGCTGACCGTGCTCGACGCGAAGGCCCGGGGCATCCGGAACTTCAGCGTCTTCAGCAACCACATCACCATCGTGCCCACCATCCGGGCGATCCTGGACTCGCCCGACCTGCGCCTCGACGGCTTCATCGGGCCCGGGCACGTGACGATGGTGATCGGGCTCGCGCCCTACCGCTTCGTCGCCGAGCGCTACCGGAAGCCGATGGTGATCAGCGGCTTCGAGCCGCTCGACGTCCTCCAGTCGGTCCAGATGCTCCTCACCCAGCTCGTCGAGGGTCGCTGCGAGGTGGAGAACCAGTACCGGCGCCTGGTCCGGGACGACGGCAACGACGCTGCCGTGCGGGCGATCACCGAGGTGTTCGAGCTCCGGAGCTACTTCGAGTGGCGCGGCCTCGGCTCGATCGACCACAGCGGCCTCACGTTCCGGTCGTCCTACGCGGACTTCGACGCCGAGAAGCGCTTCCGCACGCCGGCCCTGTCGATCGCCGACCCCAAGGCCTGCCAGTGCGGGGAGGTGCTGAAGGGCGCGATCAAGCCGTGGGAGTGCAAGGTCTTCGGGACCGCCTGCACGCCGGAGACGCCGATCGGCTCCTGCATGGTGTCGAGCGAGGGCGCCTGCGCCGCCTACTACAACTACGGGCGCCTCACGACGCTGAGGCGGCGCCCGGCGGAGGGGGAGGCGCGGTGAGCGAGCGTCCCGCCGACCACCCGCTGTTCCAGCGCGTCGAGCGCTTCCGGCGCCGGTCGGGGCGCGTGCGCGGGACCGTGGTGGACCAGGCCCACGGCGGCGGGGGCAAGGCGATGCGGGACCTGATCGACGACCTCGTCGTCCGGGAGCTCGGCGGGCCCGCGCTCCAGGCCGACGAGGACCAGGCCCGCCTCGCGCTCGCCGACCTGTCGGCCCGGGGCGACCGCCTCGCCTTCACCACCGACACCTACGTCGTCAGCCCGATCGAGTTCCCCGGGGGGGACATCGGGTCCCTGGCCGTCCACGGGACGATCAACGACCTGGCGGTCGGGGGCGCGACGCCCCTCTACCTCTCCTGCGGCCTGGTCCTCGAGGAGGGCCTGCCGATCGACACGCTGCGACGCGTGCTCCGGAGCATGGGGCGGGCCGCGGCGGAGGCCGGCGTGAGCGTGGTGACGGGCGACACGAAGGTCGTGCCGCGCGGGGCGGCGGACCAGGTCTTCATCAACACGACGGGCATCGGGGTGATCCCCGAGGGCGTGGACGTCGGCGCGAGCCGCCTCGAGGCCGACGACGTCCTCCTCGTCAACGGCTACCTCGGCGACCACGGCGCCGCGATCCTGGTCGCGCGCGGCGAGCTCCAGCTCGACGCCCACATCCCGAGCGCCTCCGCGCCCCTCCACACGCTGACCCGGGCCCTCCTCGACCAGGTCGACGTCCACGCGATGCGCGACGTGACCCGCGGCGGCCTCAGCGCGGTCCTCAACGAGCTGGCCCTGAGCAGCGAGGTCGGGATGGTGGTCGACGCGGCGGCGATCCCGGTCCGGCCGGAGGTCGCGGGGTTCTGCGAGATCCTGGGCCTCGACCCGGTGCACCTCGCCAACGAGGGCAAGGTGGTCGTCGCCGTCCCTGCCGCACAAGCGGAGCAGGCGCTCTCCGTGATGAGGGCCCACCCCGACGGCGCGAACGCCTCGGTGATCGCGCGGTGCCGACCCGATCCGCCGGGCGTGGTCACCCTCGACACCGGCTTCGGGGGCGAGCGCATCCTGGACATGCTGGTCGGCGACCAGCTCCCGAGGATCTGCTGATGCACGAGCTCTCGATCACGCGAAACATCGTGGCGATCTGCGCGGAGCGGGCGGGGGCCCGGAGCGTTCGGTCGGTCACCGTGCAGGTGGGGCGCCTGGCCGGCATCGAGGTCGACGCGCTCCGCTTCTGCTTCGATCTGTGCGCCGAAGGCACGCCCCTCGAGGGCGCCAAGCTGATCATCGACGAGGTCGAGGGGCGGGGCGAGTGCCTCGCGTGCGGCGAGGTGCTGCAGGTGTCCCGCCTCGTCGCGGTGTGCCCCTGCGAGCGTCGGGGCCGGCTCCGGCTGACGGCCGGCCAGGAGCTCCTGATCCGGGAGATGGAGGTCTGACATGTGCGGGACCTGCGGCTGCGGCGAGGGCGATGGCGTGACGATCACCGACGAGCACGGCGTGCACACGCACGTCCTACGGGATGGGACCGTGGTGACCCATTCCCACGGGGATGACGGGCACGGGCACGCGCAGCATGGCGGGCACGCGCAGCATGGCGGGCACGCGCATGACGAGCAGCATGGCGTCGAGGTGCTCGAGGCCAGGATCCTCGAGAAGAACGACCGGCTTGCCGAGCGCAATCGGGCCTGGCTGGCTGGCCGGAAGGTGCTCGCGGTCAACCTCATGAGCTCGCCCGGCGCCGGGAAGACGCGGCTCCTCGAGCGGACGCTCCGGGAGATCGATGGCGACGTCGTCGTGCTCGAGGGCGATCAGGAGACCGAGAACGACGCCGCCCGGATCCGCGCCACGGGGGCGCCGGTCCTGCAGATCAACACGGGCACCGGCTGCCACCTCGAGGCGGACATGGTCTGGCACGGCCTCGCGCGCCTCGACCCCCCGTTCGGGGCGACCCTGTTCATCGAGAACGTCGGCAACCTGGTGTGCCCGGCGCTCTTCGACCTGGGCGAGGACGCCCGGGTCGTGCTGTTCAGCGTCACCGAGGGCGAGGACAAGCCCCTCAAGTACCCGCACATGTTCCGCGGGGCCGACCTGGTCCTCCTGACGAAGGTCGACCTCCTTCCCCACCTCGACTTCGACCGGGCCGCAGCGCTCCAGGCGCTCCAGGAGGTCAGCCCCGACGCGACGGTGCTCGAGGTGTCGAGCCGGACCGGCGACGGGCTCGAGGCGTGGTACGGCTGGCTGCGGGAGCGGAGGGCGACGCGGTGACGGGGGCGGGCCTCGCCGTCCTGACCGGCCTCGTGGCCGGAGGCGGCCACGTGGTGGCGGGGCCCGACCACCTGGCTGCCGTCCTTCCCCTCGCCGCGGGCTCCCGAAGCCGGGCGATGGCCGTCGGCGCGCTCTGGGGCCTCGGCCACGGCGCGGGGGTCCTCGCCGCCGCCCTCCTCGCGCGCACGCTCCTCCGCACCCTGGACGTCGAGGCGGTCAGCGCGTGGGCGGAGGTCGCGGTCGGTGTGCTCCTGGTCGGGCTCGGGGTCTGGGCGCTACGCCGCAGCCGGCTCCTGACCGTGCACGCCCACCGGCACGACCACGACGGCGAGCATGGCCACGGCGGCGAGAGGCACGCGCACGTGCACGTCCACGTCGCCGACCCGACCGTCGGCGAGCCCGAGCACCGGACGCGTGGGGACCACCAGCGGCACCGCCACTCGGCCTTCGGCTTCGGCATGCTGCACGGGGTGGCCGGCGCCGGGCACCTGTTCGGTGTCCTGCCGTCCCTGGCGCTCGGGCCGGCCATGGCCGCGGCCTACCTCGCCGCGTACCTGGTCGGCGCGGTGGTGGCCATGGCGGCCTTCGCCGCGGGGGTCGGCGCGCTGACGGCCACCCCGGCGCGGCTTCCGCGGATGCTCGCGGGGGCCGGGGTGCTGAGCGTCGTCGTCGGGGTCGTCTGGGTCGGCGGGAGCCTCGCCGGCTGATCGAAATGGGGGGGCGCCCCCTCAGGTCTCAACACGGGGATCGAGATGGACAACAACGAGCTCGAAGCGCGCCTTTCTCGCGTCGAGGACAAGCTGGAGAGGCTGCTCGGTCTCCTCGAGGGGGGCGCGGCCGCTCGGTCGCCGGCAACGCATGGCGGCAACGGCAACGGCAATGGCGGCGCCACCGTGCCCTTCGGTGGCCTCGCCGGCCGGGCGCGCGTCGCCCAGGGCGACCTCCTGCAGGAGGCGGCGGTCGCCGTGCGGGAGCAGATGGTGGCGGTGCACGGCGCCGACGCGGTGCGCGCGCGCTACGCGGAGGCGATCTTCGCGCTGAGCCACCCCGAGGTGCTCGACTCCGTCACGCGGATCATCGAGCTGGCCCCGCGGATCGAGTACGCGGTCCAGGCCGCGGCGGCGGGGCCGGAGCTCCTGGAGGACGCCCTCGCCGCCGCGCGGGACCTCGCGCGGTCCCGGGGCGAGGACCCGCGGGCCTTCCAGGAGCGCATCGAGGCGGGCGGAGAGCTCGCCATGCAGCTCAGCGCGCGGGGCCCGCGCGAGGCGCTGGGGCGCATCGGCCTCGCGTCCCCCGACCTGCTGCCGTGGGTGGAGGGCGCGGCGCAGGCCTCCCGCGCGCTCGCGTCCGAGGAGGGCGCGGAGGCGATGACCGCGCGCATCGCGGAGACGGTGCTCCGCATCGCGGAGCCCGAGGCCCTCGAGTCCCTCGCGATGCTGGCCGAGCTCGCCCCCCGCCTCGAGTACGCCGCGCAAGCCGTGGCGGCCGCCCCCGCCCTCCTCGAGGACGCGATGCACAGCGTCCAGGCGTCCCTCGCGGCCCGGGACGAGGTGGTCGACATGGGCCCCCGCGTCGAGCGAGCGGCCGAGGCGCTCCTCACGCTCACGCGCCCGGACACCCTCGACACGGTCCAGACGCTCGCGGAGCGCCTTCCCCACCTCGGCGGGCTCGCCACCGCGGCGGCCTACGCCACGGAGGCCCGGGAAGCGCTCGAGGGGCCCGACGCCTTCCGTCACCGGATCGAGGAGGCGGTGCTCGAGCTGACCGACCCGGAGACCCTCGACGCCCTCGTCCGCATCGCTCAGCTCGCGCCGCGGCTGGAGCTCGCCGTGCAAGCGGCGGCCGCCGCGCCCGACGTCTTCGAGGACTTCCAGGCGAGCGTGAAAGCCGAGATCGGGCACGACCACGTCCGGGTCCGCGCCGCCCTCGACCTGGTGAAGCGCCTGACCGAGCCCCGGGTGATCGACGGCCTGGCCAACCTCGCGGACCTGGTGCCGGTGCTCGGCTCGGCGCGCCACACGGCCGTCCTCGCGAAGCTGGCGGAGCAGGTGCCGGAGATCGTCGAGGGCCTCGGCGAGATCGACCTCGACAGCCTCCACCTCGGCGGCCTCGGTCCCATCCTCGAGGTCGTGGGCAGGCCGGACATCCAGGAGGCGGTGCGGCGCCTCCTCGGCCAGCTCCCGCGCCTGGTGCCGGTGATCGAGAGCCTCCCGATCCAGCCGCGGACCCTCGCGGTGCTGAGGAGCGTCAACGAGGCGGTCGAGGCCTCCGCCGAGGACGTCGACCGGGTCGGCGCCTGGGGCGCGTTCCGCAAGCTCTCCAGCCCCGACGTGCAGCGGGCCCTCGGCTTCACGGTGGCCGTGGCCGAGCAGCTCGGCGGGCACCTCGCGGACCCGCCCCCCCGGTTGCCCAAGGGCGAGTAGGCGTCGCCGGCTCGGCACGCCGCGGACCGGCGTCCCCGGCCCCGCCGCGGTGCGCCGCGCGGGCCCGCCTACAGCCCGCCCAGCACCGCCCCGACGCGACCGCTCCGGTCGACGACCACGAGCCGGTCGAGGATCTCTGGATAGGGCGGGTCCATCGACGACAGCTGCCACGCGAGGGCCTCGTCCGGGATCCGGTAGCGGCGGCTCTCGTTCCGCGCCCGCAGCACGTCGGCCGGGACCAGGAACAGCACGCCGGTCAGGAGGGCCCCCGCCGCCCGGGCCGCCTCGACCTGGGCAGCGCGGTGCTCGCCGATGAGGGAGGTCGCGTCCCACACCACGCGGCGCCCTCCGGCTAGCTGCTCCGACCAGCGCGCCAGCGCCTCCTGCACCACCGCGTCGTTGTGGGACTGGTCGGCGCGGTCACCCCGGGCGGCGCGCAGGTCGTCGAGGGACACCACGACGTCCGAGCGCGGCGCGAGGACGCGCGCCACGAACGTGCTCTTGCCGCTCCCGCTCACGCCGACGGTGATCGTCGCCTCCGGCCGCGGACCGTCCACTGCCGCGAGTGCCGCCGCCACGCGCGCGGCCCCATCGCCCGGGGCGCGCACCGCAGCGGCCCACGCCCGGTCGCGTACCGCGCGGGGCCGTGAGCCGAGACGCCGCCGCAGCGTCGCGCGGACGCGCCCGAGGCCGAACGGCGCCGGGGGGGGCGGCCGGGCGACGCCCCCTCGGAGCGCGCGCAGCACGGCCAGGTCCGTGCGGTCGAGCGCGCCCTGCGCCGCTGCCACCGCCTCGCCCGCGCTCGGGGCGCCGAGGCGCCCCACCAGGTCCGCCGTCGCGCGCGCGACGGCGCCCCCGGTCAGGGGCGGGAGCTCCCGGGCGAGCACGCGGCGGGCCGCGCCGAGGTCGGCGTCGCGGCACGCGAAGGGCGCCGCCCACCGGGCCGCTTGGCCGCGCCCGGCGAGCTCGGCCAGGGCGCGCTCCAGGGTCCCTCGGGCGGTCTCGTCGGCCAGCAGCGCGCGGGCCGGAGCCGGGAGCGCGGCGAGGAGGGCGTCGGCGTCGGGGACGACCACGAGCCCAGGGTGGAAGGAGCGAGGGGCCGGCGCTATCGAAGGCGGGACCATGGCGAACGTCCTCGCGATCGGCGCGCACCCCGACGACGTCGAGACGGGCTGCATGGGCACGCTCCTCAAGCACCGCGCGGCGGGCCACAAGGTCGTGGTCGTGGTCGGGACGCGGGGCGGCTACGGGGACCGGCCGTGGTCGGTGATCGAGGCCGAGATGCGCGCCGCCGAGGCGATCCTCGGGAGCCCCTACGTCATCCTCGACAACCCCGTCGGCCACTACGAGGTGGGCTGGAAGACGGTGACGGAGCTCGACGAGCTGATCACGCGCGAGTCGATCACCACGATCTACGGCCACTGGTATGGCGACAGCCACCAGGACCATCAGGCGGCCTTCCGGAACGCCCTGGCCGCCGCGCGCAAGAAGCGAGTGCGCAGCTTCTATTGCTACGAGCTCCCCGATTACTCCTACCGCAGCCAGCACGTGTTCGCGGCCCGGCGCTACGTCGACATCACGGACCACCTCGACGCGAAGCTCGCGGCGATGGCGGCCTACGGCACCTACATCGGCCCCCACCACCTCGAGGCGGCCCGCGGGCGCGCCGCCCACCGCGGCCTCGCCTGCGGGCACCTTCGCTTCGCCGAGGCGTTCGAGGTGATCTTCGAGACCGTGCTCGAGCTCGCCCGCGTGCCGTGACCGGACCGGTCGAGGAGCTCGATCCGGCCGAGTTGATCGCCCCCGCGACGGCGTTCACCCGGCTCGTCGAGGCGGTCTACGGCGAGGCGCCCGGCGTGGGCGCGCGGCGCTGGCGCTACGTCGGCCCCGGGCCCGCGCGCGCCCTCGGGATCCGCCGGGGCGCGCACCTCGCGGCGTGCCTCGTGCTCCAGGTCTGCGACCTCAGCGTGGACGGAGCGCGCCGCCCGGGCTGGCGGATGATCGACGTCATGACCCACCCGGAGGCGCGGCGCCGCGGGCATCTGGCGGTCCTGGCGCGGCGCGCCCTGGCGCTGGCCCGCGAGGAGGATCGGGCGGTTCTCGGCTTCCCCAACGAGCGGTCCGTCCGCGGCTTCCTGGGCGCCGGGTGGGCCACGCTCGGCCCGGTCCCGGCCTGGTCGAGCGGTCGGCCCGAGGCGAGGCCGGACGCGGGCGCCCCCGCCGCCCGGCGCGCGACCCGGGAAGGGGCCCAGCGCGGACCCGGCGATGGCGCGGCCCGCGCACACCTCGAGGGAGGGTGGCGCCCGGCGGGTGCCCACCTGCCGGCCGTCCTCGAGAGCGTCTGGGCGGCGCAGCGCGCGGTGGGGGTGCACCGCGACCTCGCCTACTGGCGCTGGCGCCTCGCCCGTCCGGACGCCACGTACGCGGTGTTCGTCGCCGACCCGGGCCTGCTCGTGCTGAAGGCATACGGCGCCGACGTGGTCAACGACGCCGAGCTGCTCGTCGCGCCGGGGGCCCTCGCGGTGGCCGCCGCGGGCCTCCGCGCCGCCCGCGCGTGGGCCGAGGCGCGCGGGGCGCGCGAGCTCACCGCGTGGCTCGCCCCCGGCTCGGCGCTGACCCCCGCGTACCGGGGGGCGGGCCTGCGCCCGGCGCCGTCGGGCCGGGTGATCCTGCTCGAGCCGGAGGCGCTCGGGGCCCGGCCCTGGCACCTCGCCCAGCTCGACAGCGACGTGTACTGACCCGCGACGCGAGCGCGCACCGTAACGCCGGGGCGCGGACCCGCTACGGAGGGTGAGGGAGAGGACGCACCATGAAGACGATGACGACGATGCTGCTCGCCGGCGCCCTCGCGGCGCTCGCGGCCCCGACGGTCGCCGGGGCCCAGGAGGCCTCCGGCACGTTCCGCGCCGACGCGCACCCCACCCGCGGCAGCGTTCGACTGGTCGAGGACGGTGGGCGCTGGTTCGTGGAGCTGGGCGCGAGCTTCCGGACCGACGAGGGGCCGGACCTCAAGGTGGTGCTCCATCGGGACGCCAACCCGCGGAGCTACGCCCGGAGCCGCTACGTCAGCCTCGGCCTCCTGCGCCGGGTGAACGGCCGCCAGCGCTACGCGATCCCCGCGCGGATCGACCCGAGCCAGTTCCGCTCCGTGGTGATCTGGTGCGAGGAGTTCAACGTGACCTTCGGGCACGCGGTGCTCGAGCGCTGAGCGCGGCCGGGCGCGCCGCGTCGCGATCCGCCATCCTCTCCGTGGAGGAGCCATGGGCGCGATGAGAGCGGTGCGGAGGAGCCCCGGGGCCCGGGGCGGCGTTGCCCTCGGGGAGGCGGAGGAGCCTCGAGCGCGGCCGGACCAGGCGGTGGTCGAGGTTCGGGCCTTCAGCCTGAACCGCGGCGAGGTGCGCGCTGCCGCGAACGGTCCCGAGGGCCAGCGCATCGGCTGGGACGTCGCGGGGGTCGTCCTCCAGCGCGCGGCGGACGGGTCGGGGCCCGACCCGGGCACGCGGGTCGCCGCCTTCCTCCCCGCCGCGGACGGCTGGGCGGAGCGCGTGGCCGTCACCACGCGCTACCTCGCGGCGATCCCGGAGGGGGTCACCTTCCAGGACGCGGCCGCCCTCCCGGTGGCGGGTCTGACCGCGCTGTTCGGCCTCGAACGAGGCGGCAACGTCCTCGCCGAGCCGGTTCTGGTCACCGGCGCCACGGGGGGCGTGGGGATCTACGCCGTCCAGCTCGCGTGCCTGATGGGCGCGCGGGTCGTCGCTCAGGTCCGGCGACCGGAGCAGGTGACCTGGGTCGAGGGGGCGGGCCCCGCCGAGGTCGTCGTCGACGAGACGGGCGAGCGCCTGGCGGAGGAAGGGCCCTTCCACCTGATCTTCGACGGCGTCGGGGGCGAGCTGCTGTCGCGGTTGCTCCCACGGCTCAAGACCCGGGGCACGGCGGTGCTCTACGGCGTGACGGGATCGCCGACCGCGTCCCTCCCGATCGGGCCGCTCCTCGGGAGCGGGGACGCGAGCGTGCAGGGCTTCAACCTCTATCACCAGGCGCGGGTGCAGCCCGCGGGGCCGGGCCTGACCCGCCTGCTCGATCTGGTGCAGCGCGGCGATCTGCTGACCTACGTCGGGCGGACCGGGAGCTGGGACGAGGTGGGGGACGTCGCGGCGGAGCTCCTCGAGCGGCGCTTCCAGGGCAAGGCGGTCCTCTCCCTCGGGGGCGCGAGCCCGTAGCGCTCGGTTCGGGGCTAGACTCGGTCGGTGAGCGCGCCATCGGACCACCACGCCGACCAGATCGAGTACTGGAACGGCCCCCTGACCCAGCGCTGGGTCGACCACTACGCGACCATCGAACGGATCATGGCCGACTTCCGCCGCGCGCTCCTCGACGGCGCCGGCGCCGCGCCGGGGATGAAGGCGCTCGACATCGGCTGCGGCTGCGGCGGCAGCACCCTCGCCCTCGGCCAGCAGGTCGCCAGGAGCGGCCAGGTGCTCGGCCTCGACCTCTCCGAGCGCATGATCGACGTCGCCCGACAGCGGGCGACCGAGGCGGGCCTCCTCCGGGTCACCTTCGAGGTGGCCGACGCCACGACCTACCCGTTCCCGCCGCGCGGTCTCGACGTGGCCATCTCCAGCTTCGGGGTCATGTTCTTCGCCGATCCGGTGGCCGCCTTCGACCACCTTCGGCAGGCGCTCTCGCCGGGTGGGCTCCTCGCCTTCGTCTGCTGGCAGGCCCTCGACCGGAACGACTGGCTCAGGGTCCCCCTCGAGGCGGTGCGCCCCCACCTGCCGCCGGCGGAGGACGGCCCGGACGACCCGGAGGCGCCGGGTCCCTTCGCCCTCGCCGATGCGGACCGGCTCCGGGGGGTCCTCGCGGCGGCGGGCTTCGGGTCGGTGACGCTCGACCCGGTGGAGCCCGACCTCGTCGTCGCCGAGAGCGCAGAGGAGGCGGCCCGCTTCTTCGCCCTCCTCGGCCCCACCTCGGCCCGACTTCGCGACTGCGACGACGGGGCACGCGCCCGCGCGATGGCTGCGATGGTGGAAGCGCTCGAGACCCGGCGCGCCGAGGATGGCGTGCGGCTCGGGGCCAGCGCGTGGCGTGTGACCGCCACGCCGGCGCGCTAGCCAGCTAGCTCGTACTAGATGCTGATCGAGCCCTTGCGGAAGTCCGTGCGGCGGATGTGGACGTTGATCAGCACCGGCTTGCCGCTCGCCGCCAGCGCCTTCGCTTCGTCGAGGGTCTCGTCGATCCTCGCCGGGTCCGTCAGGAGGAGACCCACCCCGCCGTAGCCCTCCGCGACCCGGTGGTAGTCGTTGCGCAACAGGTCCGTGCCGACCGAGTCGCCGAGGACGTCGACCTGGTCCCGGGCGATCTGGGCCCAGCTCCCGTCGGTGCCGACGACGGCGATCGGCGCGAGGCCGTGGCGCACGAACGTGTCGAACTCGGCGAGGCTGTAGGCGCTCGAGCCGTCGCCGTAGATGATCCAGGTCTCGGCAGTCGGCCGGACCACCCCCGCCCCCACCGCGAAGCCGCCGCCGACGCCGAGGGTGCCGAACACGCCGGGGTCGAGCCACCGGAGCGGGCCCCGCGGCCGGAGGATGTAGGCCGCCGTCGCCACGAAGTCCCCGCCGTCGGCCACGAGGACCGCGTCGTCGGCCAGCTTCTCCTCGAGGCGAAGGAACAGATCGACCGGGTGGACGAGCTCCCCCGGCTCCTTCGCCTGCGCGCGGATCTCCTCGTCCCGCGCGGACTCCCGTTCCCGGAGCGTGTCGAACCACGCCTCCCAGGGGCCCGGCCCGACCCGCTCCGCGAGCCGGAGCAGGAAGTCGCCCGGATGCATGTGGAGCGCGTGGTCCGGGCGACGGTTCTTGCGCAGCGCCTCGGGGTCGAGGTTGGCGCTGACCAGGGTGCCGCTTCGGGAGAACCCCTGGCCGTACTTCAGCCGGAAGTCGAAGGGGAAGCCCGCCACGACCACGAGGTCGGCCTCCTTGAGGGCCTTGCCGCGCTTGTGGCGGAGCTGGATCGGGCTGTGGCGACCGAGCAGGCCCCGGGCCATTCCCCCCAGCCAGACCGGCATGCCGAGCCGCGTCACGGCCTCGGCGAGGGGCGCCGGGTCCTCGCGGCCGACCATCGCCTGGCTCCCCACGATCAACGCGGGGCGCTCGGCGCGGCGGATCCGCTCCACGACGCGGTCGATCGCCTCGGCCGGCTCGGCCGGCTCGCGCCCACGCGGGGACCCGAGCTCCCGCAGGCCGAGGTAGGGCTGGCGGAACTGCCGCCAGAGGTGGCCCTCGAGGTACAGGCGGAGCGCCCGCCCTCCCAGCCCCTTGGCCCGGTCCGCGCCGCTCTCCTGGAAGTACCACTCCCGCACCAGGGACTCGGGGTAGAGGAGGTCCACCGGGACCTCGACGAACACCGGCCCCGGCACCCCGTCCGCCGCCACCTGGAGCGCTCGCTCCGTGACGGCGGGGAGCTCGGGCACGGTGCGGCAGGCCACCGCCCACTTGACCGCCGAGCGGACCAGCGGCAGCTGCTCGATGTCCTGGAGCGCGCCCCGGCCCTTGAGGATCGTCGCCGTCGCGCCGCCGAACAGCGCGAGCGGGGTCTCCGCGAGCTGGGCGTTCTTCAGGGCCGTCATCGCGTTGGTCACGCCGGGCCCCGCCGTCACGGCAGCCACGCCGGGGCGCCCCGTGAGCCGGGCGATGGCGTCGGCGGCGAAGACCGCGTTGCGCTCGTCGCGGCAGTCGACGACCGCGATGGAGCGGCGCTTGGCCCCGACCAGCAGCGGGGAGATGTGCCCCCCGCAGAGGGTGGTGACGTGCCGTACGCCGTGGTCCGCGAGGACCTGGGCGACGAGGTCGCCGCCGTGTTCCGCCTGATCGCCGAGTCGGAGCATGGTGCCATTGTGCAGCGGCGGGGCCAGCGCGACCAACCGCCGGGACGCCTCGCCTCAGCGGGCTACGCGGCGCGTCCCGGTGGTCTCCTCCGGGTCGGGCGACGGGCTCATCACCCGGTCGCCGCCGGCCTGCTTGGCGCGATAGGCCTCCGCGTCGGCCCGCGCGATCACGGAGCGGACGTCGTCGTCGGCCACGCCGACCGCGACGCCGATGCTCGCGGTGACGCGGCAGTCCGGTCGCTCGCGCTGCCCCACGGCCCGGACGGCCGCCCCCAGGCGGCTCGCCACCACCCGCGCGGCCGGCCCGGACGTGTCCGGCAGCACGACCACGAACTCGTCCCCGCCGTAGCGGGCGACCACGTCCGTCTCGCGGGTCTCGCCGGTGAGCGCCTCCGCCATCGCGACGAGGACCCGGTCACCCTCCTGATGGCCGGCGCTGTCGTTCACCCGCTTGAAGCGGTCGAGGTCGATCATGATCAGCGCGAGGGGGTGGCCCCGGCGCAGCCGGGCGAGCTCCGACTCGAGGCGCGCGACCACGTGGCGCCGGTTGTAGAGCTGCGTGAGCGGGTCCCGGATGCTCAGCTCGGCGAGCTTGGCGTTGGCCTCGAGGAGGTCCTCCTCCCGCTGCCGACGGGCCTCGACCACGGAGCCCATCAGCGCGGCGACCCCGATGGTGAGCGTGGAGACCATCAGCCCGTACACGAAGCTCTCGTCCGCGCTGGGGACGACGTCCAGCGGGGCGTCCGGCCCGTAGGGCAGGCGGCCGCTCGCCTCGAGCCCCAGCACGGTCCCGTAGGCGACGCTCGTGACCACGGCGAGCGCCAGGCCCGTCCGATGGCCCGCGAGGAGGGTGACGACCATCGCGTGGAAGACGAACAGGATCGGTATCGGAGTAGATACGGATCCTAGCCGGTGGCCGACCCACACGATGCCGAGCGCCACGAGGAGGGCGAGGATCGCCCCACCCGCCTTGACCGCACCATCCGCGCGTCCCTTCGCCATGCCTGTTTCGCGTAAGATACAAGACCTCGGGCGTCCTCGCCGCCGAGGCCCGCGGGTCCAAGCGCCACCCGGCCCGGTCGACCCACCGATCGCTGGGTCCGGCCGGGCAGGTTGAGTACGCTTCGGCGAGCGACGTGTCGACCCCGAAGAAGCGCCTCTCCTTGGACGTCGCCGGAAGGACGGTCTCGATCTCGAGCCCGGACCGCGTCTACTTCCCCGAGGCGGGCATCACGAAGCTCGACCTGGTCGAGTACTACATCGCGGTGGCGGACGGCGCGCTGAGGGGGGCCGGCGGGCGGCCGAACGTCCTGAAGCGGTACGTCGAGGGCATCACCGGGGACTTCTTCTTCCAGAAGCGGGCTCCCAAGGGGCGGCCCGCGTGGATCGACACGGTGGTGCTCCGCTTCCCGAGCGGTCGGCAAGCCGAGGAGGTCGTGCCGCGGGACGCCGCGGCGCTGGCGTGGATGGCCGGCCAGGGGTGCCTCGACCTGAACCCCCACCCGGTGCGGGCGGAGGACCTGGATCACCCGGACGAGCTCCGGGTCGACCTCGACCCGGTGCCGGGGGTCGAGTGGCCGCAGCTCGTCGAGGTCGCGAAGGTCGTGAGAGCGACGCTGTCCGACTTCGCGCTGGTCGGCTGGCCGAAGACGAGCGGGTCGAGGGGCATCCACGTCAACGTCCGTCTCCACCCGGAGTGGACCTTCAGCCAGGTCCGGCGGGCGGCCCTCGCCCTCGCGCGCGAGGTCGAGCGACGCGCCCCGACCATCGCGACCAGCAAGTGGTGGAAGGAAGAGCGGCATGGCGTCTTCCTCGACTACAACCAGAACGCCAAGGACCGCACCGTCGCGAGCGCCTACTCGGTACGCCCGAGGCCCGATGCGCGGGTCTCGATGCCGCTGACCTGGGACGATCTGCTCGCGTGCGATCCGGCTGGGTTCACGTTGAGGACGGTGCCGGCAATCGTCGCCGAGCGCGGGGACGCTCACGAGGGCATCGACGAGGCCCCCGGACGGCTCGACGGGCTCCTGGAGCTCTCGGCGAAGCACGAGGCGGACGGGCTCGGCGACGCACCGTGGCCGCCCCACTACGAGAAGCAGCCGGACGAGCCGATGCGCGTCCAGCCGTCCCGGGCCCGCGAGCCGGACAAGGCGAGGCAGGGGACCGCGAAGGGAACGGGAAAGGCGAAGGCCAAGGCAAGGACGGGGGGCAAGGGCACCGGGAGACGGCAACCCAGGTTCCCGCTGATCGAGATCGCCCGGGCCCGGACGAAGGAGGAGGCGTTCGCGGGCCTCGAGCGCTGGAAGGCCCGGCACCCCGAGGTCGTGCCCCACCTCACCCCGCCCGACGTGATGGTCGACCCGATGCGGGGTCGCTCCACGACCTGGACGCGGATCCGGATCAACCTGCGCCATGTCCCCGAGGAGATCCGGCCCGCGCAGGAGCCCCTCGAGGTCGACTACGACCCCTGGGCTTCGACCCGCTAGCCCGACCACGCGATGCATGCGACGCGCGCCATCGTGGTTCCCTCCGGGGGCTAGCCCAAGGCATGGTTGGCTCGATGACCGCCCCCCACTCCCCGATCGACTGGAGCTCCCTCGAGGCCGTGCTGTTCGACCTCGACGGGGTGCTGACCGACACCGCTCGCCTGCACGTCATGGCGTGGACGGAGGCCTTCGACGGCTTCCTCCAGCGCCACGCCGCCGGAGGGGGCCCGGCCTTCGTCCCCTTCGACCCGGAGGACGACTACCACCGCTACGTCGATGGAAAGCCGCGCTATGACGGGGTCCGGGACTTCCTCCGGTCCCGCGGGATCGACCTCCCGGAGGGCTCGCCGAGCGACCCGCCCGGCGACGCCACGATCCAGGCCCTGGGCAACGCCAAGAACGAGCGGGTCAATGCGCTCTTCGACACGGCCGGCGTCGACGTGTTCGAGGGCTCCGTCGCCTTCCTCGACGCCGTGCTCGCGTCGGGACGCCGGGCGGCCGTGGTCACGTCGAGCGCCAACTGCGACGCGGTGCTCGCCGCGGCCGGGCTCGAGGGCCGCTTCGAGGCGCAGGTGGACGGCAACGTGGCCCGGGCGCGCGGCCTGCCCGGCAAGCCGGCCCCCGACACGTTCCTGGCAGCGGCCGCGGAGCTCGGTGTCCCGGCGGCGCGCGCCGCGGTGATCGAGGACGCGCTGAGCGGCGTGGAGGCCGGGCGGCGCGGCGGCTTCGGCGTGGTGATCGGCGTCGACCGGAAGGGGGTCGCCGACGACCTTCGCGGCGCGGGGGCGGACGTCGTGTGCCAGGACCTCGCGGAGCTGGTCGAGGGCCTGCGCCCCCGGGGGTCGGCGTCGTGAGGCCGCAGCGGCAGACGCGGCCGCCGGAGTACGTCTACCCGTCGGACCGGTGGCGGCTCGTCGAGAAGCGCTTCTACCCGCGGCTCCTGCCCCAGACGGAGACCTTCTTCTCGCTCGCCAACGGGTACTTCGGCATGCGCGGCGGCTTCGAGGAGGGGGAGCCGGCCCACGAGCACGGGACCTTCGTCAACGCGTTCCACGAGACCTGGCCGATCCTGTACGGCGAGGACGCCTTCGGCTTCGCGAAGACGGGGCAGACCATCGTCAACCTGCCCGACCCCAAGGGCCTCCGGCTCTACGTGGACGACGAGCGGCTGTACCTCCCGAAGGCCAACCTGCTCCGGTTCGAGCGCGTGCTCGACATGCGGGAGGGGACGCTCGCGCGGGACCTGGTCTGGCAGACGCCCGCCGGCAAGCGGGTGCGGGTCCGCTCGCGGCGCCTCGTGTCCTTCGAGCACCGGCACGTCGCCGCGATCGAGTACGAGGTCACGCTGCTGGACACGCGGGCGCCCGTGCTCGTGTCCTCGGAGATCCTGCTGCGCGCGCCGAGCGGCGAGGCGGGGTCCGACCCGAGGCGGCGCGCCCTCGGCAGCCGGGTCCTCGACCCCGCCACCCACGAGGCCGACGAGCTGCGGGTCGTCCTGAGCTACGCGACCAAGCAGAGCGGCATGACCCTCGGCTGCGGCCTCGACCACACCGTCGAGACCGCCTGCGAGTGGGAGGCCGAGGCCGAGGCGAACGAGGACGCCGGACGGGTGCTCTTCTCGCTCACCGGCCTGCCGGAGGAGCCGATCCGGATCGTCAAGTACATCAGCTACCACACCTCCACCCGCACCCCGCCCGAGGAGCTCGTCGAGCGGACCCACCGCACGCTGTCCCGCGTGCGGCCGCGCGGCTTCGAGGAGCTCGTCACGTCGCAGCGGGCCTACCTCGACGACTTCTGGGAGAAGAGCGACGTCGAGGTCGACGGCGTGACGCCCCCCGCGTCCCGCATCACCGCGGCCTCCGTGCAGCAGGCGATCCGCTTCTCCCTGTTCCAGCTGCTCCAGGCGACCGCCCGCACGGACGACCTCGGGGTCCCGGCGAAGGGGCTCACCGGGCAGGGCTACGAGGGCCACTACTTCTGGGACACGGAGATGTACGTCCTTCCGTTCCTGGCCTACACGCGGCCTGCCGTGGCGAAGGCGATCCTCGCCCGCCGCTACCACGACCTCGACGCGGCCCGGGAGCGGGCGCGCCAGGTCAACCAGAAGGGAGCGCTGTTTCCCTGGCGGACGATCAACGGCGAAGAGGCCAGCGCCTACTACGCGGCGAGCACGGCGCAGTACCACATCAACGCGGACATCGCCTACGCGCTCCGCACCTACGTCTGGGCGACGGGGGACGAGGAGTTCCTCGTGGACGTCGGCGCCGAGATCTTGGTGGAGACGGCCCGGCTCTGGGTGGACCTCGGCTTCTTCTCGGACAAGAAAGGTGGCCGGTTCTGCATCACGGGGGTCACCGGCCCCGACGAGTACAACACGGTCGTCAACAACAACCTGTTCACCAACCTGATGGCGCGGGAGAACCTGTGGTACGCCGCGGCCGCGGTCGAACGGATCCGCACCGCCTACCCCGACCGCCTCGACGAGCTCGTCGACCGCACGAGCCTCGACCTCGCGGAGGTGGAGGCGTGGCGCGAGGCGGCCGACCGGATGTACGTCCCCTACGACCCGGAGCAGGACCTCTACCTTCAGGACGACGACTTCCTCGATCGGCAGCCCTGGGACTTCGAGAACACCCCCCCCGAGAGCTACCCGCTGCTCCTCCACTACCACCCGCTGGTCATCTACCGGCACCAGGTGATCAAGCAGGCGGACGTCGTCCTGGCGATGTTCCTGCTCGCCGACGAGTTCTCGCCGGAGCAGAAGCGGCGGGTGTTCGACTTCTATGATCCGTTGACCACCCGGGACTCCTCGCTGTCGGCCTGCATCCAGAGCATCGTCGCGGCGGAGATCGGGGACCAGGACAAGGCGATCCGCTACGCCCGGGAGGCGCTCTTCCTCGACCTCGAGGACCGGCACCACAACACGAAGGACGGCCTTCACATCGCCTCGATGGGCGGCGCCTGGATGGCGCTCGTCTACGGCTTCGCCGGGTTCCGGAACGTCGACGGGCGGATCCGCTTCCGACCTCAGCTACCGCCGGAGGTCGGGCACCTGCGGTTCCCGCTGACGATCCGCGGCTGCCGGGTCCGAATCGACATGCGGCCGGACCGGGCGTCCTTCACCCTCGAAGAGGGCGAGGACACGCTCGTCTTCGACTGCAGCGGCCACACGGTGCTGCTGTCCACCGAGCAGCCTCGCGCGAGCGTCGCCCTCAACGGGCAGATGGAGGTGGCCGCGGGCTAGCCCGAGCTAGTCACCTGTCTCAGCGATTCGTGGCAACATCCCGCCGGCCCTCGACGCCCGACTCGGCGTCACTTCTCCTCGAAATACGCGAAGTATTCCTCGTCGTCGTTCCTTGATTCGGGCGCCGATCGCTCGCCGGGATTCACCACTCACTGCTGTTCCAGGTGACTAGGCCGAGCGGAAGATGCGTTGAAGGTCGTACGGGGGGGTGACCTCGATCTGGTCGTACCCGCACGTCGTCGGGTCCTTGTCGGGACGCCACCGATGAAACGTGGTCGCGTGGCGGAAGCGGCTGCCCTGGAGGTGGTCGAAGCGCACCTCCACCACGCGCTCGGGCCGAAGGGGCTCCCAGCTCAGGTCCTTGTCAGCGTTCCAGCGGCTCTTCATCCCGGGGCGCCGCTCGGCCGTCGCGTCCCCCGCCGTCGCCCAGCCGGCCCACGGGTGGCCCTCGAGGGCGTTCTCCCGCAGGGGGGCGATCTCCTCGAGCAGCTCCGCGCGGCGCTTCATGGTGAACGTCGACGTGATGCCGACGTGCTGGAGCTGGCCGTGACCGTCGTAGAGCCCGAGCAGCAGCGAGCCGACCAGCGTGCCGGGGCCCTTCTTGTGCCAGCGGAACCCGGCCACCACGCAGTCGCACGTCCGGAACGGCTTCACCTTGAGCATGGCGCGCTTCTTGGGCTGGTAGGGGGCGGCCAGCGGCTTCGCCATCACCCCATCCAGCCCCGCCCCCTCGAAGCGGGCGAACCAGTCGGCGGCGACGTCCCGGTCCCGGGTGGCAGGCGTGAGGTGCACCGGCGGGGCGAGCCCGGGGAGCGCCTCCTCGAGGCGGCGTCGGCGCTCTGCCTGAGGCACGGCCAGCAGGCTCTCGCTCCCCAGCGCGAGGAGGTCCCAGACCACGATCGAGGCCGGCGAGCTCGCCGCCAGGAGCTGGATGCGGCTCCTGGCCGGATGGATGCGGAGCTGCAACGCCTCGAAGTCGAGGCCGTCGTCGGTCGCGACGACGATCTCGCCGTCGAGGACCGCGCGCTCCGGGAGCTGCGCCAGCAGCGGCGCCTCGAGCTCGGGGAAGTAGCGGAGCAGCGGCTTCTTGTCCCGGCTCTGGAGGTAGACCGTGGATCGGTCGCGGAAGACGAGGACGCGGAAGCCGTCCCACTTCGGCTCGAAGAGCCACCCTTGCCCGGGCGGCAGCTCGTGGACGGCCTTCGCGAGCATCGGCTCGACGGGCGGCCGGACCGGCAGGTCGAGGGTCGGCGGCGTCGTGGGCACGTCGAGCGGGGACCGTGGCAGAGGCCCGACGGGCCGTCCAGGCTGCGCCCTGGCGAGCCCCCCTCGCGCATCGGACCCCGCGCGGGTACCTAGGAGGGATGGCGCCCCGGATCCGCCCCCGCTTCAGCCTGCCGGTGCAGGACGTCGAGGCGGTGCGCGCCCGGATCCTGGCCGGCCTCCGGGCCGAGGGCTGCCCGTTCCGGGGCGGAGCCGCTGGCGATTACGTCGAGCTCGGTCTGCCGGAGGCCGAGCAGCACTACTGGTCGCCTCAGCTCCGGCTCTGGTTCGAGATCGGCGACGACGGGTCCGCGGTGCTGGAGGGCCGCTTCGGCCCCCAGCCCCACGTGTGGACGCTCTACCTCGCCCTCTACGCGCACCTCGTGTTCGCGGCGATCGCCGCGCTGATGTACGGCCTGTCGCAGATGATGCTCGGCCGCTCCCCCTGGGCGCTCGCCCTCGTCGGCGTGTTCGCCCTCCTGATCGCCCTCGTCTACCTGAGCGCGTTCTACGGGCAGGGCCTCGGGAGCGAGGAGATGTTCGCGATGCGGACCTGGCTGAACGAGCACCTCGACGACGACGAGGAGCTGGTCCCGGAGGGGTGAGCCACCGCGAGGTAGCCCTCGGGGTCAGGCGGGAGGCGGGGGCAGGAGCGACGGCCGCCGGAGGCGCACCTCGCTCGCCTTGCGGAACGGGGCGAGCCGCGGGTCGTCCTCCTGGCGCAGCTCGTCCGGCGTGCCGACGTGGGCGACCTTTCCGCCGTGGAGGAACGCGAGGCGGTCGCTGACGTCGAAGGCGCTCCTCATGTTGTGGGTCACGACCACCGTCGTGACCCCGTCCTCGTGGCGTAGCCGGTTCAGCAGCCGGTTGACGCGCGTGACGTTGATCGGGTCGAGGCCCTCGGTGGGCTCGTCGTAGAGCACGAGCTCGGGCCGCATCGCGATCGCGCGCGCGAGCCCGACGCGCTTGCGCATGCCGCCCGACAGGTCGGCTGGCCACATCTGCTCGATGCCGGCCAGGCTGACGCGCTGCAGGCAGTCCGTCACCCGCTCCCGGATCTGCGCCTCGGTCATCTCTCGCGCTTCGCGCAGCGCGTAGGCGATGTTCTCGGCCACGCTCAGGGAGTCGAAGAGCGCCGACTCCTGGAAGAGCATCCCGATCCGGCGTCGGATCGCCACCCACTCCGACTCCGCCAGGCCGGTGAGCTCCTGGCCGTCGAAGCGGATCGACCCCTCGTCCACCGGGATCAAGCCCATCAAGCACTTGAGGAGCACGCTCTTGCCGGAGCCGGACTTGCCGATCAGCGTGAGGAACTCGCCCTTCTCGATGTCGAGGTCGATCCCGTCGAGGACGGTCGTCTCCCCGAAGGTCTTCCTCACCCCTCGGATCGCGACGAGGGCCAAGCCGCCTCAGGGGGTTCCGTCGGGGCAGGCGACGACGGCCGCGGGCATCTCCCCCGTCGACGCGCGCGCGCACGCGCCGCCGTAGAGGGTGATCTCCGAGCGGTCGGGCGCGGTGAAGTCCCAGCCCTCGATGCGGGTCGTGTCCCGGGCGACGGGCTCATCGCCGAAGGCGACCTCGACCCGGTCCTCCGGCGCGGGCGCGCCGGACAGCGTGAACGTGCAGAGCGCGATGCTGCCCGTGATCTCGTCGAGCGCGCCCCGGAGGTCCTCGGGCTCCCGCACGCTGTAGAACAGCCGCTCGCCGGGGACGTCCCGGGGCCGGCCGCCGCGCACCGCCATCCGGTCGAGCACGTCGGCGAGGTCGGCCCGGTTCGGGTCGTCGATGCCGATCACGTACACGGGGATGCTCCGGTCGACCGCGAGGTCGCCGATCACGGCGAGCGTCCGCTCCTCGTCGAGGCAGTTGTAGGCCCAGAACTCGCCGACGACGTTCGGGTCGCAGAGCCTCGGCTCCCCGGTGCAGACCTCGCAGACCCCGGTCGGCTCGACCACCTCGGGGTTGCAGTTCGGGCCCCCGTCGGTCGCGAGGACCACGAAGCGGGGGACGTCCACGGACGGGTTCCGGTCGAAGTACCGCAGCGCCGAGCGGAGGCCTTCGGCGGTCGGGGTCCCGCCCGCCGGCCCCGTGGTGGTGAACACCTCGAGCAGGCGGTCGGCGTTGCCTCGCGCCGGCGCCAGGTCCACCCGGCTCTCGACCTCGCAGGCCTCCTCCGGTCCCTGGGGGGACTCGACGAACGTCGGGTAGAAGGCGCCGCCGACGGCCAGCAGCATGTTGGTGTCGCTCAGCGCGAAGGCGAGGGCGTCGGCCAGCAGGTCCCAGCGCCTCGGCTCGCCCGGCAGCGGGTTTGGGTCCCCGTCGAGGCTGTTGTTCATCGAGTTGGAGCGGTCGATCACGAACAGCACCTCCGCGCCGCGTTGGTCCAGCGGGAGGGGGGCGGGCCGGCAGATCGGCCCCTCGTCGAGGCCCGCGTCCTGCCCGGCGTCGTCCGGGAGCTCCGCGTCGGGCAGGTGCAGGCCGGTCTTGGCGCCGCATCCGACCAGGGCGGGCGCTGCGGCGAGGACCGAGAGGATCGCAAGGTAAGGAAGGGGCACAAGCCGGCCGAGGCGCATGGCCCAAGGGTTAGGCATCGGCTCGGTGGCGTCCAGCACGACGGGGAGGTACCTGCTACGTCACCCGCCATGGCCCATCCCGACTCCCCCTCGCCTCGCGAGGACGACGGCCCCGGCAACTTCGTCCGGGACAAGGTCATCGACGACCTCGCGGCCGGCCGGCGACGCCGCGCCGTCACCCGCTTCCCCCCGGAGCCGAACGGCTACCTCCACATCGGCCACGCCTACGCGATCATCCTCAACTTCGAGCTCGCGGAGGAGTTCGGCGGTCACTGCAACCTCCGTTTCGACGACACAAACCCCGTTGTCGAGGACCCGAAGTTCGTCGAGGCGATGAAGGAGGACATCCGCTGGCTCGGCTTCCGCTGGGCCGGCGAGGCGCGCTTCGCCAGCGACTACTTCGACCAGCTCTACGCCTGGGCCCAGGACCTCGTCCGGGCCGGCAAGGCCTACGTCGATTCGCAGAGCCCCGACGCGATCCGCGAGGGCCGCGGGAGCTTCCACGAGCTCGGCGAGGACAGCCCCGACCGGGACCGCCCGGCGGAGGAGAGCCTCGATCTCCTCGAGAGGATGCGACGCGGAGAGCTCGAGGAGGGGGCCGCGGTCCTGCGGGCCAGGATCGACATGCAGTCGAAGGACCTCAAGCTCCGGGATCCCCTGATGTACCGGATCCGGAAGGTGCCCCACCCCCGCACCGGCGAGGCCTGGTCGATCTACCCGATGTACGACTGGGCCCACGGCCAGAGCGACGCGATCGAGGGCATCACCCACAGCATCTGCTCCCTCGAGTTCCTGAATCACCACGCGCTCTACGATTGGTTCCTCGCGGCCCTCGGCGTGGAGGAGCCCCCCGAGCAGATCGAGTTCGCGCGCCTCAACCTCACCTACACCGTCCTCAGCAAGCGACGGCTCCTGCGCCTGGTCGAGGAGGGGCACGTCGAGGGCTGGGACGACCCCCGGATGCCCACGATCGCCGCGCTGCGCCGCCGGGGGATCCCGCCCGAGGCGATCCGCGCGTTCAGCCACCGCGTCGGCGTGTCGCGGCGACCCGGCTACACCGACGTCGGCCTCTTCGAGCACGTGGTCCGCGAGGACCTCAACGCCCGGACGCCCCGCGTGATGGCGGTGCTGCGCCCTCTCCGGGTGGTCCTGACCAACGTCCCGGAGGGCGAGGTCGACCACCTCGACGCTCCCTTCCACCCCGAGGACCCGTCCTTCGGCTCGAGAGCCCTCCCCTTCAGCCGGGTGCTGTACGTCGAGCGGGACGACTTCCTCGAGGACGCGCCGCGCAAGTGGCATCGCCTCGCCCCGGGCCGGGAGGTCCGCCTCCGCTACGCCGCGCTGATCACGTGCGAGGAGGTGATCAAGGACGACGCGGGCGAGGTGGTCGAGCTCCGGTGCCGCTGGGATCCGGATTCCCGGGGCGGCACGGCGAAGGACGGGCGGAAGGTTCGGGGCACGCTTCACTGGGTCAGCGCCGAGCACGCGGTGGACGCGGAGGTGCGCCTCTACGACCGTCTCTTCCAGGTCGAGAACCCGACCGAGGACGACGACGTCGACTTCCTGACCCACCTCAACCCATCGAGCCGCGAGATCCTGACCGGCGCCAAGCTCGAGCCGAGCCTGGCCAACGCCTCTCCGGGCGACCGCGTCCAGTTCGAGCGCCTCGGCTACTTCTGCGCGGACCTCGTCGACCACGACCGTGCCCGACCGGTCTGGAACCGAACGATCGGCCTGAAGGACAGCTGGGCGAAGATCGCGGCCCGGCAGCGCCGCTGACCCCGAGGAGTCACCCGGCGCGGCGACGGCGCCAGACCCGGAGCGTGTTGGCGGGCCGGCGCTCGTCGTGGTCGAGGCGCCCGCCTCCCGGTCGAAGGCCGGGAAGCGGGTGTCGCCCTCGTGCTCGCCCACGACGAGGCCGTCAGCGCGAGGGTGGCGTCCCCCCCTCGGTCATCGGCCGCCCATCGCCGGGTACTCCCCGCTGACCCGAGCCCCCGCGGGACGCGGCTGCGACCCGAGGCGGACCGCCGGCGACACCTCGGCGACCTCGACCGGCGGCGTCCGCTCCTCCGGCGTGGCGCAAAGCCCGGCCCGCAACAGCGCCTCGCCGACCTCGGGACGGCTCGTCATCACGGCGAAGGGCACCGCCAGGAGCCAGGGACCGAGCACCGGCAGCGCCCACGGCAGCACGCTCGGCGCGAGCAGGGCGAGGAGGGCCGTGCCCGCGCCGCCGAGCAGCGTCGGCAGCCAGAGGCTCCGGACCGCGTCGGCCACGCGGCTGGTGTGGCCGTCGCGTGCCTGGCCGTCCCACCGAGCCGTCCGCCCGAACACGAGGCCGGTGATGAACATGGTCTGGGCGACCGCCATCAGCGGACCCATCAGCACGCTGAACAGCGTCTCGAGGGCGGCGCCCGCGAGCAGCGGGCCGGTGCCTCCATAGGCCCGGCGCGCGTCGGGACGCAGCAGCGTCCCGAGGACCCCGAGGAGCCGCGGCGCGAACACGATGGTCATCATCGCCGCGAACAGCGCCAGGCCTGCCTCGGGAGGAACCTCCCCGAAGAAGGGCACCGCCGTCGACGCCGACGTCTCCGGGCCCAGCGCCAGGTGCAGGAACCCGAGGCCGACGAAGCCCATCCAGAAGGGCGCGCCGACGTACATCAGGATGGCGAGCAGGAGCTGCAGCCGACCCATCGGGCGCAGGCCCGGGAGCCCGAGGAGGCGCAGGTACTGGAGGTTGCCCTGGCACCACCGGAGGTCCCGTCGGACGAACTCCGCGAGCGTCGGCGGGTTGTCCTCGTAGCTCCCTCCCTCCTCGGGCAGGACGCGTACCTCCCACCCCGCGCCGCGCATCAGCGCCGCCTCGACCTGGTCATGGCTGAGGACCGGCCCGGCGAGGGGCCCGCGACCGCTCAGCTCCGGCAGCGCGCAGTGCGCCCGGAAGGGCGCGATGCGGAGGCAAGCGTTGTGGCCCCAGTAGGGACCCGAGTCGCCCTGCCAGAACGCGCTCCCGGTCGTGTAGGTACGCATGCCGTGGCGCATGCCGAACTGGAAGACGCGCGCGAAGGGGGTCTCGGCGGGCAACCCCACGGCGAGGCTCTGCAGGATCCCGAGGCGCGGGTTCGCCTCCATCAGCCGCACCAGCCGCCGGATGGACCGCCCGCTCATCAGGCTGTCGGCGTCGAGGACCACCAGCAGGTCGAAGTCGTCGCCGTGCTCCTCGACGAAGGCCCGCAGGTTCCCGGCCTTGAAGCCCGTGTTGGCCGGCCGCCGCCGGTAGTGGAGGCGGGCCGGGCGAGCGTCGTCCGCGCGCCAGCGGTGGAAGGCGGCGAGCTCGGCGCCGTAGACGCCGGGTCGCTGGCTGTCGCTCAGGACGAAGACGTCGACGTCGTCACCGAGGCCGGCGCGGTCGACGGAGGCGACGGTGCTCCGGAGATGGGCGAACGCGCGCTCGACGTCCTCGTGGTAGATCGGCATCGCGAGCGCGATGCGGCTGCGCGGTGCCCAGGAGGCGCGATCGTCGTCCCGGAGGCCAGCGAGGGGAGCCACGGCGCGGACCGGGTCCGTGCGGAACGCGAGGAGCCCCGCGCCGACCACCGAGTTCCAGAACCCGAGCACCTGCCAGGGGAGCGTCGCGGCGAAGCACACGAGCATGCCCACCTCCGTCGGCCGGTAGCCGCCCGGCGAGAACAGCGCGGCCATGGCGGCCGTGAGCGCGGCGCACGTCACGGCCACGAGGGCGGCCATCGCGAGGCGCCGGCGGTGCAGGGGCGTCGGGGGAGGATGGGTAGGATCGGGCATGGGGCTCGACGGGAAGGTTTCGGTTCACCGGCTGCGACGGGCGCCCCGGACGCCCGTCGGGTAGTGTCCCTCCTCACGGAGGCCGCCGTGGACGCACGAGCGTTCTGGGTCGAAGAGCCGGGGCGGGGGAGGGTTCGCGAGGTGGTCGTGGCGGCTCCGCAGCCCGGCGAGGTCCTCGTCCGGAGCCTCTACTCGGGCGTGAGCCGCGGGACGGAGAGCCTGGTCTTCGAGGGGCGCGTTCCGCCGACGCAGTTCTCCGCCATGCGATGCCCGTTTCAAGACGGGGACTTCCCCACCCCGGTCCGCTACGGCTACAGCAGCGTCGGCGTGGTCGAGGACGGCCCGCCCCGGCTGAGAGGGAAGCGGGTGTTCTGCCTGTACCCCCATCAGAGCCGCTACGTGGTGCCAGCCGACGCCGTCGTGCCCCTGCCAGACGGGCTCGCGCCGGAGCGCGCGGTGCTGGCCGCGAACGCCGAGACGGCGCTGAACGGCGTGTGGGACGGAGAAGCGACCCTCGGCGACCGCATCGCGGTCGTGGGGGCCGGGACGGCGGGCATGCTGGTGGGTGCGCTCTCCGCGCGGATCCCGGGGACGCGCGTGGAGCTCGTCGACATCGCCCCGGCCAAGGCGGCCGCGGCGTCGGCCTTCGGGCTCCGCCTGGTGGCCCCGCGGGAGGCCGCGCCGGGCTGCGACCTCGTCGTCCACACGAGCGGGTCGGCCGCGGGCCTCGCCACTGCCCTCCGCCTCGCCGCCTTCGAGGGGACCGTCCTCGAGATGAGCTGGTTCGGCGATCGGGCCCCGTCCGTGCCGCTCGGCGAGGCCTTCCACAGCGGCAGGCTCCGCCTGCGGTCGAGCCAGGTCGGCCACGTCCCGGCGCACCGCCGCGCGCGGTGGAGCCGTCGCGACCGTCTCGCCCTCGCGCTGACCCTGCTGCGCGACGACGAGCGCTTCGACGCGCTGATCACTGGCGAGTGCACCCTCGACGAGTTGCCCCGGGTGATGGCGGACCTAGCCTCGGCGCCGAGCGGCGTCCTCTGCCAGCGGGTACGCTACCCGGCTGACTAGTCGCTGTCAGGAAGGGAGCCCGCCGTGTTCTCCGTCGAGGTCCGCGACCACGTGATGATCGCCCACTCCTTCCGGGGGGAGGTCTTCGGGCCCGCCCAGCGTCTCCACGGCGCCACCTACGTGGTGGACGTCGCCTGGATGCGGCCGGAGCTCGACCCGAACGGGATGGTGGTGGACATCGCCCGGGCGACCGAGGCGCTGCGGGACACGCTAGCGCCCCTCCACTACCGGAACCTCGACGACCTGCCCGAGTTCGAGGGCGTGAACACCACCACCGAGGTGGTGGCCAAGCACGTGTTCGACCGCCTGGCCGCGGCGCTCCAGGAGGGGCGGATGGGGGCGCACGGCGACGGGGTTCGCCGCATCCGGGTCACCGTCGCCGAGTCCCACGTCGCGAAGGCCTCCTACGAGGCGGACCTCTGAGCGCGGGCCCCGACCTCACCTTCGTCGTCCCCGGGTCGCTCGAGCGGCGCACCGGGGGCAGCCGCTACGACGCGCGCATCGTGGCGGGGCTCCGGGCCCTGGGCTGGTCGGTGACGGTCCGGGAGCTGGGCCCCGGCTTCCCCTTCCCCAGCGCCGCCGAGCGTGCGGGTGCAGCGCGCGTGCTGGCCGGGGCGCAGACCGGCTCTCGCGTGGTCGTCGACGGCCTCGCGCTCGGCGTGCTCGGCGACGTCGCCGCCGCGGCGACCGATCGCCTCGCCCTGATCGCGCTCGTCCACCACCCGCTCGCGCTCGAGACGGGCCTCGACCCCGCCGACGCCCGCGCCTTCGCGCGCACGGAGAAGCGCGCGCTCGCCCTGGCGCGCCGGACGATCGCCACCAGCGCCACGACCGCCCGCGTCCTGGTCGACCGCTTCGCGGTCGCCCCGGCCCGCCTCGGCGTGGTCCGGCCGGGCACCGACCGGCGGGCGCCCCGACCGCCCCGGGTGGACGGACCGCCCCGCCTCCTCTGCGTCGGGTCGCTGACGCCCCGCAAGGGCCAGGACGTGCTGCTGAGCGCGCTGGACCGGCTCCGGGATCTGCCATGGGAGGCGACGCTCCTCGGCGCGGCCCGGGACGCCGGCTTCGCCCGGGCGGTCCGTCGCGCGGCCGAGGCGCCGGGGCTGGCAGGTCGGGTCCACCTGGCCGGGGAGGTCGGCGACGACGCCCTGGCGCGGGCCTACGGCGAGGCGGACCTCCTCGTCCTGCCGCGCCGCTACGAGGGCTTCGGCATGGTGCTCACGGAGGCGGTCGCGTCCGGCCTCCCCATCGTCGCCAGCGAGGCCGGGGCGATCCCCGAGGCCGCGCCGCCCGAGGCGCGCATGCTCGTCCCGCCGGACGACCCCGGGGCGCTCGCCGCGGCGCTCCGCCGGCTGCTGACCGATCCGCGCGCCCTGACCGCGCTCGCCGCGGGCGCGGACAGGGCGGCGCCGACCCTCCCCACCTGGGAGCACGCGGCGTGCCGCTTCGCCGAGGAGGTGCGCAAGGTCGGCCCCGAAACGGTCGATGACCAGACGCGAGCGGGTCGATCCGTGCCATCGTCCCGCTCGGAGACGTCATGAACGGAGACGTCATGGACGGTCGAGGGCCCGAGGGCGTTGTGCGGCGGGGTGAGCGACGGTGAGGACCTTCGCCGCGGACTGGCTCGCCCTCCGGGAGCCTGTCGACCACCGGACGCGGAGCCGGGTCCTCGAGGCGCGGCTGCGCCTGAGCCTCCAGGGGAAGTCGGCGATCCACGTGGTCGACCTGGCGGCCGGCACGGGGTCGAACCTCCGCCACCTCGCCCCGTCCCTGACGCCCGAGCAGAGCTGGCGCCTGGTCGACCAGGATGCGCGGCTGCTCGGCGAGGCACGCCGCCGCCTGGCGCGCTGGGCGGACGGGGAGATGGAGGTGGAGGGGTCGACCCTGCGCCTGGCCAAGGACGGCCGCCGCCTCGAGGTGCGCTTGGAGGAGGGGGACCTCGGCGCCGACCTCGAGCCCGTCCTGGCCGGGGCCGAGCTGGTCACCGCGTCCGCGCTCCTCGACCTCGTGAGCGACGACTGGCTCCAGCGCCTCGCCCGCGCCGCGAGCTGCCCGGTGCTGCTCGCGCTGACGTACGACGGCCGGGCCCGGTGGTCGCCCCCGCGGCCCTTCGACGACGCGATCCGGGAGGCGGTCGGCCGCCACCAGCGGAGCGACAAGGGCTTCGGCGAGGCGCTGGGCCCGGAGGCGGCGAAGGCGGCCCGGCGCGCGTTCCAGGCCGAGGCGATGGAGGTCCACGGGGAGGCGAGCGACTGGCGCCTCGGGCCGGGCGACGCCGCCCTGCAGCTCCGCTTCGCGGCCGGCTGGCGCGACGCGGCCCTCGAGGAGGGCAGCCTCAGCCAGGGCGACATCGCGGTCTGGTGGCGAGCGCGCCGCGGCGTGATCGAGGCCGGCCGGAGCTACCTGGTCGTCGGGCACCGCGAGCTGCTGGCGCTGCCGCCCAGCCGGACGTCCTCGCGGGTCTACTACTGAGCCGCCCCCGGCCGGTCGGAGCGCAGGTCGCAGTCGAACAGCACGTCGGCCCCCATGCGGAAGATCCGCGTCGGGGGCCGGAGCGCGTCCGCGAGGTCGTCGATCGCGGGGAGCTCCAGGCCCGGGCGGCCCGAGCCGAGCAGCACGGGCGCGACGCACGCGTGGAGGCGGTCGAGGCAGCCGGCCTGGAGGAAGGCGCTGACCGTGTAGCCCCCGCCCTCGACCAGCACCCGGGTCAGGCCGGCGTGCGCGAGCGCGCCGAGCAGGGCGCGCGGCGGGAGGTGACCATCGCGCGCCGCCGGCACGGTGAGCACCTCCACGCCCGGGGCGGGTGGAGGGCCGGGCTCCGCCGCCAGGACCAGGCGCCGACCACCGGTCGCCGCGAACACCCTCGCGCGGCCCGGGCAGCGACGGTGCACGTCGATCACGGCCCGCGCCGGGCTCGCTCCATCGACGTGCCGGACCGTCAAGCGGGGGTCGTCCGCCAGCACGGTCCCGCACCCGACGACCACCACGTCGACGAGGGCCCGCAGCCGGTGGAGGTGGGTCAGGTTCTCCCGTCCGTTGATGAAGCGGGACTCGCCCCGCACGGTGGCGATCCGCCCGTCGAGGGTCTGGCCGAGCTGGCCGAGGACCAGCGAGCGGTCCGGGCTGCCGAGCGCGACCGGCGCCAGCAGCGCGAGGAGCTCCGCGGCGTGGGCCCCGGCCCTCGACGCGAGCTCCTCGAGCCGGGCGGCGGCCTGGGCGCGGGGCTCGCTCCGGCGTGCCGCCACCCGCACCAGCTCCCGCCAGGCGTCACCCGCCGTGGTCTCCTCGCCCGCCGCCATGACCTACCTACCCACCGCCCACGTATAGCGGCCCTGGGCCGATCGACACGGAGGCTCAGGGCGCAGGCGGGTCGAGCACCTCCCGGAGTCGCTCGTTGGCGCGGCGGGAGCCGCCGATGGTGCGACCGTCCAGGCCCGACAGATCGATCCGGTCCAGCTCGAGGTGTGGGCTGAACAGCTCGGCGTGGAGCTCCCGGACGAGCGTCTGGCCGAGCGTGAGCGGCGGGTCCGCCGGCTCCGCCGCGCCCTCCTCTGGCCCCGGCGCGTCGGCGCCGCGGCGGACCTCGGCGCAGCGGATCTCGTGGCCCCGCGACGAGCGTAGGCACCCCCGGGCCGACGAGCCCGAGGCCATGAGCTCGAGGCGGAAGGCTCCCCGCTGCCGGCGGAAGCGCGGGGACACCTCGAGGTCGGCGCGAGCGTCCGCCATCCCGGGGCCCTCGGCATGGACCGTGACCGGGAGGCGCATCCCGAGGCGTCGCAGCACGCCGGGGTCCTGCGCCAGGGCCACCTCGAACAGCTCGTTCGCCTCGCGCCGGCGGCCCGCGCGATCGGCCGCCCGCGCCGCGACGGCGGCCGCCCGGGCCACCACGCGCTCCTCCCGCTCGGGCAGCGCAGCGATCACGCGGCGGGCCGAGGCGACGGCCTGCTCCGCGTCCCCCTCCGCGGCCGCCAGCTCGGCGTCGAGCGCGAGGTAGAACGGCCTCACCTCCGCGGCGACGTCGGCGTCGAGGCGCTCCGCCCGTCGGAGCGCGACGCGGACCACCGCCGGCCCCAGAAGCCCGATCAGCTCGCCGGTCAGCCAGGGCGAGAGCCCGTCGAGGCCCCCCGGCCCGTAGGGCCTCACCGTGTCCACCAGGCGATCCTCGTCCATCAGGACGGCTCGGACCCGCTCCGCGTCGGGCCAGGTGGCGAGGGACCGGAACGGTCGCGCGAGGCGGTGGCCGAGGCGGGCCACCAGGCCGCGCCAGCTGGCCTCCTCGGCGCGCTGCTCCTCGAGGGTCCGCCGGATCAGGAGCCGGAGGAGCGCGTGGCGGCCCCGCGCCGTCTCTGCGCTGTCGGTGGTGAGCCCGCGCCGGTCGGGGCGGGCCATCGCGCGCTCGATCCGCACCAGCGCGGTCTCCGCGTCCCCGGCCACCCAGAGCATCTGCGCGACCGTCGCCTCGAGGTCGGCCCGGGACTGGTCCCTGAGGGACGCGGGCTGCCGGTCGTTCCAGCGGATCGTCCCGCGCAGCGCCTCGAGCGCCAGGTCGTCCCGGCCCTGGCTGAGGTGGAGCTCCGTCAGGAGCCGCCAGGGGTTGGCCGGGGTCGGCTCCAGGCGGGCCGCGCCCTCCTGCGCGAAGCCCACCGCCGCCTCCATCCGCAGGGCGGCCGCCGCGGCGAGCGCGGCGTTGTAGGCGTCCACGGTGAGCGGGGTCGGCTCGGGGCTCGCCCGCGCCTCCTCTCGGGCCGCCGAGAGGGCCTCGAGGCAGGCGTCGGCGTAGGGCACGCGCCGGCGGGCTTCCCCCTCGAGGGCGCACAGCGCGTTGAGCCCGGCGGAGCGCTGGTAGAGGTCGGGGGACTCCACGGCCACGCGCGCGAAGCGGCGCGCTTCCTCCATGCGGCCGAGCTTCATCAGCGGCCAGCAGCGCGCGGCGATCAAGTCGGGCTCGTAGAGGTGGTCGTAGTAGCCGAGGAGCTCGAGCTGGTAGCCGTGGAGCTCCATCTCGCCCGCGAGGCGGGCGGTGGTGAACAGGAGCTCCTGGTGCAGCTGCGTCGGGCCGCCGGCTGGATCGCCGGGACGCCAGCGGGTCTCGTAGATCTCCCGCGCCCGCCCGAGGTGCCGAAGCGCCCGCGCCAGGCTCCCGTCCGCCTCGTAGAGGCTGCGCCCGAGGACGTAGTGCCCGATCAGCGAGTCCGGGCGCTCCCGGAGCGCCCGCTCGGCGTCGGTCCGCGCGCTGACGAGCAGGCCGGCCTCGAGGTGCTCGAGGGCCTCGCGCTGGGCCGGCGTCTCGGCTGCGCGCGCGAGGCCCTCCTGCGCTCGGCCCCCGCCCCCCCCGCCGACCAGGGCCAGGGCGAGGACCATACCCATGGCGCCATGCCGAGCCGCGGCGCTCATCGCTTCATCGTCGCCCGGGCCAGGGTCTCGAGGGGCGCGCGCAGGAGGTCATCCACCAGCGCCTCGACGTCGCCGGCGCCGGGGGCGAGCTCCAGGCGGTGGACGAACGTGTAGTGGGCGAGGGAGCGCACGTCGTCGCCCGTCACGTAGGTGCGACGCTGCGTCAGCGCCCGCGCCTGAAGGGCCGGGATCAGGAGCACGAGCGCGCGCGTGGACAGGCCCTGGAGCACGCGCGCATCCCGCCGGGACCCCTCCGCGATGTCCACGAGGCACTCCCGCACCTCCCGGGCCACGTGGATCTGGGCTTCGGTCACGGCGCGGGCGTGGAGGATCTCGGTCCGCGTCATGCGCGGAAGGTCCGCGCCCACCCCGTCCCGCCGCGCGCGGATCGACGCCAGCACCTCGAGCTCCGCGTCCCGCGGGATGTGCGTCATCCGGATCTTGAAGAGGAACCGGTCGAGCTGCGCGCTCGGCAGCGGGAAGGTGCCGCTGAAGTCGAGCGGGTTCTGGGTCGCGATCACGAAGAACAGGTCGTCGAGGCGGCGGGTCCGGTTGTCGACCGTGACCTGCTTCTCGCCCATCGCCTCGAGCAGGGCCGATTGGACCTTGGGGCTCGTGCGGTTGATCTCGTCGGCGAGGACGACGTGAGCGAACACCGGGCCGGGGCGGAAGAAGAACTTGCTCGTGTTCGGGTCGAAGATCGTGGTGCCGGTGACGTCCGACGGCAGCAGGTCCGGCGTGAACTGGATGCGGCGGATCGCGACGATGTCGTCGTCCGGCACGTCGTCGATGATCGCGTCGCCGAGGGCCTTCGCGAGGGTGGTCTTGCCGGACCCCGGGAAGTCCTCGAGGAGCACGTGCCCGTCGGCGAGCATCGCGATGATCACCGCCTCGATCACGTCGTCGCGCCCGCGGACCGCCGCCCGGAGCCGGTTCCGCATGCGGGTGACGACCCCGTAGGCGCCCTCGAGATCGGTGATCGGCGGGGCTGGCGTGTAGGTGACGTGCTCGCTCACGGGCCGGTCGCTGGTCATGTCGCTCCTGGCAGACGGCGGGTGGGCTCATCGGGCGTCGAGGAAGGCGAGGGGGTGGAGGGCGCCGAGGGCCCGCCGCCACCAGGGCACGGCTCCGGCGAGCTCGCGGGCCACCGCCCGGCCGACCCCGCGCCAGGCGGCCCGATCGTAGACCTCATCCGCCCCGTCGGGGACGCCGAGGCGGGCCCGGAGGTGCAGCTCCGTGGCCCGCTGGAACGCGGGCGAGGCGGTGGCGACGCGGGCCGCGAAGGTCTGCCGGGTCTCCCCTGGCTCCCGCACCCACCCGGCCTCGGCCAGGCGGTCGAGCGCGGCCCGGTAGGCGACCCGGGGCAGCGCGCGGGGGGGCGAGAAGGCCGGCCGGAGGCGGCGCCAGGCCTTCACGGCGTACAGCGACATCAAGAGCGCGAGGAGAACGAGGGCGAACGCCCCGACGAGGCCGCGCGCCACGTCGCCGGCGGGCGGGAGGCGCGCCGGCGGCGCCGGCTCCAGCTCCTCCTCGGGGTCCGGGGGGAGCTCGCGGGCGAGGTCGCCGAGCTGCCGCTGGAGCTCCGGGTCCGTCGCGGGCCGCGGCGGGTCCAGGTTCCGCGCGGGCTGGACGTCGAGCACGATCCAGCCGATCGGGTCGAGGTAGATCTCCGGCCAGCTGTGGGCGTCGCCGGCCTGGACGAGGAGGCTCGAGCCGCCCCGCCGCCGCGCCTCCGGCGCCATGTACCCGACCCCGACCCGGGCCGGGATGCCCGCCGCCCGAAAGAGGTAGACCGCGGTGTGGGCGAAGTGGACGCAGTAGCCCGTCCGGTTGCCGAAGAAGAAGTCCACCGCAGCGTCCGGGGCGTCGCGGTGGGTCTCGGCCGACGAGTAGATCAGCATCTCGTCGAGGCGCAGCTTGATCGCGACGGCGCGGCGGAACGGGTCCGCGCGCTGGGCGAGGGGCAGCCGCTCGACCGTCTCGACCGCGAAGGCGGTGAAGCGCGGGTCGGGGTGAGGGGTGAGGTACAGCCGACGCAGTTCGTCGCTCCAGCCGGGGTCGCCGGCGGTGCGCCCGAGGAGCGACCGGTAGGGGGCGCTCTGGGCGAGGGACAGCGCCCGGTAGGCGCGAACGAAGCGGCGGGGGTTCGGGTTTCGCGTATCGTCGAAGCGAACGGGGGCCTCGAGCGCGAAGGGCTCCGGGTGGGCGACGAGGAGCGCGACCAGCGTGCTCACCTCGGTGCGGCCCCAGGCGGGGGGCGCGTCGACCTCCAGGCGCCCCGCGGGGAACCGGGTCGCCACGTCCCGATCGGCCCCCGGGCGCTCCGCCGGCACGAGCCGGGTGCCCTCGAAGCGGCTCCATGCGCCCTGCCGGAAGTAGTAGGCCTCCGACGGCGGCGCGTAGTCCGCCTCGAACAGCACGACCGCCACGGGGGCGGCGCCCTGGTCCCCGGTCGCTGGCGGCTGCTCGAACAGGTCCTGCTGATCCATCGGGCCGCCGCTCGAGCGACGTCCTTGGCCCGGCTCGCCGCGCTCCGACGGCGGAAGCTCGAGGTCGTCCAGGCCCGCGTCCCACCCCGGCCAGGGATCGGAGGGCGCGCCGCCGTCCCCCGCTCCGCCCGCGCCGCCGTCCCCGAGGCCTCCATCGCCACGCCCGCGGCCGCCGTCGGCCGGCCCGCCATCCCGGCCCCCGCCGTCGGCCGAACCACCGTCCGCCGCGCCCGCGTCGCC
>JBHJHB010000060.1:0-46914 GCA_050331215.1 Sandaracinaceae bacterium | reverse complement strand
CGGCCCGGTCCGCGTCGGCGCTCCGGCGCCGCTCCCCCGTCGGCGGCTCGCCGGCCGGGGACGCCGGGTCGCTCCGGCCGAGGCTCACCACGGCGAGGGTCGCCACGAGCGCGGCGGCCCCGGCGAGGGGAGCGGAGCGCGGCCGACGTGGCGCCGGCGGCTCCCGCTCCGGCGCTTCGTCCCTCGGCTCGGCGAACGGCAGAAGGGGCACGCCCACTCATCGGCCCAGTCCCCCGCCCCGTTGCGGCGGGTCGGCGCGGGCCGGGGGCGAGGAGGTCCAGCTAGTCGGCGCTCTCCCCGTTCGCCTCGTCCTCGCCGTCCTCGGCGCGCTCCTCCTCCTGGTCGGGCGCGGGCGGCGGGCGCCGGACCGGCGGCGGCCCGTAGTCCTCACCGAGCTTCCGCTCCAGGCGGTCGAGCAGCATCCGCTCGACG
The DNA here is from genome assembly GCA_050331215.1 of Sandaracinaceae bacterium. Classification (GTDB taxonomy): domain Bacteria; phylum Myxococcota_A; class Polyangia; order Polyangiales; family Sandaracinaceae; genus JBHJHB01. Next base: position 46,482 of record JBHJHB010000060.1, on the reverse strand, counting down.
TAGGACGGCATGGAGCGCACCTGCACGACCACGCGGACCGCCTCGGCGCCGTCGTCGCCGCTGACCCGGACGAGCTCGACGCTGCCGCCGTACGTGCGGCCCCGGTCCTCGTAGTCGAAGAGCAGGTAGCCGATGTCCGGATCCCGGTCGCGGATGCGGAAGCGGTAGTCGACCGCGATCAGCCGGACCGCCGTACGCCAGAGCTGATCGTAGGCGAAGGTGTACTCCTCGCCGAGGCGCGCCTCGGCGACCGACGTGGGCCCCCCGAGGAGGCTGGCCACGACCGCCCCGAACGCCACCCCTCTGAACGCCAGCCCACGTGCCATGCCCCGGACGCTACGGAGCGCGGCCCGGCGGTCAAGAAAGCGACGACCGCTCGTCCTTCGGCGCCCGCAGCAGATCCGCGAAGGACAGGTTCATCGCGTAGAGCGGGATCACGCCGGCCAGGGTGATCAGGACGAGCTGCACCCCGTAGAGGAGGAACACGTAGACCGCGCCGTCGGTCCCCACGACGGAGGCCCCGAAGTAGAGGCTGCGGGCCAGCCCCACCGCGAACTGGAAGTTGCCGAACCGCCCGGGGCCGGCCGGCAGGAGGATCCCGATCGCGAGGATCCCCATGATCCCGACCGCGTGACCGAACGTCAGGTCGAGCCCGACACCCCAGCCGAGGAGCCACATGCCGGCGGCGTTCAGGCCCCAGTAGAGCAGGGTCTCCCCGAGGAACCCGAGGGCCAGCCTCGGCTCGGCCAGCACCCGGACGCCCTCCGCGACGTCCGCGACCTTGCCCGCGACCCACCCGCCGAGGCGGGCCGACACCCGACCGAACGTCGCGTCGATCAACCAGATGGCGAGGCTCCGCTGCCAGAGGAACAGGGCGAGGCCGAAGAACGCGCCCCCGAAGGCGGCGACCGCCATCGTCCCGAGCACGGGCAGGCTCCGGGTGATGTCGTCGGTCGCGGGGAGATGGGGGATCGCGACCAGGGCCCACACGACGCACAGGCTGGTCACGAGCCCGTCGATCACGCGCTCGACCGCGACGGTCCCGAGGCCGACGGAGATCGACACGCCGTGGCGCATCTTCGTCAGCGCCGGTCGCGCCATCTCGCCGAGCCGGAGCGGGAGCGCGAAGATCGCGAAGAACCCGACCCAGTTGATCAGGATCGCCTCCCAGAAGGGGATGTCCTTCTTCACCGGCGCGATCAGGAAGCGCCAGCGGCTAGCCCGGACGAAGTGGGTCGCGAGGAGCGTCAGCGCGTAGGCCGGGACGGTCCACCAGCGCACGCCGCCGAAGGCCTCCCGTGGGGGAACGAGGGGGACCCCCTGCCGTTGGTAGAGCAGGACGAAGAGGGCCGCGAGCGCCAACGAGAGGACCAGCTTGGGCAGGAGCCGGCGGGTCAAGGAAGGTTCGTCGACGGGCCGGGGATGGGCGGCGGACGACATATAGCGGCGGAACGTAGCACCCTCGCGCCGGGTCGCATGGCGGCGCGACCGCGTCCCTCAGTCCTCGATGGTGCCGGCGAGGATGCGGCGCGGGCCGCCCGAGAGGAGCTCCCGCGCCTCGTCGGCGCCGACCAGCTCGCGCAGGCGCTCGATCGCCCGCCCCACCCGCTCCACGTCCTCGGGCCGGTGCGCGTCCGAGCAGGCCGCGTCGTAGACCCCGTCCTCGAGCATCCGCTCCGCCGCCCGCCGGGGGCGCCGGCCGTAGCGGCCCACGAGGCTCATGACGTCGAGAAGCGCCACCGCCCCCACCCGGAGCAAGGGATCGATCGGCTCGGTGCGGTGGTAGAGCGTCGTGTAGCGCTCCGGGTGGGCGAGGACCGGGCGCACCCCCGCGACCCGCATCTCGAAGAACACCTCGTCCACGCCCTTCGGCCACGCATCGTACGGGAGCTCCACGAGCAGCGCCTGGCCTCCGGGATAGGGCAGCGCCTCGCCGGCCTGGAAGAGACGCCAGAACACATCGTCGCAGCTGTGCTCGGCGCCGAGGCCGAGGCCGGGAAGCTCCGCGTCGCCCGACAGCGCCGCCGCGACCTCCCCGAAGGCCGCCTCGAGCCCGGGCCGGCGGTTGTCGAACATCCCCGTCCGGATGTGCGGCGTCGCGATCACCTGGACGAAGCCGACGTCGGCGAGGCCTCGCAGCAGGCTCCGGCTCTCGTCGAGGGTGCGGACCCCGTCGTCGACCGCGGGGACGTAGTGGCAGTGGAGGTCGACGTAGGAGCTCACGCCGGGGGCTCCGGGGTGACGGCGCGGAGCGCCTCCGGCAGGAGCGCGACGAGCCGGGCGTGGTCGTTCTGGGCGGGGTCCTCGAGCACGCGCTCGTGCAGCCAGGCCAGCACCTCGCCGACCCGCGGGCTCGGCGGCACGTCGAGGGTCGCCATCACCTCCGCGCCGCCGACCGGGAGCTCGGCCGGCGTCAACGGCAGGCCGGACCCGAGCACCTCGGCCGCGCGCTCCGCCAGCCGGTCGACCGAGCGGCCGCCGGCCTGCGCCTCCGCTCGGGCGACCACGAGGAGGTCGCGCGTCGCCGACCGCGTGACGTCGCGGATCCACCGGCGGAGCGAGGCGTCGTCGATCGGGTCGCCCGGCAGGTCCCGGTGCGCGAGCACCGCCACGACGCGCTTGCGATCGGGGTTCGCGGTCCGAAGGCCCCGGAGCCACCGGTCGGCCCAGCGGGGAAGCGAGCCGCCCTCCGGTGCTCCGTCGAGCTGAACGGTGTAGAGCAGCGCCGCGAGGCGCAGGACCGGGTCGGGCGGGCATGCGTCGAGGCGCGCCAGCGTCCTGCGCCAGGCCTTGCCCGACTGGGCCGCCAGCGGCGGGCACGTCACCTCCAGGATCCCGGTCCGCCGCATCACGTCGTAGCCGGGCGAAGGTCGCTCCGCCCGGAGCGCCTTCCACCACTCCTGCTGCACGCGCTCCGCCGACACCTTCCGGAACGTGGCGAGGCTGCCCGGGATCGCGGCCTCGGTGGCGGGAGCCAGCGCGAAGCCCAGGGTCGAGGCGAAGCGGGCGGCCCGCAGCACCCGGAGCCCGTCCTCCCCGAAGCGCTCCTCGGGATCGCCGACGGCTCGGATGCACCGCGCGTCGAGGTCCGCCAGGCCGCCCCACGGGTCGATCAGCGCCCGGCGGAGGGGGTCGTAGGCGATCGCGTTGATCGTGAAGTCCCGGCGCGCCAGGTCCGCCTCGATCTCGCGGACGAACTCGACCCGATCGGGCCGTCGGCCATCCGAGTACGCGCCCTCGCCGCGGAGCGTGGTCACCTCGTAGGCCTCGCCGCGGAGCAGCACGGTCACGGTCCCGTGCTCGATCCCGGTCGGGATCGTCCGCCGGAAGACCCGCTGCACCTCGCCGGGCAGGGCGCTCGTCGCGACGTCCCAGTCCCGGGCCTCCTTGCCCATCAGGAGGTCCCGGATGCAGCCGCCGACGATCCAGGCGCGGAAGCCCGCCCCCTCGATCCGACGGCAGAGGGTCAGGACCGGGTCGGGGATCGCATCGGGCGGGATCGGGCGGGACATGGCGGGTACGACGTTGCCGCAGCAGGCGATGAGGCAGAGGCCTACGACGCGCGACCGCGCGCGCCAAGGGGCGGCCGGGTGACGCGTCGCCCAACCAGCGCATAGTGTCGGGCATGAACGGCGCCACCGCCGCCGAGGGGGCTCTGCCCGATCTCGCTCACCCCCGGGGCCACCACCACCACGGCCACGAGGCGTCCCGTCGGGCGCTCGGGACGGCGCTCGGCCTCACGCTGAGCTTCCTGGTCGTCGAGGTCGTGGTGGGCCTGTGGTCGGGGAGCCTCGCGCTGCTCGCCGACGCCGGGCACATGGTCAACGACGCCGCGGCCCTCGCGCTCAGCCTGTTCGTGAGCTGGATCGCGACCCGCCCGCGGGACCGCAAGCTCACGTTCGGCTACCGACGCGCGGAGGTGATGGGGGCCCTGATCAACGGGGTCGCCCTCGGGGTGGCGGGGGTGTGGATCGTCATCGAGGCGGTCCAGCGTCTCCAGAGCCCGACCGAGGTGCGGGGGCTCGGGATGCTCCTCGCCGCCGCGGCCGGGCTCGTGATCAACCTGGTGTCGGCCTGGGTGCTGTCCCGCTCGAGCCGCCACAGCATCAACGTCCAGGCCGCCCTGTTCCACGTGCTCAGCGACGCCCTGGGGTCCCTCGCCGCCGTGTTCGCAGGCGTCGCGATCCTCGCCTTCGGCTGGTACCTCGCCGACCCGATCGCGTCGCTGGCGATCAGCCTCCTCATCTTGGTCGGGGCCTGGCGCCTCATCGCGCACACCACCCGACTGCTGATGCAGGGGGCGCCGCCCTGGCTCGACGTGGAGGCGGTCGAGGCGACCATCCAGGAGACGGCGGGGGTGAGCCTCCTCGCCGACCTCCACGTCTGGGAGCTCGTCCCCGGGGAGGCGATCCTCAGCGCGCACGTCGTGCTCGAGGCGGGCGCGGAGGCGATGGAGGTCGCGGAGACGGTCGAGCAGCGCCTCGCCCACCGGCACCAGGTGCGCCATGCGACGATCCAGCCGCGGCGCCCGGACCAGCTTCCGGAGCTGGACTGTGGGACCCCGGCCGCCCCCTGACCCCCGAGCCGCGTCAGCGCCGTCGGAGCGGCCCCCAGCTCCGCCCACCGTCCCGGCTCTCGAGGAGGCGGAGGTCCGTTCCCTCGAGCACGGCGAGGAGCATCCGGTCCGCGGCCCCCGTCAGCGACGGGGCGCCGCACAGCCCGGCGGTCGGCGCCCAGCACGCGGCCGGCGTGGTCGGCGGCTCCAGCCCCTCGCTCGTGATGCGCACGAGGCGCACCGGTGCGTCGACCGGGTCGGAGGTGATGGCGACCAGGCTCTCCGCCTCGGCGAGGGCCACGGCGCTGAAGCGTACGACCGAGCGAGCGACCTCGAGCGGGTCGCCGCACCCGCGCGCCCCGCACCGCACGCGGCGCAGCACCGCCCGCTCGAGGGTGTAGACGTCGACGAAGCCGTCGCCGCAGGTCAGGGCGAGGCCGCTCGCCCGCGGGGGGTCGAGGTCGAGGTCGGGGCGGTACGCCCCGGGAGGCTTCGCGCCCGCCGCGGCGCCCTCGTCCCCGCCCCGGAGGTCGACCACGACCGCGCCGCGCGGGCCCGCCAGCGCGACCCACCCGCCGCAGGCCGCCAGCCGGACGTCGCCGCTCGGGCGGGGCACGGGACGGGGCTCGCCGGCGCCGTCCAGGGAGAGCGCTGCTGCGGCGTCCTCGCCGGCGACGACGACGTGGGCGCCCGCCGCCCCATCCGCCACCCACGCCACCTCGACCGGCGCGTCGGTGTCGAGCACGGGCCGCTCGAGGTCCGGGCCGAGGGGCCGCGCCCGGTCCCTCGCCGTCGGCGAGGAGGCTGCGTCCTCCCCTCCGTCCTCCCCGTCGCCTCGCCGGCCGAGCACGTCGCCGACCGCAGGCAGCCGCGCGAGCGTGACCCTCGCCCGCCGGCGCGCGACGGCGTAGAGCGCATCGGGCGCCGCACGGAACGAGGCGGCGGGCCGCCCCGCTGGGTGCACACCGACCCACCGCTCGGGCGCGAGCCGCTGCCGGTCCCTGACGAAGCGGGACAGGCCCGTCGCGTGGCGCGCGCACCGGTCCTCCTCCTCCGGGCAGCGCTCCTCCGGGGTGCTGAAGAGCACCAACACGTCGTCGGGCGTGCGCAGGGTCCCGGAGGCGAGCCCCGGGCGGTGCGCCTGGTGCGGATGCAGCACGCCGTCCGCGTACGCCGACCAGGCCACGGTCCGGGCGTCGAGGCCCACGGCCGTGAAGGCGGCGGCGTCGCCCGTGACGCGCCAGCCGTAGCGCTCGGCGTCGTCCGGGCTCCCCGCGTCCGGCTGCTCGCCCCGCACGCCGAGCGGAAACCGCGATGGGGTGGGGAGGTCCTGCCGCTCCGCGGCGAAGGTCACCGCCAGGCGCTCCACGTCCACCTCGAGGTCGCTCGCCCGGAGCTGCTCGACGAGCGCCGCCTGCAGCCGCCCCACCCCTGCGAGGGGGGCCTCCGGCACCCGGACCGCCTGGAGCTCCCCTCGCGCGCGCCGCGCCTGCGCCCGTCGGCCGGCCAGCTCCCGGAGCGCCGAGTCCAGGGTCGCGGTCGTCTCCCGCAGGTCGATCTCGGCGCGCTTCACGCCGGGGAACACGAAGATGGCCTCCTCCGGCGCGATCGCGCGGAGGGCCGGTCGGCAGCTCAAGGGCCAGTCGGGCGGCCCCGTCAGGACCTGGGTGGCGAAGCGGGCGCGGGCCCCGGGGGGCAGCGCGAGGCCCGGGTCCGGCTCGGCCGCGCCACCGTAGAGGCACGCCGCGAAGGTCGCGAAGCGGGCCTCGCTGTCCGTCGCCCGCCAGCGCCCCCGGGCGTAGGGCACGCCCAGCCCCACCCCGCCGAGGGCGAGGTTGGCGAGGATGCCGATCAGCACGGCCCCCACCCTCCGGCGGAAGGTGCGGTCGGCACGGGTCGTGAACGGATCGAGGTTGGCCAACGGCGCCCTTCGCACTTCGCGCCTAGGGTAGTTTGGCGGCGCGGGCGCGCGGACCAGCACCTCGCGCCGGGCTCACCGCCGCCGTGGACGCCGGTCCTCCGGCGGCCACCGCGTGGTCGAAGCCACGCCTGGGTCTTCCCGGGAGCCTTCGCCAGCCGTAGCGATTTCGGGACCCCGTTCCTATACTCGCCAGGCGCCCTGCTTCCCCGGAGCACGCTCCCCCGAGCACGCTCCCCGGAGCGCGAGACGCGCGCCGAGACTCATGACGATCCTCCGATCTTTCTGGAAGCCGCTCCTCTCCCTCGCCATCGTCGCCGCCGCGGTCGTCCTGGTGTTCCAGTGGCCCCGTCGCAACGGCCTCGACTTCGACCTCGACAGCTCGGCCTGGGCCCAGGAGGTGCGCGAGCAGGAGCCCTACGACCTCACCGAGCTCCGGGTGATGAACCAGGTGATCCTCCACGTGAAGGACAACTACGTGGAGCCGGACCGGATCCAGCCTCGGCGCATGCTCCTGGCGGGCCTGAACGCCGTCCAGCGGTCCGTCGCGCCGGTGCTCGTGGACTACGAGGAGGGCCGCACCGACGTCACCGTCCAGGTCGACACGCGGCAGCAGCGCTTCGGCGTTCAGGACATCCAGAGCCCCTGGGATCTGTCCCGCCGCTTCCAGGAGATCTTCCGCTTCCTCCAGACGAACCTCCGGGGCGAGGACGTCGACCTGAGGGAGATCGAGTACTCGGCGATCAATGGGATGCTCCGCACCCTCGACCCTCACTCGGTGCTGCTCACGCCCGAGGTGTACGAGGAGATGCGCATGAACACGCGGGGCGAGTTCGGCGGCCTCGGCATCGTGATCTCGATCCGGGATGGTCAGCTGACCGTCATCCGGCCGATGCCGGGCACCCCCGCGGGCCGGGCCGGGCTCGAGCGGATGGACCGCATCGTGAAGATCAACGACGAGTCCACGCTGAACATGCCCCTGCCGGAGGCGGTCAACCGCCTGCGCGGGCCCCCCGGCTCGGAGGTCACGGTCTGGATCGTCCGCGAGGGTCAGGGCGGCTGGACCCGGCCGCGTCGCTTCAACCTGACCCGGGCGATCATCCATATCGAGTCGGTGACCCACCGGATGCTCTCGGGCGGCGTGGGCTACATCAAGATCGGGAACTTCCAGAACAACACCCACGACGACATGCGGCGGGCGCTGGCCGACCTGCACCGCCAGGACATGTCGAGCCTGATCCTCGATCTCCGGGACGACCCGGGCGGCCTCCTGGAGCTGGCGGTGCGGGTGGCCGACACGTTCCTGCGGAGCGGGACGATCGTGACCACGCGGTCGAGCGACCCGCGACAGCGCGACGAGAAGCGCGCCCGCGGCGAGGGCACCGAGGACGACTACCCGATGGTGGTGCTGGTCAACGGCGGGAGCGCCTCGGCGTCGGAGATCGTCGCCGGCGCGCTGAAGAACCACAACCGGGCGCTGGTCGTCGGCCAGCGCACCTTCGGCAAGGGCTCCGTCCAGGTCCTGTACGACTACAACGACGGCTCGGCCCTGAAGCTGACGATCGCGCAGTACCTCACGCCGGGGGACGTCTCGATCCAGGGCGTCGGCATCACCCCGGACATCGCGATCGACCCGATGACGGTCGACCCGGAGGACATGGACCTCGCGGTCGACCGCAACTACATCCGCGAGTCCGACCTCGCCTCCCACCTGACGAACGACCGCGCCCGGGAGACCGAGCGCCCCGCGCACTTCCTCCGATACTACCTCCCCCGGGACGTGCGCCAGCGGCTGCGGGAGGCCGGCCCCGACGAGCTCGAGGAGAACGAGGAGGAGGAGGAGTTCCTCCTGCGCTTCAGCCAGCAGCTGCTGCGGGGCGCGGAGCGGCCCGGACGGCGCGAGATGCTCGCCGACGCCCAGCCCGTGCTGTCGAGGGTCGGGGCCGGAGAGCTCGATCGTGCGGTCCAGGAGCTTCGCCGCCTCGGCGTGGACTGGTCGGCCGGCGCCGATCGCGGCCCGAGCGAGGTCCGGGTCGAGGTCTCGACGAGCGCCCCCGACCACCGCGCTACCGCCGGCGAGCCCTTCGACCTGCGCGTGCGCGTGACGAACACCGGCGAGAACCCCCTGTTCCAGCTCCGCGCCCAGACGGACGCGGACTACCCGCTCTTCGACGAGCGCGAGCTGGTCTTCGGCCGCCTCGACCCCGGGGAGACGCGGCAGTGGTCGACGACCCTCGGTCGCTGCGGCAACGAGGACGACGGGGACGAGCGCGTCTGCCGGCTCCCGCGCCTGCTCCCGGACCGCGCCGACGGCATCCGGGTGGTGTTCGACGAGGCGCATGGCCACGCGCCGCCTCCGGCGGAGATCCGGACCCGCGTGGACGCGCTCCCGCGGCCCCGCTTCGCCTACCAGCTCCAGGTGGCGGACAACTTCGAGGGCTCCAACGGCGACGGCCTCGTGCAGCGCGGCGAGGAGGTCTCGCTGATCATGCACCTCCGGAACACCGGCTCCGGGAGGACCTACGGAACCCAGGCCAACCTCCGGAACCTCTCGGGCTCCGGCGTCCTGCTGCGGGCCGGCCGCTTCAGCATCGACGACATCCAGCCCGGCGAGGACCGGACGGTGCGGTTCACGTTCCAGGTGCTGCCGGACTTCGACCGCGACGTCGCGAAGCTGGAGGTGTCCGTCGTCGACACGGAGCTCCGGGAGTCCGTGTCCGAGCGGCTCGAGATCCCCGTCCGCGCTGGGCGCGGCAGCGCCGTGAGCAGCCGCAGCGGCGAGGTCACGGTGGGCAACGGCGCCACGGTGCGCGCCAGCCCGTCCCCCGACGGCGCAGTCCTCGGCCGCGTGAGAGGCGGCGGCATGCGCTTCGGCGCGGAGGCGGAGCTCGACGGGTTCGTGCGGATCCAGCTCGCCGAGGACCGGCCGGGCTGGGTGGCGACGGCCGAGATCGGGGCCGGCAGCTCGTCCAGCGGGGGGTCCTTCGAGGAGGATCTCAACCACATGCCCCCGGACCTCACGCTCCGCCAGCCCGAGCTGGTGACCCGGAACGAGCGCATCACGGTCCGCGGGACGGCCGTCGACGAGCATCGGGTCCGGGACGTCACGATCTACGTCGGCGCCCGGAAGGTCTTCTACCAGTCCAACCGCGATAGCGAGACGCCCCGGAGCGTGTCCTTCGAGGCGGACCTCCCGCTCTGGCCGGGGACCAACTTCATCACGGTCCTCGCCCGGGAGAACGACCAGGCGGTGAGCCGGCGTGCGTTCGTCGTGCGGCGGGATGGCCCGGACGGCGCGCTCCTCGAGACCCCCGAGCACACCGACGAGTGGTTCAGCATGGGGGTCGAGGACCACTAGGCTCGGGCGGAGCGCCCGCGGGGCGGTCTTCGTCAGCCTCCGTGCCCTGGCGCGCGACCGCGCCGCTCATGCTGAAGGAAGTCGCGGACGCTGCGCATCGTAGCGTCGCGCCCCGTGACCGCCACGAAGCCGCCGTGACGGACGCTGTCGGCGCGGAGCCCGGGACCCCCGTCGACCTCCGACCAGACTGTCCGCCGTGGGTCCTGGGCGACCCATCGGCGGAGGCTGACCATGGCCGGCTCTCGGTAGACATCCTCGTGAGTGAAGTAACGCTCCATGCCCACGAGCGGCGCGTCCACGGCGTCCTCGGTCACGCCGCTCACGAAGTAGAGGAGCGAGGCGGGGTAGAGGACGGGGATCTCCCAGTAGCCGCGCTCTAGCGCGTCCCGCAGGGAGAACAGGCGCACCTCCCCCATCACGTCGGCGTGGGCCGTGAGCGTCCGGTCGAAGCGGCCGGCGTCGACGGCGGGCGCGAGGAACGCGACGCGGCCGAGGGCGAAGTCCGCGGGGAGCGGGTGGTCGGCTCGCGACCGGCAGCGAGCCAGGTGCTCGACGAGGTGGCACGCCCAGATCGAGCCCGCGCTGTGGGCCACCACGGACAGCCGCGGGCGGCGACCGGTCGCGGCGATGCGCTGGCCGAGCTCCCGGACGAAGAGCCAGCCCCCGCGAGGTTGGCCGCCTCCGTCCGCCTCGAACGTATCGCTCGCGTCCTTCTTGATGCTCGCCCAGAGGTGCCGGGCCGGGTGGTCGAGCCAGACCCCGCGGATCACCTCCTCGACCACCGTGGCGTAGAGGCCGTGGTCCCGCCCGCGGGCGATGCGGTCGAGCACCCTCGCGAGCAACCTCGGAGCGAGGCGCGCCACCGCCACAGCGTCGCTGATCGCGGCCTCCGCCGGGCTGTCCAGGGCCCGAGCGAGCTCCGGCGTGAGGCCCGCCGCGCCCGGCGCGGCGGCTTCTGCCGCTCCGCGCCGCCGGAAGGCGGCCGCGATCCTCGCGGCCGCACCGGCGATCGCCCGGTCCGCGGCCACCTCGGCCTCGAAGCGCCTGGCCTCCTCGTCGCTCAGGGCCGGCGGCAGGCCGCGCAGATCGGCGTCGGCGAACGGGACCGGCGCCGTGTCCTCCTCGAGGGAGCGCTCCCGGCGGCGCATCTCCCGCTCGACGTCCACCACGGTCGCGCGCTCCGCCGCGCTGCCGCGCGCGACCAGCCAGCCCGCGAGGCGCTTGACCAGCGCCTCGAAGAGCCGGTCGTGGGCCAGCTCATGCAGGTTGTTCCGGAGCGTCTCGAGGAGACCGGTCTCCCATACGGGAAAGACAGGATGCGTCCCCGCATCCGCATAGAAGGGGAGGAGACTGCCCGCCACCTGGCGCCCATCCTCGTCGTCGACGAGGCCGCCGTGGAGGTGGAGGACGACGTGGTCGGCCGCGGCGCAGCGGGCCGCGAGCGCCGCGACCTCGGCCGGGCTGGTGCGTCCGTCGCCGCCGAGAACCCCGTCCCCGCCCGTATGGATCACGTGGTCGTCGATCATCCTCCCCCCCGCCTGGGCTGCGCCGCTCGGCTCGCCAGGCGCGCCGCCCATCGATCCGTGGCGCGGACGAGCCGGAGCCGGGCCAGGAACCGTCGGTAGTCCTTGTGCACCTGCGCCGACCCGGCTCGCAAGTGGTAGTCGGTGATGCGTGTGATCGTGAAGCGGGCGGCCGCCGCGGTCAGCGCGACGGGGAGGAACCGGCGCTCCGCCCACTCGAGCGGGCGGACGCCCTCGTACCCTCGCGCCATCGCCCGGGCCAGGTCCCACCGGAACGCATCCCCGTAGCACCAGCTCAGCAGGCAGACCGCGAGGTCGTAGACGTAGAGGCCGTGGCTCGCGCTCTCCCAGTCGAGGGCCCCCACGATGCGGGGGCCCTCCCACCGGACGTTGTCGCGGAACAGGTCTCCATGGACGATCCCGCTCGGGAGCGACGTATCCCAGGCCGCATCGACGGCGTCGAGGGCCCCGCCCACCTCCTGGAGGGCGTCGGCCAGCTCCGCGCGGCGGAGCGCCTTCACCTCCGCGACGCGCGCACGCAGCGCGGGCCGCCCGAAGCGGCCCTGGCGCCGGATCGGGAACGTCTGACCGGCCCGGTGAGCGCGCCCGAGGAACGCGCCGACGGCCTCCGCCCGGCCCTCGTCGATCCGCGCCTGGCACGACTCGTCGCCGCCGATCACCTCGAACACGCCCAGCGGCTTGCCCGCGACCCGCAGGGACCCCGGCCCGGGCCCGCTCACCCGCACCGGCACCGGGAGGCCTGCCCGCTGGAGGTGGGTGAGGAGCGACCACTCGTACGCGAGCCCCTCGATGTCCTGCTCCTCGTAGATGCGAACGAACACGCGCCGCGCGTCCGCGTCGACGAAGAAGTTGCTGTTGACGCTCCCGGCGAGGACCGGCTCCACGCCCCTCGCCCCGCCGAGCCCGTGCTCCCGCGCGACCCGGTCCGCCATGGCCAAGGACAGCTCCGTGTACACCGCCACGGCGGAGCACCATGACCAGCGCGGGCCCCCGGCGGCAAGGCGGCGCCGTGTGGCCGCTCGAGGTCGACGGGCGCGCCGCGTTGTCAGCCCTCCACGCCGGGTGCTATCGGTGGCGAGGCGACGATGGACCGCCCGCCCCGATGATCGCGCTCGCCGCGTCGCTGCTATGCGTGCTGGCCAACGCCTTCTTCGTGGCCGCGGAGTTCGCTCTGGCCAAGGTCCGCCCGACCGCGCTCGAGGCGATGGCCAAGCGCGGCGACAAGGCCTCGGTCCGCGCGGTGCGCATCACCGAGCGCCTCGACGCCTATCTGTCCGCCACGCAGCTCGGGATCACCCTCGCGTCCCTCGGCCTCGGCTGGCTCGGGGAGCCCGCCCTGGCCCACCTGATCGAGCCGCCGCTGCATGCCCTCGGCATCAGCGACGCGCTGGTCCACGGCATCGCGCTGACCCTCGCGTTCAGCGTGATCAGCTTCCTGCACATCGTCGTGGGGGAGCTGGTCCCCAAGTCCCTCGCGATCCAGCACCCGGAGGAGGTGAGCCGGCGGAGCGCATCGCTGCTCCGTGCGTTCTTCATCGTGAGCTACCCCGCGCTGTGGTTCCTGAACGGCAGCTCGAACCTCGTGCTGCGCGCGCTGCGCCTGCCCGCGCCCCAGCACGCGGAGGGCGTCCTGTCGCTCGAGGAGCTGAAGCTCCTGATCGATGCGTCCCTCTCGGGCCGGGGCGTCGAGACGAAGCGGGAGCTGATCGAGCGCGTCCTTCGGGCGACGGACCGACCCGCCCGGGCCGTGATGGTGCCCCGCGTCGACATGCGGACGCTGTCGCTCTCGGACGACTTCGAAACCTGCATGCGAGAGGTGCGGCGCTACGGCTTCAGCCGCTACCCCCTCGCCGAGGAGGGGGATCCGGACCGGGTCGTCGGGTACATCTACGTCAAGGACCTGCTGATGGCCCGCCGGCCGCCCGGCGAGCGCATCGGCGATCTGAGGCGCGACATCCTCTACGTGCCGGAGCCGACGACGGTCGGCGACCTGCTGGCCGAGTTCCAGGCGTCCAAGATCCCGATCGCCCTCGTCGTCGACGAGTACGGCGGCACGAGCGGCCTGGTGACCCTCGAGGACGTGGTCGAGGAGATCGTCGGCGACCTCCAGGACGAGTTCCACCTGAACGAGCCCCGCCTCCGGCTGACCGAGGATGGCAGCGTCGTCGCCGACGGTTCCGTCCCGATGGGCGACCTTGCCCTGGACGGCCTGGACGCCCCCGAGATCGAGGGAGCCGAGACCGTCGGAGCCTATGTGATCGCCAGCCTCGGCCGCCTCGCGCACCCCGGCGACCGGGTCGAGGTGGGGTCCTACGACCTCGTGGTTCAGGACGTGCGGGAGCGCCGCGTCCACCGGGTGCTGGTCAAGCCCCGCCCGAGGGAGGACGCCGAGGAGGAAGGCGCCTCTCGACCCTCCTGGCGGCGCGCGCCGTCCGAGAATCCCGATTGATGCTATAGGGTCCTCGATGAGCTACATCCGGCCGTCCGACCCGCGCGCCGAGGGGGCCTTCGAGGCGCTCGTCAAGGCGGCGTGCACCGACCGGGAAGCGGCGACGGGCCTCGCGCTCGCCTACGGGGATCTGCCGGTGACGGCTCGCGGCCGGGTGCTGGACCTGCTGAGCGTCGACCGCCGGCCGCCGACCGAGACGCGCCACTTGCTCGCGCTGCTGTCGGGCGTGGAGGAGCACCCGGCGCTGCGGCGACGCCTCGAGGGCGCGCTCCGACCCCGCGACGCGGCGCTCCACTGGGGGGACGGCCGCATCGGCGGCCTGCTGATCGTCCGACCCCGGCCCGCGGGCGCGGAGCTCCGGGTCCGGGTGACCTGGGCGGGGGACGCCCTCGACGTCGAGGTCGAGGAAGGGCCCGCCTCCTCCCCGAGCGAGTGGCCCGCGCGCTTCGGCCTCCCGCCCGACCGGCGCCCGGCCGACGCCGATCGCGCGCTGGACGAGCTCGCGAGCCGCCTCTGGGCGGCCCGCCAGCGCGGCGAGCGGCTGCCCGACGCGCTGCTCCGAGCGGCCGACCTCTTCGACCGGGCGCGGTGAGGCCCCGCATCGCCCCTTGACCGCGTGACCCGACAGGTGGGATCCCGTGAGCGGATGGGGTCTGACGAGGAGTTCGTCCGGACGCACGAAGCGCTGGTCCGCCGGCTCGCCGCTCAGGTCAAGGCGCAGCTCGAGCTTCCGACGGAGGTAGAGGAGCTGGCGGCCTACGGCTTCCAGGGTCTCCTCGAGGCCCGGGCCCGCTTCGACCCCACGCGGGGGGTGCCCTTCGCGGCCTTCGCCCACTACCGGGTTCGCGGGGCGATCCTCGATGGCGTGCGCCGGATGGCGTACCTGCCACGCAAGGTCCACGCGCGGCGACGCGCCGCCGAGGCCCTCGACCACGTCGCGGAGGAGGTCGGCGAGCGTCGCGCGGTCGCGCCGCAGGGTCCCGCCGCCGCGGGGGCGCGCGCCGCCCTCACGGCGGCCGATCAGGTCCTCGGTCGGGCCTCGGCGGCCTTCCTGCTGTCCGCCGTCGGCCAGGCACCGGAGGAGGACGACGGGGCCACGCCGGAGTCGGTGGCGGTCAGCGGACAGCTCCGGGAGCGCGTCCGCGCTGCGCTCGGGGCGCTTCCGCCCCGGGAGCGGGCGCTCGTGGAGGGTCACTATTTCCAGGAGAGGACCCTCGAGGAGGTCGGGGCGACGCTCGGCATCTCGAAGTCCTGGGCGAGCCGGCTCCACAGCAGGGCCCTCGCCCGCCTGCGTTCGCTCCTCGACGAGGAGCTGCTGCCGTAGCGCGCCGGGCCCTTTGCCTCGGCGGAGAAGGGGGGAGCGATGAGGTTCGTTGACGACGGTGATGGGCGGAGCCTGCTCGAGGCGGAGGTCGGCGAGCGGGTCGTCCACTTCCAGAACCCGAAGACCGACGAGCGGCGCCACGGCAAGCCGGTCGGCGTGGTGCTCCACTACACGGCGGTCCGGGCGCGGCCGCGGCCGGCGAGCGACCTCGCCCACTTCCGGCCGCTGCTGTCGGCCGAGCCCGCCCAGACGGTGGACAAGCTCGTCGGTGACCTCGGCTCGATCCCCTCCGGCCTGGCGCTCTCGCTGCAGAACGCGCGGCGAGCCACCCGAAGGGCGAGCTGGGACTTCCTGATCGAGCGCAGCGGGCTCGTCGTGCAGTGCAACACGAGGCCCTCGTCCCTCTACACGTGGCACGCGGGGCGGTCGCTCTCGTCCTTCGCCCGGCGCGGCCGGGACGTCCACGCCACGGACGCCTGGACCGGCGAGCGGACCCTGGTCTACGACCACTCGCGGCGCGGCTTCGTCCACCCCGTGCTGCCGGACCGCCGGGTCCCGATCAACCCCAACCCCTACGTCCTCGGCATCGAGGTCGAGTCGTGGGGCAAGGTCGTCCCGCGGCGACACGGCTACTACCAGCGCTACCGGAAGGACGGTCAGGTGCACTTCCGGAAGACCGAGCTCGGCATTCCCGACGTCGAGCGGATCGGGAGCGACACCTACGAGCGGATCTCGGCCGAGCAGCACGCCGCTCTCCTCTCGCTGGCCCGGGCGATCGTGAGCACCTACGGCATCGCGCCGGAGGGGTGGCTGGGGCACCGGGAGATCCGGCCCGACAACCGCGTCGACCCCGAGCCGCCGCTCCGGCTCCGGGACTTCGTCGAGGAGGTGTACGACACCACGCCCGAGACGGGCCTGGTCGCCCTGGGCGAGGACGACCTGCCGGCCGGGGAGTTCGACTGGCTCGGCGACGACGACCGGGGGGACGAGGAGCCGCCGCTCGACGACGGCCGGCCGAGCTGAGCCCCGATCCGGCTCCTCGGCGCGCCGCCAGGCCGGCACGCTCGAGCAGCGACGGCGGGCCGGCCTACGGTGGGGCCTCGGACGCGGGCCCTGGCCGGCAGCCGGCCAGGGCCCGGCGGACGTGGCTGCCCCTGCACGCGCGGGGGGCGCTGACCGGGTCCACGGGCCCGGCCAGGAGCCGGAGCGCCGCCTCGTAGCGGGCGGCCTCCGCCGCGACCGCCTCCTCCGCGCGCCCTTCCCGGCCGAGCTGCACGATCCGTCGGTAGCAGGTCAGCGCCTCGTTCCAGGCTCCGCGGGAGCGCGCGAGATCCCCGCGCAGCCGCCAGGCGGCGACCGATCCCGGGTCCCGTCGCGACAGCTCCCGCGCAGCGCGGGCCGCCTCGGCGGGCGAGCCGAGGGCCACCAGCACCCGGGTGAGACCGGCCCAGAGCGGGACGTGGTCCGGCCTCCTGGCCAGGCCCGCCTGGAACACGCGCCGCGCCTCGTCGTAGTCCCCCCGGCCCTCGTAGGCCGCGCCGAGCGCCGCGTACGCCTCCGCGTGGTCCGGGCTCGCGCGGAGGGCGTCGCGGAAGTAGGCGATCGCGCTTCCCCGGTCGCCCGCCTCGAGGTAGGCGCGCCCGAGGCTCAGGAGCCGCTCGGCTCGGGGCGAGCGGCTCGGCTGGGCGCTCGCGGCCGGCACCTCGGCCACCAGGAGCACCAGGGCGACACCGACCGAGACGCGCACGACACCAACCTAGCAGGCCGCTGGCCAAGACCTCCTCGTCGATACCGCCTGGGAGATCCGACGAGGCGGTCCAGCAGGTCGGCCCGCGGGAGGGGCCTCGCTCGCCGCAAGCTTGCTCGCCGATAAACCGGTCTATACTGCGCCGCCCCGCTGCTGGCGGACCTCGGCGCGGGTCGAAGCGCCCGCGCCCGTCGGCGCGCGGCCCCCGGGAATGCCGTCCACCCCCCCTGTGCGCCGGGCCCCCCGGGCCCCGAACGAGGTTTCGTGCCCCTCGCTCCCTTCGTCGCCTTCTTCCTGTCGGGCGCCTCCAGCCTGATCTTCCAGACGCTGTGGGCCCGGATGCTCCAGCACGTGTTCGGGGCGGCCCCGGTCGCGAACAGCACCGTGCTCACCGTCTTCATGGCGGGCCTCGGGCTGGGGGCCTGGATCGGAGGACGGGTTGCCCGCCGCATCCGCCATCCGCTGATGGCCTACGCGGCGGCGGAGGTCTTGGTGGGGCTATGGGGCCTGGTCATCCCGCTGCTCGTCCAGTCGGACGGCTGGCTCGCGGACATGAACGGCCTCCTGCGGGACACGTTCGGGGGCAGCTCCGCGGTGTTCATGATCGCGCGGTTCCTCTGCGTCGTGCCGATCCTGATCGTCCCCACCACCCTGATGGGCAGCACGCTCCCGCTGCTCACGCGCCACTTCGTCCGCGCCCAGCAGGACGCCCGGGCGTCGAGCGCCCGGGTCGGGGCGCTCTACGCCGTCAACACGTTTGGCGCGGCGACGGGCCCCGTGCTCAGCGCCTTCGTGCTGATGCCGCTGATCGGGCTGGCGATGACCAACGTCGTGGCCTGCGGGATGAACTTCGGCCTCGCGCTGCTCCTCTACGCCGCCCGCCGCCCGCTTCTCGAGGGCCAGTGGGCGCCCGGGGAGCCGCTGTCGATCTGGCCGCGGCCGATCAGCGCGCCGCCGCCCCGGGTCGAGCCCGCCTCGGTCGAGCCGACCGGGGTGGGAAGCGCGTCGGCCGCCGGGCCGAGGGACGTCCCGGCGGGCCCCCTCCGCGAGGCCACCCCGCGGGCTCCGGACCCGACCCCCGCAGCCGAGGAGCCCCCGAGGCCGGCGGCGAACGACGCGGCGGCGGCGGCGGACCTCGCCCCACCGGCCGCCGAGGCCCCGATCAGCGCCCTCGCCCGCTACGGCGCGCTCGTCGCCTTCGCGGTCTCGGGCGGGGTCGCCCTCGCCTACGAGGTGTGCTGGTCGCGAGCGCTGGTCCTGACGATCGGCGCCTCGATCTACTCCTTCGCGCTGATCCTCGACACCTTCCTGATCGGCATCGCCGCCGGGAGCGCGGCGATGAGCTCGCTCCTGAGCCGGGGCCGGACCCCGCTCAGCGGCCTCGCCGTAGCGAGCGGGCTGATGGTGCTCCTGACGACCGTGCCCCGCGTCCTGCCGACCAGCGACGGCGAGAGCGAGGTGAGCCCGGACTGGGTGTCGGCGGCGGTGCTGGGGGCGCTGTTCCTCACCCCGGTGCTCCTCGCCTGGCTCTTCGCCGAGCGACAGCGGCGGCGCCCGCGGGACCTCGTCGGGGAGCGGGCGGCGTTCGAGGAGCTCACGCTGCCCGCCCTCGCCATGATCGCGATGCCGGGCTTCGCCGCGCTGACCGTCCTCCCCCTCCCCGGCTACCTGCCGAGGATCGTGGCGTCGGTGGTCGGCCTCGTGGTCGCCTTCCTCGCCCTGGCCACCCTGCTCCGCCGCACCCCGACGCTGCTGATCGCGCTGATCCAGCTCTTCATCGGGGGCGCGACGGTCGTCAGCTACATCTGGCTCGACGACATCCAGGCCACCTTCGCGCAGCTCGTCGTGACGATCCCGGAGCAAGTGCTCCCCGACCGTGTCGGGCTGGTGCAGCTGTTCAAGTTCCTCACCGCCGCCCTGGTCACGTTCCCGGCCGCCCTCGGGATGGGGGCCATGTTCCCTCTCACGCTCCGCCTCTGGACCCTCGGCGGCGCCGAGGTGTCCAGGGACGTCGGGGTCGTCTACGCGAGCAACACGATCGGGTCGATCATCGGCGCCTGGCTCCCGGGCTTCGTGCTGTTCGCGTGGATCGGCATGGAGAGCACGCTCCACCTGGGCATCGCGGCCAACCTGCTCCTCGCCCTCGCCCTCCTCATTGCGGGCGCGGACGAGGGCGGGGCGAAGGCCGCGGACCCGGCCGGGAGCGAGACCGACGACCGGGACGGGGAGTCCGCGCCGGCCCGAAGCCCGCTCTGGCAGACGGTCACCGTGTACCTGCTCGCGCCGCTGATCCCCGTGCTCCTGCTGCTGCTCTACTTCGGGACCCGGACCCCGACCGCGCCGCTGCGCTGGGACCTCACGCGGATGACGGCGGGCGTCTTCCGCGTGTCGATGGCCCACCAGGGGCTGTTCGACCCGGGGACCGCACCGCCCGAGCTCGTCTTCTACAAGGACGGGTTGACGACGACGGTCAGCGTGGAGCGCTACGGCGACCACATCGCGTTGAAGAACAACGGCAAGGTCGACGCCTCGAACGGCGAGGACATGCCGACGCAGATCAACGTGGCCGCCTACCCCCTGCTCCTGCACCCGGAGCCGCCGGACGGCCTCGACGTGGCGGTGGTCGGGTTCGGCTCCGGGGTGACGGTGGGGACGGCGCTGCAGTTCCCGGTCGCCCGCGTGGACGTCGTCGAGCTGGAGCGGTCGATCCCGCGGGCGGCGAGCGCCTTCGCGGAGGTCAACCACCTCACCTACGCCCGGCCGGACTGGCCCTACGTGGAGATGGACCGGCTGACCGTGATCAACGACGACGGGCGGAACTACCTCGCGTCGACGTCGCAGGACTACGACGTGATCATCAGCGAGCCCTCCAACCCCTGGATCAGCGGGGTCAGCGACCTGTTCACGGTCGACCACTTCCGCATCACGAAGAAGAGGCTCCGCCCGGGTGGGATCTACTGCCAGTGGGTGCAGCTGTACGAGCTGAGCCCCGGCAACATCAAGACGATCTATCGCAGCTTCGCGTCGCAGTTCGACCACGTGATGGTGCTGAGCGCGGACCGCCAGTCGAGCGACACCGTGATGCTCGGCTCGGACCGCCCGATCCTCCTCGACGTCGCCCGGGTGGAGGAGCGCTTCCGGACGGACGCGATCCGGGAGGAGCTCGCGCGGGCCAACGTCCACAGCCCCTACGACCTGTTCGCCCGGACCCTGCTCGCGAACCGCGACGAGGTGCTGCACTACAGCCAGGTCGAGGAGCGGCGCCGCGGGGACACGTGGGAGCAGGACCTCGCCTCGCTCAACGTCGACGCCTGCGAGCCACCCGACTGCCGGCGGCGCCCGGCGCTGCTCAACACCGACGACAACGCCCGGATCGAGCTAGCGGCGCCCCGGGACCTGATCGGCTTCGCCCGGTTCCACGGCTACCTGCGCACGGTCTACTCCCACGAGTGGCCCTACGGGCACCCCCGGGACGCGCTCGCGAGCTTCGGGGAGGGCGACGAGGCCGCCCGCCGCTACGCCGAGCTCGCGATGGCCTACGTCAGCCACGGGCGCTACCGCTGGGCCGGCGACTTCATCGAGGCCTCGGAGCGGGCCGGCACCGCGCGGGAGACCGCGGTGGCCCTCGAGGTGTTGACGCACCTCCTGAGCTCCGATGCGGAGCCGACGGTCCGCCTCGAGACGCCGGTGCCGCCGGCGAGCCTCAGCGCGGACGACGCGAGGCGCTTCCAGGAGGGCTTCGACGAGGTGCGCGGCGCGATCCAGGACCGCCGGTTCGGCGCCGCGCTCCGGGCGATCGAGGAGATCCCGGGCCCCCTGCGCCGCACCAGCACGTCCCTGCGGTTCCTGTACGGCTTCCTGCTCTACAAAGCGGCCGCGGGCCAGGAGGGGCGCGAGGCGGACCTGCGCGCGGCGGCGGTCAACCTCGACGACCTCGTCCGGGACCGGCCGGAGTTCGTGCAGCGGCACCCGGAGGTGCACTACTACCTGGCGAAGGCCTACGACGCGGACGGCCGCTACGGTCGGGCCCTTCGCGCGATGCGGACGTACGTGGAGGCGCGTCTGGTGCTGCCGTCCGACGACGACGCGGTCGCGCCCGAGCCGGGCCCGGGTGAGGCCCCGACCACGGACGCTCCCGGCATCGCTCCGAAGGACGAGCACGTCGACCGCGGGTAGCGTCGGCGCATCGACGTGCGCGGCGGTCACAGTGCGAATCCTCCTACGCACCGTGCGTGGCGCGAACCGGGAAGATCGGTTCGCGATTTCGACGACCGAGGATTTCTCCAGCGGCCTCCCGCCGCCTGCGGCAAGCGCCATCGACCGATGATGATGAAGGAAATCGCCAGACGGGGGCCGCCTGTCGCGCCCGTGGCACGGTCTTCGCGTCGGTCGGCACCCTGGAGGACGGGATGAAGCCGATGAATCTGATGGACGGGCGCCCCGCAGCGAGGGGCGCGACCGACCAACGCGCGCTCCGCATCCTGGCGAAGTCGGTCTTCCGGGAGCTCAAGACCCACGGGTACGACCGCTCGGACATCCTGTCCTTCACGACCGAGATGCTCTCCCTCGTCAGCCACGACATGAGCGGCGCGACGACCGACTGACGCGCCTGCCGCGCGTTCCCGATCGACCGCGCCTATCGCGGGCGGCGGAGGGCCCGAGCGCGGACCCGGCGCCGCTCGAGCGGGCCAGGCGTGCCTTGACGCCCCGGAGAACGGGCGAATATCGTCGGGGCACGGCGGTCGGCACAGTGCCGACCGCCGAACGCGTCGTAGGGGGGCGAGTCGCCCCGGTGCCGCGCCCGCGGCAGGAGAAGGAGCTCCATGGGCACGAAGATCGCCATCAATGGCTTCGGACGGATCGGCCGCTGTGTCGCTCGGATCCTCTTTGACGGGACTCCGCAGGACGTGGAGCTGGTCGCGATCAACGACCTCACGACCAACGAGCAGCTCGCCCACCTCCTGAAGTACGACTCGGTCCACCGGACGTTCGCGCCCGAGATCACCTACGACGACGACTCGATCACGATCGGCGGCACCCGCGTGGCGAGCTTCGCCACCCCCGACCCGGCCGAGCTCCCCTGGAAGGACCTGGGCGTGGAGATCGTGCTCGAGTGCACGGGGCGCTTCCGCAGCAAGGACACGGCCGGCAAGCACCTGACGGCGGGCGCCTCGCGGGTGATCGTCAGCGCGCCCGGCAAGAACGTCGACGGCACGTTCTGCGTCGGCATCAACGACGGCGACTACGATCCCTCGGCCCATACGGTGGTCTCGAACGCGTCCTGCACCACGAACTGCCTGGCCCCCGTGGCCAAGGTCGTCCACGAGTCCTTCGGCATCCAGAAGGGGCAGATGCTGACGGTCCACTCCTACACGAACGACCAGCAGATCCTCGACCTGCCGCACAAGGACATGCGGCGGGCGCGGGCCGCGGCGCAGAACATCGTGCCGACCAGCACGGGCGCCGCGAAGGCGATCGGCCTCGTGATCCCGGACCTCAAGGGCAAGCTCGCTGGCTTCGCCATCCGCGTCCCCACCCCGAACGTCTCGATCGTGTCGCTGACCGCCCAGGTCGGGAAGCCGACGACGGTCGACGAGGTCAACGCCGCGCTCAAGGCGGCCGCGGAGGGCCCCCTGGCGAACATCCTCGCCTACGAGGACGGCGAGCTCGTCAGCAGCGACTTCATCGGCAACTCCCACAGCAGCATCGTCGACTCCCGCCTCACCAACGTGATGGGCGGAGACCTCGTCCAGGTGCAGAGCTGGTACGACAACGAGTGGGGCTTCTCCGAGCGGATGGTCGACCTGACCCGCGTCATGGCGGGCCAGGGCTGACGCGATGGCCGACGCGATCCGGTCGATCCGCGACCTCGACCTCGACGGCCGGCGGCTGTTCGTTCGGGTGGACTTCAACGTCCCCCTGGACGGCACCACGGTCACCGACGACACGCGGATCCGCGCTGCCGTGCCGACGATCCAGTACGCCCTCGGAGCGGGCGCGCGGGTCGTCCTCGCCTCGCACCTCGGCCGGCCGAAGGGCGAGCGCAAGGACAGCCTCTCCCTCGAGCCCGCCGGCGCGCGCCTCGCGGAGCTGATCGACGCGGAGGTGCTGCTGGCCGACGACTGCATCGGCGACGGCCCCCGCAAGGTGGTCGCCGACCTGCGGGAGGGCCAGGTCGCCCTGCTCGAGAACCTCCGCTTCCACAAGGGGGAGGAGAAGAACGACGAGGCCTTCGCGAAGGAGCTCGCCCGCGTCGCCGAGGTCTACGTCAACGACGCCTTCGGGGCGGCCCATCGGGCCCACGCCTCGGTGTCCGCCCTGCCCCGCCTGATGCGCGAGCGCGCCGGGGGGCTGCTCCTCGAGAAGGAGCTCGGCGCCCTCGGCCGTCTGCGTGCGGAGCCGCCGAAGCCGTACGTGGCGGTCCTGGGCGGCGCCAAGGTGTCCGACAAGATCGGCGTGCTCGAAGCGTTGATGACGAAGGTCGACACGCTGGTGATCGGCGGGGCCATGGCCAACACCTTCCTCGCCGCCCAGGGCCACGCGATGGGCAAGAGCCTGGTCGAGGAGGACAAGCTGCCCCTGGCTCGCACGCTGATCGGCAGGGCCGAGGAGCGCGGCGTGACCCTCCTTCTGCCGACCGACCTCGTGGTCGCTGGCGGCACCGACGCCACCGCGGGCCGCGCCGTCGACGTGGACGAGCTGGGGGCGGAGGACATGGCGCTCGACATCGGGCCGGCGACCCTCGAGCGTTACCGCGGGGTGCTGCCCGACGCCAAGGCGATCTTCTGGAACGGCCCGATGGGCCTGTTCGAGAACCCAGCCTTCGCGCGCGGCACCGTCGCGATGGCCGAGGGCATCGCCGACGCCAGCGGCTTCAGCGTGGTCGGCGGGGGCGACAGCGTCGCTGCCGTGCAGCAGGCGGGCGTGGCCGAGCGCTACCAGCACGTCTCCACGGGGGGCGGAGCGTCCCTCGAGTTCCTGGAAGGTCGGAAGCTGCCCGGGCTGGAGGCGCTGGCGCCGTGAGCCGCCGTCCCCTGGTGGCCGGCAACTGGAAGCTCCACCTCGGCGTGGACGCCTCCGTCGCGCTCGCCCGTGACGTCGCGGAAGGGACGGCCGCGACCTCGGGCGTCGACGTGATCGTGGCCCCGGTCTTCACCTCGCTCCGCTCGGTCCACGAGGCGCTGGCCGACAGCCGGGTCGGCCTGGCCGGGCAGGACCTGCACTGGGAGGACCAGGGCGCGTTCACGGGGGAGGTGAGCGGGCCCCTCCTGCGCGACGTGGGCTGCACCGCGGTGCTGATCGGCCACTCCGAGCGGCGTCAGCTCTTCGGGGAGACCGACGAGGGGGTCCGCCGGAAAGTGCGGGCCGCCCTCGGCCACGACCTTCAGCCGATCGTCTGCGTCGGCGAGACCCTCGAGGAGCGGGACGCCGGGGCGACCGAGGCCACCTGCCTGCGCCAGCTCGACGCGGCGATCGGTGAGCTGACGGCCGAGGAGCTCGGCCGGATCGTCATCGCGTACGAGCCGGTCTGGGCGATCGGCACCGGCCGGACCGCGGCGCCGGACGATGCCCAGCGCGTGCACGCGCGCTTGCGCCGCCAGGTCGAGGAGCGCTTCGGGCCTGGAGCGGCGGCGGGGCTGCGCATCCTCTACGGCGGGAGCGTGAAGCCGGCCAACGCGAGCGCGCTCATGGCGGAGGCGGACATCGACGGCGCCCTGGTCGGCGGGGCCTCCCTCGACTCCGCGTCGTTCCTCGCGATCGTGCAGGCCGCGCCGACCGGCTGAGGTCGTGGACGGCGGGCGGCAGGGCTCGGGGGTCGGGCCTGGCCGAGCGGAATAAACCCAGCTATAGCGGCGATCCCCAGGCGGCGGGGCCGCACCCGCCCTCCTGGCCGCCCCAACCTCGAGCACGCCATGTGGTTCGCGATCGTCAGCGTCTTCTACGTCCTGGTCTGCACCTTCCTGATCCTGGTCGTCCTCCTCCAGCAGGGGAAGGGCGGCGGCATGGGCTCGGCCTTCGGCGGCAGCAGCCAGACCGTGTTCGGCGGCGCCGGCGCCGGCAACTTCCTCACCCGCCTCACGACGATCGCGGCGACGCTGTTCATGGTGCTGTCCGCCGTGCTCGCCTACATGTCGTCCAGCAGCGACGCGGTGATCGACGGTCTGGCCCAGGAGATGGCGGCCGACACCGTCACGGAGGGAGAGGACGGCGAGGACGGCGCGCCGACCTCCACCGGCGCGGGCACGGCCGAGGGCGGGGAGGAGGCGGCCGCCGACGAGAGCGCCCAGCCCGCCCCGACCGCGAACGACCCGGGAGCCGACGTCGACGTCGCGGGTGGGGACGGTCCGGCCACCGGCGAGGGCTCGGCGGACCCCGAGCCGGACGAGTAGCGCCTCGGCCGACGTGCTCGAGAACGAGCACGAGCCGGCGCCTCAGCCCGGCAGGCCGAGCGGCCGCCGCTGCTCGAGGTCCTCGAGCCCGCTCTCCGCGAGGCGGGCGAAGCGCGGATGGCCGTGGGTGGAGGCGACCGCGAGAACCCGACGCAGAGTCGTCGACGCCTCGTCGAGGCGCCCGGCGCGCTGGTCGAGCACCGCCAGGTAGTAGAGGCCCTGGACCAGGTCCCAGTAGAATCCCCGCTCCTCGGCGTAGCGGATCGCATCGAGCAGCTGCTGGCGGCCCTCGTCCCGACCGAAGCGGCTCGCGTCGATGAAGCCGAGGAGGCGCTTGTTGGCCCATTGGAGCGCCTGGTAGCCGTGGTCCCGCGCGAGCTCGTAGCTGTAGCGCAGCGCGCTGAAGGCCCGCCGCTCGTCCCCGAGCCGGAGGTGCGCCTCCCCGACGTTGTGGGCGTTCGCCGCGGCCTCGTAGGTGAAGCCGTGCTCCTTGGCCATCTCCAGCGCACGGGTCCCGGCCTCGACCGCCCCGGCATGGTCGCCGCTGAGGAACCGGACCAGCGCTTCGACCTTGCGCTGCTCGCACTCCGCGAAGCGGTCCGGGACCTTCCCGCCCAGGCGGCGGGCCTGGTCGAGCACCGCGAGCGACGGCACCAGGTCGCCCGATGAGGCCCGGGCGAGCGCGAGGTTGGTCAGGCACCGCGCCTCCACCTCCGCGTCTCCGGTCTGCTGGGCGAGGCGCAACGCCTCCTCGAAGCCCTCCGCCGAGCGGCGGTGCTCCCCGGCGCGCAGGGCCGCCTCGGCCCGCGCGAGCACCACGTCGCGCAGGAGCGCCTCGTCGTGGAGGCCCTGCGCCAGGTGGTAGGCCCTTTCGAGCCAGCGTCGCCCCTCCTCGGCGGAGGTGCTTCCGTGCACGAGGAGGCGGCCCCGCTGCATCGAGAAGTGGGCGACGTCGGCCTGCCGCCCGAGCTCCTCGCAGAGCTCGATCGCGGGGACCATCAACGCCGCCCCCTCCTCGAGGCGCCGGGACCGGAACGCCAGGTCTCCGAGGCGCCGGTAGAGCGCCACGATGCGGTCCCGGTCCGGGCGAGCCTGGTGACCGAGCACGTCGATCGCGGCCTTGAGGCTCCGCATCGCCGACGAGAGCGCCCGGTCCGCCTCGAGCCGGCCGGCCGCGCGGACGAGGTAGTTGACGCACGTCGCGCGGTCCCCCGCCTCCCGGTAGTGGGAGGCGAGCCGCTCCGCGAGCTCGTCGAGGCGCTCGGGGTGAAGGGCCTCGAGGGCCTCGGCGACCTGGCCGTGCAGCTCGCGGCGCGACTCCAGGGGCAGGCCCTCGCGGACCACCTCGCCGACCAGCGGGTGGGCGAACCCGAGCTCGGGCCCGTGGCGGGTCAGGAGACCCTTGTCGACCAGGCCCAGCGCGAGCTGCAGCACCGGCTCCGGCTTGCTCCGGGTCACGTGGGCGAGCAGGTCCGACGTGAACGGGTCGCCGGCGACCGCCGCCACGTGGAGGAGGTGGCGGGACTTGGCGTCCAGGCGGTCGAGGCGGGTCGCGACGATGCCCCGGAGCGTCTTGGGCACCTCGACCTCCGCGACCTTCGCGTCGTAGGTCACGCGCCCGTCCCGCCACCGGAGGGCGCCGGCGTCGCTGAGGGCCTTCAGGTACTCCTCGACGTAGAGCGGGTTGCCGCCGGCCTTGGCGGTGACCTCGCGCAGCAGCGCTGGGGGCAACGCCTCGGCCCCCAGGCGAGCCTCCACGAGGGCCTCTACCTCGTCGTCGGACAGCGGGGCGAGGTCGATCGTCTCCACCGAGCCCAGGTCGGGCCGATCGCCCCGCTGCGCCGGTCGCTCCGCGAGCACCACGACGAGGCGCGCGTCGGGGCCGCCGGTCGCGAGCGACGCGAGCACGCGCCGGGACTCCGCGTCCATCGCCTCGGCCGCGTCCCAGGCGAGGATGGTCAGCCGGTCCTCCGCGAGCTTGGCCGCGATGCGGGTGAGGGCCCCGGCGAGCTGCGCCGCCATGTCCATGCCGCGGGTCCGGTCCGGCTCGATCGCGACCCCGAGGGTCCGCCGCACGGCCGCCATGTCCGGCGGCCCCAGGCCGAGCTCCCGAAGCCGGCTCGCCTTCTCGCGGACCGTGTCGTCGTCGTCGAGCTCGTCGAGCCCGAGGAGCGAGCGCAGCATCGCGTGCACCCCGGCGAGCGGGACGTCGCGCCGATGCCGGCTGCACGTCGCCACGAGCACGCCGACGTCGTGACCCTTCGCGAGGAGACGGTACTGGGTCTCCAGAAGGAGCCGGGTCTTGCCCGAGCCGGCCTCCCCGCGGAGCACCACGACCCGCCGCACGCCCTTGTTCGCGTCCGACAGGACCTCGCCGATCCGTCGGAGCTCCTCGCGCCGACCGACGAAGCGTCCGGTCGCGTCGGCGAGGCTCCGCTCCGCCTCGATCCGGACCACGTGGCCCGACCCATCGACCGGCACCATGCGGAACAGGCCCGCCAGCGCACGCTCGCCGGCCTCCGACGTGCACGGTCCGCCCTCCGCACGCTCTGCGAGGGTGCCCGCGCGGCGCAGGATGCCCTCGAACTCGGCGTCCTGGACCGGCCGCCCGTCGATGTGGACCCGGATCCGGCCCGGGTGGAGGCCGAGCTGAACCGGCGCGGTCGGGGGGCTGGATCCGCTGCCGCTCTGGCCGAGCGCCGTCAGCCTCAGCGCGCACCGGGCGGCCGCCTCCGTGTCCCGTCCGTCCGGGCTCCGCAGCCCGAACAGGACGAGGACGGATGCGCCGCTCCGGGCGGGCGGCGCGGTGACGTGCCGCATGCCGCCGAAGTGGGAGAGGAGGCGCTCGAAGCTCGGGCGCTCGAAGGTGGAGGGGTCCTCGCAGCGCACCGCGAGGACCGTCACGTCCCGCAGCTCGAGGGCAGCCCGCACCATGCCGCTGGCCGTGCGGCGCCGACGGCCCCCGCGCCGCTCGTGGGTGGGGCTCCGGGTCGCGCCCCCCGGCACGTCCACCTGGGTGTTGGGTGTCCGCGCCGAGGCGGCCGTGGACGAGAACGCCGCCCGCAGGCCGGTCTCGGAGCGGCTGACCCCGGGGCCCGTCGTCCGGTCGAGGGCCTCGAGGTAGGCCGCGAGGTCGTGGGCCCCCACCCGCCGCCCCGACGCGTAGAGGAACTGCATCAGCTCCTCGTAGAGCGCTCCCGCGTCCTCGTGGCGCTCCTCCGGCCGCGGGCTCATCGCCCGGTCGACGATCCGCACCAGCTCCGGCGGCAGCTCCGGGCGCACTTCGCCCACCGGGCGGGCCCTCCCCTCGCGCACGCGCTCGAGGGTCTCGTCCGGCGAGGAGCGCACGTGGAAGGGGTTCTCGCCGGCGAGGGCCTCGTACAGCACGATGCCGAGGGCGAACAGATCGGTCCGCGCGTCGACTTCCCGCCCCCAGGCCTGCTCGGGGGACATGTAGGCGTACTTGCCCTTGAGGAGGCCGGTGTCCGATGCGCCCCCGACCGCCCGGGCCGCCTGGGCGATGCCGAAGTCCGTGAGCTTCACCTCCCCTTCGAAGCTCAGCAGCACGTTCTGGGGGGAGACGTCGCGGTGCACGATCCGGAGCGGCCGCTCCTGAGTGTCCCGCCGACGGTGGGCGTACTCCAGCGCCTTGGCCACCTCGCTGGTCACGTAGACCGCGAGCTCCTGGGGCAGCGGCAGGCTCTGGCGGCGCCCGCGCCGCAGCACGGTCGCGAAGTCGTACCCCGCGACGTACTCCATCGCGATGTAGTAGCTGCCCTCCGCCCGCCCGAGGTCGAACACCTGGACCACGTTCGCGTGGGACAGGGTCACCGCGATCTTCGCCTCGTTGATGAACATGTCCACGAAGGCGCGGTTCGAGCTCAGCTCGGGGAGGATCCGCTTGATGACCAGGATCTTCTCGAAGCCTTCCACGCCGTAGGACTTGGCTTTGAAGACCTCCGCCATCCCCCCCTGGGCCAGCCGCTCCAGGAGCTGATAGCTCCCGAAGAGGACGGGCTCGGCGGGGGTCACGGGCGCATCCTCGCCCCGGGGCGGCGGGGCGAGCGGCGACGGGTCGCGCCGGCCGGCGCGTTCGCGGCCAGCCGTTGTCGCCGAGGCCCCACGGTCATCGCGAGCGCACGCTCACGTCCCCAGGAGGTGAGCTCCTCGAGTATACGGAGCCGGACGAGCCCGAATCAACGGTAGGTGGCGGACGCCTCGGCGGCGCCCGGCGCGTCCTCCTCGCCCGCGAACTGAAGGCGGACGAGCCGCGCGTAGATGCCCCCGTCCTCGATCAGGGACCGGTGATCGCCCTCCTCGACCACGCGACCCTTGTGGAACACGAGGATGCGGTCCGCGTGGCGGATCGTCGACAGACGGTGGGCGATCACCAGCGCGGTCCGACCCCGGAGCACCTCGAGGATCGCGCGCTGGAGCCGGGCCTCCGTCTCGCTGTCGATCCGGGCCGTCGCCTCGTCGAGGATCAGAATGTCCCGGTCGAGGTACAGCGCCCGCGCGAAGGCCAGGAGCTGCCGCTCGCCGGCGCTGTAGTTCGAGCCCCGCTCCTCGACCCGCGCCCCGAGCCCGCCACGGCGCTCGACGAGCTCGAGCGCGCCGACCCGGTCGAGCGCATCGACCACGCGCGCCTCGTCCGGCGTGGCCTCGCCTCCCGTGATGTTCTCGAGGACGGTCCCCGCGAAGAGGAACACGTCCTGGTTCACCACCGCGAAGCGCTCGCGGAGCGCGCGCCGGTCGAGCTCGCGCACGTCATGCCCCCCGACCACCACGTGACCCTCCTGGACGTCGTAGAGCCGGAGCAGGAGCGACGTGACCGTCGTCTTGCCCGCGCCGGTGGCGCCGACCAGCGCGATCGTCTCGCCCCGCCGAGCTTCGAGGGTCACGTCCTTCAGCACGGGGGTCCCGGGGCGGTAGGCAAAGGTGACCCCGCGCAGCGCGAGCACCACGTCGTCGTCCTCCGTCGGCGCCGTCGGCGGGTCCTCGAGGCGGGGCGCGTCCAGCTCCTCGAGGTCGTGGATGCCGAAGATCCGCTCCGCCGCCGCCAGGGCGCTCTGGATGATCGTGTACTTCTGGGCGAGATCCCGGATCGGAACGAAGAAGCGCTGGATGTACTCGTAGAACGCAACCACCGTTCCGACGTAGGCCGCGCTCTGCGTGCCTTCGGGCAGCATCCCGACCCGCACCGCGCCGAAGTAGAGGAGGATCGCCACCGTCGCGGCGCTCACCGACTCCACGACGGAGTACAGGAACGCGTCGTAGCGGATCGCCCGGTGGTTCGCGTCGCGATAGCCGGCGTTGATCTGGGCGTACTCGAGCTGGCACTCCGCCTCGTGGCCGAACGCCTGGACCACCGCGATCCCCTGCACCTGCTCGGCGAGGTAGGCGTTGAGCTGAGCGATCCGGGTCCGGATGTTCCGGAAGGCCTCGCGGGCGTAGCGACGCACCACGTTGACCACGATCGCCAGCGGCGGGAGCGCGGCGAAGGCGACCAGGCTCAGACGCCAGTCGAGGGCCAGCATGAAGGCGACGATCCCCAGCAGCATCAGGATGTCCGCCACGGCCATCACCGCGCCCGAGGCGAACAGCTCGCCGAGCGAATCGATGTCGTTCGTGACGCGCGTGACGACCTTGCCGACCGGGGTCCGGTCGAAGAAGGCGATGTGGAGGCGCTGGACCCGGTCGAAGGTCTCCTCGCGCAGCTCGGCCAGGATGCGCTGCCCGCCGAGCTGCATCGCGTAGACCTGCGCGAAGCGGGCGACGAACTCGACCGAGATCGCCAGGAGGAACAGCCACACCACGGTCATGAGCGCGGACCGGCTCTCGTCGACGATCGCCGCGTCGATCGCGCCCTTGAGGAGCAGCGGCTGGACGAGGGACGCGCCGGCGCTCAGCGGGATGAGGCCGAGGGCGGCCGAGAACAGCCCCGCGTGGCGGCGGACGTACGGGAGCAGCCGCCGCAGCAGCGTCAGGTCGGCCCCGAGATCGTAGGCGAGGTACTCCTCGGGCGGCGCCACCTGGGCGGGGCGGACGGGCTCCCCGTCCCGAGCCCGGATGGTCGACGGCTCCTCGCCGGCGGTCACGAGAGCTCCTCCAGCTCCCGCTCCAGGCGCTGGCGCGCCGCGAGGCGCGCGTAGAGGCCCGGCCGCTCGAGGAGCTCCCGGTGGCTCCCCTGCTGGACCACCCGGCCCTCCTCGAGCACGAGGATGCGGTCGGCCCGTGAGGCCGCCGCGACCCGGTTCGTGATCAGGATGAAGGTCCGGTTCGCCTTGGCCCGGTCGAGGGCGGCCAGGATCGAGGCCTCGGTCTTGGCGTCGACGGCGCTGAGCGGATCGTCGAGCACCAGCACCCGCGGCTCGTTGAGCATCGCCCGGGCGAGGGCGAGGCGCTGCTTCTGCCCACCGGACAGCTGAACCCCCCGCTCGCCGACGACGGTGTCGAACCCCTTCGCCATCGCCTCGACCTCCTCGAGGACGCAGGCCTCGGCGGCGGCGGCCCGCAGCCGGTCCTCGAGGCCGGGCGCATCCGGGTCCTCGACCGCGAGGCCCAGGTTGCGCGCGACGGTGGTCGAGAAGAGGAAGGGCTCCTGCTGAGCGTAGCCCACCGCCTTGCGGAGCCCGCGGAGCTGCAGCTCGGTCACGTCGTCGCCGTCCAGCGCGACGCTTCCGGGCGGGGTGGGCAGGAGCCGAGGCAGGAGCGCCGCCAGCGTGGACTTGCCGGCCCCGGTCGGCCCGATGACGGCGAGGCTCCCGCCCGCGGGCACCGTCAGGTCGACGTGGGCCAGCGCCGGGCGGTCGGCCTGGGGGTAGGCGTAGGTCAGGTCGGTCACGTCGACGGTGCCGCCGTCCCGGGGCGGGCGGGCGTCGGGCCGCTCCACCACGTCGGGCGTCGCGTCGAGGATCTCGCGCACCCGCGCGAAGGAGGCCCGGCCCCGCTGGAGGACGCTGAGGATGTAGCCGAAGGCCAGGGTCGGCCAGAGCAGCAGGCCGAGGTAGGCGTTGAAGGCGGCGAAGTCGCCGACGGTGAGCCGACCGTCGAGGACCATGCCGCCCCCGATCCACACGACGATGAGCGTCCCGAGGGAGCTGACGCCGAGCAGCACCGGCCACATGAGGCCCCGCAGCGTCACGAGGCGCATCGTGGTGCGGACCGCGTCGGCGTTCGCGTCGGCGAAGCGCTCCCGCTGACGGGCCTCGAGCCCCATCGCGCGGACGACCCGCACGCCCGCCACGCTCTCGTTCGCCCGGTCCGACAGCGAGGCCAGCGCGCGCTGGTTGGCCGTGGACGCGCCGTAGATCGCTGTCCCGAAGAACCGCGTCGCCACCACGAGGAGCGGGTACGGGAGGAGCGCGTAGAGCGTCAGGCTCGGCGAGATCGCGAGCATCAGCCCGATCGACGCGACGAACGCGAAGAGGCTGTTCACGACGTTCAGACCGGCGAACCCGACCAGCAGCCGCACCTGGGCGAGGTCGTTCGTCGCCCGGCTCATGATCTCGCCGGTCGGCATCCGGGCGAAGAAGGACGGGCCGAGCAGGTGGATCCGGGCCAGCACGTCGTTCCGGAGGTCGTACTCGACGTCCCGGCCGACGTTGAAGATCGCGATCCGGCTCGTGATCCGGACGCCGAACATGACCACGGCCAGCGCGACCACGGCGAGGGCGGCCTGCTGGACCACGTCGATGCGATCCTCCCGAAGGGCATCCAGCCCGTTCTTGAGGATCCACGGGATCGCCTTCTCCGTGGCGTTGGTCAGCAGCAGCAGGAACACACCGACCGCCAGGCGGCCCCTGTACGGACGGACGTACGCGAGGAGGGAGCGCCCCCCCCTCCGACCGCCGGCTCTCTCCTCGCCGCTCACTCCGCCTCGCCTGGTGCGGAGCCGCCCCGGGCGGCGTCCGCCCGCGGCCGGCCGCGCCGACCCTCCCTAGCGCTACCCCCCCGATGCGCAAGGCCGCCGCCGCCGGCGCGCGGCCAGGAGCAGCACGACCCCGATCGCGCCGACGGCGAGCCACGGCGAGGACCGGCCCCCCACGGCCCGGCAGCCGCACCCCCCGCCGCCCGGGCGGCCCACCGAGCGGGAGGGGTCGTCGGTGCCGACGCACCGGTACGCGTCGCCAGGGCACGGGGCCTCGTCGTCGCAGAAGCGGCTGCAGAACCCGGTCGCCCCGGCCTGAACGCAGAGCCCCGAGAGGCAGTCCACGCTGCCCTCGCACGGGGACCCGAGGCCGCCGGCCTCCGGGACGCAGACGCCGACGTCCCCGGAGGGCTCGCAGGCGAAGCGGGCCGGGCACTCCTCGGGGACGCCAGGGGCGCAGAGGCGGCTGCAGAAGGCCTCCTCCTCGTCCACGACGCAGAGCCGGCTCGCGCAGTCGAGGTCCACCTCGCACGGGTCGCCGAGGTCGGCGGCGAGCTGGCAGGCGCCCTGGCACGCCCGCTCCCCGACCTGGCACGCCCGGCCCGCGGGGCAGCCCTCCACGCCGCCCGGAACGCACGGCGCGGCGCACACGCCGTCGACGCAAGAGAGCCCCGCGCAGTCGGTGTCGGCGTCGCAGGTGGCGCCGTCGACGCGCCCGCCGGGCTCGCCGGGCACGCAGCTCCCCGCGATGCAGCTCGTGCCGGCCGCGAGGTCGCAGTACGTCCCGTCCGGGCAGCTCGCCGGGTCGAGCTGGTCACAGCTCCGCGTGCAGAGACCGTCGAGGCAGGCCCCCGACCGGCAGTCCCCGTCGTCCGCGCAGGGCTCGGCGAGGCCCGCTCCGCTGGAAGCCTCCGGACGGCAGGAGCCGCTCCGGCACACCTCGGTGTCCGCGCAGTCCGTGTCCCGACGGCAGCCGATCCGAGCGCCCTCGCAGCTCGGCTCGCCGTCCACGAAGCGAACGCACTGCGGGCCCTCCGCGGTGATCGCGCACCGACCCTCGGGCGCGCCGCAGTCGGCGTCGCCTTCGCAGGCCCGGCCGCAGAAGCGGCCGTCGGGGTAGGCGAGGCAGAAGCTCTCCTCGCCGACGCAGTCGCCCGACTCCTCGCACGGCGCGCAGAAGGAGCCGTCCCCCGCCTCCGGCACGCACACGCCGTCCTCGCACACCCGCCCCGTCGGGCATCCATCGACCGTGCAGTCCCGGCCCTCCCCGGGGTACAGCGCGCAGATGCCCGCCTCGTCGTCCGGGCCGAGGCCGACCACGCCGCCCACGTAGGTGGGCCACATCGCCGCCCCCGGCACGTCGGTGTGGTCGAGGCCGAGGAAGTGTCCCGTCTCGTGGACGAGCAGCGAGCGGGCGTCCACCTCCGGCAGGGCGACGTCGCCCTCGGTCCAAACGAAGTCGACCCCGTTGAGGGCGACGTCCGCCTCGAGCAGCACCGCCCCCCAGCGCGCGCTGGTCACGCCGATCGCCGACGGCGAGTGGGGCCAGTCCGCCTCGAGCCAGCCGACCACCGACGTCCCGTCGAAGACGCCGGGCGGCGCCTCGGTCGTCCCGCGGTC
Source organism: Sandaracinaceae bacterium (assembly GCA_050331215.1). Lineage (GTDB taxonomy): Bacteria > Myxococcota_A > Polyangia > Polyangiales > Sandaracinaceae > JBHJHB01. Next base: position 11,707 of record JBHJHB010000060.1, on the reverse strand, counting down.
CTCGACGACGAGGTCGACGCAGGCGACGGCGGTCCACTCCCCGAAGGCCTCGCGGAGGACGTCCGCGCTCGGCCCGAGGCCGCCGAGGTCGGCCGAGCCCGAGCTCTGGACGCGGTAAGGCGCGGGGAGAACCCACGTGGGTCGGCTCCCGGCGATCGGCTCCCACGCCGCCGCCGGCGCGGCGAGGCCGACGACGGCCCCGACGAGGGCGGCCGCGCGCAGGCTGGCGCCGAGCGGCCACCGCGGGCTCATCGGTCGGCGCCCCGGAGCCGGGCCACCTCGCGGACCAGCGCCTCGAGCGTGCGCGGGAACGGCGGGGCGCAGACCGGAGCCCGGACCAGCGCCACGTCCCCGAGGTCGCGCGCGACGAGGGCCTCGCCCGCCTGGCCCCGGACCACCCGGAGCTTCCCCTGGGCCATCCCGAGCGTGCGGAGGTCGCGCCGACCGCTCGGCCGCCGCTCCAGGAACACCACGCCCTCCTCGCCTGGCGCGAACGTCGGCACCCCGTGCACTCGAACCGTCCGTCCGCCCGACGAGCCGCCACGCTCACGGAGCCGCACGACGGGGCCGGCGGCGCCGGCGAGGCGACGCGCGACCCGCACCTCGACCAGCGTCTCGGGCTCGGCCCGTCGGCGGTGCAGACGGGACCCGACGCGGATCACCGTCCCGTGGACGACCGCCTCGGCCCCCCGGGTCAGCTCGGCCACGCCGAGCTCCACCAGCACCGTCGCGCCGGCCCCGGTCGGGCGGAGCGCGAGCACGACCGTCAGGAGCGCGAGCCCGCCGAGGGCCGCCACGGCGCGCGCTCGACCCGCGGTTCGACCCCTGATCACGACCGCAGGATAGCGGGGCACGCCAGCCGCGCCGGGCCCGCCCTGCCCCACCTGCCGCGGCAGCCGGAGGTCAGCCGACCCGCAGGGCCGTCCGCTCGATCGTCCCCCACCGGGTGTGGTGCGTGCCCGCGTCCTGGGTCCGGCCGAGGGCTTCGTAGAGCCCAGGGATCGCGAGGAGCACCCCGGGGTAGCGTCGGCGTGCCTCCTCGAGGCGGCGCGCGACCTGGCCGAGGTCCTGGTCGCCCGGGACGAGCAGCTTGCCGAACGCGATGCGGTGGTCCTCCGGCGGGAGGTGCTCGTGGCGCACGAGGACCTCACCGGCGGCGCACCGCGGGCAGACCCGCTCGACGCGCTCGCCGTGCCGATAGAGCACCACCCCCTCGGGGAGCTCGCGCCCGAGCGCGTCGACCTCCCCCGGCTGCTGCTGGAGCGCCAGGAACCGGTAGCGGCGCTCGTCGCCGGCCTTCAGGACCGCGAGGAGAGGGAAGCGCGGGACCGGTCGGTCGCCGTCCCGACGCACCCCGATCGGCCTGGGGTCCCAGAGGATCACGTCGCCGAAGTCGGTCCGGGCGTCGCGGAAGGTCGGGGTGCGGACCACACCGTGGCAGGGGCTGAGGGGCTGCACCCCCACCAGCTCGAAGCCGGCCGCCTCCTCGGGCACCCACGCGGCGCCGCCGTGGCCCGGGCCCAGGGTCGCCACCCGCACCTCGACCGGGTCGAGGCCTTCGACGAAGGGCAGGCGGTCCGGCGCGGCCGTCGCCGCGAGGCCCAGCGCGCGCCAGGCCTCCTCCGCCGCCGCCCCGTCGCCCGCTCCCGTCGCGGCGATCGCGAGGTTCCAGAGCACCGGCTTGCGGTCGCCCTGGAGCTGGCGCGCTCTCCGGGTGGCCTCGAGCGCTCGGTCGAAGGCGCGCTGACGCTTGTGGACGAGGCCGAGGTCGAAGTGCCAGTCCCCCTGCTCGGGGTCGAGGGCGATCGCCGCCTCCAGCGCCTCGACCGCGTCGGCGTAGCGGAGGGGTCCCAGCAGGGAGAGCGCGTTGCCTCGCGCCGCGGTCAGCCGCCCGCCCACCTCCGGGTCGCCCCGCTCGGGCGGCGAGAGCCGGCCCAGACAGCGCCCGAGGGCGCTGGCCGCGATCGAGGCGGGTCCCTCCGCGAGCGGCGGCTCGTCGACCGGCCGACGCTCCGCCGCGCGGACCAGCGCATCCGCGGCCGAGCCGACGATGCCGGGGTCCCCGGGCCAGGAGGTCAGGATGCGGTCCGCCTCCTCGACGAGAGAGCGGCGGGCGGGCGAGGTCCGGAGCGCCTCGGCCCACACCCGGGCGACGTCCCGGTCCTCCGTGAGCTGATCCTGGACCGGCGCGAGGGCGGCCCACAGCGCGTCCCGGTCCTCGGCAGCGAGGGCCCGCTCGAGGGCCGCCCGGATCGCAGCGGGGGGCAAGGCTAGCGCCTCGGCCTTCCGGCGAGCGTCACCACCGCCTGGGCGCTGAGGACGTCGGGGCCCACGGTGACCGTGAGGACGGCCCGGTCCCCCGGCTGCCGGCGGCGGAGCAGCCCCTGTAGGGCGACCAGGCTCGGCGTCGCGTGGCCGTCGATCGCGACGATGATGTGACCGGTCCATGGCACCCCGAGCTGCCGGATCCGCGCGGGCGGCGGATCCGCGAAGCCCGCCAGGCCGGCCCGCGCGGCCGGGCTGCCGGGGACCACGTTCCGGATGCGGACCCCGCTGACCCCCCGCGCCGCGAAGTCGTCGCCGAGGATGCCGAGGTAGACGCCCGCGCCGGCAGCCGGCGGGGGCGAGGGCAGCGGGCGCGGCGGGGCGGCGGGCGGCGCCGGAGCGGGGGCCTGGCCCTCGGCGATCGAGGGGTGCTCGGCGAGCTGCTGGATCAGCGCGGCGACGTAGTTCGAGGGCACCGCGAAGCCGATGCCGTGGCTCCCGCCGGTGCGGCTCAGGATCGCGGTGTTGACCCCGATCACCTCCCCCCGGCTGTTGACCAGCGGGCCGCCGGAGTTGCCGGGATTGATCGTCGCGTCGGTCTGGATGAGGTTCCGGGCGGTGCCCCCGACGCCCGTCCCGGGGAGGTCTCGCCGGGCGCTGATGATGCCCTGGGTCAGGGTGCCGTCGAGGCCGTAGGGGCTCCCGAAGGCGAGGACGGTCTGCCCGACGAGGGCGTCATCCGAGTCGCCGAGGGGCAGCGGGCGGGCCGGGACCGAGCCCCGGACCCGGAGGATGGCGAGGTCGTGGGACGGGTCGTCGACGACGACCTGCGCGGCGAGGGCCGCCCCCGACCCGAAGCGTACCTGGACGCCGTAGCGGAGCGCTGGCCGGACCACGTGGCTGTTCGTGATCACCCAGCGCTGCTCGCCGGCGACGAAGCCCGACCCGCTCGACTGGCCGCTCTGCACGGTGACCGTCGACTCCTGGAGTCGCCGGGCGATCTCCACGCGACGCTGCTCGGGCAGGTCCTGCGCCGCCGCCGGCGCCGCGCCGGCCAGGGCCGGCAGCAGCAGGGCGGCGTGGACCGCGCGGCGTATGCTTCGAAACCGCTTCATCGACAGGGTACCCCTCCTCGGAGGTCGTCGCGGAGGGCTCCCCCGCACCGACTCCCTAGAGATGGCGACGTCGGGGCCGCGATTCAACCGACGCCCCCGGAGGGCTGTTCCCGGCGCCGGCGGGCCCAGTGCCGGTTGTTGCCGCTCGCGGCGTCGCCGCATAGGCTTCGCCGAGGTGTCCGTGTCTCTCCGCGCAAGCGAAGGAAGGTAGCGTGGGCGCGCGTGCCGTCGGACGGTCCGATGTCGGACGGCGGCGGTCCTCGAACGAGGACGCCTTCTTGCTCGACGATCAGATCGGGCTGTACGTCGTGGCCGACGGGATGGGCGGCCACGCGGCGGGCGAGATCGCGAGCACCGAGGCCGTCGAGAGCGGCATGGGCATGGTGCGGCGGGGCTACAGCACCGTCGAGCAGTTCCTGGTCGAGGGTCCCACCGCGGAGAGCCTCCGGGCCGTCGAGCGGCTCCTCGAGAGCGCGGTGCAGATGGCCACCTACATGGTCTTCGCCATCGCGCAGAACCACCCGACCCAGAAGGGCATGGGGACGACCGTCAGCGCGCTCTTGGTGATGGAGGACCACGCGGTGACGGCGCAGGTCGGCGACAGCCGGATCTACCTGGTCCGCCAGGAGAACGCCTACCAGCTCACGGAGGACCACACGCTCGTGGCGTGGCAGCTTCGGCAGGGGATCATCAACGAGGCGGAGGCCGCGCTCTCCCCGCACAAGAACGTGATCACACGGGCCGTCGGGAGCCGCGATTATGTTCAGGTCGATACGCAGACGATCGAGATCGGCCCGGGCGACCGGTTCCTCCTTTGTTCCGACGGACTGCACGGGTACCTCGAGGAGGAGGAGATCCCGGAGCTGCTCCAGCCGAGCGCGCCGACGGCGGTCGCCAACCTGATCGACCTCGCGAACGAGCGAGGCGGCCGCGACAACATCACCGCGGTCGTCGTCGACATCACCTGACGCTGGCCCGCGCACCTCACGGGGACGCGTCGGTCCCGCCCGCGCCGTGCCGGGCCCCGTCGACCCGCGGCAGCCCCGCTTGACCCCGCGGCACGCGCTCGAGATCCCGGTAGCGATCCCTGAGGAGGGTCTGGCGGCTGACCATCGGCACCTCCCGGCCGCGGATGAAGACCCGCTCCGCCCAGGTGGTCAGCTCGAACGGATCCCCCGTCCACACCACGACGTTCGCGACCCGGCCCACGCCGAGGGTCCCGTAGCGGTCGTCGACCCCGAAGACACGGGCAGGTTCCGCCGTCAGCGCCGCGAGCGCCACCGCCCGGTCGAGGCCCTCGGCGATCGCGTTGCCCGCCTCCTGCCGCAGGTTGCGCAGGTTGTGGGCCCCGTGGGTCGTCAGGATCACGCGCACGCCGGCGCGGGCGAGGATCGCGGCGTTGTCGTAGCGGGAGTGGAGGCGGGCGAAGGTCTCCGGGAGGTTCGTCAACGGACGCAGGATCACCGGGACGTCGGCCCGGGCGAGCGTGTCGGCCACGATCCAGGCCTCCTCCCCGCCCGCGACCACGATCCGCAGCCCCAGGTCCCGGCCGAGCGCCACCGCGCGCAGGATGTCGCTCGCCCGCGAGGCGTGGACGACCGTCGGCAGGTTCCCTGCAAGGGCGTCCGCGAGGCGCTCGAGGTCGAGGCGGCTGACCGACAGCTCCCGCAGGCCGCGCCGGTCGTAGGTCGAACGGCCCCGCTGGCGGTACAGGCGGGCCTCTTCGAACACCTCCCGGAGCCGCGTGAGGGCCCGGGGCCGCGCTCCGTCGAGGGAGGCGCCGAGGCTCACGTGGAGCGCTGCGCCGCCGTCGACCCGGGCCGCGGCCGGCGTGGCGCCGAGCAGGTCGAACATCGCGCTGACCCCCGCCACCAGCCCCCCCTGCGGCGTCGAGAGCACGCTCGTCACGCCTCCCCGCCGCGCGACCGCGACGAGGCTCGAGACCGGCTGGTAGGCGTCGGCCGCGTCGAAGGCAGCCCGCACCGCGTCCACGTCGTCCCCCTCGGGGGCGACGTCCCGCGTGGACGGCTCGAGGTCGATCTCGACGAGCCCGATCGGCGACTGGGTCCCGATCAGGCCCGGCGTGATCACCTTGCCTGCGCAGTCGACCACCTGGGCGTCGCCCGGAGGCGTGGCGCCGGCCGCGAGGCTCCGGATCACCCCGTCGCGGAACACGAGGGTCCCGTTCTCGATCGGGTCCCCGTCGACCGGGAGCACCGTCCCCCCGACGAGCGCGACGGTCCCCTCCTGGGCGAGCGCGGGCGCGGACAAGGCGAGCAGCGCGATGCCGAGGGCCACCCTCACGGCCGGGCCTCCGGCAGCCGGAGCTCGAGGTCCTGGCCGACCTCGAAGTCCGTCTGGTGCTGGGTCGCCGGGTCCGAGCGATCGAAGGCGAGGAGCCCGTCCACGTACACGCGGTCGGCGCGCGTGTAGACGCTGAAGGGGTGCCCCGACCAGACGACCACGTCGGCCATGCGCCCGGGGGCCAGCGTCCCGGTTTCCTCGTCGATCCCGAGCACCCAGGCCGCATTGGCCGTGATCCACCGCAGCGCCTCGTGCTCCGAGACCTCGATGCCGGCGCGGTGCCCCGCCGCCATCGCCTTGGCCGCCTCCTGGGGCAGGCGCTGGACGAGCATCGGGCTGTCGGAGTGGAGGACCCCGCGGGCCCCGGCCCGGGTCAGGAGGGCCAGATTCTCCTCGATCGCGTCGTACGCCTCGAGCTTGAACCCCCACCAGTCGGCCCAGGTGGCGATCGCGATCCCTCGGGCCGCCAGGTGATCCGGGATCTTGTAGGCCTCGACGGCGTGGTGGAACGCGCGCACCTGGAAGCCGAGCTCGTCGCCGACCTCGATCATCCGGACCATCTCGTCGGCCCGGTAGCAGTGCATCTGGACGAGGACGCGACCGTCGAGGACGCCGAGCAGCCGCTCGAGGCCGAGGTCGCGGTCGGGCGGCGCGGGAGCCGGGCCCGGCTCGTCGCCCTCGCCGGTCCGCTGGTGGTCCTCCCGCTGGCCCTGCCAGACCAGGTGCTCGGCCTGCCAGCGCGCCCACGCGTCCCCGTACTCCCGAGCGGACAGGAAGGCAGCGCGGTAGCCCGCGACGTTGCCCATCCGCGTCGACGGCGCGGCGTTCCGGCCCCCGTACACACGCTTCGGGTTCTCGCCGCAGGCCATCTTCAGCGTCTCGGGGGCGCCCGGGAACGCCAGCTCGCTCACCGTGCGGCCGAGGTGGAGCTTGAGGGTGACCCCCGCGCCGCCGATCAGGTTGGCGCTGCCCGGCAGCACGTGGATCGTGGTCACCCCCGCCGCGAGGGCGCGGGCCAGGGCGGGGTCCTGCGGCCACACGGCGTCCGCGGCCCGCACCTCCGGCGTGGTCGGTGAGGTCGCCTCGTTGCCGTCCGACGTCGCGCGGACCCGGGGCACCGCGTACACGCCCATGTGGGAGTGGGTATCGATGATGCCGGGGGTGACGTAGCGCCCGCGCACATCGACGCGCTCGGCGCCGTCGGGCACCTCGACCTCGTCCGCCGACCCCACCGCGACGATCCGCCCGTTCGCGAAGAGGACCACCCCGTCCTCGAGCGCCGGGCCGGTCGCGGTCATCACCGTGCCCCCGACCAGGGCCACGAGCGGCGACGCCACGGCCGGTGGCGCCGGCGCCGTGGCGGTCCAGGGCAACGGCGGCGCGGTCGGGCCGTCCTCGTCGGCCGCGGATCGGGGACGGGGTCCGCCGCTGCACGAGACGACGACCAGCAACACGAGGGCGGCGACCGACCGGAGCATGGCGGCCGAGCATCGCACATCGGGGCGGCCCGGTTCATCGTCCGTCCATGGAGGCTCCCCCCGCTGGCACCCGGGAGCGCTGGGCGTGGGCGCTGATCCGGGCCGACGCGCTGCCCGCCAAGCTGGACCCGCCGCCCCGACCCACGGCCCGGGAGGCGGCCCCGCCCGAGCGGCGCCGGGGCCGACCGGGGCGCCCACCGGAGCTCCGCGTCGTGGACCGGCTCCCCAAGACCCCGAGGCCCGGCGCGCTGGTCGATCCAGGGCGGCGGGCGGAGCTCCTCCATCGCTTTCTTCACCACGAGGTCCAGGCGGCGGAGCTGATGGCCTGGGCGCTCCTCGCGTTCCCCGGCGCTCCGGAGCCCTTCAAGCGGGGGCTGATGCGCATCGCCGACGACGAGCTCCGCCACGCCCGCCTCTACCGCGCGCACCTCCGGACGCTCGGCGCCGACGTCGGCGACTTCCCGGTCCGGGACTGGTTCTGGTGTCGCGTCCCGACCGTCCCGTCGCCGCTGGCCTTCGTCACCCTCGTGGGCCTGGGCCTCGAAGGCGCCAACCTCGACCACACGGCGCGCTGGGCGGCCGCCTTCCGCGCGGCGGGCGACGAGCAGGGGGCGCGGCTCCTGGAGCGGGTGGGTCGCGAGGAGGAGCCGCACGTGCGCTTCGCCCTCCGGTGGTACGAGCGGTGGAGGGGGCCCCTCACCTTCGAGGGCTTCCGCGACGGCCTCCCGCCTCCCCTGACGCCCCTCCTGTTCCGCGGGCGACCCGCGGACCGCGCGGCGCGAAGGCGGGCGGGCATGGGCGCCCCGTTCATCGACGCGCTCGTCGCCTACGCCCCGTGACGCCGCCGGCTCGATGGCTCCTCAACCTGGCCGCGGACGAGGAGCTGGCGACCGGCGGCCCGCCGCCCCGGCGCGTGGAGGAGCGCCTCGCGGCGGCGAAGGCCGCCTTCGTGGCAGCCCTGCCCGCCGGCCACCACGTGCTGGCGGCGGCGCCCCGGGGCTCGCGCGGCGCCCCGACCTTCGGTCGTGGCACCCCGACCTGCGGTCGCCCGTGGTGCCCGACGCCGTCGGCCGTGGCGCGGCTGCGCGAGGCCGGCGTGCCGGTCCGGAGGTTCCCCCCCCTCGACGTGCTCCGACGGGTCAACGCCCGGCCCTTCGCCTTCGCGCTCGGGCTCGCGGTGCCGGGCGCGAGGCTCGCGACGACGCTCGCCGAGGTCCGAGCGGCCTCGCCGGCGTCCGATCCGGTCCGCCTCAGCGGCGCCTTCACGGTGGCGGGCCGCGGCCACCGCGTGCTCCGCGGCCGGTGGACGCCGGCCGACGAGGCCTGGGCGCGCCGGCAGCTCGGTCGGGGACCGATCGTGGTCGCCCCGCAGCTCGAGGTCGTGACCGAGCTGGCGCTCCATGGCCGTTTGACCGCGGCGGGGCTCGCGCAGGTCGGCCGCCCGGTCCTCCAGCGCACCGACCGGCGCGGCGCGTGGCGAGGGAGCGCGGCCGCGCGGAGGGTGGACGTCGACCCGGCGTTGACCCGGGCGATGGAGACCGCCCTCGAGCGAGCCGCGGGTCGGCTCCGCGCCGCGGGGTACACGGGCCCCTTCGGCATCGACGGCCTCCTCGGGCGCGGCCGGGGGGCGCGCCTCGAGATCGCGCCGCTCAACGAGCTCAATGCGCGCTATACGATGGGTTGGCCCGTCGCGTTCGGGTGGGTGGATAGCCTCGCCCCGGCGTGGGACGGGGCGAGGTGAGCACGAGATGGCCTACGAACTCCTCCTGTCGGCCCGCCCGGGCCAAACGCTGAGCGCCGAGGCGGAGGCGGCGCTCGTCGCCGCCGTGCGCGCGGACCCGGCCCTCGCCGCCTGCGAGGTGGCCGTCCATGGCGACGACCGCAGCGAGGACCCGGTGCTGTCCGTGGTGCTTCAGGAGGCCTTCGAGGACGACGAGCTGACGCGCGAGGACTTCGACGCCTTCTGCGAGGCCGCGCGCCTGCCGGCAGACCCGGACAACCCGGTTTCCGCCAGCGCCTTTCTCGCAGCCCGGTGGCCGACTCCCGTCGTCGGCGTGGGTCTCCCGGAGGACGACGCCGGGGCGTCGCGCGCCTTCGCGGCGCTGGGCCGCCTGGCGCGCGTGCACCAGGTCCTCCTCGAGGATCCGCAGGCCCGGCGACCCCTCGAGCTCGACCGGGTGAGCGAGCTGCCGCCGCTCTGGTCGTGAGCCCAGGTCGGGGCCGTGCGCCGGGGCCCTGGGAGCTAGCGCACGGCCCTCCGCGGCCGATGGCCCCCCGAGTGTCAGGTTTGCTTGACACACGGGGGTAAACGCGGCTTTACATAGGGCAGTGCGACCCCACGCCCAGTCCGAGCCGGGCCCCGCGCGCATCGGGCCGAACGCCGTGGCCCAGACCCTCCACGCGCTCGAGCGACGCGAGGGCCGGGGCCTCGCCGACGAGGTGCGGGCGCGGTGCGAGCTCCCGCCCCAGCTTCCCGACGCGCTGGTCCCGGAGACGTGGTTCGTCGACCTCGTCGAGGCGCTGCGCGCCCAGCTCCCGCCGGGCCAGGCGGAGGCCACCCTCCAGGAGGGAGGCGCCCGGACCGCGTCCTACGTCGCGGCTCGCCGGATCCCCACCCCGGTGCGGGTCGCGCTGAGGTGGATGCCCCGGCGCGTCGCGCTGCCGCTCCTCCTGCGCGCGTTCGCGGAGCATGCGTGGACCTTCGCCGGCGCGGGCGAGTTCGCCGTCGACGGCCCCTACCCGGGGACCATCACGCTCCGGAACGCGCCGACCTGCCGCCGCCCCGGGGCCCCCGGCGGGGCGTACTACGCCGCCGCGTTCGAGGGGCTGCTCCAGATCGCCGCGCCCGGCGCTCGCGTCCGGGAGATCGCCTGCCAGGCGCAGGGCGCCGACCGCTGCCGCTTCGTGATCGACCTCGGCGCCGACCGCGCCGCCTCCTGACCTCCCCCACCCCCTTCGGTCCACCCCTTCGGTCCACCACGGGACCCACCCACGGAGAGACCATGCGCATCCTCTTCCTCCACCCCACCTACCACTCCGGCGGGGCCGAGATCGCGGGCAACTGGCCGCCCGCCTGGGTCGCCTACCTCACGGGGGCGCTGCGCGCCGCGGGCTACCCCGACGTCCACTTCATCGACGCGATGACCCACGACCTCGACGACGAGGCGCTGCGGGACGCGATCCGGAAGGTGGGCTCGCCCGACATCATCGGCTGCACGGCGATCACCCCCAGCATCTACAAGGCCCAGGACACGCTGAAGATCGCGAAGGAGGTCCACCCGGACGCGGTCACGCTGCTCGGCGGGGTCCACGCGACCTTCATGTACAAGCAGGTCCTCGCCGAGGCGCCCCACATCGACGCGATCGTCCGGGGCGAGGGCGAGGAGATCATGGTCAACGTCGCCGAGGCGGTGGACGACGGCCGCTTCGAGAGCGAGCGCTCCTCGATCCGCGGCATCGCCTACCGGGACGGTGACCGGGTCGTCGCGACGGCTGCCCACGAGCCGATCCGGAAGCTCGACACCCTGAGCCCGGACTGGAGCATCCTGGATTGGGACAAGTACATCTACCTCCCCACGAACGCCCGGGTCGCCATCCCGAACTTCGCCCGGGGCTGCCCCTTCACTTGCTCCTTCTGCTCCCAGTGGAAGTTCTGGCGAACCTACCGCAGCAGGAGCCCAAAGAACTTCGTGGATGAGGTCGAGACGCTCGTGAAGGACCACGGCGTTGGCTTCTTCATCCTGGCCGACGAGGAGCCCACGATCAATCGCCAGAAGTTCATCGCTATGTGCGAGGAGCTGATCCGGCGAGATCTCGGCATCCACTGGGGGATCAACACGCGCGTCACGGACATCCTGCGCGACGAGGACGTCCTTCCGCTCTACCGCAAGGCCGGCCTCGTCCACGTCTCCCTCGGCACGGAGGCCTCGAGCCAGCTCAACCTGGAGCTGTTCCGCAAGGAGACCACGGTCGCCGACAACAAGCGGGCGATCCAGCTGATCCGAGATGCGGGCATGGTCGCGGAGGCCCAGTTCATCATCGGCCTCGACAACGAGACCCCGGAGACGATCGAGGACACCTTCCGGTGGGCGATGGACTGGGAGGCCGACATGGCCAACTGGGTCATGTACACGCCCTGGCCCTTCAGCGACCTGTTCGAGGACCTGGCGGATCGCGTCGAGGTCCGGGACTACGCCCGCTACAACTTCGTCACACCGATCATGAAGCCGGACGCGATGACCCGGGGCGAGGTGCTGAGCTCGGTCATGCGCAACTACGCGCGCTTCTACATGCGCCGGGCGCTGTTCAGCTACCCCTGGCTCCGCGACTCCTACAAGCGCAAGTACATGCTCGGTTGCCTGAAGGCGGCGATGAAGTCGAACCTCGAGCGCCGCTTCTACGACCTCGGGCGCATCGGCTACTTCGGCCAGAAGAACGTCGACTTCAAGTTCGACGAGCGCCGGGTGCTGTCCGAGGATGAGCTGGTCCAGCTCCGACAGGAGAAGCCCGGGGTGGGCTCGAGCTACCACCGGAGCGGGAAGAAGG
>JBHJHB010000059.1:0-7922 GCA_050331215.1 Sandaracinaceae bacterium | reverse complement strand
CGCAGCTCGCCGGCGACGACCAGCCCCCGCGCGGCGAGGGGCGCGAGGCGGTCGCGCTCCGTGGGGCTAAGGGATGGCAGGCGTGCGGTCAGCGCCCGAGCCTGGGCGCGCGCCCGGCCGGACGGCGCGGGGGGCGCCAGGCCGAGGCCGAGCGCGAGCACGGCGCCGACGAGGCGCAGGGCGGGGCGGGCGGCCCGCGGGCCCGAAGGGCGCTGGACCGCGCGCGATGGCACCGGGAGCAGTGAAGCAGGGGAGGTCACGCCGCTCCGCCGCGCGATCGCCGTTCGATAATCAAGCCCCGTCGCTCGGCTCGAGGGGGACGGCGCGGGACCGGGAGCGCGGCCTTGGCGCCGCCCACCCCGGTCCAAGGCCCGACGCCCGGCCCGGGGTCCCCGTCGATCCCCTCCCCTTCCCGGGCTATGTTCTGCCCCGCCGTACACTGGGAGCAGGAATGAAGATCTTCATCGATTCGGCGGACGTGGCGGAGATCCGGGAGGCGGCGGCCATGGGCGTCGTCGACGGGGTCACCACCAACCCCTCCCTCGTCGCCAAGAGCGGCCGTGTCTACCGGGAGGTGGTCGAGGAGATCGCCGAGATCGTCGATGGCCCGATCAGCGCCGAGGTGGTCGCGACCGACACCGACGGGATCCTCGAGGAAGGCCGCGCGATCGCGGCCTGGCACCCCCGCGTGGTGGTCAAGGTGCCGTTGATCGCCGACGGCTTGAAGGCCGTCCGGGTGTTCGCGGAGGAGGGCATCCGCACGAACGTCACCCTGTGCTTCAGCGCGACGCAGGGGCTCCTCGCGGCCAAGGCCGGCGCCACCTACATCAGCCCCTTCGTTGGCCGCGTGGACGACGTGAGCGGGGACGGCATGGAGCTGATCGGGCAGCTCCGCACGATCTACGACAACTACGGGTTCCCGACCGAGGTGCTCGCTGCGTCGATCCGCCACCCCAAGCACGTGGTCGAGGCCGCGATGCTCGGGGCCGACGTCGCGACGATCCCCCACAAGGTCATCCTTCAGCTCCTGAAGCATCCCCTCACCGACGTGGGCCTCGCGAAGTTCCTGGCGGACGCGGCCGACATCCCGAAGCGGTAGGCCGGTTCTCGGTTGACGTGGCTCTCGGCGTGACCCCGCCGCACCGCCCGCTGGAGCCCTCGTGGGGCCTCGGCCCGCTGCTGTGCGCCGCGATGCTGGTGCCGGTGGCCCCGGCGGGCGCGCAGGACCTCGCCGGGAGCGCCCACCTGCACGGGCTGGTCACGTCCGATGTGGACGTCGGGGCCGCCGTGGCGATCGACCTCCACGTCCCCGTCGACGTCCTGCGCCTCGGGGCCTTCGTGATCGTCGGGGCGATCCCGAGCGACAACGACGACCGCAACCGGGTCTTCATGCCCCTCGGCCTCTCCGCGAGCCTCGAGCTCGCCGGGGACCTGGCCGGCGTGTCGCTGCGCGCCCGAGGGGGCATGTGGGCCGGGGCGACCCAGTCGACGAAGATCACCGCCGGGGGCTTCCTCGGCGGCGGCGTCTACCTGCTGCTCCGGATGAGCGAGACCGTGACCTTCAACCTCGGGCTCGACCTCTGGGGCATCCTCGGGGCCGGGGAACAGCTCGTGTACGCGCCGTCGCTCGGCGTGAGCTGGGTCGGGGGCGGTCCGTGAGCGAGGAGCGCGCGCCGGCCGGGCTCCCCGGGCTGCCGGGGGTGCGCCTCGAGGTGCTCGAGGAGCGGCTCGAGGCCCCGGAGGGTGCGTTCCTCCGCCTGCGCCGGCTCCGGATCCGGAACCGGTGGGACGACGGCGTCGAGAGCGCGGCGTACCGCTATGACGTCCTCGAGCGCGACGCGGTCGACGCCGTCACGGTCGTGCTGTGGGCGCGGCCCGCGGAGGGACGAGCCCGGGGCGAGCCGTTCGTGTGCCTTCGGAGCTCGCTCCGGCCACCCCTCGCGCTGCGGCCCCGCTACCGGCTCCCCCTGCCCGAGCCCGAGCCTCGGCCCCTGCTCTGGGAGCTCCCGGCGGGGCTCGTGGAGGCCAACGAGGTCGGGGAGGAGGGGCTGAGGGCCTTCGCAGCCCGCGAGACGCTCGAGGAGACGGGCCTCGTGGTGCCGCCGGAGGCCTTCCGTCCGCTCGGGCCGCCGTTCTTCCTGAGCCCGGGCGTGGTCGCCGAGCAGATCCATCTGTTCCACGCCGAGGTCGACCCCGCCGCGCGGCGCGAGCCGGAGACCGACGGGCACCCGGTCGAGGCGCGGGCCCGCGTGGTGTTCGTGCCCCTGGCGGAGGCGCTCGGGGGCGCGCTGCGGGACGTGAAGACCGAGCTCGGGCTGCGGCGGTTCCGGGAGATGCTCGGGTGAGGCGGCTCAACGGCAACGGGCCCCGCGTCCTCTTCGTGTACAAGAAGAGCGCCTACCAGGTGTACGTCCGGGAGCGGAAGCTCGAGCGGTACCGGGAGCTGATCGAGCGCGCCGACCCGACCGTCCACGACGTGCTCAAGGCGGACGCGGCCCACGTCGGGAGCCTCGAGGAGGCGAGGGAGGCGGCCCGCGCGCTCCGCCTGCGCGCGGTCTTCCGCTACCGGAGCGACGAGGGCCTGACCGACGACTTCGACCTGGTGGTCACGATCGGCGGCGATGGGACGCTGCTCAAGGCGTCCCGCTCCGTCCCGCCGGGCCTCCCGATCCTGGGCATCAACAGCGCCCCGGACTACAGCGTCGGCCACTTCTGCGGCGCCAGGAAGGGCAGCATCCTCCCCTCCCTTCGCGCAGCGTTGAGCGGGGCCCTCCACGAGAGCCGCCTCACCCGCATGCAGGTCGAGATCGACGGGCGGGTGGTGTCGCGCCGCGTGCTCAACGACGCGCTCTTCTGCCACGTCCTCGCGGCCGCGACGACCCGCTACATCCTCCGGGACGGCGACACGGAGGAGGAGCAGAAGTCGAGCGGGGTCTGGATCGGCCCCGCGGCCGGGTCGACCGCCGCCCAGCGGAGCGCGGGCGGTCGGGTCCTGGCGCCCGGCTCGAGGCGCCTTCAGTACGTCGTGCGCGAGCCCTACCAGCCGCCGAACGGCCCCTACCGGCTGCGGCGGGGCCTGGTCGGCCCCGACGAGGCCCTCGACATCTGGAGCCAGGTGCGGGAGGGCCGGGTGTACCTCGACGGCCCCCACGTCGTCTTCGAGGTGCCGGTCGGCTCGCACCTGCGCTTGCGTCGCTCGAGCGAGCCCCTGACGATCCTCGACTTCCCCCGCGCCGTCCGGAGGGCCGCGCGACGCCGCAGCCGCGCCCCTGCCCCGCCGGTCGAGGCGGCCGCCGCCAGCGAGGAGTGAGCCTCGGGCTCGACCGACCGGGAGCGCGTGCTCGCTCATCCCCGGAGGTGCAGGGCGGCCGGCCGCACCTCGAACGTCGCCGGGAGCCGGCCGGGCATCTCTCCGTCGAGGTCGATCAGCACCGGCTCGTCGGTCAGGGGCTCGGCCAGCAGGCGCCGGGCCCTCACGAAGGTGACCCCGCCGCGCTCGAGGTGGCGGCCTCGGTAGAGCGCCGGCGCGAGGGCGACGCGCGCCGCCGCCGGCATCTCGAGGCCCACCACGTCGAGGAGGCCATCGTCGAGGCGCGCGCGGGGCGCCACCTCCATCCCGCCCCCGAAGAACCGCCCGTTGGCCACGGCGAGGTTCTGGATCCGCGCGTCGCGCGGGGGTCGGTCATCGGCGGTGAGGCGGACCGGCTGGCGCCGGTACGTGAGGAGCGCCCCCAGGCTGGCGACGAAGAAGGCCACACGTCCGCCCAGCACCTTCGGGGCCCCCGCGACGAGGCGGTCGACCCGGCCCCCGAGGCCGAAGCTGGCGACGTTGAGGAAGGCGCGGCCGACCGGCGACCCATCGTGACCCGTCGCCGTCATCCAGCCGGCGTCGATCGGCCGCGGGGCGGCGTCCCGAAGCCGCTCGACCATGGGGACCATGCCGACCCGGCCGAGGGTACGGCCGAAGTCGCCGCCGGTGCCGACCGCCAGGGGCGCGAGCCACGCCCCGGTGGCCACGGGCTGGCCCGCGTCGTCGAAGAAGGCGTTGACCGCTTCGTTGAGCGTCCCGTCGCCGCCGACGACCGCCACCCCCTTGGCGCCGGCCGCGAGCGCGTCCCGGACGAGCTCCGTCGCGTGACCCGGGCCCTCCGTGACCCGCGCCTCCGGCGCGAAGCCCGCCGTCCGCAGGGCCGCCTCGAGCGCAGAGCGTCGGCGGCGGGCCGCTCCGGCGCCGGCCCGCGGGTTGACGACCAGCGCGAGCGCCTCCCCCACACGGCGAACCTTAGATCGCTTTGCGGTCGATCCCGCGCTTCTTCATCCGGCTCTGGAGGGTCGACGGCTTCAGGCCGAGCAGCGCTGCGGCGCCGTCGTCGCCGTAGATCTTGCCGCCCGTGTAGCGGAGCGCGGCCTCGATGTGGCGGCGCTCGACCTCCGCGAGGGGCAGGGGCGCCGCGTCGCCGCCGGGAGCCACGCCGTGGCCGCTGCCGGGCAGAAGGCCGAGGTCGTCGGGCCCGAGCTCGTCCGTGCGCGCCACGATCGTTGCCCGCTCGAGCACGTTCGCGAGCTCCCGGATGTTGCCGGGCCACCGATGGCGGCGCAGCGCGGCCATCCCCGCGGGTCCGACGCTCACCCCCCGCCGCCCCGTCCGGCTCGCCTGCTCGCGGAGCAGATGCGCGGTCAGGGCCGGGAGGTCCTCGAGGCGCTCCCGGAGCGGCGGGAGGCGGAGCGGGAAGACGCTGAGGCGATAGTAGAGGTCCTCCCGGAAGGTGCCGGTCCGGATCGCCTCCTCGAGGTTCCGGTGGGAGGCGGCGATCAGCCGGACGTCGACCTTCACGGGTCGGTCGCTCCCGAGCGGCTGGACCTCGCCCTCCTGCACGGCGCGGAGCAGCTTGGCCTGGACCTCCGGCGAGAGCTCCGCCACCTCGTCGAGGAACAGCGTGCCGCCGTCGGCGATGCGGAAGCGGCCGGCGCGGGCGGCGGTGGCGCCCGTGAAGGCCCCCCGCGCGTGGCCGAACAGCTCGCTCTCGAGCAGCTGGCTCGGCAGGGCCGCGCAGTTGCCGGCCACGAAGGGCCCCGCCGCCCGCTCGCTCCACTCGTGGATCGCGTGGGCGAGGCGCTCCTTGCCGGTCCCGGTCTCGCCCTGGACCAGGACCGGGGTGCGGGTGGCGGCTACCTGTCCGGCCCGCTGCGCGAGCCGGCGCACGGCGGGCGAGGCGCTCTCGACGAGGACGCCCGCGTCCGAGCCGCTGAGCCGCCCCTCGAGGTCCCGCGCGTGCACCCGCCGGCGCTCGGCGGTCCGGGCGAGCTCCGCCCGGAGCTCGGCGTTATGGATCGCCAGGGCGAGGAGGCGGCCGTAGAGCTCCGCGAGGTCGACCGTCTCCTGGGGGTAGACGCCGCACTCCCGGCGGTCGAGGGTCAGGGCGCCGAGCACCCGCTCGCCCGCCGTGAGGGGCACGACCATGCAGCTGTGCCCTGCCGGCAGGTCGAGGACGCCGTCGAAGGGATCGCCGTCCCCGTGCCGGTGATCGTGCTCCGTGAAGGCCCGAGCCCGGCGCGTCTCGAGGGCCTCCCGAACGGTGGGGAAGCGGGCCAGGGCGATCCGGTGGTCGGAGAGGCGCGCATCGGCCAGGGGGCCGCGCGCCGCTCGGACCACGAGCTCGTCGCCGCGGAGCTCGAACACCGTGGCGAGGTCGTAGGGGGCGACGCCGGCGAGCCAGTCGAGGCCCCGGCGCACCAGCTCGGCCAGGTCGGCGTCGGGGCTGGCGAGGTCCGTGAGGTCCCGGATCGCCGGCGCCGGCGCGCCGCCGCGGGGAGCGATAGCCGTCATGGGGCTTGATCTAGGCCCGGCCACCGAAATGTCGATGCGAGGCATGACGGCGAGATATCGGTGATGAGAGGCGGCACGGTCTTCGGGCCCACCTGGCCGCTCGTGGTACAAGCCCGTGGCGTGCACCCCGCGGTCCCCTCGACCCGTGCCTGGACGGTGCAGGCCCTGCTCTCGACGATCCCCGTCCTGGGGTGGGGGACCTTCCACCTCGTCGAGCAGTGGCCGGCGTTCGGGGGCCCCGCCGCGCTCGTCCGGCGGCTGGCCCTCACCTCCCATGGCTGGCTCGCGATCGCGCTGGAGAGCCTCCTCGTCGTCCTGCCCGTCCTCGGCTGGCTCGTCCTCGAGGTCGGGCTGCGGTGGCGCGAGCCGGAGCCCCCCGCGCTGCGTGGGGCGATGGCGGAGGACCCGGAGGTCGCGCGGAGGCTCGGGTGGCTGGCCCGGGCCGGGGCGGCGCTGACCCTCGCCTTCCTCCTCTACCACGCCGCCTGGCTGTGGCTTCCGAAGCTGCCCTCGGGGGGCGACCCGGTGCTGACGTGGGTCCGGCTGGAGACGGGCCTCGGCCTCTGGGTCCACGCCGTGCCCCACGCGATCGGGATCACCGCCTTCGCCGTGCACGTGTGGGCGGCGCCGGTCCGCCTGCTGGTGGCCTCCGGCTGGGCGGACACGGCCGAGACGCGTCGCGCGCTCCGGCTCAGCACCGGGATCATCGCCCTCGGGTTCTTCGCCCTCTACGCGCAGCTGGCCGGCTGGCTGGCGGCGGGGGTGAGCACGATGTGGCCTCTCTGACGGTAGACTCGGCCCCATGGCGACGACGACCGACGGCCCCGAGACCCCCGCGGCGGGCGACCGGGTCCCCGCCGCCGCGGCCCGGACCGGCCTGGGGCCCCTCGCCTCGACGGTCCGGCTGTGGGCGGTCGGCCTCAACACGTTCCGCGAGGCGGTGCGCGACAAGGTCCTCTACGGCGTCCTGGCCTTCGCCGGGGCGCTCCTCCTCTTCACCCTCGCCCTGGCCGAGCTCTCGCTGAACGAGCGCGAGCGCATCGTCCACGACATCGGGCTCGCGTCGATCTCGCTGTTCGCGGTGGTGATCGCCGTGTTCCTGGGGAGCTCCCTCCTCTACAAGGAGATCGACCGCAAGACGCTCTACATCATCCTCCCCCGACCGCTGCGCCGGCACGAGTTCGTCGTCGGCAAGTTCGTGGGGATCGCGGTCACCGCGCTGGTGTTCATCGCGATCATGGGGGCGATCGAGCTCTGGGTGCTGGCGGTGCTCGCGCAGGCTCCCTGGCCCCTGCTCGCGTCCGTCGTGGTGCTCGCCGCCGGCGTCCTCGCCCTCGCCCTCGTGCGGGCCCGGGACCGCACCGCCGTGCTCGTGCCGTGGAGCCTGGCCCTCGTCCTCGGCGGCGCGGGGGTCGCCGCCTCGGCCGGGGTGGGGCTGACGCCGGTGCTCGCGGCGCTCCTCCTGATCTTCGTCGAGGTCCTGGTCGTCTCGGCCGTGGCGCTGTTCTTCAGCGCCTTCAGCACCCCCTTCCTGACGGGCGCCCTCACCGTGGGCGTCTGGGTGGTCGGCCGCAGCGCGGACGAGATGGCCGACATGCGGAGCGAGCTCCTCACCGACGCGATGAAGGCGTTCCTCCGGGGCGTCGCGCGCGTGGTGCCGAACTTCCACCTCTTCGTGCCGGGCCGGCATCTCCTGAGCGGCGAGGCCGACCTGAGCGGGGGCGTCGGCGCCTACCTGCTGTCGACCGTGGGCTATGGCGTGGCCTACGCCGCGCTCCTCCTGATCGCTGCGGCGATCGTGTTCCGTCGCCGAGACCTCCTGTGAGCGCGGCGGCTCTGCGCACGGCGAGCCGCGTCCTCGCGCTCGTCGGGGTGCTCCTCGTCGTGATCGGCGCGCGGGTGGTCGCCGCATCCCGGGCCGAGCTCCACCGGGGCGACGAGCACCGGGCCCGGGGCGACCTGCGGGCGGCCGTGCTCCACAACCGGCGCGCCGCCCGCTGGTACGCCCCGGGCAGCCCCAACGGCCGGATAGCCCACGCGCGCCAGCGGGCACAAGCCCAAGCGGCCGGGGCCCAGGACGACCGCGAGGAGGCCC
>JBHJHB010000058.1:0-22992 GCA_050331215.1 Sandaracinaceae bacterium | reverse complement strand
CATCGGCGGCGTTCCCTCCGCTGGCCGGCGCCTCGTCTTCAGCTTCGGAGTGACTTCCGCGTTCAGTGGGCGTTCTTTCGGGGGTAGTATTCTCAGGTCACGGCTTCTGGGCTGCTCACCGGACTTGCGGGTTCAGCGCTTCGCCACCTCGACCGCTCCGGACAGACTTCCGCGTACAGTGGGCGGACTTGCGGGACGCCACCTCGACCGCTCCGGACAGACTTCCGCGTACAGAGGGCGGACTTGCGGGACGGACTTGCGGGACGCCACGCCGGAGCGTGGAAGACCTCCGAGCGGAGCGGACGCGGTCCGCGGAGCCGTAAGCGGGCGGCGGAGCCGACGAGAGCCAAGGCCGTGCGCGAGAGCGCGCAGGCGGTACGGAGCACCGCTGCGCTTCGCGGAGCGAGACGCGCCCTGGAGGACTCGAACCTCCGACCGTCGGCTTAGAAGGCCGCTGCTCTATCCGGCTGAGCTAAGGGCGCTGGCTCGTGCACATCCACGTGGGCTCCCCGACGGGAGCCCGGCGAGTCGGGGTGGTGGGATTTGAACCCACGACAACGAGCACCCAAAGCTCGTGCACTACCAGGCTGTGCGACACCCCGAAGGCGGCGGAACCTTAGCCGACGGGCCCACCAGCGGCCAACGGGCTGGCTCAGGGCGGACCCGTCGCAGGCCGGACGACGCGCCGCGCGTCGACCGGACCGCTGACGATCCTCCGACTCTTGTCGTATCGTGCCCTGACAAGGGTCGTTCTCATGCCCGAGCCCCGCACCCACCTCCGCCTCGACCGCGAGCTCGTCGGGGACCTGCTCCACCTCGAAGAAGGCCTCGCCTCGGTCCGGTGCACCACGACCGCCCGCATGGCCGCCGACGACGAGGGCCTCGTGCACGGCGGGTTCGTGTTCGGCATCGCCGACCACGCCGCGATGCTGGCCGTCAATGACCCCCATGTGGTGCTCGGCAGCGCCGACATCCGCTTCCTCGCGCCGGTGCGGGTCGGCGACGAGGTCGAGGCGGTCGCCCGCCGGACGATCCAGCGGGGCAAGAAGCACGTGCTCGAGGTGGAGGTGAGGGTCGGCGACACGCCCGTCCTCAGCGGGACGCTGACGGCCTTCGTGCTAGCGAGCCACGTGCTGACGCCGGGTGCGGGATAGGCGCTGATACCTTCCTGACGCTCGCGCGCGGCACGTTGGTCGCCCTCGTCACCGCCCGGCCGTGCGGGCCGTGGCGATGCCCCACGTCGTTCACCCGCGTTGCCGATCCGCTGCGTGCATACGGGGATCCGGGGATCAGGCTGGGGGCCAGGAGACCAACGCCATGCGCAGCATCCTCGACGACGACCGGGACGTCCCGGAAGACCCCCGCGTGCAGCTCGCGTTCGCGGAGCACGCGCGCCTCTGCCGGGAGATCGACCACCTCGACCAGGAGCCCAGCGCGACGGGCTCCCGCTCCTTGCTCGCCGCGCTCCGGATGTGCCGAGCGCACATCGAGCAGGAGCTCCATCGACGCGGCTGGCGGCAGCGCGACGGGGCCTGGCGCCCCAGCGTCTGAGCCCGCCGCGGACCAGGGCGCTCCGCCCGAAGCGAACGGACTGAAATCGCTTGTCTTAACGCTTCTTCATGGTCGCCCGGGCCCGCCGCCTGGCCCAGTGGTTACGTTGCGTGACGTGATGAATGCTCATCGCGTCAGCAATCTCCTCCGTTCTCTTCTGCTCCTTGGCGCCATGGCCGGGCTGCTGGCTGCGGTCGGCTGGCTCCTGGGGGGCCCGACCGGCGTGCTCTGGACGTTCGGGGCCGCGCTGCTGAGCCTCTGGCTCGCCCCCAGCCCGCTCCCGGCCCAGCTGCTTCGCGCTCAGGGCGCCCGGCCGCTCCACCCCGCCGAGGCGCCCGGCCTCCACGCGTCCGTCGCCGAGCTCGCCCGCCGCGCGAAGCTCGGGTCCGCGCCGCCGATCTACCTCGTGCCGGCGCCCGTGCCGCAGGCCTTCGCCACGGGGTCCGGCACCGAGACGGCGATCGGGGTGACGCCGGCCCTGCTCAGGCTGCTCCACCCACGCGAGGTCCTCGCGGTCCTGGCCCACGAGGTGAGCCACCTCCGCCGCCGGGACATCCGCATGATGCGGGTCGCGGCCGTCGTCCGAAGCCTGACCCGCACCATGGCCTTCGTCGGACTGCTGCTCCTGGCGTTCAACCTGCCCCTGCTCGCCGCCACGGGGCAGGGCGTGCCGTGGCTCGCGGTCGCGCTGCTGCTCGGCGCACCCTGGCTCGTCAATCTCCTCGGCCTCGCGCTGAGCCGGTCGCGGGAGCTCGACGCCGACCTCGGGGCGGTGGCCCTCACCGGTCAACCGCTGGTGCTGGCGTCGGCGCTCCTGAAGCTCGAGCGCGCGAGCCGAGGCCCCTGGTGGATGGCCGTCCTCACCGCGGAGCTCCCGAGCTACCTTCTCACCCACCCGCGGACGGAGGAGCGGGTCGCCCGTCTCCGCGAGCTCGCGCGCGACGAGCGATCGAGCGCGGGACCCCCGCCGCCTCGTTCGACGCCACGCGGTGGGACCCGCCGGGTGGTGATCCCGGAGTGGCGCCGCGCGCCGCGCCCCGTCTGGTAGACCCCTCAGGGCACCAGGGTCCGGCGCTCCTGGGTCAGGATGTCGTCGAGGCCCTGAGCGAGCCGGCTGAACTCGTCGGCGCCGGCCATCGCCGCCGCCTTGAGCTCCGCGAGGTCCATGGTCTCCGTGAGCTGGCTATGGAAGACGCGCAGGATCGACGCCTCGTCCTCTTCGTCGAGCCCCCAGTGCCCGAAGAGCACGTCCGCGTTGCGCTGCAAGGCGAGGATCAGGAGCGGCATCTTCGAGGCGTCCTCCTCCGGGAGCCTGAGCCCCCTCGAGGACAGCTCGAGCACCTCCCTGCCGTGCATCTCCCCGCATGGCCGGATGTAGACGGGCACGGTCTCTCCGGCGTCCGCCGGAACCTGGATCCGGACCTGGTCCTCGTGGAGCTGCTCCGCGGCCCAGCCGAGCTGCTTGGCGAGGGTGGCCACGCTCTCTGCAAAGGTCCCCATCGCGTTGGAGCCTAACGTAGACCCGTTTCCGGCCGATGGGATCCGCTTCGCCGCCCCTCGCGCCGCGGGGACTGCTTCCCGGCATGCCCTCACCTGCGGTACCAAGGCGCGAGGAGGCCGCTGAGCCAGGAGGGACATGAGCATCGACGACCGGGAGAGCCAGCGCGCGGATGTGCAGACGGTGGTGCGCCTGCGGAGCCCGACCCTCGCCGACTTCATCGAGAAGCACAGCGAGGATCTGTCCGCGACGGGCGTGTTCGTCCGCAGCGACGAGCCGATGGCGAAGGCGACGCTCGTGAAGGTCCAGCTCGTGGTCGACGAGGAGGATGGGGATACCTACGTCGAGGCCGTGGGTCGGGTCGTCTGGACGCGGAGCCTCGACGAGGCCACGGACGCCCAGCCCGCCGGGATGGGCATCAAGTTCGTCCGGGTCGAGGAGGAGGGGCGCGACCGGATCCGATCGCTCGTGGAGAGCCACGGGGGACGGCCGAGCAACTACGACCTGGGCGCGCCGGCCGACGACGACCCCGACGAGCCCGAGACCGCCGAGCCCGGACCCGCTGAGCCCGAGCCCTCCAAGTCCGCCGCACCCGGCGAGGCCAAGGCTGTCGAGCCCGACGAGCCCGAAGCCCCCGAGCGGGAGCCGGCCAAGCCCGAGACCGCCGAGGCCGAGCCCACAGCAAAGGGCCGCCGCGAGCGCAAGGACCCGGCGCGGAAGGCCGAGACGGGGCGCTCCCGGCCCGACCGGGACAGCCCGACGAAGGGCCGCCCGAAGAAGGCCCGCGCCTCGACGAAGAAGGCCAAGAAGGGGTCGTCCAAGCGCAAGGCGCGCGGCGACGCCCGCGCCCCGCGAAGCGAGGCGAGGCGCTCGGGGGACGCCGTGGACTACGGCTGGACCGACGCTGTGACGTGGCCGTTGCTCGCCGTGCTCCTCTTGGTCGTCGTCGTTGCCGTCTATTTGATCTTCTTCCAGAACTGAGCCTGGCGTCGCTCGGCGGGCTCGCGCACGGTCCTGGCCATGCGCCGCGAACCCTGCTTCACCGGCGCCATGGTGGAGCTGCACCGGCACTTCGTCCGGGAGCAGTGGGGGGACGAGGTCCTCCGGATGGTGCTGGCCGCGCTGCCCTCCCGGGACGCCGACGAGATCCGCAACGCCCACCCGATCCAGTGGGTGCCGCTGCGCGCGGTGGAGGCGTTCTACGAGGCGCTGGCACGGCTGCTGGGCGAGCCGGTCGAGGACGTCCACGCCCGGGTCGTGCGCTTCAGCGTCGCCCAGCGGTTTCGGCCGATCCGGCGGGTGCTGATGCGCCTCGCCAGCGACGCACGCCTCCTGGGCCGGGCGAGCGCACTCTACCGGCGCACCTACAACGTCGGCCGCCTGGAAGCGAGGGTCACGGGCGCCGGGCGCGGCGAGCTCCACCTGCGATCCTGGCCCGAGGTCACCGACTTCGCGCTCCGGGGCCTCCGCCTCGGGGTGGGCCAGCTCCTCGAGGATGCGGGGAGGCGGCAGGTGAGCCTCACGTGCCAGCGAACGGACGACGGGGCCGTGTTCACCGCGTCGTGGGCGTCGCCGGCGCTGCTCCAGCCGTAGGCCTCGCCCGGTGTCCGAGCCGCCGGCCTCGCCCGGCCGAGCGTGCCATCCTGGCCCGACCGATGGCTGCCCCCTCGTCGGCGGACCCGCTCGCCTTCGCCCACCGATCGACCCGCCGCTGGTTCGAGACGTCCTTCGCCGCGCCCACCCAGGCTCAGGCCCAGGGCTGGCCGCCGATCGTGCGCGGCGAGTCGACCCTGCTGCTGGCGCCCACCGGCAGCGGCAAGACGCTGAGCGCGTTCCTGGTCGCGATCGATCGGCTGATGTTCAAGCCTCGGCCGGAGGCCGGCGACGGGGTCAAGGTCCTCTACGTCAGCCCCCTCAAGGCCCTCGGCGTCGACGTGGAGCGGAACCTCCGCGCGCCTCTGAACGGCATCCGGGTGATCGCGGAGCGGAACGGAGCCGCCTTCGAGCTCCCGACGGTCGGCGTCCGCAGCGGCGATACGCCGCCCGACGAGCGGCGGCGGATGCAGAAGCATCCACCCGACATCCTGATCACGACCCCCGAGAGCCTCTACCTCCTCCTGACGAGCCAGGCCCGCGCGACGCTGGGGACCGTCGAGACGGTGATCATCGACGAGATCCACTCGATGGTCGCCACCAAGCGAGGGGCTCACCTGTTCCTGTCCCTCGAGCGCCTCGAGGGCTTGCTCGGTCGGCGTAGCCAGCGCATCGGGCTCAGCGCCACCCAGCGCCCCCTCGACGAGGTGGCGCGGCTCCTCGGCGGCTACGAGGTGCCGAGCCCCGACGAGCCCGGCCGGCCGCGCCCGGTCACGATCGTCGACGCCAGCGCGCCGAAGGCGATCGAGCTGAGCGTCGAGGTGCCGGTGGAGGACATGGCGCGCCTCGCCGAGGAGGAGGAGCTCCAGAGCGGGCCCGCCGCCGCCGGCCCGCGGCCCACGAGCATCTGGCCGTCGATCCACCCGCGGCTCGTCGAGCTGATCCGCGCCCATCGCTCGACCATGATCTTCGTCAACTCCCGCCGGCTCGCCGAGCGCCTGGCGGGGGCGCTGAACGAGCTCGCCGACGAGGAGCTCTGCCTCGCCCACCACGGGTCGATCGCCAAGGACACGCGGGCCGCGATCGAGGACCGCCTCAAGCGCGGCGACCTTCCCGCGATCGTGGCCACGAGCTCCCTCGAGCTCGGCATCGACATGGGCGCGGTGGACCTCGTCATCCAGATCGAGGCGCCGCCGTCGGTGGCCTCGGGCGTCCAGCGGATCGGCCGGGCCGGCCATCACGTCGGCGCGGTCAGCCGCGGCGTGATGTTCCCGAAGTTCCGCGGCGACCTCCTCGCGTGCGCCGCCGTCACTCGCCACGTGCGCGTCGGGAAGGTCGAGGCGACCTTCTACCCCCGCAACCCGCTCGACGTGCTGGCCCAGCAGGTGGTCGCGATGCTCGTGGAGGGCCCCCGGGAGCTCGCGGACGTCCTGCGGGTGGTGCGGGGCGCAGCGCCCTTCGCGGACCTCCCGCGCCGGAGCTTCGAAGGGGTCCTCGACATGCTGAGCGGGCGCTACCCGTCGGAGGAGTTCGCGGAGCTCCGGCCCCGGATCACGTGGGACCGCATCGGCGCCACGCTCCGGCCCCGGAAGGGCGCCCGGATGCTGGCGGTCGCGAACGCGGGCACGATCCCCGATCGCGGCCTCTACGGCGTCTTCCTCGCCGACGCCGACAAGCCCGTCCGGGTGGGCGAGCTCGACGAGGAGATGGTGTTCGAGAGCCGGGAGGGCGACGTGTTCCTGCTCGGCGCGAGCTCCTGGCGGATCGCCGAGATCACCCACGACCGCGTGCTGGTGACGCCGGCCCCCGGCGAGCCCGGCAAGATGCCCTTCTGGCACGGTGACCGGCCCGGGAGGCCGCTCGAGTTCGGCCGGGCGATCGGCAAGCTCACCCGGGAGCTCGCCCGCACCCCCGAGGCCGAAGCCCACGCGCGCCTGATCGACGAGCACGGCCTCGACGCCCGGGCCAGCGCGAACCTCCTCAAGTACCTGAAGGACGAGCTCGAGGCGACGGGGCGGCTGCCCACGGACCGCACGATCGTCGTCGAGCGCTTTCGCGATGAGATCGGCGACCTCGTCATCACCGTGCTCAGCCCCTTCGGCGCCCGGGTCCATGCCCCGTGGGTGACCGCGGCGAGCGCCAAGCTCCGGGAGGAAGGCCATGAGCCGGACACGATGTGGGCGGACGACGGCATGGTGTTCCGCCTGCCCGACGCGGACGTCGCGCCCGACGAGGGGCTGTTCTTTCCCGACCCGGACGAGGTGGAGGGCCTCGTGGTGGAGCAGCTCTCCTCGACGAGCCTGTTCGCGGCGCGCTTCCGCGAGAACGCGGGGCGCTCGCTGCTCCTGCCCCGGCGCCGGCCCGGCCAGCGCACGCCGCTCTGGGCCCAGCGGCGAAAGAGCGCCCAGCTCCTCAAGGTGGCGAGCCGCTTCAGCGACTTCCCCATCGTCCTCGAGACCTACCGGGAGTGCCTCCGGGACGTGTTCGACCTGCCGGGCCTCCAGGCGCTGCTGAGCGACGTGAAGAACCGCAAGGTGCTCGTGGCGGGCGTGGAGACCCGCCAGCCGTCGCCCTTCGCCGCGTCGCTGCTCTTCAACTACGTCGCGAGCTTCATCTACGAGGGCGACGCCCCGCTCGCGGAGCGGCGGACCCAGATGCTCACGCTCGCCCACGGCCAGCTGCGGGAGCTGCTCGGCGAGCCGGAGCTCCGCGAGCTGCTCGACATCGACGCGATCCGCGAGGTCGAGGCCCAGCTCCAGCGCCTGTCGACGCGTCCGGTGCGGCATCTCGACGGCCTCCACGACCTGCTCCTGTCCCTCGGCGACCCCCGCCGGGACGAGCTGAGGGCGCGGGTCGAGGAGGGGGCGGACCTGGACGGATGGGTCGAGGAGCTGCTCAGAGCCCGACGCGCGGTCGAGGTGACGATCGGGGACGAGACCCGGGTGGCGGCGGTCGAGGACGTCGCGCGGCTGCGGGACGGGCTGGGCATCGTGCCGCCGCCCGGCCTGCCGCAGAGCCTGCTCGAGCCGGTGGAGGATCCGCTGGGCGATCTCGTGGGCCGCTACGCCCGCACCCACGGCCCCTTCACGGCGGACCAGGTCGCGGACCGCCTCGGCCTGGGCCCGGGCGCGGTGCGCATGGTGCTCGATCGCCTCGCGGCTCGGGATCGCGTGCTCGAGGGCGAGTTCCTGCCGGGCGGCCACGGCCGCGAGTGGGTCGAGGTCGACGTGCTGCGCCGCATCAAGCGGCTGTCGCTCGCGAAGCTCCGCCAGGAAGTGGAGCCGGTCGAGCCCGACGTGTTCCAGCGGTTCAGCCTCGACTGGCACGGCATCGGCCGGGGCCGGGGCGGGATCGAGGCGCTGTTGGGCGTGATCGAGACGCTGCAGGGCGCGCCGATCCCCGCGAGCTCCCTCGAGACCCACGTGCTCGCAAGCCGGCTGCGGAACTACGACCGCCGGGACCTCGACGAGCTCTGCGCGTCGGGGGAGGTCGTGTGGCGCGGCACGGGGAGCCTCGGCTCGAAGGACGGCCGGGTCGCGCTCTACCTCGCCGAGCACTTCGACCGGCTCGCGCCGCCGCCGGCGCCGGTGGAGGGGGAGCTGGCCGCGACGCTGCGCGCCATCCTCGCGGACCGGGGGGCCGTGTTCTTCCGGGAGCTCGCCGAGGCGGCCGGCGCCTTCGGGAACGACGTGCTCGAGACCCTGTGGGACCTGGTCTGGGCGGGGCAGGTGACGAACGACACCCTGCTGCCGGTGCGCGCCCTGCGCGGCGCCGACGAGCGCCGGGTGCGACGCCGCTCGGCGCTCCAGAGCGGCCATCGGCGAGGGGGGCCGCCGGGGTCGGAGGGGCGGTGGTCGCTGTTGCCGCCGCCCTCCACCGAGGTGAGCGCCACCGAGCGCGCGCAGGCCCGCGTCACGCTGCTCCTCGAGCGGCACGGCGTGTTGACACGCGACGCGATCAAGGCCGAGGAGATCGAGGGTGGCTTCGGGGCGATCTACCCCGTGCTCAAGGCGATGGAGGAGGCCGGGAGGGTGCGGCGGGGCTACTTCGTGGCGGGGCTGGGCGCGACGCAGTTCGCGTTGCCCGGCGCCGAGGACCGGCTGCGGAGCCATCGGGACCCGAGCGAGGAGGACGCCGACCGGGTCGTGCTGCTCGCCGCCGACGACCCCGCCAATCTCTACGGCGCGGCGCTGCCCTGGCCCGACCGGGACGAGGGCGCGCGGCCCGGCCGCGCCGCCGGATCGAGGGTCGTGCTGCACGAGGGGCGGCTGATCGGCTACCTCGGTCGCACCGGCCACAGCGTGCTCACGTTCCTGCCGGACCTGGAGCGGGATCGCCTGCGTGCCGCGCGGGCGCTGGTCCGCGGCCTCAGCACCGCGACCGGGGCCGGCCGCCACAACCGGGCCGTCCTGCTGAAGCGGATCGACGGGGTGGACCCGCGGGACAGCGTGCTCGGCCCGCTCCTCAGCGACGAGGGCTTCAAGGCCACGAGCAAGGGCCTCCACCGCCGGGTCGAGGACGTTGCCTGAGGGCGACACCATCCACCGCGCAGCCCGCACCCTCCAGAGGGCGATCGGAGGGCGCGAGGTCACGCGGTTCTCCAGCGTGCTGCCGGAGCTCGAGCAGGCCGACCTCGCCGGCCGGCAGGTCCGGGAGGTGACCGCCCGGGGCAAGAACCTCCTCGTCCACTTCGACGACGGCCGCGTGCTCCACACCCACATGCGGATGGAGGGCAGCTGGCACATCTACCGACCCGGCGAGCCCTGGCGCAAGCGCGCCTCGGGCGCCCATGCCGTGCTCGAGACCGACGACTGGGTCGCGGTGTGCTTCCACGCCCCGCTGGTCGAGCTCCTCGCAAGCGAGGATCACTCCGCGCAGCTCCGGGGCCTCGGCCCCGACCTGCTCGACCCGGACGTCGACCTCGACGAGGCCGTGCGCCGCTTGCGCGGCCACGGGCACCTCCCGATCGGCGAGGCGGTGATGCGGCAGCAGCTCGTCGCCGGGATCGGCAACGTCTACAAGTCGGAGACGCTCTTCCTGCTGGGCCTCGACCCGTTCCGGCCCGTGGCGGAGAGCGACGACGCCACGCTTCGAGAGGCCCTCCAGCGAGCACGTGCTCTAATGAAGCAGAACCTGCGGGGCTTTCCCCGCGTCACGCGCCGCGGATACGACGGCCAGCGCCTGTGGGTGTACGGACGGCAGGGCAAGGCGTGCTTTCGGTGCCGGACACCGATCCGGATGCGGCGTCAGGGCACCGCGGGCCGGAGCACCTACTGGTGCCCGGCATGCCAGCCGAGCGGGTAGCCGTGCTCGTGGACCTCAGCCGCGGCTTGCGCCTCGCGCGAGTCGCCCGTACGCTTTCGATGTGCGCGTCTGCCTGCGGCAGGTTCTCACCGCCCTGCTCGCGGGGTCGGCGCTCGGGTGCGGACCGCAGGTCGTGCCCGATATGGCCGCGGACATCGGCGTCGAGCCGCGGGGCGCGCGACCGCAGCCTCCCGCCCCGCCCGACATCCCTTGGCTCGAGATCGGCGAGCCCGCCATCGCGCCCCCCGCGATCCACTGGCTCGAGGGCGGCGTCCCACCGATCGCGTGGCCCTGCGAGGGCGGTTGGCCGCAGGTCGAGGTGGACGGCGTGGGCACGTGCGAGCCCTACGGGCCGGAGGGGCCCGAGGCTTGCCGGGAGGGCGAGGCGCACTTCCCGGGCGAGGAGAGCTGCCGGCCGATCGGTCGCCCCTGCGGGGACGGGCCCTTCGCCGACACCTCGGACCTCTTGGAAGGTACGCCGCTCGTCTACGCGCTCGACGGGGCTGCGCCCGGGGGAGACGGGACGCGGGAGGCCCCAGTGGGGACGCTCGCCGACGCCCTCGACCTGGCCGAGCCCGGGGCCGTGGTGATGCTCGGGACGGGAGCCTACGAGGTAGACCGTACCTGGCCGGACGGGGTGTCGTTGCGGGGGCGGTGCGTCAGGGAGACCTCGCTGGTCCCCGCGGCCGAGAGCGACCGGACCGCGATTGTCGACGTCGCCCGTCACGATGCTCCAGTCCGCCTCGAGAGCATCCGGATCGGGCCCGGGGAGGCTGGCGGTCTCCGCGTTCGACGCAGGGGGGCTCCGGTCGCCCTGGAGGGGATCGAGATCGCGCAGATCTCCGAGGTCATGGCGGGGCTCCTCGTCACGTCGGCGGCGCGCGTCCAGGCTCGGTCGTTGGTCGTGCGAGACATCGGGGGCATCGGTCGCGATCGTTTCACGGGCTTCGGCATCAGCGTCGACGCCGGCGGGCGGCTGACCCTCGAGCGCGCCCTCGTCGCCCGCAACCAGGAGGCCGGCATCGGCGTCTTCCTGGAGGGGTCCGAGCTCACGGCGTCCGACGTCCGGATCACCGGCACCCGGGGCGTGACCGGGACCAGGGTCGGCGGCGTGGGCCTCCGCGTCGAGCTCGGCGCCGAGGTGGCGCTCGACCGAGCCCTGATCGACGGGAACCGCTACGCGGGGATCCTGCTGCTCGGCCCCGACGCCCGGCTGGTGGGGAAGGGCATCATCGTGCGGGACACCCTCCCCCAGGAGGCCGACGACCGGCTGGGATATGGGCTCAGCGTCGATGAGGGGGGAGCCGTCGAGCTGAACGGGACCCTGATGGAGGGCAACCACGGCGTCGGCCTTTCGATGGACGACGGGAGTACGGGGGCCCTCACCGATGTGGTGATCCGCGACACGGAATCGGAGCTGGCCTCCGGGGAGGGCGGGCGCGGGGTGAACGTGACTGGCGGGTCGAGGGCGACGCTCCAGCGCGTCATCCTCGAGAACAACCGGGAGGTTGGCCTGTTCGCCAGCGACGCGGAGACCGAGGTGACGGCAACCGACCTGGTGATCCGGCGAACCCGGGGACGGAAACGGGACGACGCGGGCGGGGCAGGGGTGAACGGCCAAGAGGATGCCCGCCTCGTCCTCCGGCGCACGCTGCTCGAGCGCAACGCTCTCTGGGACCTGAGCTCAGTCGATCGGGCCACTCTCGTCGCGGAGGACCTGGTGGCCCGGGACGGACAGGGGGACCCCTCCGTGCCTTTGATGGCGGGCGTCGCGGTGGTCGACGCCCGGCTCGAGCTCCGGCGCGCGGTGCTCCAGCGGAACCCGAACCGGGGGATCAGTGTCGTCGGGTCCGGCACGACGGCGCGGGTCGAAGACCTGCAGGTACGCGAGACGGTGGGCGTCAGCCCGGAGGCTGCCGGGGTCCTGGTCGGGGCCGAGGCCGACCTCACGCTCGAGCGCGCGCGCGTCGACCGCAGCGCCTACACGGGCCTCCGATTGGCCGGGAGATCAGCAGCGTCCGTCGGCGACCTCGTCGTGCGCGATACGCAGCCCATCGAGGCGACCGACACGGGGGGCGGAGGCCACGGCGTGGAGGTGCGGAGCGGGAGCTGCATCGACCTGAGCCGTACCCTCGTGGAGGGCAGCCGGCTCACCGCCGTCGATTTCGACGGGATGGGAGCGGAGGGTGTGCTCCGCGACCTGGTGGTGCGCGACACCCTGCCGCAGGCCGGGACGTCCCCGATCGCAGCTCCGGGAGAGTTCGGGCGCGGGCTCGAGGTCAGGTTCGGGGCCCGCATCGAGCTGACGCGGGCCCTTTTCGAGCGGAACCACGACGTGGCGGTCGTCATGGCGGGCGGCGGGACCGTGGGCCGCATCGAGGATCTCCACGTTCGCGAGACGCGGCCCCAGGCGCTCGACGGTACGGCCGGTCTGGGGGTCGTCGGGTACCGCAGCGCCGATATCGTGCTCGAGCGGGTGCTCGTGGAGGACTGCCGCTCGCTCGGGGTCGAGCTCGCCCTCGACGTCCGGGCCGATGTGACGGACCTCGTGGTCCGGCGGACTCGGTCTCAGGAGAGCGACGGCGCATGGGGTCGCGGCCTGACCGTCGCCGCGGACAGCAATCTCACGCTCCGGCGCGCTCGGCTGGAGGACAACCGCGAGATCGGCTTCGCGGCGTTCGGGCGCGGGACGGTCGCCGAGCTCACGGACGTCGAGGTGCGCAACACGCGGGCTCCCGACTGCGACCCTGCCTGCTCCATGCGCCCGGCTGGGGTGAGCCTCGGTGCCTACGACGGCGCCGATGTCGCCGCGTCGCACGTCCGCCTCGAGGGCGGAGCGAGCTGCGGAGTCCAGGGGGCCGGAGACGCGCAGGTGTGCCTCGCCGGGGGCGCCGTTCGTGGCCACCCGATCGGCATCTGCCTTGACGACGGCAACTACCCGCTCTCGAAGCTCCGACAGCGCGTCGTGTACGAAGGGAACGGGACGCTGTTGGACACGGGCGACATCGTCGTACCCGACCCGGGGACCGTGTTCCCGTGACCGCCGCAACCCTCCGACGGCGTCGAGAAACCCGAGCATGCGCATCCTGATCTCCCGCCTCGACCCCAAGACGCACCGCTTCGTGGTCGAGCGCCCGCCCCACCCGACGATCGACGTGCGGCTGGAGACGCGCTCCCTGCTCCTGCACGACCTCGCCCATTACGCGGTCGAGGGCCACCTCGCCACGGAGGAGGGCTTCTACGGTCGCCTCGCCTCGGGCGCCTCCCTCGAAGAGCTACGCGGCGATCTCCCGGAGGAGGTCCAGGACGCCCTGATGATGATCGAGCGCCGCGTCGCGATGCTGCAGACCGCCTTCAAGAAGCGCCGGCCGACGGCCGACCCCGCGCTGCAGCGGCTCCGGGAGGTCTGGGGCGCCTGGTCGAAGATCCGGCAGGGCCAGGCCCTCGAGCTGCCATGGCCAGCGGGTCCGCCCCGGCTGACCGAGGTGGCGGCGGCCAACGCTGACCAGAGGCAGGCGCGGACCGGCCGCGCTCAGCCGAACCACCCGTCCCGCCAGAAGTAGAGCAGCATGCCGCCCGCGATGGCGGCCATCGCCAGCAGCGTCAGCGGGTACGCGTAGGGTGCTCCGAGCTCCGGCATGACCTCGAAGTTCATCCCGTAGATCCCCGCGATCAGCGTCAGGGGGAGGAACACGGCGGACAGGACGGTCAAGAACGAGAGCCGCTTGTTGGTTCGCTCCGCGAGCGCGGAGGCGTACCGGCTCCGCAGGGTGTCCACGCGCTTCTGAAGACGGTCGAGGCTCCGGTCGAGCACGGTGAGGTTGTCGAGCGCGACCGTGAAGGCTGGCCCGAGCGCGGTGAGGTCGAGGCTCGACGTCCTCGTCGTCGAGAGCGCCGTCACGGCGGCAACCTGGTCCGTCAGCGTGGCCGAGATGTCGAGGAGCCGCTGGTCGTCCGCGACGAGGTCTTCCAGCTCGAGGATCTCGCCATCGTCCATGCGCTTCGAGAGCCTCGCGACGTCCTCGCGAAGGCGCCGCTCCACGCCCGCGCTCCACTGGACGACCAGCCGGACGATCAGGCTGAGCAGGCCTGCGATCGTCGGCTCCTGGAGCACGCCGCTCCGCCGCAGCGCCGGGTGCCGGTCGAGCAGGCTCTCGAGCTTGTCGGCATGCCACGTCAGGAGCACCGTGCCGATCGCGACTCCCGTCACACGCACCGCTCGGTCGCCGGCGAAGCCGAAGGTCGGAAGGGTGAAGGCGGCGGCCTCGTCGACCGCGATCGCGCCGCTCCCCACCCAGTCCGACGCGGCGACCACCGTCCGCACCACCTCCGGCGCCTCGCTCCGGCGGAGCCAGCCGTCCAGCTCCTCAGCGCTCGGGTGCTCGAGGTCGACCCAGACCGGCGCTTCGCCCCTCCCGTCGATCGCCTCCGTCTCGGATGGGTCCAGCTCCACCAGGTGGCCGGCGTCCATGACGCGGTACGCGTTCACGATCATGGGTGGGCCTCGGTGCGGCTCGCGCGCGGGTCGAGGGGCGACTCGCCCCTCAGTATCCCCGCGCAGCGCGGGTCCCCGTCGTCGAGATCTCGGGCCGCGGCCCGCGCTCCGGCCTCGTCGCCTGCGTTGACGAAGGACACGAAGGCGTTGGCGCAGCTCAGACGGCGCAGCTCCTCGAAGCTCTCCGCGTGCTCGTCGCTCGCCGGCACCTCGCGGAACGCCGCCGCGGCACGGAGGTAGGCCTGCGCGGCGGCCCCCCAGCGCTCCCCGTCGTCGAGGGCCTGCCCCGCGGCCCGGAGCTCCGTCCTCCCCCGCGCGTAGGCCGGGTGGATCGGCGTCGAGCTCGCGATGACCGGGAAGCCGTAGAGGCCGAGCAGGCCGAGCTCTGCCTCGAGCGGCTCCTCGGCTCGCGCCGGCTCGCCAGGCGCTGCCGGGGAGGGCTCCCCGCCCGCGCGCGCTCCGCCGCAGCCGAGCGTCAGCGCGGCCACGAGCACCAGACCCGGATGGAACCGAGAGCGACGCACGTCGAGCGGAGCGTGCGCCGAAACGTGGGCGAGCGTCCACCGGGCAGAGATCCCGCCCCGGCGAGAGGGGCCCGGCGCCTCACCGCCCCTCGCCCGGAGGCTCAGGACGGCTCGTCCGAGAAGAGCTCGGTCTGGACCGCGATCGTGAGCGACAGACCCCGGATCGCCGCCACGTTACGGCCCCACACGATCTGGAAGTAGCCCGCGTTGAGCTCGACGTCGTCCAGCAAGCGCAGGATCAGGCCGCCCCCGACGATCAGCGCGTCGAACTGGAGCGGGACCTCGCGGAGGAACAGGTTCGTGGAGCCGCCGTAGTCCTCCGCGGGGAGCGTCGGGTCCACGGCCGCCACCGCCACTCCGATCACCCGACCCCGTTGAACGGTGAGCGCGAGGTCACCGTTGACGTACAGGAGCACGCGCTCGCCGAGGAGCTGCCCGGCGCGCAGCGCACCGAGGAACTGGTCGCCGCCCCCCCCGAAGCGAAGGGCGTAGGCCACCTCGGCGCGAACGAAGGTCCCCGAGCGGAACGCCGCCCCGGCGTGCTGGCGCAGGATGATGTCGAGAGTGCCCGCCCCGAGGGTCACGTCGTCCGTCACGTTCGCCGGCGAGATGAAGCGGGCGGGGTCGGCGGCGAAGGCCTCGGCCGAGGTGGGCTCGTCGCCGAAGGTCCCGGACGGTCCCCGGTAGCCGGTCGGGATCCGCAAGCGGAGCTCCGTCGCGGTGGCGATCGGGGAGAGGCTCCAGCGGTAGCGCCCGCTGACCGCGATGTCGGATACACCGACGGCCACGCGGCTCAGGTCGATCACGTTCTGCTGATAGAAGTCGAAGGCCGACTCGGTGCTGTCCGCGGGCTGCTCGAGGAGGAGCACCGGGTCCGAGCGGTAGCTCACGACGCGGAACGGGAGCGACAGGGGCAGCTCGAGCTCGTCGAGGACGCCGAGGCGCGCGGCGAGGCGCACCGTGGAGGCATCGTAAGCCCCGCGGAGCGGAAAGGGACGCCGGGCCCGCGGCTCGTTGGCGTCGACGCCGAAGAACTCCCCCGAGGCCTGTTGGTAGTCGTACCCGAGGCCGACCACGAGGCGTCCTCGGGGCAGGGTCCAGGGGGACGCGAGGGCTGGCGCGGGGACGCCGAGGCCGCGCGCGAGCGCGAGGACGGTGAGACGCGTCGCCATCGGGCTTCAGAAGCTGAAGGGAGGCCGGGGGGGCGGGTCGTCTTCCGGTGCCGGGGGCGCCGGCGTCCGCGACGGTGGTGGCGCGGGCCGGCGCGTGGACCCCGTGGAGCCGGGCGCCCCGGCGTCGGACGCGCCCCCCTGGGAGGAGGCCCGGGTCGAGGAGCCAGCCGTGCGGTCGGGCGAGGCGGAGCCCGCTTCGCGCTCGGCGCCGGCAGAGCGGTCGGCGCCGGCAGAGCGGTCGGCGCCCGTGGAGCGGTCGGCGGAGCCGCCCCCCGGCGCTGGCGACGTTGCGCCGTGCGACGACGAGTCGGCCGCTCCTCGGCCCCTCGCGGCGGACGCTTCCGAGGCGGCGCCACGATCGGGAGAGGCCCCGGTGGCCGGAGCGCGGCGTGAGGGCCGCGGCGCTCGCGCCGCCGACGATCCGGTCCCGGAGGCCGCAGCGCGAGGGGCCCCCGGACCCGCCGGCGTGGCCGACCCCGCAGCGCCGCCAGGCCCGCTCGCCGGAGCGCTGCCCGACATGGTCCGACCCTCGTCCGCGTCCGGGTCGCCGCCCCTCGGCGCCGGTGTGCGAGCGGAGCTCTCCGTCCCGTGGAGCGGCTCGGGCGGATCGGCGGCGGCACCGGACCGGGAACCTCGGCCCGGCGCGACACCGCGACCACCCGTCGGCTCCTGCCCGGCCCCCCGGGCGGGCGGCGTGGTCGCCGCGTCGAGAGGAGGTCCATCGACCGACCGGCGACCCCCGCCCGTCGCCGCCTCGACCGCGAGCTGGGCGAGAGCCAAACCGGCCGAAACGACCAGCGCTACGCCGAGGGCGCGCCAGAGGGACCGACGGCGCGGGGGCGGTCGACGGGGCGGGGCCGACGCCGCCGAGGCCCGCTCGCGAGCCACCGCGTCGTCCCGGACCACCCGGCCCAGGCTCATCCCCGGGTCGTCGAGGGTCGCCCGGAGCCGCCGATGCGCTTCCTCCGCGCTCGGCCGCTCCCCCGGCTCCCGGGCCAGGCACGCGCCCACGAGATCCGTGAGGCGGGGGTCGAGGGCATCGACGTAGGCCCCGATCGGCGCCGGGGTCGCGGCTGCGAGCGCCAGGAACACCGTGGCGGGGGTCTCGCCATCGAACGGAACGCGCCCCTCGCTCAGCACCTCGTAGAGCATCACGCCGAAGCTCCACACGTCGGCCGGCGTCCCGACCTCCTTGGGGCGCGTGGCCTGCTCGGGGCTCATGTAGACCGGGGTCCCGACCGACACGCCGGTCGACGTCGCCCGCGGCTCGCCGGGCCGAAGGGCGATGCCGAAGTCGAGGATCTTCACCGCCTCGCCTGCGTCCGTGGTCTGGACGAAGAGGTTCTCCGGCTTGAGGTCGCGGTGGACGATGCCCCTCCCGTGGGCGGCGGCGAGGGCGGGGAGCACGCGGACGAGGACCTCGAGCATTCGCCGCCGCGACGCCCGCCGCTCCATCAGCGCGGCGAGGGTCTCGCCCCGCAGCAGCTCCATCGCGACGAAGAGGCAGCCGCTGCGTTCGTCCTCACCCCCTTCGACGACCTCCACCACGCCGGGGTGGCGGAGCTCCTGGGCGAGGCGGACCTCCCGCAGGAAGCGGACCACGCTCGCGGGGTCCCCTCGCCGGGGCAGGATCTTCAGGGCGACCTCGCGGCCGGACCGCGTGTCGATCGCGCGCCGCACCTCGCCGGTCGAGCCGACCCCGAGGAGCTCGTAGACCTCGAAGCGGTCGCTGATCACCCGCATGGCGGTACGCGAGCTCACCGCGGTGTCCGACCGCGTCGGCCCGCGGTGATGGTCGTCGTCGGCCACCCGGGAAGGCTAGGACGAACCGACCGAACCAACCACGCTCTCCACACGGCCCCGCCGCCGGGCGACCGTCTCGACGGGCCGGCGACGCGACTCCGGGGGCTCCAGGTGGTGAGCCAGGCGTGCGGCGCGCTCAGGGCCTGCGAGGCATCGAAGCCATGCGAGCCTCGTAGGCCTGCATGACCAACCGGTAAAGATGGTTCGCGCGGCTCAATCGATTCCGGTTGGCGAACACATAGACCGATACGCCCTCCCGAATCACCCAAACCAGCCCGCACTTGTTCTGTCGGTAGTAGGCGCGAACCACCGAGGGCAGCAGCAACAACCCGACGCCACATGTCGACAGAGCCACCACGGCGCACGCCAGGTATAGCCCCAGCAAGCTGGGCTGATGAATGACGCCGCTGTTGTAGTGCTCGAGCAGCCCGTCCTGGTAGACTACCTCACCGGCCGACCCCACCATCAGCGAGGCGATTCTCCGATCCGTCAGGCAAGCGAAGCTGTCCTTCTTTGTCCACAGTACTCCCTGTGCGCCCAGGTAGTCCGCGTACACGATTTTCTCGTCGGTGGGGACGAACTGACCAAACATCATCCACAGAGCTCGGGTGTCACCACGGCGCGCTCGTTCCAGTAGGCTCTCCTCCACGTGGATGGGCCGGCCCGCCGGCGGCGCCGGCAAGGATTTGACCTCGCGTTGGTCACCGTCCGGAAGAGGTTCGTCGCGCGATTCACGATCCTGGGCTCCATGCACAATGACACCTCCCGTCGTCGGCCCTGTGATCTCGGCCCGATCTAGCTTCTGTCAACGAATATACCGTGTAACCAGCGAGACAGCCACGACCCAGGCCGCACCCGCCACTCGTCCGGTGCTATCTCCTCGAACGCTCGTATGGCTTCTTCCCGGTCCGCGGTGCTCTCTTCGGACTGCGCGAGGCGCACACCGCCGATGAGGCGCAGGAGCGCTTCGTGGAGCTTCGGCAGCTGCCTCTCGGGCCCCCCCGAGCCCGATTCCAGCCACTGCTCGGAAGACAGGAAGAACTCCAGCTCGCGGCTCAGCTCCACCTCCTCGAGCAGGAAGGGAAGCAGGGGCACGCATCTCGACACGGCGCGCTCAACCTCCCTCGCCACCTGGTGAGAGGCGTTCGAGGCCGAGCTGACGAGCACGACCATCGCCGATGCTCGGGCGATCGCATCGACGAGCGCGGCTCCCCACCGCTCACCCGGAGCGATGTTGCGTGGAGCGATCCAGCAGCTCAGTCCACGCCCCTCGAGATGGGAGCAGACCTTCTGCGCAAACGCCGCGTCGCGCGATGAATGACTCAGAAAGACAAGGTTCGTCATTGCCTAGGAGCGAGAGTGGAATCGAAGCTCCGGCGGGTCAATCGTGACATGTGGCCAACGCAGCTACCGGTACGCGCTCTCGACATCCTCCTCCGGAGGCTCGCGGATCCCGAACACGTCCACGAGCATCACCGGGAGCGCGATCGCGAGCTGGGCGGTCACGAGGGTCGCTGCGACCATCGCCCCGAAGACGTCGGCCAGGTCGTGGTCGATGTGGCGGACGAGGTCCCCGCCGAGCGGGAGCACGTCGAAGAGGCCCCAGAGCAGCAGCCACGCGACCATGCCGAGGGCGCAGAGGCCGAGCTCGGGGCCGGGGATGAGCATGCGCTTCATGCCGTAGGCGAAGGCGTCGCCGTAGCGACCCCCACCACCGGGCACGGCCGCGCGCGCGAGCAGGCGCCCCCAGAACGCCATCGCGTGACCGAGGCCGAAGACGAGGACGAGGCCCAGGAACAGGAACAGGGTCACCTCCTCCTCTCGACCCCACTCGTCCGCCACCTCGACGGCGAGCACGACCACCACCGTGTAGAGACCGCCGAGGACGCCCGCGACGACGACGCCGCCGAGCGCGGCGCCGACGACCGGACCGAAGCCCGGGGCCTTGCCCCGCCGTCCGGACTCCCGATGCATCGCCAGCGCCTGGAGGCGTGCGAGCTGGAGGCCGGCGACCGGCACGCCGACCAGCAGGGTCACGGCGGCCATGACCTCGTCGTCCGCGATCGCGAGGACGAGGGGCACCCAGACCCACGCGGACCAGAAGAGGGCGGCGAGGAGCGCCTGGCGGTGGCCGGAGCGCCCGTAGACGCGGCGAAGCGCGCCGACGGCGTCCACGATCGGGGGCGGCGTGTCCCGGGGGCTCGGCATCAGCGGTCAGACTAGCAGTCTGCCGCGAGGCTTTCGGATGGATCGCGGAGCGCGCCGCGTCCCGCCCGCGAGGCGCCGAGCCCGGCGGGCCGCAGGGCTCCATGCCCCTCTCCGCGTCCGGCCCACGGGTCCGCTATCGTCGCCGCGCTGTGATCGTCCACGGAGGAACGCGCCGACGGCACCTCGCGCGGCGCAATCTCCGCTCGATCGCGCTCCTGGGCGGGATCGCGGCGGTCGCCCGGGGGCTGCTTTCGGTCGTCCTTCTGGGCGGGACCTGAAGAACCCCTTCGAGAACCGGCCGAACGACACGCCGATGACGGCGCTGTGCCGGACGATCGAGATCGACCTCCGCCAGTACCTCGGCGAGCAGGAGCTCCCCGAGCCGGTCCGCCCGGTCGACGGCATCCCGCCCTAGCCACACGGCCCGAGGGGTATGGCCCGCCCGGGACGGCTCGCCTCGCGCTTGCCATGCGGCCGCCGCTGCCCGACAACGCTGCCGATGACGAGGGACGCGCAGGTGGCGGTGGTCACGGGGGCCAACCGCGGCATCGGGACCGAGATCGCCCGCAGGCTGCGGGAGGCAGGCTATCGGGTCGTGGCGACGGCCCGCGATCCGGCGTCGGCCCGGGCCCTCGCGGCCGAGCACGACCTCGAGCTCCATCCCCTCGACGTGACCGACCGGGACAGCATCGACGCGCTCGCCGAGGCGGTCGGCCCGGTGGACGCGCTCGTCAACAACGCGGGCGTTGCCTTCGATGGCTTCGACGCGAGCGTCGTCCGCCAGACCCTCGCCGTGAACTTCTACGGCGCGATGCACACGACGGATCGCTTCCTGCCGCGGCTCCGCGCGGCGGCCCGGGTGGTGATGGTGTCGAGCGGGATCGGCGCCCTGGACGGGATGCCGGGCCCGCTGCGGCGGCGCTTCGAGGACCCCGCGCTCACGCGCGAGGAGCTCGTCACGCTGGTCCGCTCCTTCCAGATGGACGTCGAGAGCGGCGTACACGCACGCCACGGCTGGCCGACGAGCGCCTACCGGGTCAGCAAGGTCGCGCTGAACGCCCTGACCCGCGTGCTCGTGCGGGAGCTCGCCGATGACGCGCGGGGTCTTCGCATCAATGCCGTGTGCCCGGGCTGGGTCGCCACCCGCATGGGGGGCGCGAGCGCGCCCCGCACGCCGGCCAAGGGCGCGGAGACTCCGACCTGGCTCGCCCGGCTACCCCCGGACGGCCCGCCCGGCGGATTCTTCCGCGACCGCCAGCCCATCCCCTGGTGACGGCGCGCGCTAGAACCGGCCCAGGCGACGGATCCCGACCGTCGCGAACCCGGCCCCCTGGGCACCCGCCTGGACGAGGCCGAGGGGCCCTGCCGCGATGAAGAGCCCGGCGTCGGGGCGGATCCAGCGGCGGGCCACGTCGCGGACCGCCTCCGCGTCGACCTCGGCCATCGCTTCGGCCTCCCGCCACAGGGTGGCGGTGGGCACCTGAGCGCCGAAGGCGCGGGCGACGACGTCCGCCGCGCTCCA
This sequence comes from Sandaracinaceae bacterium, assembly GCA_050331215.1. Lineage (GTDB taxonomy): Bacteria > Myxococcota_A > Polyangia > Polyangiales > Sandaracinaceae > JBHJHB01. The sequence continues at coordinate 1,322 of JBHJHB010000058.1, read as the reverse complement.
GTCGTTCTCGAGCGCGGCCCGCCGGTGCTCGATCGCCAGCGTCCGCGCCGTCGCGAGCTCCCCGGGCGTGGGGCCCTCGACGGCGAGGCGACGCACCTCGCTGCGGATCGCGCTCAGCGCCTCGGCGACGCGCGACCCGTCGACCCGGGTCGTGATCCGGAACAGCCCGTAGTCCCGCGCCGCCTCGACCTCCGCGCTGACGCCGTAGGTGTAGCCGTCCCGCTGGCGGAGCTGCTGGTTCAGGCGCGCCATGAACATCCCGCCCGCGAGCCGGGCCAGCACGGCGAAGGCCGGGGCATCCGGATGCCCGAGGGGCGGGGCGCGGTCGCTGAAGGTCAGGAGCGGCTGAGGCAGGAGGTTGGCCGGGATGACCCAGGCCTGGTTGTCCGGGAGGGGCACGCCCGCCGGGCCATCGCCCCGAGGCTCGACCTCGCGGCGGGACCAGTCGCCGAAGGCCTCCTCGGCCTCGGCGCCCAGGTCCTCCAGGTCCAGGTCGCCCACCACGATCAGCGCCGAGGCGTTGGGGACGAAGGTGCGGGCGTGGTGCTGGGCCAGGCGCTCGGCCGTGAACTGGCGCACCGCCTCGGGGTGGCCCGAGATGCGGTGCCCCCAGCGCTCCTCGGCGCGGAACAACAGGCGGCGCGCGAGCAGGTCCGTGCCACCGGCCGCGTTGCGGGCGAAGCGCTCGAGGACCTCCGCCCACCGATGGCGGTCCTCGGCGACGGTGTCCGCGCGGAACACGGGCGCGCGGACCGCGACCGCGAGGTCCGCGAGGGCCTCCCGCCACCGCGCCCGGTCGGTCAGGACGCCGAGCCCGGAGGCGTCGGGCCCGACGTAGGTGCGGACCTCGTAGCCGCGGCGGTCCAGGTAGCTCGACACGATGGTGCCGGAGACGTCGGTCGCGCGCGGGAGGGACCGGGCGAGGAAGGCCGACAGCCCGGCCAGGCCGAGCGGGAGGTCCTCGTGGGCGGCCCGGCTCACCAGGAGGAGCGCCACGCGGTGGTAGGGCTGGCGGATTCGGAGCACCTCCAGGCCGTTGCCGAGCACGGTGCGCTCGACCCGTGGCAGCGGGGGACGCTCGGCCTCCGCGACCTCGGGCGGTCGCTGCCGGAAGGCCGCGAACGGCGTCGCCACGAGCGGCTCCCGGGGGGGCGGCAGAGCCGCGCGGCCGCCGCAGGCCGACGCGAGGAGAGCGACCAGCAGCGCCAGGAGCGCCGGTCGGCCCGCGCGCCGAAAGCGCGTCCAGGACGGGCGGAGCCGGCCCGGGCGCCGCGCCGCCACGCCGCGCGCACGGGCGCGGGCGCCGCCCCGCGGCCACGGCC
>JBHJHB010000057.1:0-49917 GCA_050331215.1 Sandaracinaceae bacterium | reverse complement strand
CGCGAGGGGGAGCCACGCTCAGTAGCCGCGGCGCATCTCGGCCCGGTCGCCGACGTTGATCTCGCGGGTCGCGAGCGTGACCAGGAGGGCGGCGGAGCTGGGCTGCACGTCCACCACCCTGCCCTCGGCCACGATCTGGGCCGGGTAGGCGTCCGGCTCGGCGGGGGGCGGCACGCTCGGTCCGTAGGGGTTGGGGTTGGACGCGAGGACGCTGTCCCGCCACTGGTCGCCGCTCCGGAGGAGGAAGAAGCGGTTGCCGGGACGGACGCCGTCCTCGAAGCCGACCGGGAGGAACACGACCTGCTGCTCGCCGACCAGCTCCGTCGGGCGCAGGCTGGCGACCACCTCGCTCGACACGTCCGCGTCGGCGACGCGCGGCGGGATCAGGTCGAAGCGCCGGGGGACGGCCGCCACTCGGTAGCCCCGCTCGATCGGGTCGAGGGCCTCGACGATCGTGGCGCGCGCGGTGCGGCGCTCCGGGTCGTAGCTGTCGATGCGGACCGTGCCGTAGATCCGGATCAGCGACCCCGCCGTCTGGGGCCTGCGCTCGGCGCGGGAGACCTGCCGGAAGATCGTGTACTCCCCCTCCGGCGGCGCGTCCTGATCCTCGTCGAACCGGACGTAGACCTCGTCGTAGCTCGTGAGGAGCATGTGGTCGGAGGGCGACCCGATCAGCGTGCCCGCCTGGCGCAGCGCGTCCGGGTCGATGAAGCCCTCCTGGCGGAGGAGCACGCTCTCTTCGGGCGACCCGACCCGCGCGGGCGCGCTCGTGATGCCCGTCTCCCCGCCCGCCTCCGGGATCGGGGAGCTCTCCCCTGGCGGGAGGAGCCGGATCCGATCGAGGGGGTAGATCCAATGCGGGTTGCTGATGGCGGGGTTGTAGGACCACACGCGCGGCCACTCCCACGGCGACCCGTAGAACCGCCCGGCCACGTCCCAGAGCGTGTCGCCCTCGTTGACGGTGTAGGTCTCCGGGATCACGCGCTGGCGCCCGGCCGTGCCGGTGATCCGGATGCCCTCCCGGCGCTGGCCGGCCTCCTGGAGGTTCGACGGCCCGTCGTCGGCGTACACACCGACCTGGGCCGCGGCGGGGCTGCTCACCCCGGCCGCAGCGACGAGCAGAAGCAGACGGCGGATCATCATGCGTCCTCCCGTGGCGCGCTCCTCGCGGCCACGCTCCGGGGGTAACGGCGGCGGAGCTCCCGATAGACCTCCCGTGCGCGGCGGGGCCGGCCCATGCGCTCGTGGCACCGGCCGATGCGCAGGAGCGCGTCGGGGACCTTGTTCCCCCGCGGGTAGCGCTCGACCAGCAGCCGAAAGGCGGCCAGCGCCTGGGCGTAGTCCCGGCGCGCGTAGTGGACCTCCCCCTCCCAGTAGAGGGCGTTGTCCGCGTAGGCGTGCCCCGCGTGGGCGCGACGGAACGCCCGCAGCCCCTCGAGGGCGAGGCCCAGCCGGCGCTCGGTGAAGTGCTGCAGCGCCGCTCGGTACGCGTCCGCGGCGGGGTCGTTCGGGGCCGGAGCCTCGACCGGGGCCGCGGCGGGCGCGGGGGCGATCGGCACGGGGACGTCGGGGATCACCGGCACCCCGCTCACCGGCAGCCGCGCCGTGCCCGGAGGCGGAGCCTCCGCCACCGCCGGCGGCGCCGGCCCCGGAAGCGGCCCGATCTCGTCGAGGCCGGGGCTCGGCGGCGACCCGTAGACGCGGAGCGTGGGTCGACCGCCGTCCGCGGCGCCGCCGTCCGCCTCGGCGCCGGCGGGCTGCTCGGCGCAGCCGCCCGCGATCACGCGGACGCGACCCCGTTCCGCGCGCTGCTGGAGGCGCGCCCGGAGCTCCCGGTTCTCGCGACGGGCCTGGGCGAGCTGGGCCTCGAGCTCGCCAAGCCTCGTGTCGACGTCGTCCTCGGCGTCCTCGGCGTAGGCGGAGCTCTCCTCGCCCCCGGCCGTGGCGGTGTCCGCGGGCGCGGCCGTAGAGCCCCCGCCGCCGCAGGCGACGAGGCCCGCCACCGTCACCGGCAGGAGCGCCGCTGCGCCCCGCCAACCACCGTCGGGCCCGGAACCCACGGAACCATCGTAGGAAATCCGGACCGACGGGGTCAAAAAGGGACGGTCGGCATGCCCGCCTACAGGATCTCGATCAGCTCGATGTCGAACACGAGCATCCCCTGCGGCCCGCTCGGCCGCCCCTCGTACGCGAGGCTGGCCGGGATCCAGAACCGCCGCTTCTCGCCCTCCACCATCAGGGGCAGGCCCTCCTGCCAGCCCGCGATCACGCGGCTGACGGGCAGGGGCATGGGGCGGCCGCGCGGGATCGAGCTGTCGAACATCTCGCCGTCCTCCGCCCGCCAGCCCGTGTAGTGAACCAGCACGCGGTCGGACGGGCTCGGGTGGCGCTCGCCCTGCCCGCGCTCGAGCACGACCCACGCGAGGCCCGACGCGCTGCGCTCCGCGCTCGCCGGAGGCGCGGACACGTTCTCCGGCGTGGGGGGCGGGTCCGGGGTCCGGGTGACGCCGATGAGCTCCACGTCGAACACCAGCATCCCCTGGGGCCCGCGCCGGCCCTCGTAGGCCAGGCTGGCCGGGATCCAGAGGCGCCGCTGCTCCCCCGGGACCATCATCTGAAGGGCCTCCTGCCAGCCCGGGATCACCCCGTTGACCGACAGCTCGATCGGGCGGCCCCGGCTACGGGACGAGTCGAACATCTGGCCGTCCTCGGCACGCCACCCGGTGTAGTGCACCTCCACGCGGTCGCGCGGACCGGGCGACTCGCCGCCCGCGTCGCCCGGGCGCAGCACCCGGTAGGCGAGGCCGGAGGCGGTCCGAGTCGCGTCGTCGGGCACGGCGGAGACGTCCTCCGGCGCGGGGATGGCCCCCGGCCGGGGCGGAGGCGGCGCATCGACCCGCGGGCGCTCGGACGGCTCCGCGGGTGTCTCCTCCGCCGCGGACGACTCCGGCTCGGGCTCGTCGAGCACGGGGCGAGCCGCCGGCTCGGGGTCCCCGCTGCAGGCCGCCACGGAGGCGGCGAGGAGGGTGGCGATCAAGGGTCGGCGCATGGCGAGGCAGGCGATAGAGCACGGCCCACGGCGCGTCGCAAGGGGAGGCCTCGAGCGCGTTTCTGGCATACTCCGGCGCGTGTCCGTGCGGCGAGAAGTGCAGCTCGTGCGGGAGACCCTCGACGAAGGCCTGGCTCCGGCGGTCGCCACCACCGTCTTGTTCGAGGCCCTCGATCGCTGGGGACCGGGCCTGCCCGAGAGCCAGGAGGAGGTGCGGGCCCTGGTGCGCGGGCCGCTGACCGCGGTGCTGACGGAGCGCTGCCGGCCGCGGCTCCGGGACCAGCTCGTGCGCAGCATCGAGCGGCGCCTCGCCAAGGAAGCGGCGGCGATGCCGTCGCTCGAGATCGAGATCGCCGACCTCGACACCGACAGCGGCCCGCTCCCTCGCTACGACGACGACTCGATGACGGTGCAGATGCCCGCGGTCGCGATGGCCGTGACGGTCCTGGTGGCCGCCGCGAGCGAGACCTTCGGCGAGCGCCTCGTCGCGAGCCTCGGCGACGATAGGGTCCGGCCGCTCACGTTCCGGGACCCGACCTCGATCCGCCACGCCATGTTCAGCCGGAACCCGCTGCTGCTCGTCGTCGATGGGACCTCACCGCCGCCGATCGGGCCCTCGGTCCTCGCCCAGCTGCTCCACGACCTGCCCGACCGAACCCTGCCGGTGGTGTGGGCGGTCGAGAGCGCCTATGGGCACGCGCTGCGCACCTGGGTGGAGGAGGACACGCGCGCGCGCTCCGTGTTCCTCGCCCGCCGGGACGGGGTCGGCCCGCTCCACGACCTGGTCCTGGCCCGCTTCCGGACCTGAGCCGCGGCCCGCCGGCACGGCCGCTCGATCCGCGGTAGGCTCGCCCGCCGTGCCCTTGCCCCCCGGCGTCCACCTCCTGACCCCGACGGTCCCGGTCCACGTCTTCGACGCGCCCGAGCCCGGCCCCACGGCGCTGATCCAGGCGGGCATCCATGGCGATGAGGTCGCCGGCGTCCACGCGCTCGAGGAGCTGCTCGAGGAGGAGCTCCGGCCGGCTCGCGGGCGCCTCGTCGTGATTCCCACGATGAACCGGGCGGCGTACCGGGCCCGCGAGCGGACGCGGCCCGGCGGCCTCGACCTCAACCGCTGCTTCCCGGGCGACGCCGACGCGGAGGAGCCCGAGCGCCGGCTCGCGAGGCGGTTCATGGACCTCGTCGAGAGCGAGCGCCCCGCGCTGATGGCGACGCTCCACGAGAGCCAGAAGCGCTTCGACCCCGCCGTCACCCCGAGCTTCGGGCAGACGCTCGTGTACGGGGTCGACCCGATGCCCGACGTGGTGGGCCGCGCCGTCCGACGCCTCGACGCCAGGCGGCGCGCGGACGAGGAGGCGTGGAGCGCGCTCCACTACCCCGTGGCGACCTCCTCGACCGAGGTGATCGTCGATGCGGTCGGGTGCATCGGGATCTGCGTGGAGACCTGGATGGGGTTCGCGGAGGCGAGGAGGGTAGAGATGCAGCGGGAGGTCGTGCGGGTGCTGCTCGACGAGATCGGCGTCCTGCCCTTCGGGCACGAGGACCGGGCGTGACCGGGGGCGCAGGCCATGGCGCGTTCCCGCGCGTGCGGATGCGGCGCAACCGGCAGGAGGAGTGGTCACGGCGCCTGGTCCGGGAGCATCGCCTCCGCCCCGACGACCTGATCTGGCCCTGCTTCGTCCAGGAGGGGGCGGCGGAGCGGACGCCCATCGCGTCGATGCCGGGCGTGGCGCGGCTCACGATCGACCTGCTCGTCGAGGAGGCCCGCCAGGCCGCTAGCCTCGGCATCCCCGCCCTCGCGGTGTTCCCGGCGACCGACCCCGCCCTCAAGAGCGAGGACGGCCGGGAGGCGACCAACCCGGACAACCTCGTCTGCCGCGCGATCCGCGCGCTCCGGGAGGCGGACCTCGGCGTGGGGCTGATCTGCGATGTGGCCCTCGACCCCTACACCACCCACGGCCAGGACGGGCTCCTCCGCGACGGTCGGATCGTCAACGACGAGACCGTGGAGGTGCTCTGCCGGCAGGCGATCGTGCAGGCCCGGGCGGGCTGCGACGTCGTGGCTCCGTCCGACATGATGGATGGCCGGATCGGCGCGATCCGCGACGCGCTGGACGGCGAGGGGCTCGGCTCGGTGCGCATCCTCAGCTACGCCGCGAAGTCCGCGAGCGCGTTCTACGGCCCGTTCCGGGACGCGGTCGGCTCTGCGGGCGCCCTCGGCCGGGGCGACAAGCGCACCTACCAGATGGACCCGGCCAACGGCGACGAGGCCCTCCGCGAGGTCGCCCTCGACCTCGACGAGGGGGCGGACATGGTCATGGTGAAGCCCGGGATGCCCTACCTGGACATCGTGCACCGCGTCAAAGCGCGCTTCGGCGTCCCGACGTACGCCTACCAGGTGAGCGGCGAGTACGCGATGATGGCCGGCGCGGCGGAGCGGGGCTGGCTGGACGGCTCGCGGGTGGTCGACGAGGCGCTCCTCGCCTTCAAGCGCGCGGGGGCCGACGGGGTGCTGACCTACGCCGCGATCGACGTGGCCCGGAGGCTGGCCGGATGACGTTCCTCGACCCCGAGCTGGAAGCGCGCCTGGTCGCCCCCGAGACCCGCGAGCCGCTCCATCGCGCGTCGCCCGACGAGCTCGCCGCCCTGCAGGCCGCGATCGCCGGGGGCCGGGTCCGGCGTGCCGACGATGGCCCGCTGCCGGAGCGGATCGACGGCGCCTACCTCGATCCGAGCGGGCGCCGCGCCTATCCCGTCGTCGACGGGATCCCGACGTTCCTCGTCGACGAGCGCCTCGAGCCCGTCGCGTAGCGCCACGCTTGACGGCCGTCGTGTCGGGGGCGCACCTTCGGCCCCGTCGGACCGGCCGTCCGCTCCGCTCCAGGCGCCCGTGCACCTCGTGTTCGTCCAGTACGGCGACTACGCCGAAGGCTACCGACGCCTCGAGCGGGACGAGGCGCCGACGTACTACGGCCAGCGCTACACGATCGAGGTGCTCGGCGAGCTCGCGAAGGAGCGCGACGTCACGGTCGTGAGCTTCCAGCGCGACGCCGCGGAGGAGCGCCTGCCGAACGGCGTGCGGAGCCTCGGCGTTCAGCTCTTCGACAAGGGCCGTTGGGCCCAGGTGCGGCTGATCCGGAAGGTGGCGGGGCTCAAGCCGACCCACCTGGTCGTGGCGAGCCCGATCCTCAGCCTGCTGGTCTGGGCGCGCCACCGCCGCGGCCTGCGGGTCCTGCCGCTGTTCGCGGACAGCTTCCGCTCCGACCGGCTGCGCGACGTGCTCCACGTCGCGCTGATCGCCCGCGAGCTCAACCACCCGACCGTGGAGTGGGTCTCCAACCACAGCATCGCCGCCTGCCTCGATCTGCGGCGCATCGGCGTCGACCCGGCCAAGATCGTCCCCTTCGACTGGCCGGCGTTCCTCCACCCCCGGGACCGGGATCCCAAGCCCGGCCCGGACCCCGCCGGCCCGTTCCGCCTGATCTACGTGGGCTCCCTCGACGAGCGGAAGGGGATCGGGGACCTGGTCGACGCGGTCGGCGTGCTGCGCGAGGACGGCTCGGACGTGCGCCTCAGCGTCGTGGGCGGCACCGACGAGCAGCTCGCCCGCCGCGCCCGCGTCCTCGGCATCGAGGACGCCGTCGCGTGGCTCGGCCGCCAGACCCACGACTGGATCGTCCCGCTGATGAACGAGCACGACGCGGTCGTCGTCCCGAGCCGCCACGACTACCCCGAGGGGCTCCCGATGACGATCTATGAGGGGCTGTCCAGCCGCTCGCCGGTGATCGTCAGCGACCACCCCATGTTCTCGCTCCGGATGCACGACGGGGAGAACAGCGTCGTGTTCGAGGCGGGCAACGCGGGCGCCCTCGCGGACGCCGTTCGCCGCCTGCGGGAGACGCCGGACCTCTACCGTCAGCTCTCGGAGGCGGCGGAGGCGGCGGCCGACGGGTACCTGTGCCCGCTGACCTGGGACCACCTGTTGACGACGTGGCTCAGCGAGGATCCCGAGGTGCGGGAGACCCTCGCCGCCTACGCGCTGACCTCGGACCACTACCCCGGCGTGCTGGAGCGGGAGGAGTTCGCGCCGCGGAGCGTGGTGGGATCGATCCGCGCCTCGGTCGGCCAGCTGGTCGCCGGTCTGCGCGGGCACCGGGCCTAGTCACCTGGAACGGCAGGGTTGGTTGCGAATCGCGGAGACAGGTGACGAGCAGGCTAGCGCGCCGGCGACGCGCCCTGCGCCCGCAGCGCCTCGATTTTCCGCCGCAGGGGCTGGATGAAGTCCATGCTCACGGTCCGCGTCTGGGTCCGCATCGCCCGCGCGCTGTGCCACTTCGATAGCGCCAGCCGCGCGACGGCCCGGACGAACTCGACGCCCTTCGACCCCTTCGCCATGCGTGCGGCGAAGATGCCGAAGGGGCTCGTCACCACGTCGACCTCCGCCTGCGACAGGTGCCCGAGGGCCACCTCGTCGAGCAGGAACTGCCGGATGATGCGCCCGCGCCGCCGGACCAGGACCACCACCATCACCAGGAACGCCAGCACGAACAGCAACCACAGGAGCAGCGCGAGCAGGAAGATCGCGAAGGACACGCCCGGCTGGAACGCCCCCAGGAACACGCTCGTGCCGTTCCACACCATGTGCAGGAACACCGCGCCCCCGTAGCCCACGACGGGCGCCAGCACCCGGAGCCAGACCTTGTCCGTCTCGCGGGCGATGCCGATCCCGATGCCGGTCATCGAGGTGTAGAGCGGGTGGCCCCAGGGCGTGAGCACCCCCCGCAGGAAGAAGGTCACCGCGACCCCGCCCGCCCCCAGCTGGAGGCCCGCGTTAGCGTAGTAGATGACGTTCTCGACCGCCGCGAAGCCGATCGCGGCGAACGTCGCGTAGATGATCCCGTCCACGATGCCGTCGAACTCGCGGCGCAGGAACAGGAACACCCCCAGGATGAAGAGGCCCTTCGTCGCCTCCTCGACGAAGGGGGCGCTGATGACCGCGCCGACCGCGGCGCCGACGGCGGGCTGGCCCGTCAGGTGGCCGACCCCGTCGCCCACCAGCGTGTTGACCAGGGCGCTGATGCCGCAGGCCGCCACCCCGCCCCACAGCAGCGCGAGCGCGAGCGCGTAGAGCGGCTCCGGGTCGTAGCGGTCGAGCAGCCGGGGCACGGTCAGGTAGACCAGCGCGGCGGGGAAGGCGAGCACCGCCCCCACCGCCATCGCGGCGAAGGTCTGGGGCCCGACGCCGCTGGCCGCCGGGTAGAGGACGAAGAGCAGGAACAGCAGCACCGCCCCGGCGACGACGCCCACCGTGTAGCACCCGCAGCCGACGGCGATGCGGATCCGGGCACCGTCCCGACGGCGCTCGGCCCCGGGCGGCGCGATCGCCCCCGCGCCGGGCGGACCTCCCGGTGCGGACGGCGGGGGAAACGCCGAGCTCACGCCCTCATCCCTCGACGGTGACGCCCATGGCGCGGAACTTCCGGTAGCGCTGCTCGACCAGCGCGGGGCCGTCGAGGGACGACAGCTCCGCGAGGTGCTTGCGCAGCGCCTCGCCGAGGGCTTGCGCAGCCCGGTCGGGATCGCGCTGGGCGCCGCCGCGGGGCTCGGGGACGACCTCGTCGACGATGCGGAGGTCCCGCGCGTGCCCCGCGAGCAGCTTGAGCTGCTCGGCCGCCTCCGGTGCCCGGGCGCCGTCCCGCCAGAGGATCGACGCGCAGCCCTCGGGCGTGATCACGCTGTAGGTCGCGAGCTCCTGCATCAGCACGCGGTTCGCCACGCCGAGGGCGAGCGCGCCGCCCGAGCCGCCCTCCCCGATCACCGACGCGACGACGGGCACGGGAAGCCCGCTCATCAGCTGGAGCGATGCGCCGATCGCCTCGCTCTGCCCTCGCTCCTCGGCGCCGATGCCCGGGTAGGCCCCCGGCGTGTCGATGAACGTGAGCACGGGTCGGCCGAAGCGGGCCGCGAGCGCCATGATCCGCATCGCCTTCCGGTAGCCCTCGGGGTGGGGCATGCCGAAGTTGCGCCGGACCTTCTCCTTGGTGGAGCGGCCCTTCTGGTGGCCGACGACCGCGACCGTGCGGTCGTCGAGGCGGGCGAACCCGGCGATGATCGCGGGGTCGTCGGCGTAGGCGCGGTCCCCGTGGAGCTCGATGACGTCGTCGAAGATGCGCTCGAGGTAGTCGAGGAAGTAGGGCCGGTCCGGGTGGCGGCTCAGCTGGACCTTCTGCCAGACGCTGAGGCGGTCGTAGATCTGGGCCTTGAGACCCTCCACGCGCTCCTCGAGTCGGCGTAGCTCGTCCTCGAAGGACTCGTCGCGCACGCCGTACACCCGCAGGTCGCGGATCCGCGCCTCGAGCTCCACCAGGGGCTTCTCGAAGTCGAGATGGGCCAAGGCCCTCGCTCCTCGTTCGGGTTCCGGCTCAGGCCGGGCGGGTCCGCTCCACGCCGAGGTCGCCGCCCGCCTTCTCGCCGACGACGTTGTAGATCTTCAGCGCCCGGGACTTGCCCTTCACCTGGGTCGGGGGGAGCTCGATGACCTCGAAGCTGTCGCCGACCGCCTTGAGCGTGTTCTCGCTGATGATGATCTCGCCCGCCTTCGCGATCGAGCAGAGGCGCGAGCCGGTGTTCACGGTGTCTCCGATCACGGTGTACTCGAGGGCCTTGCTGCTCCCGAGGTAGCCCGCGACGCACTCCCCGGAGTTGATCCCGATGCCGATCCGCACCTCCTGCTCGCCCCGCTCCAGGCGTTCGGCGTTGAACTCGGCCAGCACGTCCTTCATCTCGAGGGCGGTCTTGACCGCGCGGAACGCGTCGTTCGGGTGGCTCACGGGCGCGCCGAAGAGGGCCATGATCTCGTCGCCGACGAACTTGTCGAGCGTGCCTTCGTACTTGAAGATCACCTCGACCATGCGCTCGAAGTAGTCATTGAGCATGTCAACGATCGTCTGCGGATCCTGGGACTCGCTCATGGCCGTGAAGCCGCGGATGTCGCTGAACAAGACCGTCGTGTTGCGCTGCTCTCCGCCCTTCTTGACCTCGACCTTGCCCTCGATGACCTGCTGGGCGATCGCGGGCGACAGCAGGCGCTGGAACCGCTCCCGGGTCACCGCCTCCTGCTCCAGCTTGGCGGCGTACAGCGAGTTCTGGATCGCCACGGCGGCCTGGTTCGCCACGTTCTGGAAGAGCTGCAGGTCCTTCTCGGTGAAGGCGTTCGTCGCGATCTGGGAGTCGAGCATCATGATGCCGAACACCTCCTCCGAGTGGAGGAGCGGCACTGCCATGCTGGAGCGGATGCCCTGCATGATGATCGAGTGAGCGCTCTTGAAGCGGCTGTCGACGGTGGCGTCGCTCGAGAGCACCGCCGCCTTGTCCTTGAGCACCTGCTCCACGATCGTGCTGGAGATCACCATCTCCTCCGAGCTCACGCCGTCCCGGGTACGCACGCAGCGGGGCGTCAGCTCGCGCTCCTCGTTGTAGAGCAGGATCACGCCCCGGTCGGCGGGCAGGAGCTGGAAGGCCGCGTCCAGGATCTTGACGAGCGCCTTGTCGATATCGAGCTCGACGCCGATCGCCCGCGCGAGCTCGTGGCTGACGCGGAGCTTCTCGTAGTCCCGCCGGATCGAGTCGCCGTCGTGGATCAGCTTCTCCGGGAGGAAGCTCTGGTCGGTCAGGGGGGCGAGCTTCGTGCGGATGTGGCTCTCGATCATCCCCGGCGCGATCGTCACCCGGGACATGTGGCGCGCGTCGAGGGGCGGCTCCGCCGCGGGGGCTGCGCTGCCCTGGGTCAGCGTGACCCCGCCCTGGCGGCGGGGTGGGGCCGGCCCTTCGCCGTCCGCCGGCGGGCCCTCCGACGCCGGGAGGCTCTCCGCTTCGAACATCGGCGGCGCCTCCGGCGCGGCCGGGGCGGCCCCCCGAGGCGGGGCCCGGTCGGCGTCGAAGATGATCCGGGTCGAGCCCAGCATGATCTCGTCCCCCGGGCTGAGCGGGCGCTCCGTGATCCGCTCGCCGTTCACGTAGGTCCCGTTGAGCGAGCCGAGGTCCCTCAGCAGGTAGCGCCCGTCGACCAGGTCGAGGTGGCAGTGCTCCTTGGAGACGATGCGATCGAGAACCTGGACGGTGTTGTTGGGGTGGCGGCCCAGCGTGTTGTGGGCGGCGAGCTCCACGTCTTGGCGGCCTTCCGGGCCGATGATCGTCAAACGGGACATGGGGACGAGGGAATCTGGCCCGGGCGATGCTAGTCAGCCCCGTGGCTACAGTAAAGCAGACTCGCCCGGCGGCGAGTAGGCGGCCACCGGGGTGGCGTCGGCGTGGCGCGCCTTGCCCCGAAGGGAGTTCCCTGGTAGGGTCCGCGTCCTTTCGCCATGGCCCGAGTTACCGTCGAAGATTGCCTGGAGCATGACGAGAACCGCTTCGCGCTCGTCGTCCTGGCCTCCCAGCGCACCCGCCAGCTCATGAAGGGCGCCCCCGCCCTCGTGCCCAGCAAGAACCGCCCCGCGGTCACCGCCCTCCGTGAAATCGCGGCGCAGCGCGTGTACTGGAACCGCCCCGTACGCTCGGCGGTCGAGGAGTTCATCGTCGAGCAGAAGGCCGCCGAAGAGGCGCGCTGAGCCCCTCGGGCGCTCGGCCGCTGGCCGGTAGGTCCGGCGGCCCTCGCGGTCAGCCCTCGGCGCGCTGCGCCTTGGCCTTCGTGCGGAGCCGGTAGAACCGCCGGAGCTCGGCCTCGAGCTCCCGGAGGCGCAGCCGGTCGACGAACCCGCGCTCGAGGCGCTGCGCGTAGCTCGCCGCCAGCCGATGGGCGAGGCGGTAGCGACGACCGGCCGAGCTGTGCGGAGGGTCGAGGAACCGCGGGCTGTCGAACAGGCGCTGGCGGACCTCCCGGCTGCGGTCGCTGAGCCCCTCCCGGGCGCGGATCGCGCGGGCCGTGCCTTCCCCGAGGACGCCGGCGACGTACTTGTCGACCTCGGCCTGGAGCTCCAGCTCGAGCTGCGTCACCGGGACCCGATGGTGAGCGCGGAAGGCGACGTAGAGGAAGTGGCTCACGCCCTCCGTGGCCAGGCACGAGGCGCGGAACGCGTCGTCCCCATCCAGCGCGAAGACGCCCTCCGCCGGGAGCGCGGCGAGCGCCGCCCGATCGAGGTAGAGTGCGACGTGCACGCCCTCGGCGTCCTCGGCCACGAGGAGCAGCTCGTCGCGGAGCACCTGCTGCGGCCCGACCATGTCTCGCACGAGCTCCGGCCCGCAGATGTAGCGCGCGACGTCCTCCGCGGGCGGGAGGTCGTAGAGGCGCGCGAGCCACGCCTGGATGTGGGCGAGGCTCGCCGACCTCAATGCAGCAGGCCCCGCTCGGGGGTCCAGGTCGGCACCACGCCCTCCTCCCTCAGGCGCGCGGCGAGCCGCGGCGAGCGGGTCCGGCGCCACCGGTCGAACAGAGCGACGAGGTCCTGGGGCGTGCGGAGGTCCGTACCCTCCCGCACCTCGTCCAGCACGCCGACGAAGCGGTCGAAGCCGGCGGCGAGCTCGGCGTACACGGGACCCCGGGGCGCCTCGGCCACGGCGAAGGAGGCGAGGTCGCCCGCCGCCGCGTAGCCTCGGCGGCCCATCGCCGCGACGTAGCCGAGGCTGAGGCCCCTGTGCTCGAGGTGGTCGCGGAAGAAGCCGCTCACGTAGAGCGCGTGGTCCCCGAGCGCGCGGAAGCGCCGCAGCCGCTCCAGGCCATCGGCCTCGACGGCCGCCTGGAGCTGCTGGACCAGGGTCTCCGACAGGCACGGGGCCCGCCGGGCCCGCCCCACGAATGCGGCGAGGAGCTCGACGAGGTAGGCCTCCGTGGCCTCCGAGGTCTCGACCCGCCGCTCGGACAGGGCCTCCACGACCCGCTCCCGAAACCACCCCCGAACAACCCCCGGCCGCGTGATCCGCCTCATCGATCGCTGGCCTCCCTTCGTTCCGACGGCCGTCCAGCGCAAAAAGTACAGAGGTTTCGAGCCGGTGCAGGGTGACCCGAGCCGCCTCTGCGCGTCCCCACGGCGCCTGGCAGCCGCCCCTCGGGACTGCTGACCACAGGTCGCGTCGGGCCCCATCTCCCCGGAACCCCATGGAAAACCAGGTCGCTGGTGAGTGGGCTCACGGGCGCCGAGACGCGGCCTTGACTGCGCGAGGCCGAGATTTAGGCTGCGCCCGCTATCAGCACTTGCCACCTGCGAGTGCTAAGAAAACGGCCGGGGGTGGCCGTGGTCCTTCGCGGCCACGGGCGCCGCCGGCCTCCGCGACGATCCCATCCATCCCGGAACAAGGAGGCTCCCATGGCCATTCGTCCGCTCCACGACCGCGTGCTCTTGAAGCGCGTGGAGGAAGACAAGACCACCAAGGGGGGAATCATCATCCCCGACACCGCACAGGAGAAGCCGATCGAGGGCAAGGTCGTTGCCGTGGGCAACGGCAAGATCCTCGAGGATGGCTCCGTCCGGAGCCTCCAGGTCAAGGCCGGCGACCGCGTGCTGTTCGGCAAGTACGCCGGCACCGAGGTCAAGATCGATGGGGAGGAGCACGTGATGCTCCGCGAGGACGACATCCTCGGCATCGTCGAGTGATTACCACCCCGATATCCTGAGGAGAAGAGAGCGATGGCAGCCAAGGAAATTGTCTACGACACGCACGCCCGAGAGAAGATCCTCTCCGGCGTGAACCACCTCGCGAACGCGGTCAAGGTCACCCTCGGGCCCCGTGGCCGGAACGTGATCATCGAGAAGAGCTTCGGCGCCCCGACCGTCACCAAGGACGGCGTGACGGTGGCCAAGGAGATCGAGCTCGAGAACAAGTTCGAGAACATGGGCGCCCAGATGGTGCGCGAGGTCGCCTCGAAGACGAGCGACGTCGCGGGCGACGGAACCACCACCGCCACCGTGCTCGCCCAGTCGATCTACCGCGAGGGCGCGCGCATGGTCGCGGCCGGCCACAACCCGATGGAGCTCAAGCGGGGCATCGAGGCCGCGGTCATCTCCGTGGTCGAGAGGCTCAAGAAGCTGAGCAAGTCGACGCGTGACCCCAACGAGATCGCCCAGGTGGGCACGATCAGCGCCAACGGGGACACGACGATCGGCAACATCCTCGCCGAGGCGATGGAGAAGGTCGGCAAGGAGGGCGTGATCACGGTCGAGGAGGCGAAGGGCCTCGAGACCACGCTCGAGGTGGTCGAGGGCATGCAGTTCGATCGGGGATATCTGTCGCCCTACTTCGTGACGGACCCCGAGCGGATGACCGCCGAGCTCAGCGACCCCTACATCCTGATCAACGAGAAGAAGGTCTCCAACATGAAGGACCTTCTCCCGGTGCTCGAGGCGATCGCCCGGCAGCAGCGCCCGCTGATCATCATCGCCGAGGACGTCGAGGGTGAGGCCCTCGCGACCCTCGTCGTGAACAAGCTCCGGGGCACGCTCCAGGTGGCGGCGGTGAAGGCGCCGGGCTTCGGCGACCGCCGCAAGGAGATGCTGAAGGACATCGCGACCCTGACCGGCGGTCAGGTCGTGTCGGAGGAGCTCGGCATCAAGCTCGAGAACGTCACCCTGTCCGACCTCGGCCAGGCCAAGACCGTGTCGATCGACAAGGAGAACACCACGATCGTCGACGGGGCCGGCAAGAAGTCCGACATCAAGGGCCGCATCGAGACCATCCGCAAGCAGGTCGAGGACACCACCAGCGACTACGACCGCGAGAAGCTCCAGGAGCGCCTCGCGAAGCTCGTCGGCGGTGTCGCGGTGGTCAAGGTCGGCGCCGCGACCGAGGTCGAGATGAAGGAGAAGAAGGCCCGGGTGGAGGACGCGCTCCACGCGACCCGGGCCGCCGTCGAGGAGGGCATCGTGCCTGGCGGCGGCGTCGCCCTGATCCGCTGCCAGAAGGACCTCGACAAGCTCGAGGTCTCGGACGAGCAGAACGTCGGGGTGCGTATCGTGCACCGCGCGCTCGAGGAGCCGATGCGTCAGATCGCGGCCAACGCCGGGGTCGAGGGCTCCATCGTGGTCGACAAGGTGCGCGGCATGAAGCAGAGCGAGGGCTACAACGCGGCCTCCCAGGGCTACGAGGACCTCGTCAAGGCGGGGGTGATCGCCCCGACCAAGGTCGTCCGCTCCGCCCTGCAGAACGCTGCGTCCGTGGCCGGGCTGATGCTGACCACGGAGGCGATGGTCGCCGAGCTCCCGAAGGAGGACAAGGCGCCGGCGGCGCCGGGCGGCCACGGCGGCATGGACTTCTGAGCCGAGCCGCGCCGAGGGCGGACGCCGGCCTTCCTTCGGGGGGGCCGGCGTTCGTCGTTCCAGCGGTGCCGGTCCGGGGGACGGGGCCCGCGCCTCAGCGGGCGTCGGGGCCGTCTCGACCCGCGCGGCGTCGCGCCTCCCGCTCGTTCTCGAGCTCGTCGCTCAGGCGGGCCACGCGCTCCTCCATCTCGAGGAGTCGCCGGCGCAGCTGGTCGGCGTCCTCGCCGCCGGGGCCCGCCACCTCCCGTAACCGCTCGAGAGCCCGGATCCGGTCGTCCCGCTCCTGCAGCTGGGCGGTCAGCGACCGGAACATCAGCTCCCGGTCCGCCGCCAGCCCGTCGAGCTCGAAGAGCCGCTTGCGCAGGGCGCCGACCTCGCTGGACCCCGACCCGTACAGCGAGTCCGGGAGCTCCGCGACGAGGCGGGCGAGCAGCCGACGGGTCTCCTGGAGCGCGCCCTGGGCCTCCCGGGGCGTCGCCGGCGCGTCCCCGGGGTCCGGTCCCTCGGACCGAAGGCGCGTGACCTCCTGCTCGAGCTCGAGCTGGCGCGCCCGCTGATCGCTCAGGGCTCGCTGCAGGCGCGCGACGAGGTCGTCGCGGCCGTCCGCGCCCTGGCCGGCGGGCGCCGGCGCGGCCGGCGCTTGCCCCTCCCCGGCCGTCGCGACGAGGCGAGGGACGCCGCTCCCCGACGTGACCCGGCGCGAGGACAGGGCCTCGACCGCGGCCTCGCGGTCCTCGAGGCGCAGCCGCAGCCCCGCCACCTCGCCGCGGAGCCCTTCCGCCTCGCTCTCCAGGCTCGCCAGCCTCGCCGCGAGCTCCCCGACCCGGACCCGCGCCCGCTCCCCCTCGCCCGCGAGCGCCTCGTTCTCGGCCCGGAGCTCGCCCACACGCATCTCGTAGCCGACGCGCACGCCCTCGAGCAGCTGCTCGAGGTCCTCGAGGGCCTTCAGCACCGCCGCCTTCTCCTCGAGGGCGACCTCCCGAGCGCGGCGCGCGGTCTCGACCTCGGCCTGCGCGTTGCGGAGGGCTCCGATCAGCTTGCCCTCCTTCTCGGCCGCAACCCGCTCGATGTCGCGGATCAGCTGAGCGTTGGCGCCCCCCGCGTCCCGTTCCATGGCCTGCGCGCGGCTGAGCTGAAGCTCCATCTGGTCCCGTAGCTCGGCCATCTCCCGGCGAAGGGCCTGGTTCGTGGCCTCCAGGGTCTGGCGGTCGTCCTCGGCGAGCGTGAGCCGGGCCTGGGCGAGCTGGTGGAGCTCGAGGACCTCCCCGAGCCGAGCGTTCAGCCCCCGCACCGTGCCCCTCAGCGCCGCCTCGGTGCGGTGGTAGTCGGCGACGTCCTCGGCGCTCCGACCCTCGGCGACGGCGAGCCGCCCCTCGAGCTCGTCGAGGGCAAAGCGAAGGCGCGCGCCCTCCGCCTCCGCCTCCGCCGCGCGCTCCTGGGCCTCGAGCAGGCGCCGATCCTCGGCCCCGTCGCCGCCCGCCACGGGGCGCGCCGCCGCGCGCGGCGCCGCGGCGGCGTCCCTCGCCTCCCGGAGCTCCTCGACCAGGTCGCGCACCAGGGTCGCCCGCCGCTCGAGCTCCGCGCGGAGATCGGCGAGCTCCCGGCCGCGGTTGCGGAGCGACGCCTCGAGCCGGGCGTATTCGTCCGCCCCCACCTCGGCTGGCCCCGGCGCCTCCCGGAGCTCCTCGAGGTCGTCCGCGAGCCGCCGGTTGTCCCGCTCGAGCTGCGCGACCCGGGCCTCGGCCTCCTCCTGCGCCCGCGCCGTCCGGAGCGCCCGGCGGCGCACCTCCTCCAGCTCCCGCTCGAGCTCCTCGGCGTGGAGGTTGGCGGCGTCGAGCGCGGCGCGGTCCACCGCCGGTTGGACGACCTCCTCCTCGTCGGCTTCGAACTCGCGCCCGGCCCGGCTCGGGACCTGGATCACGGCGTAGGCGTCGACGTCGACGTCCGCGTCGCTGCACAGCGCGACGTAGCGGCCGACCTCGGGGGCGCCCCCGAGCGAGCCGTCGAAGGTGACCCGGTGCTCGCCCTCGGGCGGGTCGAAGTCGACGACCGCGAAGCCGGTCATGGGCGCCTGGCCCACCATGCGGATGATGTCGAAGTGCGGCTCGACCAGGTCGTAGAAGTCCCCGTAGGACGGTCCGGCCCGCTCGCCGGACGCCGCCGAGCCGACCGCCAGGACGCCGTCGCGCCGCAGCCAGCGTCGTAGCTCGGCCACGCCTTCGGGGTCGCCGAGGCCGCTCGACGGCAGATCCGGGACGACGACGACGTGCCAGCGACCCTCGTCCTCGGCGCGGGGCCACCCGCGGACCCGGACCCGCCCGCCCCGCCGCGAGCTCCGGGACCCATCGCCGTTCGGCGACACGACGTCCACGCTGCGGGCCACCGTCGCCAGACGTCGCGCCGCCGGGCTGCTGGGGTCGCCCACGTAGAGGACGCGCTCGTCCGCGGCGAGATCCTCGAGGTAGACCGCGAGGACCTCGTCGGCGGCGGCGGAGGGGATGGACGCTGCGCTCATCGGCGGGCCGGGCGCGGGACCTTACCAACCGGCGAGATTCGCGGTCAACGGAGGCGGCGAGGCCGTCACGCCGCTGCTATGGTGCGCTGGTGACCGACGCGCGCGCTGTCGAGGGCTACCTCGCGCGCCTGCGGCGCCGGGCGGCGATGATGCACGGGCTGCGGCTCGTGCTGCTCGGGGCGGGCCTGACGCTGCTGACGTTCGCCGTGGGCGCCCTCCTCGTGGGGCCCGTGGGGCCGCGCGCCGCGGCGCTCGCGGTGTGGGCCGCCGTGATTGGGGTCGGCGGGCTCCTGCTCGGCTGGGCCTGGCGCCGCTTCCGCTCCCTGCGGGGGTCGGGCGCGGCGCGTCTGCTCGCCCCCGTGTCGGCCAGGCTCGCCTCCGAGGCCCGGAGCGCGATGGAGCTCGGCCGCGCAAGGCCGCCCGGCGCCAGCGAGGCGTTGGCCGAGGCGCACCGGGCCCGGGTCGCCCGCCGCCTCGCGCGCCTGGCGCCGAGGCGGGTCGTTCGCTGGGGCTGGCTGACGCAGCGCTCGCCCGGCCTCGGGGCCGTGGCCCTCGCCGTCGCGGCCCTCCTGCTGTCGTCGGAGCGGGCGGGCGCCGGCGCCTACGCCCTGACCCACCTCGCCGTCGCGGAGGACGGTGGAGTCCGCCGCGCCGCGGTGTTCCGGCGGGTCCGGGCACACCTCGTGTACCCGAGCTACCTCGGGCGCGCGCCGGAGGACGTGGTCGACCCCCATGTCCTCGAGGTCCCGCTCGGGACGACCCTCGAGGTGCGGGCGACGCCGCAGGTCGAGCACGACGGTCTGCAGCTTCGCCTGGGGGACCGGGCCGTCGAGATGGAGCGCGAGGGCGGGGTGGCCATCGGTCGCGTCGTGGTCCGCGCCGACGGCGAGCTCCGGTTGCGGCTCCGCGACGCGGGCGGGGAGTGGGTGGAGGATCCGGCCGTGCGGACGGTCCGGGCGCTTCCCGACGAAGCCCCCACCGCCGCGATCGTCGATCCCCTGGGCGAGGTCGTCCTCGACGCCCCCGAGGTGGTCACCTTGGCGTGGATGAGCGCCGACGACGTCGGGCTGCGGGCCGTCGAGCTGGTCGTCGAGGCCCCCGGCGTCGAACCTCGCCGGCGGCGCCTGGTCAGCTTCGACCCGAGCGATGCGCCCTTCCGCCGGCTCGGCGAGGCGCAGGTCGACCTGCGCAGCCTGGCGCTGGAGCCGGGCGACCGGGTCGTGGTCGCGGTCGAGGCCAAGGATGGCGACGAGGTCAGCGGGCCGAACGTGGGCCGCTCCAACGAGCTCGTGCTGACGCTGGCGAGCGAGGCGACGCGCCGGGCGGAGCAGCTCGACGAGCTGCGGCGGGTCCTCGACCGCGGCCTGGGGGCGCTCGCGGACCGCCTCGAGACGTCCGTTCCGGAGGATCGGGACGCGGCGGCGGCGCGCTTCGCGACGGTCCAGCCGTCCACCCGGGCGTTCGCGGACGCGCTCGGCGAACGGGCCGAGGCGCTCCGCCAGGAGGACACCGGGCGCCCGACGGACATCGCGCTGATGGACGGCATGGCGCGCCGGGTCCGCCGGGCGCTGAGCCGGGAGGCGGCCGCGCACCGAGGCCGGGTCGGGATGGTCGAGCGGCGCCGGGAGCTCGACGACGCGGTCGTCGAGGAGATCGAGGACGACGTGCTGCGCCTCGACGACCTGCTGACCCGCGCCCGGGTCGAGGATGCCGCCCAGATCGCCCGGGAGCTCGAGGCCCTGCGGCAGCAGATCCACTCGCTTCTGGAGGAGCTTCGCCGCACCGATGCGCCCGAGGCCCGCGCCGCCCTTCTCGAGGCGATCGCCCGGGCGGAGCAGCGGATGCGCGACCTGATGGCCCGCATCCAGGAGATGGGGACGCGGGTGCCGGCCGAGTTCATGAACCCCGGTGAGCTCACGCCCGGGGAGAGCGCGGACGCCCTCGCGGAGCTGCGCGAGGCGGTCCAGCGCGGCGACCTCGAAGCCGCGGACGGCCTCCTGACGGACCTCGAACGGCGGATCGACCAGCTCGCGCGGGCCCTCGGGTCCACCGAGCAAGGGTTCGTCGCGTCCCGCTTCGGTCCTCGGGAGCAGGCGATGGCCCAGGCGATGGACGACCTCGCGGGGCTGGAGGCGGAGCAGCGCTCGCTGGCCCAGCGCGGGGCGGCGCGCCGCAGCCGGGCGGCGGAGCGGGCGCTCGAAGGGCTGGCCGGGGCCGACGGCCGCCGCGCCGACGCCCTCGCGGACGGCGTGGGCGAGGTGCGCCGCGAGCTCGAGGGCATCGACCCGCAGCGCCTGGCCGGCTTCGAACGGGACGCCTTCGAGCGGGCGCGGGAGCGCCTGCGGGACACCGAGGACGCGCTGCGGACGGGGGACCTCGGCGAGGCCCGACGCATGGCCCGCGCCGCCGCCCAGGACCTCCGGTCCTTGTCGCGGGACCTCGACCTGTCGGCCCTCATGTTTCCCGGGGCGGAGGGCGAGCGGGGAGACGACGCGCAGCGAGCTCAGGAGGCCGAGCGGGAGCTGCGCGGGGTGCGCCGGCAGCTCGACCAGGCGCTGCCGGACGTGGGGCGGCACCTGCGCCCCGAGGACCGGGCGGCCATGGGGGAGGACGCCCGTCGGCAGCGCCAGGCGCGCGGGGCGGCCGAGCGCCTGGCGGAGACCTTCGGAGACGGCCCGGACGGCGACCCGCTCGTGCCCGACGCCGCCCGGGAGCTCGAGGACGTGACGGAGACGCTGCGGGACGCGGAGAGCGCCCTGAAGGACCGGGACCCCCTCGAGTCGTCGCGCCTGCAGGAGGAGGCAGCCCGGCGGCTGACGGAGCTCCGCCAGCGCCTGGAGCGCCAGCAGGAGCAGCAGCGCAGCGGGGACGGCGGCGGGGGCCGTAGCGCGCCAGACTTCCGCCAGCCCGTCGAGATCCCCGGGGCCGAGGAGCACGAGACGCCGATGGAGGTCCGGCGACGGATCCTGGACGGGATGCGGGAGGGCGCGCCCCAGGGCTACGAGGACGCCGTGCGGCGCTACTACGAGGGGCTCCTCCGATGAGCGCTGGCGGGTTGGCACGCCGCGGCCGCGGCCTGGCCCTGGGCGCCGCCCTCGCCTTCGGCCTCCCCGGTGTGGCCCGGGCGATGCCGCCCGGCGCCGACGGTCGAGCCCTGCGGGACGCCGCGACCGCCCTCGCCGAGGTCCGCGTCGCGGAGTCCGGCCGGATCCTCGAGCGCCTCGCGGCGCGCTACCCGAACGCCCCCGACGTTCGCTTCGAGCGAGCGATGTACCGCTTCACCCGCGGCGACTACGCCGGCGCCGTCGCCGACCTGGACGCCGCCGGCGACCGGAGCGCGCTGCGCAGCGGAGGCGACCGGGAGACCCTGGCCGCGCTGATCCGGGCGACGCACGAGGCGACGTCGAGCTACGTGAGCGCAGCGAGCACGGACGGCCGCTACGTCGTGCGGCACGCCCCCGGACCCGACGCAGTCCTCGTCCCCTACGCGCTCGAGGCGATGCGGGCGGCGGACCGCGCGCTGACGACGGCGCTCGGCGTGGAGGTCCCCGGGCCGCTGCGGCTGGAGGTCTACCCGACCGCCGCGAGCCTCGCCCGCGTCTCGTCCCTCACGGTGGAGGACATCGAGACCACCGGGACCATCGCGCTCTGCAAGTGGGACCGGATCATGGTGACCAGCCCGCGGGCGCTGGTGCGCGGCTACCCCTGGCTCGACACGGTGGGCCACGAGCTGGTGCACCTGTTCCTGAGCCGGGCGTCGCGGGACAGGGCTCCCGTCTGGCTGCAGGAGGGGGTCGCCAAGTTCTACGAGCGGACCTGGCGCGGCGAGCCGCCGGGGGCCCACCTCCACCCGGCGGAGGAGGCGCTTCTGCAGGAGGCCGCTCACGCCGATCGTCTGCTCTCCTTCGACCGGCTGCACCCGTCGATCGCCCGCCTCCCCTCGCAGCGGGACGCGGCTCTGGCCTTCGCCCAGGTCGCGACCTTCGTCGAGGCCTTCCACGGGGCGGAGGGGAGCGACGGGCTGCGGCGAGCGGTTCGGGCCATCGCGCGGGGCCAGGACGCGCGCGCGGCCCTCGCCGACGTCGCGGGGCGCGCGTGGTCGAGCCTCGAAGGTGCCTGGCGCGACGCGCTCGCGGAGCGTCCGGACCCCGCAACGCCGCCGCCGGAGCTGCTCCAGCGCCAGCTCCGCGTGGCGGGAGTCGAGGGCGACGAGTCCTCGGAGGTCGCCGACGACCAGGCGCGGCGCCACCTCCGCCTCGGCGACCTGCTCTGGGATCGCCAGCGCCCGGCGGCCGCCGCCGTGGAGTACGGCGAGGCCCACGGTCGCGTCCCGGACGACCCGATCGTGGCGAGCCGCCTGGCTCGGGCCGCCCTCGCCGGGGGCGACCCGCGGCGCGCCGTCGACGCCCTGGCCCCCTTCCGCGAGCGCTACCCGGAGCACGCCCCCACCTGGTCGGTCAGCGGAAGCGCCTGGCGCCAGCTCGGCGAGGTGGCGGAGGCCCGCGGCGCGCTGGTCGAGGCCCTCCGCCTCAACCCGTTCGACCCCCAGCCGCACTGTGACCTCGCGGAGATCGCGACGACGGACGAGGAGCGCCGGCGCGAGCGCGACGCGTGCCGCCAGCTCGGTGGGCCGCGGCGCTGACCCCGACCGCCCGAGATGGGGCCCGAACCCGGGCTCGCCTATAGTGGCCCCGTGAGGTCTGCTCTCCTGCCCCTCGTCCTCGGCGCGCTCGTCGCGGCGTGCAGCCAGGGGCGGGATGCGCCTCCCCCCGCACCCACGGTCGCCTTCGAGGGGGAGCCGGCCGAGTCCAGCCGCGTGGAGTACCCGGTGAGCCGCGGGGACCGGTCGGGTCCGGTGGCCGGCCCGGACGTCCAGCCCCTCCTGTCGAGCGCCTTCCTCGCGCCCCCGGATCGGTCCCTGGTGAGGGTGGACCTGGCCGTGGTGGCCCCGACCCGGGCCGGGGCGGGCTCGCGGGTCCGCGAGCTCGGCGGCGCCCTGGTGCGCCACCTCGGCCAGGGGGAGCACTGCTCGGCGACGATCTTCGATTTCGACGCCCTCCGGCGGGTCGACGACGGCTGGCGTGCCGGCGCGTCGTTGCGACTCGTGGTCGACCTGAGCGGGCTGCAGCGGCCCGAGCCGCGCTTCGCCCGGGTGGAGGCCTGCATGGCGGCCTTCGACCGGCTCGGCCCCGAGCTCGGCGGCGCGGAGCTGGCGGTGAGCGACCCGATCGCGGACGTCGCGGACCCGGACGCGTACCGCGAGGCGCTCCTCGCCCTGGCCCTCGACGACGTCGAGGCGGTGGAAGCCCAGGCCGGCCGGACCGGCGTGACGCCGCCACCCGGCTTCCGCTGCACCTCCCGCGGGACGGTCCGGGTCGGGCTGCGGAGCTTCCGGGGGGTCGAGCTCTCGGTGGACCTGGCGTGCGGCCCGCAGGAGCCCGTCGCGACGCCCGATCGGCCGCCCGCGGCGCCGCCTTCTCCCGCGCCGCCGCCGACCGGGGGATGAGGCGCTCGTGGCGCCCCTCCGCACGTTTGACCCGACTTCCGCCGAGCGTTACGCCCCTGCGCATGCCGGGTGCCCCGCGCGTGGAGACCGCCGAGGCGGAGGAGCTGACCGCGCCGTCCGCGGAGCAGAGCGCCAACGCGCCGGCCGAGGCCGAGCCGCCTGACACCGAGCCGCCTGACACCGCGTCGGCGGACACCGCGCCGGCCAAGGCCGCGGCGCCGGCCAAGGCGACGCTGGACGCGCCGCAGGGCAACGGCCACGACCACGGCGAGGACGACGTCGGTCGGGTCGCCCGCCTCGCCGACGCCAGAGCCCGCATCCGCGACGAGGTCCGCAAGCGGATCGTCGGCCAGGAAGAGGTGATCGAGCTGATGCTCATCTGCCTCTTCGCACGCGGGCACGGTTTGTTCGTCGGCGTGCCGGGGCTCGCCAAGACGCTGCTGATCACCACCCTCGCCGAGGTGCTGTCGCTGCGCTCGAACCGGATCCAGTTCACGCCCGACCTGATGCCGACGGACATCACGGGCACCGACGTCCTCGAGGAGGATCCGCGGACCGGCGAGCGCCGCTTCCGCTTCGTCCCGGGCCCGGTCTTCACCAACGTGCTGCTCGCCGACGAGATCAACCGCACGCCGCCCAAGACCCAGGCCGCGCTGCTCCAGGCGATGGCCGAGCACCGGGTCACGGCGGGCGGCCAGACCTACCCGCTCGAGGCGCCCTACCTCGTGTTCGCGACGCAGAACCCGATCGAGCAGGAGGGGACCTACCCCCTGCCCGAGGCGCAGCTCGACCGCTTCCTGTTCCAGATCGACGTCGACTACCCCTCGGAGGCCGAGGAGATCGCGATCGTCGAGCGCACCACGGCGCCGGCCGGCGACGCGCCCGAGGCCGTGCTCGCCCGCGACGAGATCCTCGCGCTGTCGGACCTCGTGCCGAGGGTGCCCGTGGCGCCGCACGTCGTGGCGCACGCCGTCGCCCTGGTGCGGGCGTCCCGGCCCGGCCCGAACGCGCCCGAGACCGTGTCCCGCCACGTCGCCTTCGGCGCCGGCCCCCGCGCGAGCCAGGCGCTGATCCTGGGCGCCAAGGCCCGGGCGATCCTCGCAGGGCGCTTCGCGGCCGACGTCGAGGACGTCCGGGCCCTCGCTCGGCCGGCGCTCCGCCACCGCATCGTGCCGAGCTTCCGGGCGGAGGCGGAGCGCGTGAAGGCCACGGACGTGATCGACGAGATCCTCCGCCTCGTCTCGCCGTGACCGACGCCGGCCGGGAGCGGCTCGACCCGGACCTGGCGCGGCGGGTCGCCAACCTCAGCGTCCAGGCTCGCCGCGCGGTCGACGGGCTCCTGAGCGGCACCCACCGCAGCCCGCACCGCGGCGCGAGCGTCGTCTTCGTCGAGCACCGGGAGTACCGGCCGGGCGACGACCTTCGCCTCCTCGACTGGCGGGCCTACGCGCGGTCCGACCGCCACCAGGTGAAGCGCTTCGAGCAGGAGACCCAGCTCCGGGCCACGCTCGTCCTCGATCGCTCGGGGTCGATGGCCTACCAGGGCGGAGATCGTCCGCTGAAGGTCGACCACGCCGCGGCCCTGCTCGCCGCCCTCGCCTTCGTGCTGCTGAGGCAGGGGGACGCGCCGGGGGTCGCGACGTTCGACCGGGCCGTGCGGGACCGGCTCCCGCCGAGGACCCGGGCCTCCCACCTCGACGAGGTGCTTCGGACCCTCGCCGTGCCGGCCGAGGAGGGACGGGCGACCGACCTGCGCGCCGCCCTGACCGAGGTCGCGGAGCAGGCGGGCCGCCGCGGCCTGATCGCCGTCGCGAGCGACCTGCTCGACTTCGAGGACGCCGCCCTCGAGCCCCTCGCCACGTTGGTGGGGCGGGGGCACGAGGTGCTCGTGTTCCAGGTGCTCGACCCGGACGAGCTCCAGCTCCCCTCCGGGCCGCCGGCGCGCTTCGAGGGGCTGGAGGGAGAGGGCGCGGTCGACGCCGACCTGGGCGCCCTCCGCGCGGCCTACCGCGCCGAGGTCGAGGCCTTCCTGGAGGCGTGCCGCGCGCGGTGCCTCGCGGTCGGGGCGCAGTACCGGCTGACGCCGACCGACGAGCCCCTCGAGCAGGTGCTCGCCTCGGTCCTCGGGGCCCGCCGCGGGGGCTGGGCCTGATGGGCTTCGCGGCGCCGCTCGCCCTCCTCGGCCTCCTCGCCGCTGGCCTGCCGGTCCTCGCCCACCTGCTGCGGCGGCGCGACCTCCCCCGGCGCCCGCTCCCGACCGTCGTGCTGCTCCGCCGCGCTCAGGCCGCCAGCCGACGACGGGTCCGCCTGGTCGACATGCTGCTGCTGGCGGTGCGGATCCTCCTGGTCATGGTCGCGGCGCTCGCCGTGGCGGCCCCGGTGCGCTACCGGGCGCTCGCCTACGGGGACGGGGGCGTCGCCAGCGTCGCGCTCGTCCTCGATGACTCGCTCTCGATGCGCCGGGGGGAGCCCACACTGCACGAGCAGGCCCGCCGCCGCGCCCTCGCGGTGATCGATGCCCTCCCCGCCGGCAGCGAGCTGGCCATCGTGCTTGCCGGCGCGGAGCCGCGAGTCGCGGTGGGGCGCACGGTCGACCTCGCCGTGGCCCGGCGCCTCGTCGCCTCCCTCCCGGCGGGCGCCCGGGGAACGGACCTGCGGGGCGCGCTCGACCTGGCGGAGCGGGAGCTCTCGGGCGCCCGCCACCAGGACCGCCGCATCCTCCTCCTCAGCGACTTCGCCGGACCTCACCGGCTGCAGCCCGAGGACGTCCCGGACCACATCGCCGTGGCGTTCGAGCGCTTCGGCGAGGAGCAGCCGAACGTCGCGGTGAGCGCCGCGCGCGCCACGCCGGACCCCACGCGTCCGGGACAGGTATCGATCGCCGTCGAGGTTCGAGCCCCCGGGCGCGACGGCGAGACCCTGCCGCTCACCCTGCGGCGGGGCGAGGAGGAGCTCGAGCGCCGGGACGTGGAGGTGGTGGAGGGGGCTGTCCGCGAGACCCTGACCGCGCCCCTCGATGGGGAGAGCCCGTTCGTCACGGTCGAGGGGGAGGTCGACGACGCGCTGGCCGCCGACGACCGGCGCGCCGTGCTCGTGCGGCGGGCGGCGGCGGCCCGCGTCCTGCTCGTCGACGGCGACCCCGGGCCGTCGCGGGCCCGGGACGAGGTGCGGTTCCTCGCGCGGGCGGTCGAGCTCGCCCCGGGCGCCGAGGGGGCGCTCGCCCGCCGGATCGTCGACCCCGACACCTTCGCGACGCTCGACCTCGCCGACGCCGAGGTGGTGGTCCTGGCCAATGTGCCGGGGCCATCGCCAGCCGCCGCTCGTCGGCTGCGGGACCACGTCCGCGCGGGCGGCGGGCTGCTGTGGGTGGCGGGAGATCAGGTCGACCCCCGCGTCGCGGCGGCGCGCCTCGGCGACCTGTTGCCCGCCCGGCTGCGGCCTCCGGCGGGCGCGCAGACCGCGGGCCCGCAACCGACGCCAGGCCAGGAGCTCCTGCCGGGGCTGAGCGGGCTGGACGGCTCGACGACCAGGCGGCGGCTCCTGGTGGACGACGTGGCGGGCGACGCGGAGCGGGTTCTCCGCTACGGAGACGGGTCGCCCGCGCTGCTCACGGCGCGACGAGGCGCGGGCCGCGTCGCCCTCCTGACGACCACCGTCGACGACGACTGGACGGACCTGCCCTATCGGCCAGGGTTCCTGCCGCTGGTGGTGCGGCTCCTCCGGTGGCTGGCCCCGACCCGGGGGACCCCGAACGAGCCCTTCCCTCCGGGAGCGACCGTACGCTTCCGGCCGCCTCCCACCGCGACGCGCGTCGTGATCACGGCCCCCGACGGGGCCCGGACGGCCCTGAGCGGCGCGGACCTCGAGGATGACGTCGCCTTCGACCAGACCGGGGCGCTCGGAGGCTATCGGGTGGCCCTTGCGACGACCGAGCGAGGCCTGAGCGCAGCCCCGCGCCTCGCCTTCGTCGTGGCGCCGCCCGCCTCGGAGAGCGACCTCTCGGTGACCGCCCCCCCGGTGGCGAGGGCCGGCCCCCGGGACCGGGACGACGCACGAGCCGTCGTGGCCGACCCGCTGGACCGGTGGCTGTTCCTGCTCCTCGGGCTGCTGGCGGCGCTCGAGGCCGCGCTCCGCGTGCGTCGGCTGCCCGGACGCCGCCGCTGAGCCTCACCCGCACAGACGCGGAGCGCCGCTGAGCCGGTCCAGGCCCGTCATGGCCCCTCGGGTCGAGGCGCGGCCGTCCTGGACGCGTGTGGAGGTATCGATGACGTCCCCTGGTGCGTGGCCGCGCTCCGGCCCCCTTGCCCTCGCGCTCGTGGCGCTCGCCCTCGGGTCGAGCGCATGCTCCCGCTCCTTCCCCCCGGAGGCCGACGGTGGCGCAGCGCCGGAGGAGCTCCTCGACGAGGCCCAGCTCCCCGGGCCGTGCGGGCTCCTCACGTGCGCGGCGGACGAGGCGTGCTGCCAGGCCGACGGATCGTGCTTCTCGGCGGCCCGGGGCGAGGTCTGCACGCTCCCGGATGGGGCGGGGGCGCCGCCCGACGGCTGCCTGAGCGCCGCCGACTGCGGGGCGGGCGAGCTCTGCGTCACGCCGCTTTGCTACGGCTCGATCGGGGCCTGCGCCCCTCGCGACGAAGGGCCTACCGGCACGCGCGTGTGCGGCTGCGATGGCAACGAATACGCCAACGCGGCCGCGGCCTACCGTGCCGGCGTCAACGTCGCGAGCTTCTTCCCCTGCGGGACCGACGTCCCCCTGGCGTCGGAGAGCGTCACGTGCGCGACCGACGCCGACTGCGCCAGGGGCCTCGACCGTGCCTCCTGCGAGGGAGGGACATGCCGGTACGAGGACCCGCTGATCGTG
The DNA here is from genome assembly GCA_050331215.1 of Sandaracinaceae bacterium. Classification (GTDB taxonomy): domain Bacteria; phylum Myxococcota_A; class Polyangia; order Polyangiales; family Sandaracinaceae; genus JBHJHB01. The sequence goes on along the minus strand of JBHJHB010000057.1, from coordinate 21,741 downwards.
TGCGGCACGGACGAGGACTGCGCCGAGGAGCAGCGATGCTGCCCGTTCACGCGCTTCTGCGTCGAGGACGGCTGTGACGGGTGCTGCGCGATTCCGGAGCGTGTCGGCGCGCTACCCTGCGCCTCGGACCGCGACTGTGCCCGCTACGACCTGTCCTACTGGGAGCTGGGCGCACCGAGCACGTTCTGCGACGCCGACCTCTGTGAGGGCCCGGGAGGGTGCGTCCCGATCCCCCGGCCCGTCGACTGCGGAGGGGAGATCGCCGAGGTCTGCGGCTGCGACGGCCAGACCTACCTCAACGCGTGCCAGGCGCGTCGAGCCGCGGTCCGGGTCGCGAGTGTGGGCCCCTGCTCCTGACGTCGCCCCGGGCGTGGCCCTGGTACGCACCGTCGCCGCCGGGTCGCCGGCGCTTGCTCCCGAAGGGAACGCGCGGTTCGGGAGGCCGTCAGCCGGGCTCCGGGTCCTGGTTCGGGACCGGCGGTGTCAACACGCCGACCACGCGGCCCTCGCGGACCGCGAAGAGGAGGCGGGAGAGGCCGCCCCCGGGCTCGCCCTCGACGCGACGGTCGACCTCCGCCGCGAGCGCCTCCACCCGCCCCTCCAGGAGGAGGGCGTCGGCGGCGAGGAGCACGTCCGCGCCCGGCACCCCGATGGCCAGGAGCGGAGTGCCCAGGCGCTGGTGGAGGGCGTCGAGCGCCTCGCGCGACAGCAGCCGGTCCGCGGCGCGGGGACCCGTGACGACGAGCACGTCGACCTCGTCGTCTCCGTCGCGCACCAGAAGCGACGTCGCCTCCTCGACCGGGGTCACCGGAGCGCCGCTGCCGCGGACGACCCGCGGAACCTCGGCGTCCCGGTCCGCGGCCTGGACCAGGGGTGCCGCGTCGGGCGGCGCGTCGCGCGCGGGGCACAGGTAGGCGATCGCGATCTCGGCCGACCGACCCCACGGGTGCGGCCCCTCGCGGTGCACTTCGAGGCCCCGCTCGCGGCCGCCGAGATCGACCAGGCGCGGGCACGCTGACAAGCCTCGCGCGTGCCGGTAGAGCGCCTCCGCGTCGGCCGCCTGGCCGGCCCCGACCTCGATCAGGGCGACGCCGCCGGGCGTGAGGACGGCCGCCAGCCCCGCGGCGAGGCGACGGTGCACCTCGAGGCCGTCCGCTCCGGCCACGAGCGCGAGCTCCGGCTCGTGGTCGCGCACCTCGGGGGCGAGCCGCGCCATGTCCGGTCGGCGGATGTAGGGCGGATTGCAGAGCACGAGGGCGTAGAGGTCGTCGCCCTCCTCGAGAGGCCCGAACAGGTCGCCCTCCAGGAGGCGCACCCGGTCCCGCACGCCCAGCGCGACGGCGTTCGCCGCCGCCATCGCCAGGGCGTCCGGGCTCACGTCGGTCAGGTCGACCCGCAGCCCCGGCCGCTCCGCGGCGAGCGTCAGGCCGAGGGCCCCGCTGCCGGTGCAGAGGTCGAGGGCACGACCCTCGAAGCCCTCGGGGACCAGCGCGAGGGCCCGCTCGATCAGCGTCTCGCTGTCCGGACGGGGGATGAGCACCGCGGGGCCCACCTGGAACGTCCGCCCCCAGAACTCGCGCTCACCCAGGATGTAGGCGATCGGCTCGCGGCGGCGGCGGCGGACGACCAGAGCGCGCAGGCGAGCGCGCTCGTCGGCGTCGAGCACCCGGTCGAGGTCGAGGTAGAGGCGCATCCGATCGCCGCCGGTGGCCCGGGCGACCAGCAGCTCGGCGTCCAGGCGCGGAGAGTCGAGACCGCGGCGCGCGAAGTCCTCGGTGGTCCAGCTCAGGATCCGCCGGACCGTCCACTCTCGATCGCTCGCCGCCTCGTCCATGGGCCGAGCGACATAGCTCAGCCCTGGGGCGGGCGGCCAGGCCGCGGTAAGAGATGGGCCCATGGCACCCCGCGACTGGCTGCCCGACCGTCACCTCCCCGGGTTCGAGTGCCTGACCCTCGACCTCGGGTCGGATGACCGGGGTCCCCTGGTCGCGTCGCTCGTCCGACGCCAGGGGGCGGCCCCCCGACCCCGCGGCGTCCTCTACCTCCACGGGTTCATCGACTACTTCTTCCACGCCCACGTGGCGGAGGTCATCGAGGCGGCTGGCCTCGCGTTCTATGCGCTGGACCTCAGGCGGCACGGCCGCTCGTGGCACCTCGACCAGCTCCCGAACTACACCGACGACCTCTCGGAGTACGAGGAGGCCCTCGACGCGGCCCTCGCCGTCCTCCGGGATCGGGGCGTGGAGCGGGTCGCTCTGCTCGGCCACTCGACCGGCGGGCTCCTGTCGTGCCTCTACGCCCAGCGCCATCCGGCCCGCGTCGACGCGCTCGTCCTGAACAGCCCCTTCTTCGAGTTCCGGCTCGGGGCGAGCGGCCCGCTCCTTCTGCGCGGGGCCGAGCTCCTGGCCCGGCTCGCCCCCGAGGCGGACCTGCCGGGCTTCTTCTCGCCCTACTACGCCGCGAGCCTCCATCGCCGCTATCGGGGCGAGTGGGACTTCGACCTGTCCCTGAAGCCGCTCCAGGGCCTGCCGATCTACGCGGGATGGGTGGCCGCGGTGCGCGAGGCGCAGCGCCGCCTCCACCGGGGCCTGGGCCTCGGGCACCCCGTGCTCGCCCTGCGGAGCGCGCGAAGCGTGCAGCCCGCGCGCTGGTCCGACGACCTCCTCCACGCGGACGCGGTGCTGGACGTGCAGGCGATCGAGCGGTGGGCGGCGCGGATCGGTCCGCGCGCATCGGTCGAGGCCTTCGCGGGTGGCCTCCACGACCTGTTCCTCAGCCCACGTCCCGTCCGGGACGAGGTCCTGGCGCGGGTCGTGACGTGGCTCGGCGAGGTGCTGGGGGACGCCGCCCGCTCCCCGGTGGGCCAGGCCCGCCTCCCCGCCGCCGGCCCTCAGCGGCGCTGAACCTTCATCTTCGGCCGCGGCGCCATCCCGAGGCCCTTGAGGGTCTTCGTGGCCATCTTCTGGAGGTCGGGGCGAATCCCCTTCTGGAGGAACTGCAGCACCATGTTCGGGTCCGCCTTTCCGAGCTTCCGCATCGCCTGCTGCGCTCGGCCCCCCTTCTTGGCCGCGGCGAAGACGAAGACCTGGGCGCGCAGGATCACGGTGCGCACGTCGGCGAACTCCGGGTCGTCGGGGTCGTAGGTGTCGATCAGGTCGAGGGCCGCCTCGCGCTTGCCGGTGCGGGCGAAGGCCTCGCTCGTCACCGCGGCGTACATCGCCTTGGCCTTCGCGTTGGGCTGGCGGTCGAAGCGGATGTCGTCGGCGAGGGCGCGGGCGTCCCGGGCCCGGTTGGTCAGGAGGTAGAGGAACGCCAGGTTCGACCGGACGTCGTCCTGCACCACCGCGGGGGCCTTGGGGATGTCGATCGCCTCGAGGATCCGGATCGCCTCCTGCGGCTCCTCCCGCGCGACGAGCTGCGCCCGCGCCAGCGCCTTCATCGCGTCCTTGTCGTCGCCCGCCGACAGCTGCTCGAGCGCGCGCTGGCGGCCCTCGGCGTCCGTGGCCTGGGCCAGGATCTCCACGATGCCCTGGGAGCGGCGCGTGAGGCGCAGGACGTAGATCCCGAACCCGATCGCGCCGAGGGTGATCGCTCCGACGACGCCCAGGACCACGTAGCCGAAGGCGGTGCCTGGCGCGTAGCTCCAGAGGGCGGCCGCCGTGACCCACAGCACGACGAAGGCGCCGAGGATCGTCAGGACCGTGCGCCACTTGATGCTCGGCCGTTCCACGCTCGCCGCCGGCGAGGGAGGCTCCTGGGGAGCCGGGAGGCGCCCGCGCTTGGCTTTCGTGGCCACGAGCCGTCGAGGTACCGCCTCCCTCCCCGGCCGGCAAGGCGCGCCACCCCCGGAACCCGCGGCTCAGGGCTGCAGGACGCGGACCAGGTCGTCGAGGCCGGGACGGCGAGCCGGGTCCTCGGCGGTGAGCGCGTCCGCGATCGCCCACCAGGGTGCGGGCGCCTCGCCCAGCGCGGTGAGGATCTCCCGCAGGCTGGCGCCGAGCGCGTACAGATCCATCGCCGGGTCGGCGGGCTCCCCCGCGCGCTGCTCGGGCGGCATGTAGGCGAGCGTGCCCTCGCCCGCGCGGGGCCCCGGTCGGCTCCCCGCCCGGGTCGCCAGCCCGAAGTCGGTCAGCACGGCCCGGTCGTCCTGCCGGAGCAGGAGGTTCGAGGGCTTGAGGTCGCGGTGCACCACGCCGGACCGGTGCACGAACGCGAGGGCGTGGGCCGCGGTCACGAACCACCGGCGGACCCGCTCCCTTTTCACCTCGCCGCGGTTGAGGGCCGCGCGCACCGAGCCCCCCCGCACCCGCTCCATCGCGAGGGCGCCGAGCGCCGCGTCGAGGTCGAGGATCCTCACGACGCCGGGGTGCTCGAGCCGGGCCGGAGTGCGAGCTTCCACGAGCAAGCGCTCTCGTTCTCCTCGGCCACGCCGGTGGTAGACCTTGAGGGCGACCGGTCGGCTCAGGCGGATGTCCCAGGCCAGGAACACGGTCCCGGCGCCGCCCCGACCGAGCTCCTGCTCGAGCCGGTAGCGCCCGCGGGTCAGCGCCCCCTCGGCCAACAGCGTCGCCCCGACGTCGCGGCGACGGGTCTCCCCCTCCCGGAGCCGCTGCACGCGCTGCCGCGCCCGGGGGTAGTCGAGGTCTCGGGCCACGACCCGCTCGTAGAGCGAGAGCGCGGCCGTGGGATCGCCCCGCCGCTCGGCGAGCTCCGCGCCGAGCATCAGGAGGTCCAGGGGCGCGTCCTCGCGGTCGAGGAACGGCGCCACCACCTCGCCCGCGCCGTCGTCGTCGCCGCGGGACGCCAGCGCCTCCGCCACCCTCAGGTGAACGGCGACCGCGTCGGGGCGGTGGGTCAAGTACCGTCGCGCCAGGTCGATCGCCAGGACCTCGCGCCCGCGGAGGGCGAGCTCCTCGAGCAGCTCGAGCACCTCCTCGGGCGCCGAGTCCGGCGCCCTGGAGAGCGCCTCGAGCCGGTCCTCGGGCTCCCCGCTCTCCGGCGACGGGCTGCGCGCTGGCGTCGGGTCCGCGGGGGCCGGGGTCGGGGGGGCCGGCGGCTGCGCGCCGACCAGGCGGCGCCACCAGCTCATCGGTCCACCCCGACGTGGGCGGCGGGGCGCAGGGCCCCGTCGTCGGGGGAGACCCAGGGGGGCGAGGCGGGGATCCTCACGCCACGACCTCCACCTCGGTGCCGCCGACCGTCACGCGATCCCCCTGGAGCAGATGCACCGGGAGCGCGCAGTTCTGACCGTCGAGGCTCAGCTCGACCCCGCGGTCCGCCTCGAGCACCGCCCAACCTCCGTCGAAGCGGATGGCCGCCGGGAGGTCGGGCACCCGAAGCGCCCCGGGCCCCAGCACTGCCAGGAGCCCACGGTCGACGCCGCGCTCGACCCGGACCCACACCCCGTCGTCGCCGGACGGCCCGACGGCCACGGTCACGTCCTCGCCGAGGCCGACCTCGGTCTGGCCGGACAGCACCAGCTCGCCCACGATCGGCATCCCCCGGACCAGCGTCCCGTTGCGGCTGTCGAGGTCCCGCAGGCGGAGGCTCCCGTCGACGCGGGCCACCTCGACGTGGCGCCGCGACACGCTCGGGCCGCGCAGCTCCACGTCCGCGTCCCGTCGGCCCAGCACCGCGGGGAGCTTCCCGACCAGCGTCACGGGAGCACCGTCCACGCGGACCTCCAGCCGCCCGGGCGCCGGGACCCGCGCCTCCATGCGGCGGAGCAGATCCCCGACGGAGCGGTCGGACGGCGCGAGGCGCGACGCCTCCCGGATCGCCGTCAGCGCCTCCCGGCGGGCGCCGTACGTCAGGGCCAGCTCGTGGTCCGCGACGAGCCGGCGCAGACGCCGGGTGCGGTGCTCCTGCGCCGAGGTGCGCTCGAGGAGCTCCTCGAGGGCCTCCACCTCCCCCGCCGCCTCGAGGCAGCGCGCCTCGTCGTCGGGGCGCCCCAGGATCCGGTACGCCTCCGCCGCCGCGACGGGCCGGCCGCGCTCCTCCAGCCGGGCCGCCGCGGCCGCGAGGCGACGCTTCTCCTCGGCCGACGCGGCGCCGACCTCCCTGGCGTGCTCGAGCACGGCGAGGGCCAGGCGGCGCTCGACGTCCGCGCGCCGCTCGACGTCGGCGCCCGAGACGAAGCGCAGGGCGTCGTGGAGCGCCTGGATGCGCGCCTCGACGTCGGAGGCCGCCTCCGCGAGGTGGACCAGCGCCGCGGCCGCACGGTCCGCGTCCCCGGCTTCCGCCCAGAGGCTGGCCGCCCGCCGCCACTGGCCTGCGCCCTCGGCGGCGTGGGCGCGACGGTGACGGCTATCGAACAGGCGGCGTAGGAAGCTCATCGGCCTCGCGCACGCTCTAGCCGAGTTGGGCCGAGTTGCCGACCCTCGCCGGCCCGCCCGCCCCGATCGCCGGATTTTTCCAGCCACATGCGCTACGGTTCCCCCTGGATCGGCAGGGAACCGCACATGAGCAACCGCCTCGGCGAGCTTCTGGTCCGCGAGAAGCTCATCAGCCTCAGCCAGCTTCAGCAAGCCCAAGAGGAGTCGCGCCGCACGAGCACCTCCCTCGGCTATCAGCTCGCTCGGATGGGGTACATCTCGGACGAGGAGATCACCGACTTCCTCAGCCAGCAGTACCGCGTCCAATCGATCGACCTCGCGGAGTTCGAGATCGACCAGGAGGTCCTCAAGCTCGTCGGCCAGGAGGTCTGCGAGCGGCATCGGATCATCCCCGTCTCCCGGGCCGGCGCCACCCTGATCGTGGCGATGGCCGACCCGTCGAACCTCCACGCCATCGACGACATCAAGTTCCTGACCGGGTACAACGTCGAGCCGGTCGTGGCGTCGGAAGCCGCGATCCTCGAGACGATCGACACGTCCTACGCCCAGCCGGAGATCTCCTACGAAGACATCATGGATGGCTTCGATGAGGAGGAGATCGAAGTCGCGTCGGACGAGGACGAGATCACCGCGATGGACCTCGAGCGCGCCAGCGAGGACGCGCCCGTGGTCCGGCTCTGCAACGCGATCCTGCTCAACGCGATCAAGAAGCGCTCCTCCGACATCCACGTCGAGCCCTACGAACGGAAGCTACGCGTGCGCTACCGGATCGACGGCGTGCTGCACGAGGAGATGACGCCGCCGATCAAGCTGAAGAACGCGATCGCGTCGCGCCTCAAGATCATGTCGTCCCTCGACATCGCGGAGCGGCGGCTCCCGCAGGACGGCCGGATCAAGCTCAAGCTCGGCAAGGGCCGAGAGATGGACTTCCGGGTCTCCTGCCTGCCGACGATCTGGGGCGAGAAGATCGTCTTGAGGCTCCTCGACAAGTCGAACCTCCAGCTCGACATGACCCGCCTGGGGTTCGACCCGAAGGCCCTCGAGGACTTCAAGTGGGCGATCAGCCAGCCCTACGGGATGGTGCTGGTCACGGGCCCGACCGGGTCCGGCAAGACGACCACCCTGTACTCCGCGCTCACCGAGCTCAACCAGCCCGAGACCAACATCAGCACCGCCGAAGACCCCGTCGAGTACAACCTGATGGGGATCAACCAGGTGCAGATGCACGAGGACATCGGCCTCAACTTCGCGGCCGCTCTGCGTAGCTTCCTCCGCCAGGACCCCGACATCATCATGGTCGGGGAGATCCGCGACTTCGAGACGGCGGAGATCGCGGTCAAGGCCGCGCTGACCGGCCACCTGGTGCTGTCCACGCTCCACACGAACGACGCCCCGAGCACCGTGAGCCGCCTCCTCAACATGGGCGTCGAGCCGTTCCTGGTCACGGCGAGCGTCAACATGGTGCTCGCCCAGCGTCTCGCGCGGCGCATCTGCGCGGACTGCCGGGTGGAGATCGACGTGGAGGACTCGGTCCTCCTGGATATCGGCTTCGCGCAGTCGGAGCTGACCGCCATCTCCGCCTACCGGGGCGCCGGGTGCCGGACCTGCGGCGGGACCGGCTACCGGGGACGCGTCGCGCTCTACGAAGTCATGCCCTTCACCGAGCGGCTCAAGGAGATGGTGCTGCAGGGCTGCTCCACGGCGGAGCTGAAGGAGGAGATGATCAAGGAGGGCGTGGCGACCCTCCGCATGGCCGGCCTCACGAAGATCACGGAGGGGGTCACGACCATCGACGAGGTCCTGCGGGTGACCGCCGCCGACCGCTGAGCGACGTCGAGGGCACCGTGCGGCGTCGCTCGGACGCGCCGGTCTACAGCGCGGCCATCGCGAGGATGCCGTTGTAGACGAGGTGGGCGACCGTCGGGGGCAGGGTGCTCCGGCTCGCGGCGCGGAGCCCGGTGAGGGCGAGCCCGGTGACGAGAACCGCGATCAGGGCCCCCCACTGGTGGAAGTCCTGGCGTGCGTGGGCGAGGGCGAAGAGCAGCCACGCGGCCAGGAATGCGGCCGTCCGGCTCCAGCGCTCGACCGTGCCGAAGACGAAGCCTCGGAAGAACAGCTCCTCGCCGAGGGGCGCGACCATGGCGAGGGCCATGAACGCGAGGCGCCCAGAGGGCCACGCGATCAGCGCCTGCACCGGGCTCGTGCCGGTCGACGGGACGAACCGGGTCGCGACGCCGGCGACGTACACCAGCCCGAGGCCGACCATCGCCGCGACCACGAAGGCGACGAGCGGGCGACCGAGGAGCCCGGAGGGCGGCCGGAGCGCGAGGGCCTCCGCTTTCGCCCGGAGGGTGCGGCCGTCGATCATCGCGAGGGCGACGGTCCCCTCGGCGAGTGCGAGGCCCATCCCCGCCGCGAGCCCCGCCGCCGCCCCCGGCGGCAACCAGCCCGTGGCGTAGTACGCCCCGAGCACGGCCCCGACCGCGAGGGCGAGCCGGACGGCCGGGCCCCCGATCCGGGGTGCCATCGCGTCGAGGTCCCCGCTCGGGTCGAGCGACGGCCGCGAGCCGAGGCGGCGCTCGGACTGCGCCGGGCCGCCGGGGGCCGAGGCCCGGAGCGGGGCCTGACCGCGCGGGGCGCGGCCCCTCCCGCCGAGACCCAGGGCCACCGCCAGCGCGAGGCTCCCGAGCCAAAGAAGCGCGACCAGCGCCTGATCGACCCCCGTCAGCCGGGGTCGGGCCAGCACGCGGAGCGACAGGGGCACGTCGAGAAGCGCCGGCGGCGGGTCCCCTTCCCAGCGAACGTCGACGGAGTACCGACCCGCCACGTCGATGGTCGCCTCCGCCACCTCCAGGCATCCCGAGGTCGCGTTGCGGCGGACGTGGCCCAGCGCGGCCTCGTCGAGCGGGTACGCGAGGGCCACCTCGTCGGCCGCGGCATCCGAGGCGCGGACCGCGACCTCCACGCTGATCGCATCCCTCCACCGCCCCGCGGTCAGGCGCTCCTCGCTGCACAGCTCGAAGGACGCCAGCTGGGTCTCCCGGAGCGCGGCGGAGAGCAGGCGCGCGCGGGAGCGGTCCTCCGTCATGCGCTCCGCGATGGTGGTCCGCTCGACGACCTGGACCTCCAGCGCCTCGACGGCAGCAACGCGGAGCACGGCCCCGAGCCCCGCGGCGAGGAGCAGCCCGACCCCGAAACCGGCTGCCAGCCGTCCCGCCCCGACCATCCCGGCGAGGGTAGTACACCGGCGCGCGATCGCCTCGGGCGATGTCGACCCGCCCTCCCCCGGCCCCGCGATCGGCGCGCGCCTCCGCCGATCTGCGGCTAAGTCACGGAAATCCTTCGATTGACGGTCTCCGTCGGCGATCGCGGGACGAGGCCGGGTGCTCGACGGCTGCCGCCCTGGGCACCCGTCCACGCGGCCATCGATCCTTTCGATAGCGGCCCGAGAGCGCTGGAATGTCGAGCGGTTGGGCAAGCCAGGGGCCGCGTGACATGACGCTTTGTGACCCTACATCGCGTGCCATCGGTTGTCGCCTCTGGTCAGGCCTGGTAGATCGTCCCTCGTCATGCGGATCAGCAACAGCTTCTCCGAGGGTGAGATCCAGGTCATGGACTTCATCCTCAGCACCCTCCTCCGCGGCGGCTCCCCCCAGATGGCCACGCGGAACAAGGACTTCGCCTCCCTCTGCCGGAAGGTGGTCGCCATGCGCCACAAGGTGGAGGAGAAGAAGCGAAGCCCCGCCGCAGCGGAGACGTCCTCGGTCGGCGTGATCGAGACGCCGTCGCCGGCCCTCGAGCCGGCGGACGAGGCCCCGGTCGGTCAGCTCGGCTGACCGGCCGGTCCCCGGAGCCGCCGATGCCGCCCGTTGACGGCGGGCAGGCGGTCGTCTAACCGCCCCTCATGCCTGACGGCGCCGACCTACGGGTGCTCCGAGGGGGGCGGGTCCTCGATCCGGCCTCGGGCCGCGACGAGATCGCCGACGTCGTGGTCGAGGACGGCCGCGTCCGTCATGTCGGGCGCGACGCGGGCGACGGCATCGCCGCGGGCGAGCGCGTCGAGGTGGTCGACTGCGCCGGGCGCTGGGTCGTGCCGGGGCTGATCGACCTCCACGTCCATCTCCGGGAGCCCGGCCAAGAGCACAAGGAGGACATCCCCTCGGGGCTGGCGGCCGCGGCGGCGGGGGGGTTCACGACCGTGTTCGCGATGCCGAACACCACGCCGGTCAACGACCGGCGGTCGATCACGGAGGGCATGCTCGGCCGGGCGGCGGAGGCCGGCGGCACGCGCCTCGAGGTCTTCGGGGCGATCACCCTCGGCAGCCGCGGTCAGGAGCTCACGGAGATGGCCGACCTCCGGGAGGCCGGCGCCCTCGGCGTGAGCGACGACGGGGTCTGCGTGATGAACGCGGCGGTGATGCGCCGGGCCCTCGAGTACGCGCGGACCTTCGACCTCCTCGTCTCCCAGCATTGCCAGGACCACCACCTCACCGAGGGCGCCCAGATCCACGAGGGGCGTGTCTCGGAGCGCCTCGGGCTCACCGGCTGGCCCCGGGAGGCCGAGGACATCATCGTCGCGAGGGACCTGATCCTCGCGGAGATGACGGGCGCCCGGTACCACGTCGCGCACCTCTCGAGCCGCGGCGCCGTCCGCCTCCTGCGGGAGGCCAAGGCTCGCGGGCTGCCGGTGAGCGCCGAGGTCACGCCCCACCACCTCCTGCTGACCGACGAGGCCGTGCTCGGCTACCGCACCTTCTGCAAGGTCAACCCTCCCCTGCGCAGCGAGGAGGACATCGCCGCGGTCCGGGAGGCCCTGGCGGACGGAACGATCGACGCGATCGCCACCGACCACGCCCCCCACAGCCCCGTCGAGAAGGACTGCGAGCTCGCGGAGGCGGCCTTCGGCATCCTCGGCCTGGAGCCGGCCGTCGGGACGCTGCTCCAGCTCGTGCGGGAGGGCGACCTGAGCCCGACGCGCTTCGTCGAGGCGCTGACCGCGAGCCCCGCGCGCATCGCCGCGGTCGACCGGGGTCGCCTCGGGGAGGGCGCCGCCGCCGACATCACCGTCATCGACCCGGAGCTTCGCTGGACCTTGCGCGCCGAGGACCTGCGCTCCAAATCGCACAACACCCCCTTCCTGGACCAGGAGCTCCAGGGGGCGGTGGTCCTCACCCTGGTGGGCGGGGACGTGGCCTACCGGCGGGAGGGCGCGTGACGACGGGATACCTGGTCCTGGCCGACGGAACGGTCTTCGAGGGCGAGCCGATCGGGGCGCCCGGCACCACGGTCGGGGAGGCGGTCTTCACCACGGGCACGACCGGCTACCAGGAGGTCCTCACCGACCCGAGCTACGCCGGGCAGCTCGTCTGCATGACGGCTCCACAGATGGGCAACACCGGCACGACCGCGGAGGACGAGGAGGCGCCGAGCCCCGCCCTCGCCGGCTTCATCGTCCACGAGCTGTCCCCGGTCGCGAGCAACTGGCGCGCGGAGGAGAACCTCGACGCCTACCTCCGCCGCCACGGTGTGGTGGGCCTCGCCCGCGTCGACACGAGGGCGCTCACCCGCCACATCCGCGGCCAGGGCGCGCAGATGGCGGCGATCGGCTCCGCGCCCGTCGAGACGCTCTCGGCCCAGGCCGCAGCCGCGCCCCCGATGAGCGGCCGGGACCTGACGGGCGAGGTCACGACCTCCGAGCCCTACACCTGGACCGACGGCCTCGGGCCCTGGGCCGCCTCCGCCGACGACGGGCCTCGACCCGACGCCACGGGCCTCCGCGTCGTCGCCCTCGACTTCGGGATCAAGCGGAACATCCTCCGATGCCTCGCCGACCTCGGCTGCGAGGTGCGGGTCTTGCCGGCGCGGGCCTCCGCGGAGCAGGTGCTCGCCGAGCAGCCGGACGGGGTCTTTCTGTCGAACGGTCCCGGGGACCCGAGCGCGGTCACCTACGCGGCCGACACCGTCCGGGCGCTGGTCGACGCGAAGCCGGTGTTCGGCATCTGCCTCGGCTTCCAGCTCCTCGCCCTGGCGCTCGGCGGACGCACCTACAAGCTCAAGTTCGGCCACCGCGGGCTGAACCATCCGGTCAAGGACCTCGGGCGGGGCCGCGTCGAGATCACCACGCAGAACCATGGGTTCTGCGTGGACGCGTCGTCGCTGGAGGATCGCTGCCGGGTGACCCACGTCCACCTGAACGACGGCACCTGCCAGGGTCTCGAGGACCTCCGGAGCGGCGCCTTCGGCGTGCAGTACCACCCGGAGGCCAGCGCTGGGCCCCACGACTCGCGCTACCTGTTCGCCCGCTTCGTCGAGCGGATGCGCGAGCACCGGGGCTGAGCGCCGCGGGCCTTCGCGCCGGGCGCGCCGGGCGAGCCTCGCTATGATCGGCGCCGTGGCCTACCGCGAGCCCGCCCACGGCCCCGCCCCCACCAACGCCCTCGCGCTCGCCTCGGCGATCTGCGGCGCCCTGGCCTGGCTCGGGGTCCCCTTCGTCGCGGCCCTCGCCGCGGTGATCATGGGCCACGCCGCCCGGCGCCAGATCGCCGAGCGCGGCGAGGAGGGCGCGTCCCTGGCCCTGGCGGGGCTCGTGCTCGGCTACGCCAACCTCGTCGTGCTCGGCGCGGCCCTCCTGTTCGCCGCCCTCGTCGCGGTGGGCTGGGTCCTCGTGATGCTGCTCTAGCTCGAGCGGAGTGGGCGGCGCGGGCGGTGGGCTCGCCCACCTCCCCCTAGAACACCGGCGGCGCCGCGGCGCCGGCTCGCTCTACCGCGGCGCAGCCACGTCTGATATGGGTCGGGGTCATGGACAAGGTGCTGCCGAGCGCCGCCGAGGCGGTCGCTGACATCCCGGATGGCGCGACCGTGGTCGCCGGGGGCTTCGGCCTCTGCGGGATCCCCGAGCTCTCGATCGCGGCCCTGCGCGAGACCGGCGTCACGGGCCTCACGGTCGTGAGCAACAACTGCGGCATCGACGGCTTCGGTCTCGGCGTGCTCCTGGAGAACAAGCAGATCCGGAAGATGGTCTCGAGCTACGTGGGCGAGAACAAGGAGTTCGAGCGCCAGTTCCTCAGCGGGGAGCTCGAGGTCGAGCTGACTCCGCAGGGGACGTTGGCCGAACGGTTGCGCGCGGGCGGCGCCGGAATCCCCGCATTCTACACACCCGCCGGCGTTGGAACCAAGGTGGCCGAGGCCAAGGAGACCCGCGAGATCGACGGCCGGAGCTACGTCCTCGAGCGCGGGATCGTGGCCGACTTCGCCCTGGTGAAGGCCTGGAAGGGTGACCGCTACGGCAACCTCATCTACCGGCGCCCCGCGCGCAACTTCAATCCGCTCTGTGCGATGGCGGGGCGCGTCACGATCGCGGAGGTGGAGGAGCTGGTCGACGTCGGGACCCTCGACCCGGACCAGGTCCATACCCCCGGCGTGTTCGTCCAGCGGATGCTCGTCGGCACCTTCGAGAAGCGCATCGAGCGGCGCACGGTGCGCCCGAGGGAGGCCTGAGGCATGCCCCTGACCCGAGAGCAGATCGCCCAGCGGGCCGCCCGCGAGCTCCAGGACGGCTTCTACGTCAACCTCGGCATCGGGATGCCGACCCTCGTGGCGAACTACATCCCGGAGGGCATGGAGGTGATGCTCCAGAGCGAGAACGGCCTCCTGGGCGTCGGTCCATTCCCGTACGACGGCGAGGAGGATCCGGATCTGATCAACGCCGGAAAGCAGACCGTGACGATGCTCCCCGGGGCGACGATCTTCGACAGCAGCACGTCCTTCGCGATGATCCGGGGCGGCCACATCGACCTCGCGATCCTCGGCGCGATGGAGGTCTCGGCGAGCGGGGACCTCGCCAACTGGATGATCCCCGGCAAGATGGTCAAGGGGATGGGAGGCGCCATGGACCTCGTCGTGGGCGCCAAGCGGGTCGTGGTCATCATGGAGCACGTCAACCGGCGTGGAGAGCCGAAGATCCTCGAGGCCTGCCGCTTGCCCCTGACCGGCACCAGGGTCGTGCACCGGATCATCACGGACCTCGGGTTGATCGACGTGACCCCGGACGGCCTCCGGCTCCGGGAGCTCGCCCCCGGCGTGAGCGCGCGGGAGGTGCAGGAGAAGACCGCGGCGCCGCTGCAGGCCGCGGAGGACCTCCGGGACATGGAGGTCTAGGGAGGCGGCCCGACCGCTGCTACCTTCACCCCGTGCCGATCGCCGGTGTCGTCGCGGCCGCCTGCCTGGGCGGGGGCTTGGCCTGGGTCGCGCTCCGGTGGACGGTGCGCGGGACCGGGCTCCGGATCGGGCGCTCGAGGGCCCTCGCCACGGCGCTGCACTTCGCGCTCCTCGCGGCCGCGCTGGCGCTGACCGCCACGCTTCTGGCTTCCCCCGCCGCCGCTGACCCCCGCGACGGGAGCCCGTCGGATCCCGCCTGGTGGCTTCGGGTGCTCCTCCTGATCGCGCTGATCGAAGGGCTCCTGCTCTCGCTCGCGCTCAAGGGCCTCTGGGAGGGCGCTCAGATCCACCGGGTCGGCCGCGCGCTGCGCGCGGCGGTGCCCCACGCCCGCCCGGAGCTGGTCGAGCGCCGCCGCACGCGGTCGCGCGGCCCGGGTCTGGCGACGCCGCGCGCCCGGGCGACGACCGCCCGGCTCCGGCTCCTCGCCGTGGGGCAGCTCTCCGAGACAGGGTACTGGGAGGAGGCCGAGGCTCTCATGGCCGACCTCGATCCCGCCGCCCTCCCCGCGCTGGAGCGGGCCCTGATCCACGCGAGCGTCGCGGTCTGCCGCCTTTACGCGGGCGACCTCGACGCGGCCCGGCGGCGCTTCGCCCTCGTGGAGCGCCCCTGCCCGCTCCCCGCCGCGGAGGAGGTGGTGGTCGCCACGGGCGCGCTTCTGTCGGTCTTCGAGGGCAACCCGCAGGCGGCCCTCGCCGCGGTGGGGACCACCCTGGAGCCGGACGACCTCCACACCGCCGTGGGCCGGTCGAGGGCGCTGGTGCGCGCCCAGGCATACGCCGCCCTCGACGAGCACCAGCGCGCCCGCCGCGTGCTCCGCACGCTGGTGAAGGTGCGGGGCAGGGCCGTCCTGGAGCGGGTGCTGCTCCTCGGTGGGCCCGCCGCCCCCCACGCCGCCGCGGTGGCCGCCGAAGGCGACGCCCCCTACCGCTGAGGCGGGACCGGGGGCGGCCGTTCCCGCAGCACCCGCCCGGTGTGGCTCGCGGCGCACGCCGCGACCCGGTCGGGGGGGCCCTGCACGACGACGCGACCTCCCCCGTCCCCACCCTCCGGGCCGAGGTCGACCACCCAGTCGGCCGCCGCGATGACATCCGGGTGGTGCTCGACCACGACGACCGTGTCGCCGCGCTCGACGAAGCGCTCGAGGACGCGGAGCAGGCGCCCGACGTCGTCCCGGTGAAGGCCGGTGGTCGGCTCGTCGAGCACGTAGAGCGTCGGGCCGCTCGCCGAGGTGCCGAGCTCCGCGACGAGCTTGAGCCTCTGCGCCTCTCCGCCGCTCAACGTGTTCGAAGGTTGCCCGAGCTTCAGGTAGCCCAGGCCGAGCTCGGCGAGCAGGGCGAGGGGGTGGTGGACCTTCGGCAGCGCGCGGAAGCGAGCCGCGGCGGCCTCGACCTCGAGGTCCAGGATGTCGCCGGCGCTCAGGCCGTGGAGCCGAACCTCGAGGGTCTCCCGCCCGAAGCGCTGGCCGTCGCACTCCTCGCAGCGCAGGTGGACGTCGGGCAGGAACGCCATCTCGACCTTGAGGGACCCGTTGCCCCCGCACGCCTCGCAGCGCCCCCCCTTGGTGTTGAAGCTGAAGCGCCCCGGCCCGAAGCCGCGGGCGCGCGCCTCCGGGGTGCCGGCGAGGAGCTTCCGGAGCTCGTTCCACACGTCGATGTAGGTGGCCGGCACCGAGCGCGGGGTCCGACCGATCGGGCTCTGGTCGACCTCCACCGCGCGCTTGAGGCGCTCGACGCCCTCGAGGGACGAGAACCGACCGGGCGGATCGGTCTGCAGCCCGAGGGCCTCCCGCACCGAGGGCAGCAGCACGCGTCGCGCCAGGGTGCTCTTGCCGGAACCGCTCACGCCGGTGACCGCGGTCAGGCGGCCGAGCGGAAAGCGGGCCGTCACGGCCTGCAGGTTGTGGAGGCGCGCGCCCTTCAGCAGGAGCCGAGGCACGCCGCGCCCCGTCGGCCGGGGCTCGGCCCGCATCGGCGCGTGGGCGAGCGCACGGCCCGTGACCGCCGCCGGGTCCGTGAGGACCGCGTCCGGCGCTCCCTGGGCCACGATCGAGCCGCCCTGGGTCCCGCCGCCGGGACCCACGTCGATCAGGTGGTCCGCCGCTCGGATCGTGTCCTCGTCGTGCTCGACGACGAGCACGGTGTTCCCGCGATCGACCAGGCCCCGGAGCGCGCTCAGCAGCCGGCCGGTGTCCCGGGGGTGGAGGCCGATCGTCGGCTCATCGAGGACGTAGAGCAGCCCGGTGAGGCCGCTCCCGAGCTGGGCGGCGAGGCGCACGCGCTGCGCCTCGCCGCCGGACAGCGTGTCGGCCGGCCGGTCGAGGCCGAGGTAGCCGAGGCCGACCTCGTCGAGGAAGGCGAGGCGGCGAGCCGCCTCCGCCAGGGGCGCCTCGGCCAGGCGGGCGGCCCGTCCGCTGACCTGCAGCCCCGCCAGCACATCGCGGGCGCGCGCGACGCTCCGCGTGAGCACGTCGGTGATCGGCAGGCCCCCCACGGTCACGGCCCGGGCCAGCGGCGAGAGCCGCGTCCCGCCGCACGCCTCGCAGGGGCTCAGCACCTCGCGGGCCGCCTTGCCACGCCCCCGGCGCCGGGCGATCACGCCTCGGCCCTCGCACCGTGGGCAGGCGCCCTGGCGGGTGTTGAAGCTGAAGAAGCGCGGATCGAGGTCCGGGAAGCCCCGCCCGCATGCCGGGCAGGCGTTCTTGGTGGAGAGCGCGTGCTCCTCGTCGCCCGAGAGCACCGAGAGCGCCCCGTCACCGACGTCCGCGGCCTGCGCGAGCAGCGCGGCGGCGGCGGCGCCGGTCGACCGGCCGACCACGACCTCGACGTCATGCTCGCGGTAGCGGTCGAGGCCGAGGCCCTCGGTCAGCTCCCGGATCTGCCCGTCGACCCGCGCCTCGCTCCGGCCGCCGCGGCGCAGGCGCGCCAGGAGGTCCCGGTGGTGCCCCTTGCGGCCGCGGACCACCGGCGCGAGCACCACGACCTCCCGGTCGCCGAACCGCTGTGCGACGTCCTGGGCCACCGAGGAGAGGGGCCGACCGCGGATCGGCTCGCCGTGCTCGGGGCAGTGCGGGAGCCCCGCCTTCGCCCACAGGAGGCGGAGGAAGTGGCTCACCTCGGTGACCGTGGCCACCGGCGAGTTTCCCCCGCCTCGCGTCATGCGCTGCTCGAGGCTCACCGTCGGCGGGACCCCGGCGACGCGATCCACGTCCGGGCGCGGCATCTGGGGCATGTACTGCCGCGCGTAGGGGCTGAGCGTCTCGAGGTAGCGGCGCTGGCCCTCCGCGAAGACCACGTCGAAGGCGAGGGTGCTCTTGCCGCTCCCGCTCGGCCCCGTGACGACGACCAGCTTCTCGCGGGGGATCGTCACGTCGACGTGGCGGAGGTTGTGCTCGCGGGCCCCGACGACCTCGATGCCGGCCCCGTCCCGCTCCTTCGCGGATCGGCACGGCCTCCTCGGCGCCAGCGGGCTCGCCGGCAGCTCCCGGAGGCCGAGGGCCGCCGCGAGGTAGGGCGCGGTCTGGGACGACGCGCTGGCCGCGACCTCCGCCGGCGTCCCCGCCGCCACGACCCTGCCCCCGTCGGCGCCGGGCCCCGGGCCGAGGTCGACCACGTGGTCGGCCCGGGCGGCGACCCGCATGTCGTGCTCGACCACGATCACCGTGTCCCCTCGCGCGACCAGGCCTTCGAGGCTGCGGAGCAGCGGGTCGACGTCGTCGCGGTGAAGGCCGGCGGTCGGCTCGTCGAGCACCACGAGCGCCCCCGCCGGCGTGCCGGCGAACGTCGAGGCGAGCTTGAGCCGCTGGGCCTCCCCCCCGCTCAGCGTATTGAGCGGCTGGCCGAGGCGGAGGTAGCCGAGGCCCACGTCCAGCAGCGGCTGGAGCCGGCCGGCGATCTCCCGGTCGTCGGCGAAGCGCGCCGCCGCCGCCTGCGCGGTCTCCTCGAGGAGGTCGGCGACCGTCGCCCCGCGGTGCCGGACCTCGAGGATCGGGCCCACGAAGCGGCGCCCCTGGCAGTCCGGACAGCTGAAGGAGACGTCGGCGAGGAACTGCATCTCGACCGTCTCCGCGCCCTCCCCGGCGCACGTCTCACAGCGGCCGCCAGGGACGTTGAAGGAGAAGAAGCCGGGCGTGTAGCCCCGCTCGCGGGCGAGAGGCTCGCGGACGAAGCGCTTGCGGATCAGGTCCCAGACCTTGAGGTAGGTGGCGGGATTGCCGCGGGAGGTGCGGCCGAGCGGGCTCTGGTCGACATGGACCACCCCGCTCAGCGCCTCGGCGCCATCGAGGCCGTCGTGGGGCAGCGGCGCGGCCTCGCTCCGCTCGCCCCGGGCGCCGAGCACGGCGGGCACCAGCGTCTCGAGGACCAGGCTGCTCTTGCCGCTTCCGCTGACGCCGGTCACGCAGCTCAGCGCGCCCAGGGGGAAGGTGACGTCGACGCCCTGGAGGTTGTGGCCGCGCGCACCTGTCAACCGCAGGGCGCCGGCCCGCCGGGCGATCGCCGGCCGCGGCGCGACGCCGTTGGCGCGGAGCGCGCGCCCGGTGGGGGTCTCGGCGCGCTCGAGGTCCGCGACGGGCCCGTCGAACACCCGGCGGCCGCCGCCCTCCCCGGCCGCGGGGCCGAGCTCCAGCACGCGCTCGACGCTCCGGATCATCGACTCGTCGTGCTCGACGACCAGCACGGTGTTGTCCTGATCGGCGAGACGCCGCACCACCCGCTGGAGCCTCTCGACGTCGACGGGGTGGAGGCCCACCGTCGGCTCGTCGAGCACGAAGAGCGCGCCCGTCAGCGAGGCCCCCACGGCGCCGGTCAGGGCCACCCGCTGCGCCTCACCCCCCGATAGGGTGCGGGAGGCCCGGTCGAGCGTCAGGTACGACAGGCCCACATCGACCAGCGCCTCGAGCCGCTGCTCGCACTCCCGGCGCAGGAGCCCCGTCGCTCCGTCGTCGGCGACCGGTCGGGCCTCGTCGCGCAGGAACGCCAGCGCCTCGCCGACGGGCATCCGGAAGAGGTCGACGATCGACCGCCCCGCGACCCTCCAGCCCAGCGCCTCCGGCTTGAGTCGACCCCCGCCGCACGCCTCGCACCGGTCGTAGCTCCGGTAGCGGGACAGGAGCACCCGGACGTGCATCTTGTAGGTGCGGGTGTTGAGCCACGCGAACCAGCCGGAGAGCCCGACCCAGCCGTCCGGGAAGTCCGCCCCCGGCTCCCCGTCCTGGAGCCAGGACCACTGGGCCTCGGTCAGCTCCCGGACGGGCCGGTCCATCGGCACCCGGGCCGCCTTGGCGCGCCGCGCGAGGTAGCGCCGCTCCCAGGCGGTGGCCTTGCCCCGCCAGGGATGGATCGCGCCGCCCCGCAAGGAGAGCGACCGATCGGGGAACACCCTGCCCCAGTCCACCCCGATCGTGCGCCCGAAGCCCCGGCACGTCTCACAGGCGCCGACCGGGCTGTTGAAGGAGAAGAGGCCTGGCGTGGCGTCCCGGTAGGCCTCGTCGCAGTGCGGGCAGTGGAGCCCGCGCGAGTACCGGAAGGCCCCGGCCCCGGGGACGTGGACGTCGACCTGGCCTCGTCCGAGCCGCATGCCCGCCTCGAGCGCCTCGACCAGCCGGCCCCGGTCGGCGGCCCCGACCCGGAGCCGGTCGACGAGCACCGCCAGCTCCGTCCCCGCGACCCGGCTCGGCGGGACCTCGTCGAGGTCCGCCACCGCCCCGTCGAGCACCAGACGCCGGTAGCCGTCCTCCACCAGGGCCTGGCGGATCTCGAGGAACCCCTCGGCGTCGTCGCCCGCCGGCACCGGCGCCGTCACGAGGAGCCGCTCGCCGTCGATGCCGCCGAGGAGCTCGCTGGCCACGGCCTCGGGGTGGTCCCGCACCACGGGACGGCCGCACGTCGGGCACCACAGCTCTGCCGCGCGGGCCCAGAGCCCCTTCGCGTAGTCGGCGATCTCGGTCATCGTGCCGACCGTCGACCGGCTCGTCCGCACCGGCGCCTGGCGGTCGACGGCGACCGAGGCAGCGATCGGGTCGAGCTCGTCGACCGGCGGCCGGGCGAGCCGCTCGAGGAACTGTCGCGCGTAGGCGCTGAAGCTCTCGACGTAGCGCCGCTGCCCCTCGGCGTAGAGCGTGGCGAAGGCGAGGGAGGACTTCCCGGCGCCGCTCGGCCCGACGATCGCGACCAGCGAGCCCGGCTCGAGATCGAGATCGATGCCCCGGAGGTTGTGGGTGCGAGCCCCGCGGAGGTGGATCGGGCGCATGAGAGCTCCGTGCTACGTTGGCGCTCGCGTGGGCGCGCACCGACCTGGGTCCTGGCTCGCGGGCCATCTCCGCGCGGCGGCCGTCGGGCCGGGGGGGCCGCGCCTCCTCGCCGGGCTCCTAGTCATAGGCTGGATCGGGGGGGGGTCGACCCCCGGGGCGGGGGCGCAGGACCGGCAGGTCGCGGCGCTCGTCGCCCGCGGCGAGGAGGCCGTGGAGCGGGGCGACGAGGCGGCGGCGCGGCGCCTGTGGCTCCGGGCGCTCGGCCGACCTGGCGGCCTGGCCGCGGCCGCCGCGAGGCTCCTCCGCCTGCTCCCGGCGGACCCGGCGAGGGCCGCCGAGCCCTCGCCACCGGAGCGCCGCCTCGCCCGCCGCGTGCTGCGGGCGCTCGAGCGGGCCCAGGGGACGTCCGATCCCGCTCCGGTCGACGCCGACCTGCTCCGGGCGCGCGCGTGGTGCCGGGCGATCGGGGGCGACCACCAGCGGGCCGTCGCGGAGCTCCTCGGCGCGCTCCGGCCCCAGGACCGGGCCCAGGCCGCGCTCCTGCGCCGCCTCGCCGCCGTCGCGCTCCACCGCGGCGACCCGGAGAGCGCCCGCACGGCCCTCGACGGGGCCCACCGGGCCCGGCCCCAGGACCCGCAGATCCTCGTCGACCGGGCCGCCCTCGACCTCCGGGGAGGCGAGCCGGAGCGAGCGATCGGGCTTCTGGAGCGCGCGCTCCTGCGGCGCCCGGGCGACCTGGGCATCCGCCGGGATCTGGCGGGCGCGCTCCTGGCTGCCGGTCGCGGCGACGAGGCGATGGCGGTCTATCGGCGGGCCGGGCAGGAGGCGGCGCCGAACGACGAGGCGCGGCTCGAGCTCGGCATCGAGCTCGCCCACGCCGCGCTCCAGGCCGGGCGGCCGGGGCCCGCCGCCGCGGCCGCGCGCCGGGCCGCGGCACGGGC
>JBHJHB010000056.1:0-33472 GCA_050331215.1 Sandaracinaceae bacterium | reverse complement strand
GGCGCTGGCGCGAGAGCAGAAGGTGCGGAGCGCGTGGGTCCGCGGTCACGGGCTGCTCGAGTGGGTGGAGCTCGGGCGCCACGACCAGGGGCGCCTCGCCCCCGAGCGGTCGGAGCGCTTCCTCAGCCCGTGTGAGCTCCTTGCACGGCTCCACGGGACCCTGTCACGCCGGACCGACAATGGCGTGCAGGTGCTCGGCGGGGAGGTCCGGGCCGGGCGGGTGTTCGACGAGCCCGCCGCCGGGCACGGTCGACCTGCTCGGCCTGGCCCACCGCCTGTCGTGCCGGGGCGACGACCCGGAGATGGTCGCCCGGTTGCTTCGCGCCGCCGAGGCGCGCGACCGGCCGTCCCTGCGGTTGGTGCTGCCGGACTGACGGCGCCGGCCGCCCGTCCGGTGGGCACGGCCTACCAGGTGCCGACGTTCTCCATCGACGCCCAGGGCTCCGCCGGCGCAAGCGCCTCGCCCCGCTGGAGCAGCTCCACGGAGTGCCCGTCGGGGCTCCGGACGAAGGCCATCCGTCCGTCCCGGGGCGGCCGGTTGATCGTGACGCCGCCGTCCGAGAGGCGCTGGCAGACCGCGTAGATGTCGTCCACCTCGTAGGCGAGGTGGCCGAAGTAGCGGCCCGTCGCGTAGGGCTCGGTCTCGTCCCAGTTGTGCGTGAGCTCGATCTGGGCCGGGTCCCCCTCGGCTCCCGTCCCGAGGAAGACGAGCGTGAAGCGCCCCCTGTCGCTGTCGCGCCGCCGCAGCTCCTTGAGGCCGAGGTGGTCGCAGAAGAAGGTCAGCGCCGCGTCGAGGTCGCGCACCCGGAGCATCGTGTGGAGGTACCGCATGGGGTGACCATAGCTCCCACCGGCCGGCCGAGAGAGGCCTCGCCCGGGGAGGGGCAGCGACGCGTGCGCCCGCCGGTCCGGTCGAGTACACGTGGGGCATGACGTCGGCGATGGCTTCCAAGTTCCCCGGCGAGGCCACCGCGGACCACGCCCTCACCGCGATCACGCACGACGGCGCCTTCCGGGTCATCGTCGCGCGGACCGCGGAGACCGTGAGCGCGTCGCTCAAGGCCCAGGCCGACCCGGGCCCGGACGCCTCGGCCTACGCCGACGTGCTGACCGCCACGATCCTCGTCCGCTTGACCATGGCCCCGACCTATCGTGTGCAGGGGATCGTCCGCGGCGCCGGCGGCCGCGGGACCCTCGTCGGTGACAGCCACCCCAACGGCACCGCCCGCGGCCTCATCCAGCGACCGACCGGCCTCGAGCGTATCTCCGTCGGCGAGGGCGCGCTGATGCAGATGATGCGGACCTTGCCCCGCGGCGACACCCACCAGGGCATCGTGCAGGTGCCCCACGGCGGGGTGAGCGAGGCGCTGATGAGCTACCTCCAGAGCTCCGAGCAGCTCACCAGCGTCGCCCAGGTCGGCACGCTGATGGAGGACGAGTACGCGGTTGCCGCGGGGGGCTACGTGGTGCAGCTCCTTCCCGAGGTGAGCCGCGACCCGCTCGAGGTGATGACCGCCCGCCTGTCGACGCCGCCCTTCAGCGACCGCATGGGCACGGTGCGGATGCTCCAGGAGAGCCCGGCGATGCTCCTCGGCGAGATCCTCTACGGGATGCCCTACGAGCTCACGCAGCAGGAGCAGCTCCGCTTCGGCTGCCACTGCAGCCGCGTTCGCGTGCTCGCGAGCCTCTCGACCCTGCCCCGCTCCGACATCGAGGACCTGATGAAGGACGGCGAGGAGCTCCACATCACCTGCGACTACTGCGGCCAGGCGTACGCACTGTCGCCGGAGGCGCTGGTGGGGCTGCTGTCGACGAGCTGAGGCTCGGCCCGTGACGGACCTGCCGACGCCGCGCGCCGCCGGCTATCGTCAGCCCGCCGAGTGGGCGCCCCACGAGGCCATGTGGCTGGCGTGGCCCGCGCATCGGGAGCTCTGGGGTGAGCACCTCGAGGCGGCCCAGGCCGAGGTGACGGCCCTGGCCGAGGCGGTCGCCGACCGGGGGCCGGACGGGCGACCCCGGGGCGAGCGGCTACGGGTCCTCGTGCGGGACGCCACGGCGGAGGACCAGGCCCGCCGAGCCCTGAAGCACCTGGGGGCCGAGCTCGTCCGGATGGCCTACGGCGACATCTGGCTCCGGGACACCGCGCCGATCTTCGTCCGGAGCGCCGGGGACGTCGCCGCCGTGGCGTTCCGGTTCAACGGCTGGGGTGGCAAGTACCGGCTCCCGGGCGACGAGAGCCTGGCGGCTCGGATCGCAGCGCGCCACGCGAGGCGCTCCTTCGCCATCGACCTGGTCGGCGAGGGCGGCGCCGTCGAGGTGGACGGGGCGGGCACGCTCCTCACGACGCGCAGCTGCCTCCTGAACCCGAACCGGAACCCGGGCGTCGACGAGGCGGTGGTGGAGCGGCGCCTCGGCGCCGCGCTCGGGGTGACCGCGGTGCGCTGGCTCGACGAGGGCCTCGTGAACGACCACACCGATGGGCACGTCGACACGCTGGCTCGCTTCGTCGCGCCGGGCCTCGTGGTCTGCATGGCGCCGAGCGGGGACGACCCGAACCGCCGGGTGCTCGCCGCGATCCGGCGGGGCCTCGAGGGCATGACGGACGCCGCGGGTCGGCGCCTCGAGGTGCGCTCGGTCCCCTCGCCGGGCCGCGTGCTCGACGACGACGGACGCGTGCTGCCCGCCAGCTACGTGAACTTCGTGATCGCGAACACGACCGTGGTCGTGCCGACCTACGGGACGCCGTGGGACGGGGAGGCGGTGGACGCGCTCGGGTCGCTGCTCCAGGGTCGGCGGGTGGTCGGCCGGAGCGCCCGGGCGATCCTCCGGGGCGGTGGGGCCTTCCACTGCATCACCCAGCAGCAGCCCGAGGCGCCCCCAGCGCGGCGGGGGCCCAGCGGTCAGGGGAGAAGAGATGAGCGATGAGCTCCGCCTCGGCGTCGTGCAGTGCACCCTCGGCGACGGTCGGGAGGCCAACGTCGACCGGGTCGTCGGCCTCGTCCGGCAGGCCGCCCACGCGGGAGCCCGCGTGGTCCTCGCCCCCGAGCTGTTCGAGGGCCCGTACTTCCCGCGGGTCCAGGACGAGTCGTTCTTCGCCCTCGCTCACCCGATCGACGACCACCCGACGCTCCCCCTGCTCCAGGAGCTGGCCCGGGACCTCGGGGTGGTGCTGCCCTTCTCGTTCTTCGAGGCGGCGGGGCCGGCCTACTACAACGCCCTCGCGATGATCGACGCCGACGGGGAGGTGCTCGGCGTCTACCGGAAGTCCCACATCCCCGACGGGCCCGGCTACTGCGAGAAGTTCTACTTCCGGCCCGGGGACACCGGCTTCCGGGTGTGGGCGACGCGCCACGGCCGGATCGGGGTGGGCGTCTGCTGGGACCAGTGGTTTCCGGAGGCGGCGCGGGCGATGGCGCTCGAGGGCGCCGAAGCGCTGCTCTACCCGACGGCGATCGGGTCCGAGCCCCACGACCCGACCCTCGACACGCGGGACCCGTGGCAGCGGGTCATGGTCGGTCACGCCGTCGCCAATCACGTGCCGGTGGTCGCCGCGAACCGGATCGGGACCGAGCAGGGCCAGACGTTCTACGGGAGCTCCTTCATTGCCGACCCCCGGGGTGACAAGGTGGCGGAGCTGGGGCGGGACGAGACCGGGGTGCGCGTCCACGCCTTCGACCGGTCCGCGCTCGCGCGCTCGCGGGCGGCGTGGGGGTTCTTACGGGACCGCCGGCCCGAGCTCTACGGGGTGCTGCTGTCGGCGGACGGTCGGCCGCCCCCACGGCGCTGAGACCGCGCGCCCGGGCGGGCCGCGGCGTATCGTCGGCCGAGCTCATGGCATCGAGGGGTCGGGCCGGAGCCACTCTCGCCCGCCGACGGGCGAGGGCGGCACCCCTCCCGGCACACCCCCCCGTGAACCCGAGGAGACCCCGTGGAGCGCATCGACGAGTCCAAGATCCCGTTCCTGAGCACCGAGCAGATGGTCGAGGTCGACCGCGCGATGATCGAGGACTACGCGATCATCCTGATCCAGATGATGGAGAACGCCGGTCGCAACCTCGCCCATACGGCGCGCACGCGCTTCCTCGGCGGCGACCCGCGAGGCGAGTCGGTGGTCGTCCTCGCCGGTACGGGCGGCAACGGGGGCGGCGCGATGGTGTGCGCCCGGCGTCTTCACAACTGGGGGGCGGACGTGGCGGTCGTCACGTCCCGGCCGGACGAGGAGATGACAGAGATCCCGAAGCACCAGCTCGCCATCCTGCGGCGCATGGACGTGCCGGTGTTCGCGGCTGCCCAGGTCGGCGAGCTGAGGGCGCCGGACCTCGTGGTCGACGGTGTGATCGGCTACAGCCTCAAGGGCGCGCCGTTCGGCGAGGCGGCGGACCTCATCCGCTGGGCCAACGGGACCGGCGCCCCGATCCTCGCCCTCGACGCGCCGTCCGGCCTCGACACGACCACGGGCACGGTCTACGAGCCGGCGATCCGGGCCACCGCCACGATGACCCTCGCTCTGCCCAAGGAAGGCCTGAAGGCAGGTCGGGACAACGTCGGGGAGCTCTACCTCGCCGACATCAGCGTCCCGCCCGGTCTCTACGGCAACGATGCCCTCGGGATGGACCTGGGCCCGATCTTCGCGACCGGGGACGTGCTCAAGCTGGTCTACTGAGGGCTGGCCGAGCCGCGGCCCGACGCGGCGTAGAAGCGCCGGAGGCTCGCGATGCGCCTCCGGATCAGCAGGGGCAGCTTCCAGGCCCGGGCGAGCCTCCCGATCTGCACGTCGGCAAGGATGTCGCCGAGCTCGTAGGTCCGGACGTCGAAGGGCATCCAGAAGGGCGCAGGGTCGCCGCTCCGATCCACGAGGAGGGTGCGCGGGCGGGTGAAGGTCAGGAGGCTCAGCTCGCTGTTCGCCACCCCGAAACCGGTCCCGCGGACGCCGCTCCACGGCAGGTCGGGGATCGCGCCGGTCATCGCGTGGTTGTTCACGGCCACGACGCCCACCTCCAAACGCTCCGCGAGCCGTGCGGCCCGGTCGACGTCCGCCGTCCAGAGCGACGCGCCGAGGCCGTAGGCGCTCTCATTGGCCCGACGGATCGCCTCGGCCGCCCCGTCCACCCGGACCACCGCGACGACCGGCCCGAAGGTCTCGTCGCGGACGACGTCCATCCCGTCGTGGCAGTGATCGAGCACGGTCGGCCGGTAGAAGAGCCCGTGGCCGGTGGCCTCTCCGCCGCTGCGGACCGTGGCGCCCTTCGCGACCGCGTCCGCCACCTGCGCCTCGACGATCGCGAGCTGCCGCGGGTTGGACAGCGGCGAGACGTCCGCCTCCGCGAAGTCCCCCTCGCCGGCTCGGAGGCGCCCCCAGGCCGTGGCCAGGCGCTCGACGAACGCGTCCGCGACCGGCCGGTCGACGTAGACCAGCTCGACGGCCCCGCACGCCTGCCCGGCGTTGTGGAGCGCCCAGTGGGTGATGCCGGCCACGGTGCGATCGAGGTCGCAGTCGGCGAGCACGATGGCCGGGTCCTTGCCGCCCATCTCGATGCTCGACGGGATGCCCCGCTCCGCGCACGCAACCCGCACCTTGGCCCCGGTGCGCATCGACCCGGTGAAGACGCAGGCGTCGATGCCGGCCGCGATCAGCGCCTGGCCGACGTCGCCGCCGCCCTGGACCACCTGGACCAGCCCGCCCGGCAGGCTCTCGGCGAGGCGCTCCGCGAACCAGGCGCTGCTGCGCGGGCTGAGCTCGGAGGGCTTGAGCACCACCGCGTTGCCGGTCATCAGCGCGGGGATCATCGACCGGTAGAGCCCCGCGACCGGGTAGTTCCACGGGGCGATCACGCCGATCACGCCGCGCGGGACCAGGTCCACGCGGGCAGCCTTCTTCGGGAAGCTCAGCGGGTTGAGGCGGACCCGCCGTTGGAGCTTGCCTCCGAGGACCCGCTGCCAGCCGCCGACCGCGTCGAGCGGGCCGAGCGCCTCCGTGAACAGCGCGTCGACGTCGAGCTTGCCCGCCTCCCGCTTGACCAGCGCGAGGATCTCGGCCCGCTGCTCGAGCATGGTCCTCGCGGCGGCCTTCAGCGCGCCGACCCGCGCCGCGAAGGGCATCGCGGCCCACGTCGGCTGGGCGCCACGCGCCGCCTCGACCGCCCGCCTCACATCGTCCGCGCTCGCCGCGGGAACGGGCGGCAGCGCGGAGCCGTCGAGCGGCGACGTCGAGTGGATGTCGCCGCCGGGGGTCGCGCGGGACGCGCTTGGCTCCTGCTCCATGCGGACCGCCCTAGCATGCAAGGGCGAGCTCCGCCGACCGTGCTGTCGCCGGCGTGGTGCTGTACCCATTGCCGCCATGCGCTGGATGGACTCCGCCTATCTGAGCGTCGCGCGCCGCGCGCGCCCCTTCGACCAGGGCTGGGGTGACCCCGACCTCCTGACGCAGGGCGCGACCGACGCGGTCCCGACGGAGCCTCTCGCGCCGATCCGGCCTCGGTGGGGGCGGGCGTCCACGTCGCGCCGGGCTCGGGTCCGCGACGGGACCTACGACGCGCCCGATCCGGACCTGCCCGTCGGGGCTCGCACGGGTCGGATCCGCGAGCTCCGCCCGGCGTCGGTGCCCCGGGGGACGGTCCTGGTGATGGCCTCGTGGGGCGAGGAGGGGTTCAAGGGGCGTACGCGGCTGTTCGGCCCCCTGACCGCCGCCGGGCTCGCGCTGTGGCTGGTCGAGCATCCCTTCTTCGGCACGAGGCGTCGCGAGGGACAGACGAGCGCGATGCCCCGGCGGGTCAGCGACGTCGTGCTGATGGGGCGGGCGATGGTCGGCGAGGCCCGCGGTCTTCTGGCCGGGCTGCGGGACGACGGCGTCGAGCGTACGGCGGTGGCCGGCTTCAGCATGGGCGGTCAGATGGCGGCGATGGTGGCGGCGACGGCGCCCTGGCCGCTGGCCGTGGCGGCCCTGAGCCCGCCGACCTCGCCGGCGGCGGTGTTCATCGATGGACCCCTCGGCCGGACCTTCGACCTGCGGGGCCTCGGTCCCGACGCCGAGTCGCGGCTCGACCGCGTCCTGCGGGGCCTCGACGTCCTCGCCCTGCCGCGGCCCGTCTCGACGGCCCACGCGGTCGTCGCCGGGGGGCGGGGCGACCGGATCGTGACGCCGGCGGAGGTGGCGGCGGTCGCCCGCCACTGGGGGATCGCGCCCCGGTGGTTCGGAAGCCACGGCCACGTCGGGGCCGTCGTGTACGGGGGGCGGGCGCTGCGGAGCCTGGTCGAGGAGGTGCTCGACGGGAGCGCCCCCGGCGAGCGGGCCGCCTGAGCGCCGGGGGAGCCGCCTGCCGCGTCGCGGTGTCGCGGTGTCGCGGCCGCCTACTCTCCCGCCACCGCGCGCTCCCGGTAGGCCTCCGCTACCGCCACGATCACGTCGAGCGGGGCGCCGAACCACTTCGCCGCGACCCGGGCGAGGAGCTCCCGCCGATGGCCCCACACCTCCAGAGCGGACTGGCCGTGGTCGTCCACGCCCTCGAGGAAGCGGCCCACCCGCTCCCAGGCGACGGCGCTCACGTTCCGACCGTCGAGGCCGCCGACGAACGCGTCCGGAGTGAGCACGAGGACGCGACCCCGGCCGCGGCGCACCGCGGCCCGCACACCGGTCAGGAGCGCGGCGCCGCCCGCGGCGCCGACGCCGGCCCCGATGAGCGATCCCCAGGGGCCGGCGAGGGCGAGGCCACCGAGGGCGAGGACCACGGCGCCGGTGCCGCCGCCCTGGAGGGCCTGGGTGGACAGCAGCGGCGAGGCGACCGGGATCTCGACCGCCCCCGGGAGGGGCTGGTGCGCGAGGATCGCGGTCAGCACCTCGTCAGGCGGTACGGCGCGGCGCGCCCGCTTGGGGAAGCGGTAGCTCCGCTCGACGGCAGCCTCCAGGCGGCCGCGGACGCGCTCCTCGATCTGGCCCACGTCGACCCCGCTGAGCTCGAACCATGGCGGCCGGGGGGGCTCGCGGGCGGCGGCGAGCAGCAGGCGCCGAGGCTCCTCGAGGCGCACGACGACGAGGAGCTCCTCCCAGCGCAGGGCGCTGGTGGCGCGCCCCTGCCGCAGGACGACGCCCTCGCGGGCCACCGCGACGTCGTAGGGCCGGCCGTCCAGCCACGACCGGACGCTCCGAGCCCAGGTCGGGAGGTCGGCGTCGAACAGGACCTCGTCGTGAGCGAGCCAGTCCATGGCGACATGGATAGCGTCGGGTGTCGGGAGCCTACTCGCCAGCCGGCGCCGGGTCCTCCAGAGGGACGGGCATCACCTCGACGGCCTCGCCCAGCGCCGCCCGGATCGCCGGGTAGCGCTCCCGGCGGACGTTCAGCGGGCAGGCCGAAAGGGGGCCGACCCGGATATCCCGGCGGTCGCCTGGGCGCATCGCCAGGCCACGGTGGTTGTTCCGCGTCCACAGGGCGACGGCGCGCACCGCGGCGACCCGGACCTGCCCCTCCGCGTCGAGCCGGAACGTGGTCCGCAGCCAGACACCGTCCCGCGTGGTCGGCAGGACGGCCGCGGGGTGGCGGCCGGACGGGGTCACCCGGCCCACGCGGTAGACCAGACCCTGGTTCGAGACGAAGTTGCCGAGGGAGTACGCGATCACCGCGTCGCCGCGCGGCGAGGTGGTCCGCTCGACCTCCTGCAGGACGTGGGGGCCGTGGCCGAGCACGAGGTCCGCGCCGTCCTCGACCAGCTGGCGCGCGAGCTCCCGCTGGCGCCGGGAGGGCCGCTCCGCGAAGTCGTGGCTCCAGTGGATCGACAGCACGACCACGTCGGCCGCCTCCCGGGCCGCCGCGAGCGCGCCGCGGACGGCCTCCTCGTCGAACCGCGCGAGCCGGGCGGGCGGCGACGGGACGCCGGCGCCCCGGTTGAGGCGCTCGGTGACGGCGACGAACGCGACCCGCACCGCGCCGCGCCGGGCCACCCACCGGCGGAAGGGGTCCCCGTCGCCCGCGGCGGCGCCGACCGAGGCGATCCCTGCCTCCCGCAGCGCCCCGAGCGTGTCGGCGAGCCCGTCCGCGCCCTGATCGAAGGCGTGGTTGTTGGCGACCGAGGCCACATCGAACCCCACCTCGGCCAGCGCCGGCGCGATCGCGGCGGGCGCCCCCAGGATCGGCGGGTCGGCGCTGACGGCGTCGATCCGCTCCGAGAGCGGCGTCTCCAGGTTCAGGAAGGCGATCTCCTGCTCGTCGATCACCGCGCGCATGCCGCCGAGCACGTGGCCGAAGCCGCCCTCGGCCTCGTGCAGCCGGGCCGCCTCGATCAGCCGGATGTGGGCGAGCAGGTCGCCCGTGGCGCCGATGGTGATCTCCCGGCTCCCCGTGGCGCTCGGGGCCGCGGGGGCCGGCGCGCCCTCGCCCGGGGGCGGCTGGGCGAGGCCTCCGCCGACCAGGGCGCCGAGGCTCAGCGCGACGGCGCACCCGAGGGGCAGCGCGCGGAAGGCCCTCGTCGGCCCTCGCGGGCTCAGGGGCATCGACCTCGGCACCTTCCCTCCCGGCTCACCCCCTGCCGCCTCCCGGCGAGCTCGCCTCATTCAGCCCGTCCTCCATCGCCGCGCGGAGCACGCGCATCTGCGCGCGGATCGCCGCCTCCCGGTGGCCGAGAAGGTACACCTGGCTCAACAGCGGCGACGCGTTGACCTCGAGCACGGTGGCAGTTTCCGGGTCGCTGGCCGGGTCGGCGACGCGCAGGTCGATCCCGAGATGCCGCAGGCCGAGGGCCGCGGCGACCCGGGCCCCCCAGGCCGCCCAGGAGGCCGGGAGGTCGGTCAGGACCCGGGCCGTCGCCGGGCCGTTGAGGTTGAGGAGGCCCGTGTCGAAGCTCCGGACCTCGCCGGTGGCGGGCACCGTAGCCCCGGTCCAGCCCCAGCTCGCGAGCCGCGAGCGAACCGTCGGGTCCTCGAGGAGGCGTCGCCGCGCCCCGGGGTCCTCGAGGCGCGGGTCGGCGCGAGCG
The DNA here is from genome assembly GCA_050331215.1 of Sandaracinaceae bacterium. GTDB lineage: Bacteria > Myxococcota_A > Polyangia > Polyangiales > Sandaracinaceae > JBHJHB01. Next base: position 23,512 of record JBHJHB010000056.1, on the reverse strand, counting down.
AGGAGCACGTCGACCGTGGCGGCCCCGTCCGGGCGCAGCGCAAGCGGGACACGCTCGTAGCCGAGCAGGAACGAGCCGTCGATGAGATCGACGCGCAGGTCCCGGCCGGGGACGTGCTCCTGCACGAGCGCGATCGCGTCGAGCGCCCAGGCCGATTCGACGGCCTCGAGGAGCCCGGCGTCGTCGGTCACGAGGCGCACGCCGCGGCCGTGGCTGAGCCGGTTGGGCTTCACGACGAGCGGGTAACCGAGGCGAGCGGCCAGCTCGAGCGCGGGGCCGGCGCCCGCGCGGTCCCGGTAGCGCGACAGGCTCGGGTGGGAGGGCGACAGGCAGCGCGCGGTCGGCGGGGTGCGGAGGCCGGCGCGGCGGAGCAGAAGGCCGCTGTAGTGCTTGTCCTCGGCCAGGCGCGCGGCGACGGCGTCGTTGAGCGGGGAGCGGCCACCCAGGAACGTGCGGGTCCCGTTCGGGCCGGTCAGGGCGTAGAGGTAGCCGAACGCCGGGTCCAGCACCTCCGCCCGATAGCCGAGGCGCCCGGCCGCCTCGAGCGCGAGGCGCGTGGCGGTCGGGAGGGCGGGACGCTCGGGGGGAGGCGGCGGGGTCACCGAGCCCCGGTTGTTGACCTCCCCCGCGTCGGATCGCAAGGAGGCCCACCATGAACGCGCGTCGAAGGAACGTGGCGATCCTGCTCGTCGCCGGAGGCCTGGGGCTGTTCGTCCTCGGCCTGTCCTGCGCAGCCGGAGCCTGGCTCCTGGTCGGATCGCCGAGCTTCAGCCGCCCCGAGCCGACCCCGGTCGTGGTGACCCCCCGCGGGGACCTCGCCGAGTCGGAGCGGGCCACGGTCGAGCTGTTCGGCCAGGCGGCGCCCTCGGTCGTCTACATCACGACCCGTCAGCGCCGGATGGACCCCTTCCGCCGGAACCTCCAGGAGGCGCCGCGCGGCAGCGGGTCCGGCTTCGTGTGGGACCAGCAGGGGCACGTGGTCACGAACTTCCACGTCATCCAGGGCGCCTCGTCGGCCCAGGTGTCTTTCGTGGACCAGAGCGCCTACCCGGCCGACCTCGTCGGCTACGTGGCGGAGAAGGACCTCGCGGTCCTGCGGGTCGACGCGCCCGCCGAGTCCCTCCGGCCCCTGCCGGTCGGCACCAGCCACGACCTCCAGGTCGGCCAGCACGTCCTGGCGATCGGCAACCCCTTCGGCCTCGACCAGACGCTCTCGACGGGGGTGATCAGCGGCCTGGAGCGCGAGATCACCAGCGTGACGCAGCGGCCGATCACGGGGATGATCCAGACCGACGCTGCGATCAATCCCGGCAACTCCGGCGGCCCCCTGCTCGACAGCGCGGGCCGCCTGATCGGGGTCAACACCGCGATCTACAGCCCGTCGGGGGCCTACGCGGGGATCGGCTTCGCGGTGCCGGTCGACACCGTCCGCCGCATCGTCCCCCAGCTGATCGAGCACGGCCGGGTCGTGCGGCCGGGCCTCGGGGTCCAGATCGCGCCGCCCCAGATGGTCGCCCGCCTCGGGCTGGAGGGAGCGCTCGTGCTGTCGGTCCAGGAGGGCTCCCCCGCGGAGAGGGCCGGGCTTCAGCCCACGCTGCGCGACGCCGACACCGGTCGCGTGATCCTGGGGGACCTGATCGTCGCCGTGGACGACGAGGAGGTCGGGGACAACAACGACCTCTTCCGGATCCTCGACGAGCATGAGGTCCGTGACACCGTGCAGATCCGCCTCCAGCGTCAGGGCCAGGAGCGGACCGTCACGGTGACGCTCGGGGGCTTCGTCGCGCAGTGAAGCTCAGTTCACCTGCACCGTGAGGTTGACCGGCTCGCGCGGCAGCGACGTCGTCACCCGCTGCCCGATCAGGGCGCCGGAGATGCACCGGGCCACGGCGGGGTCGCCGCTCGCGCCCCGGACCACGCGGGAGCGGCCGATGCGGCCGTCCGTGCCGACCATCGCCTCGACCGCCACCGCGCCGCTCTCCTGGCACTGGCGCGCCGCCGCCTGCACGAGGCGGCGGACCCGGACCTGCAAGTAGCGGGTCGGGTCGACGGGGGTGCGGGCCGGCTCGCCGGCTCGCTCCCCGTCGCGGTCGGTCGCGGGCTCGGTGGTGGCGTCGGCCTCGGCGTCGCCGTCCTCGGCCTGGACCGGCGGGGCCGTCCCGTCCTCGGCGTCGTCGGTTTCCCCGGCGGGGGTGTCGTCGCCGTCGTCCTCCGGTGCGTCGCCCGCGTCCTGCGCGCTCGGTGGGTCGGCCCCGTCGACCGCGTCGCCCTCCGGTGCGGTGTCCGCCTCGACGGCGTCGTCCTCGGTGGCGGCCTCGCCCGCTCCGAGCGCTTCACCCTCGGCGGTCGCCCCCTCTTGCGCCAGGGCGGTCGGGTCGTCGCCGACCGGAGGGTTGGCGGCGGGCTCGATACCATCGGCCTCGCCCGCGCTCGGCGGCGGCGCGCTCGGTCGGACGCCGGGCGCGCTCGGATCGGCCGCCGCCGGGTCGTCGGCCCCGATGACGGCCTGCCCGCCCTGCGGGTAGATGAACAACCAGTACCCCACCCCGGCGCCGAAGGCGGGCACCCCGAGCAGCGCGATGGCGGCGCCGAGGACCAGCCAGACTCGGCAGCCGCCGAAGCGCTGGAAGCGGGCGAGGTCGGGTGCGTCGTCGGCCTCGGTCGGCACGTAGCTCGAGCCGCGCTGGGGCGGCACGCTCGGCTGAGCGGGCCCGGCGGGCCGCGAGAAGCCCATGTCGTCGGGCGAAGGTCCGCTGACCCGGAGCCCCTCCTGGCCGCCGACCCGGGTCTCGGGCGGGACGCTGGACGCGGCGGGCGGCGGGAACGCGGAGGGCCCGGCCGGGGGATAGCCCGACGCGGCCGGGGGCGCTGCGCCGGGCGGCGCTGGTGCGGCCGCGGGCGGCCCGTCGTGGAGCGGGCCGGTCCCCGGTTCCTCGCCGCCGGCGGCCGGCGGGTACCCCGAAGGCCCGGCCGGGGTGCCGGGCGCGGCGATCGGGGGGGCATCGCCGAGCAGCGCGCCGTGGTCCATCGTGGGCGGGTAGGCCCGGGGCGCCGGCGGTTCGTCGTCCTCCGGCGAGAGCTCGTGGTGGCCGGGCGAGGTCATCGACCGGGGCATCGCCGGCGGAAAGGACACATCCGTCCCGCCCTCCGCCTCGTCCTCCTGCATGAACGGGGACGAGCGAAGGATCGTCGTCGCTCCGTCCGCATCCGGTAGCGGACCCGTCGCCTCGTGCGGCAGGGGGCTTCCGCAGCTGTCGCAGGTCTCGTTCTCGGGAGGGTTCGGGTAGCCGCAGGTCGGGCACCGCTCCATGGGGGTCAGCATATCGGATAGGGGAGATGGCGGTAGCCGGGTGCGTGTGGGGCAGGCGCGGCGGGCCTCGACGCGCGGGCCCCGTCTACCCAGAGTGCGAGGCGACGCAACGGGAGACGGCCATGGCGGACGACATCTACGGAATCGAGGTCGAGACCCTCGACGGTGAGCGCAAGACCCTCGACGACTACCGGGGCAGGGTGATGCTGGTCGTGAATACGGCGAGCCAGTGCGGTTTCACCCCTCAGTACGAGGGCCTCGAGAAGCTGCATCGGGACTACGGTGAGCGCGGCCTGGCCGTCCTCGGCTTCCCCTGCAACCAGTTCGGCAAGCAGGAGCCGGGCAGCGCCGAGCAGATCGGCGCCTTCTGCCAGAAGAACTACGGCGTGAGCTTCCCGATGCACGCCAAAATCGACGTCAACGGCAAGGACGCCCACCCGCTCTACCGCCACCTGAAGGGTGAGCAGTCGGGGTTCCTCGGCACCACCGCGATCAAGTGGAACTTCACGAAGTTCCTGGTCGACCGGGAGGGGAAGGTGGTCGGTCGCTTCGGTTCGACCACCACGCCGGACAAGCTGCGCGGGCCGATCGAGGAGCTGCTGTAGCCGCCTGCCAGGGTCGTGACGAGGGTGGGCGTGGAGGAGCGTGTCAGTCGGGCTCGACGCCCAGCTCGCGCAGCCGGTCAGCGAGCTCCGCGGCGTGCTGGGCCTCCCGGTCGGCGCGTGAGGCCTCGGCCTCCGCCCGCGCGGCCTCGGCCCCGCCCGTCCCGAGCGTCAGGCCGAGCCCGACCCGGGGGACGGCCCGCCGGGCCGGGACCCGCAAGTCCCCCTGCCGCGTGAGCGTGTGGAGCGGCCCGCCGTCGTGGAGGCCCAGGTGGTCGGAGACGTGGCCGACGCCCGCTCGCGCCGGCGTCGGCCATGACCGTCCACGCGCAGCGCTCTCGGCTACCGCTCCACGTCGAAGCGGTCGAGCATCATCACCTTCGTCCACGCCGCCACGAAGTCGTTCACGAACTTCTCGCGGGCGTCGTCCGCCGCGTACACCTCCGTGAGCGCGCGGAGCTGGGCGTTGGCGCCGAAGACCAGGTCGACGGCGGTTCCGGTCCACACGAGCTCCCCCGTCGCGCGGTTTCGGCCCTCGAAGCCACGCCCGCTGGCGGCCGGCTGCCATTCGATGCTCATGTCGACGAGGTTGACGAAGTAATCCGTGCTGAGCGCGCCGACGTTCTCGGTGAACACGCCGTGGCTCGAGCCGTCGTAGTTCGCGCCGAGGACGCGCATGCCGCCGACGAGCACGGCCATCTCCGGCGCGGTCAGGGTCAGGAAGTCGGCCCGCTCGACGAGCTGCTCGAGCTCGGTCTGCTGCTCGCCATCGGGAACGTAGTTGCGGAAGCCGTCGGCCTGCGGCTCGAGGACCTCGAAGGCCTCGGCGTCCGTCATCTCCGGCGTCGCGTCGGTGCGACCCGGCGTGAAGGGGACCTCGACCTCGAAGCCGGCCTCCTGCGCGGCGGCCTCGATGGCCGCGGCGCCGCCGAGCACGATCAGGTCGGCCATCGAGATGCGCGTGCCGCCGGCCTGCTCGTTGTGGAACTCCTCCTGGATGCCCTCGAGGATGCCCAGCACCTCGGCCAGCTCCGCGGGCTGGTTGACCTCCCAGCTCCGCTGTGGCTCGAGGCGGAGCCGGCCTCCGTTCGCGCCACCGCGCAGGTCCGTATCGCGGTAGGTGGACGCGGCCGCCCAGGCGGTCCGGACCAGCTGGGACACGGTGAGCTCCGAGTCGAGCACGCGCTGCTTCAGCGAAGCGACGTCATCGGCGTCGACCAGCGGATGGTCGACGTCGGGCACCGGGTCCTGCCAGATCTGCGGCTCCGGGACCTCCGGTCCGAGCAACCGGCTGTGCGGCCCCATGTCGCGGTGGGTCAGCTTGTACCAGGCCCGCGCGAAGGCCTCCTGGAACTCCTCCGGGTTCTCGTAGAAGCGCCGCGCGATCGGCTCGTAGATGGGGTCCTCCCTCAGGGACAGATCCGTCGTCAGCATCATCGGGAAGTGGCGCTGGCTGGGGTCGTGAGCGTCCGGAACCGTCCGCTCCTCCAGCCCCACCGGCGTCCACTGCTGGGCGCCGCCGGGGCTGCGGGTCAGCTCCCACTCGTACTCGAACAGGTTGCGGAAGTACTCGTGGGACCACTGCACCGGGGTGCTGGTCCAGGCGCCCTCGAGGCCGCTCGTGACGGTGTCGCCTGCGTTGCCGCTTCCGCACCGGTTCCGCCAGCCGAGGCCCTGCTGCTCGACCGGCGCCGCGGCCGGCTCCGGCCCGACGCACTCGCTCGCGGGATGGGCCCCGTGCGTCTTGCCGAGGGTGTGGCCCCCGGCGATCAGCGCGACGGTCTCCTCGTCGTTCATCGCCATGCGGCCGAACGTGATGCGGATGTGGCGGGCGGCCGCCACCGGGTCGGGGTTCCCGTTGGGCCCCTCCGGGTTGACGTAGATCAGCCCCATCTGGGAGGCGCCGAGGGGCCGCTGCAGCTCCCCGTTCTCATTGAAGCGCTGGTCCGCGAGCCACTCGGTCTCCGGGCCCCAGTTGATGTCCATCGGCTCGAAGATGTCCTCGCGGCCGCCGCCGAAGCCGAAGGTCTCGAAGCCCATCGACTCGAGGGCCACGTTGCCGGCCAGCACGATGAGGTCGGCCCAGGACAGGCTCCGTCCGTACTTCATCTTCACCGGCTGGAGCAGGCGGCGCGCGCGGTCGAGGTTCGCGTTGTCGGGCCAGCTGTTGACGGGCGCGAAGCGGATGATGCCCCGGGCGGCGCCCCCCCGGCCGTCATGGATGCGGTACGTGCCGGCGCTGTGCCAGGCCAGCCGGATCATCAGGCCGCCGTAGTGACCGTAGTCGGCGGGCCACCAGTCCTGGGAGGTCGTCAGCACCTCCTCGATGTCCCGCTTCACCTCGGCGAGGTCCAGGGCCGAGAACGCCGCGGCGTAGTCGAAGTCCTCGTCCATGGGGTCGCCGGCGGGCGCGTGCCGGTGGAGGACCCGCAGGTCCAGCCGGTTCGGCCACCAGTCGCTATTCGAGTACGGCGTCTCGGCGCCGGACGACGCGGCCTCGCTGGCGCTCTCCACCGGCGCCGTCTCGGCGGGCGGGCTGGAGCACGCGATGGCGACCCCGGCCCCGCCGAGGGTGAGTGCAATGGTCCTGAGGAGCCCCGCCTTGCGGGGCATGGTCCCGATCGTTCGGATCATGGTTCTCTCCGTTCGTCCTCTGGGTCGGTGACCAGCTCCTTGCGCGACGGGCGACGCTCTCGGCGTCGCTGGGCGGCCGCCGACCCCCTCTGCCCCATTTGGTCCGCAATGGGGCGCCTGCCAGCCAAGTGCGCGGTTCGTGCCGTGCCCACCCGGCATGAAGCGGACTCCGTGCCGCGCCTTGGGCTCGGCCGTTCCTGCACCACGAGAACACCACCACGACCACGAGAACCGTACCCACCACGAGAACCGTACAACCGTACCCACCACGAGAACCGTACGGGGTACGGATTCCGCAACCTGCAGGAATGGCTGGCTAAAGGCGCGATGGGGTTGCCCGTGCTTATCACAGGTAATGCCCGCCCCTCGGGCTCGCCTCAGTCCAGCTCGTCGAGGTCCCGCTGCAGGTCCTCCAGCGTGCGCTGGACCTCCTCCACGCGCCCATCCGGCAGGCCGTCCACCTCCGGCAGCAGCGTCTCGAGGCGCCGCGCGCTGGCCCGCACCTTGGCGAGCAGCGCCCGGTGCTCGTCCTCCTGGCTCCGCTTCTGCAGCACGGGGTTGAAGCGGCGCCGGGCCGAAGGTGCGCTGATGCCCTCGTCGAAGATGGCCTGCTTCAGCTCCTCGACGACGTCCTCGTCGAGGGCCCCCCGCTCCGGCGGCGGGTCCACCGCCCGCGCGAAGTAGTCGACCGCGTCGACCTCCGGCATCCGCTGGGCCACGCCGTCCCACGTCAGCACGTGGGGCACGTGCCGCTCCATCGCGGCGAAGCTCGCGGTGAGCTTGTCGCAGGTCGAGCCCTTGATGTTGAGCTCCTCGAGCGCGTAGCCGTGGAGGGAGTCGTAGCCCCAGCGCCGGTGCAGGCCGTCGGCCCTCACCCGGCTGAGCGCCTCCGCCATGTCGACCCAGGAGCGCTTGAAGGTCCGGGCCAGCGCCACCATCTCGCGCCGGAACGCCTCGTCGCGGGCTGCCATCCGCCGACGGTGCCGTCCGCGCCGCAGCCGAGCAAGGCGGGTCGCCACCCGCGAGCCGCAGCACCGACGGGCCCGCACGGCTCGGCGTGGGTCGGTCCCGGACCCACCGCCCGGCGTCGAAGCGGTCTAGGATCAGGCCGCCCATGCGATTCCTCCACCCCGAGCGCGACAGCACGCTCGAGCTCGCCCTCGACGACGTGTTCCTGCTCCCCGCCCGCTTCGAGGGCGGCTCCCGCCTGGACGTCGACCTGACGCCCGCCGACTTCGCCGGCGGCTCCCACCCGATCGTCAGCGCGAACATGAACGCGGTCACCGGCAAGCGGATGGCCGAGACGCTCGCCCGCTTCGGCGGCCTCGGCGTGCTGCCGCAGGACATGAAGCTCGAGACGGTCGACCGTATCGTGCGCCACATCCACAGCGCGGACCCCCGCTACGACACGGCCCTCCACGTCCGCCCCGACGCGACGCTGCGCGACGTGGAGGGCATCATCCGCAAGCGCGCCCACCACCTGGTGGTCGTGGTGGACGAGGACTGGCGCCCCGTCGGCATCGTCACCCCCCACGACCTGCGCGGGCAGGACCAGTACACGCCGGTCGAGGAGCTGATGCAGCGCGAGGTGGTGAGCCTGCGCCGAGGCATCAGCAACCGCGAGGCCTACCTGACCCTCGAGAAGGAGCGCGTGAAGGCCGCGCCCGTCCTCAACGAGGAGGGCCGCCTATGGGGGGTTCTCACCCGGGACGACACGGTCCGCCTGGAGCTGCTCAAGCCGAGCCTCGACGCCGAGGGGCGTCTGATGGTCGCCGCCGCCGTGGGCATCAGCGCCGAGGTCGGGGCGCGGGTCGCCCGCTTGCTCGAGATCGGGGTGAGCGCGGTGGTGCTCGACACCGCCCACGGGCATCAGCGGCGCATGCTCGAGGCGCTGCGGGAGGTGCGGGAGGTGGTGGCCGGCCGCGTCCCGATCATCGCCGGCAACGTCTGCACCGAGGCCGGCACTCGCGACCTGATCGACGCGGGCGCGGACATCGTGAAGGTGAACGTCGGGCCCGGCGCGATGTGCACCACGCGGATGCAGACCGGGGTCGGCCGGCCCACCTTCAGCTCGGTGCGGGCTTGCGCGGCCGAGGCCCGGCGCCTCGGCAAGCACGTGTGGGCCGACGGCGGCGTCCGCCACCCGCGCGATGTCGCCCTCTACGCCGCGGCGGGCGCGAGCCGGGTGATGGTCGGCACCGCGCTGGTCGGGACCTTCGAGAGCCCTGGCGACATCGAGATGGACGCCGAAGGGCGAATCTTCAAGGTCAACTACGGCATGGCGAGCGCCCGCGCGGTGGAGGAGCGCACCGCCGGCCTCGACGCGTTCGAGCGCGCCAAGAAGGGCTTCTTCCGGGAGGGGATCAGCCGGGGCCGCATCTACATCGCGGACGGCCGGGAGTCGGTGGGCGCGGTGCTCGTCGACATGATCACGGGCCTGCAGTCCGCGCTCACCTACGTCGGCGCCCTCACGCTCGAGGGCTTCCACGACAAAGCGGTCCTCGGCGTGCAGAGCACCCGCGCCTTCGTCGAGGGCACGCCCCACGGGCGGGAGCGGCGCTGAGCGCTCCCGGCGTGCGCCGATGCGGCTGCACATCGCGCCAGCCGTGGCACCCTGCGCCCTCCGACCCCACCGAGGAGCCCCATGGTGCGCCCCTTCGACGCCGTCCTCTTCGACCTCGACGGAACCCTGATCGACTCCGTCGGGCTGATCCTCGAGAGCCACCGCCACACCCTCGACGCCTTCGGCATGCCGGCGAAGACCGACGAGGAGCTGATCGAGGGGATGGGGACGCCCCTCGAGGCCCAGTACCGCCTGTGGGCCGACGACCCGGCCGACGTGCCGCGGATGGTCGCCGCGTACATCGCCCACAACCTCGAGATCCACGACGACTACGTGACCGCCTACCCGGGCGTCGTCGCCGAGATCCGGGCGCTGACGGCCGCGGGCGTGCCGCTCGGCGTGGTGACGAGCAAGCGGCGCGAGGGCACCACCCGCGGCCTCCGGCTCGTGGGCCTCGACGACGCCTTCGAGGTCCTGGTGTGCGCGGACGACGTCGAGCGGCCGAAGCCCCACCCCGAGCCCGTGGAGCGAGCGCTCGAGGCTCTCGGGGGCGTGGCTCCGGAGCGCGCGCTCTTCATCGGCGATAGCCCCCACGACATGGAGGCCGGCCGGGGCGCGCGCGTCGCGACCGCGGCCGCCCTGTGGGGCCCCTTCGGGCGCGAGCCACTGGTCCCGAGCGAGCCCAGCCACTGGCTGGAGGCGCCGCCGGCGATCCGGCCGCTGTGGACGGGCTGAGCCCGCGCGAGCCCGCGAAACATCTCGCTCGCTGCCTTCGTTCGGACGTCCGAGCGAATCGAAGGAGGTCTAGACCCGTCCGAGGACGTGCCTCGCTCGACGGGCGGGTTAGGTTTCCGGGCGTCCCGCGGGGAGGGCCTGTCAACGCGCCCGGTCGCACAGGAGGGACCATGACTCGTCGCACCGCACTCGCTGTCGTCAGCACGCTCGTGCTCGCCGCTCCGCTCGCCGGCGCCCTCTCCGCTCAGGACGCGCCGGTCGTCGACGCCAGCCTGGAGTCCGTGACGTCGGGACAGGAGCTGCGCCTCAGCCAGGAGCGGGGCCGACGCGTGGTCGTGCTCTTCTACGAGGACCGGCCGCACCTCGAGGACAACGATGCGCTCAAGACCGGGCTGTCCCGTTACATCGAGTCCCGCGGCCTCGACGCGCGGGTCGTCCCGTACGGGGTGGCGAACCTCGGGATGCTCCGCCACGGCGTTCCCCACGCGCTGGTCCGACGGATGGTGCGGCCGCTCGTCGACCGCTGGGGCGCCGAGATCCTGCTCGACTGGGCGGGGGAGATGAAGCGAGCGCCCTGGAACATGGTGGGCGACTCGTCGAACGTGGTGATCCTCGACCGCCGGGGCCGCCTCGTGTGGCATCGGCACGGGGCGCTGAGCGAGGCGCAGACCCGCGAGTTCTACCGTCAGCTGCACCGCGCGCTCGACGCGGGCTGATCTCCGCGCGCCCATGCGCAGACCTACTCTTGTGCCCACCGCGCACTGGCGCATGATGCAGAGGTGCGTCCGCGCCTCACGGACCGACGGCCTCCCGAGCTCGTGGTCTACGACAGCACCCACGAGTGCCCGTACATCGACGGCCAGCGTGCTCGGCTCCCGATGCGTCTCCCCACCCGGGAGCTGCGCGGCTGGGAGCTCGACCTGCGCCTCGCGGAGGGCGACCGCCGCCACGGCGCGTTCCTCTACCGCCCGACGTGCCCCGCGTGCCGCTCCTGCGAGCCGATCCGGCTCGATGCCCTCGCGTTCCCGCTCCGCCGCTCCCATCGCCGGGTGCTCCGCAAGGGCGACCGGGCGTTCCGGATGGAGATCGGCGAGCCGAAGGCCGACCGGACCCGCCTCGACCTCTACGAGAAGCACAAGCGCGGGCGCCACCTCGTGACCGGCTCCGGCGAGCCCCTCGACCTCAAGGGCTACGAGGGGTTCCTGGTCGACCGGTGCGTGCGCAGCTTCGAGGTGCGCTTCTACGCGGGCGACACCCTCGCCGCCGTCGCCGTGACGGACCAGGGCGCCGCCGCGCTCTCGGCCGTCTACTGCTTCTGGGACCCCGCCTTCGCGAGCCTTAGCCCGGGGACCTACTCGATCCTCAAGCACCTCGAGCTCGCGCGGGAGTGGAACGCCCGCTTCCTCTACCTCGGCCTCTACGTCGAGGAAAACGAGCACATGCGCTACAAGGCGCGCTTCGTCCCCCACGAGCGGCTGGTGGGGGGGCGCTGGCAGCGCTTCGAGGTCGACGTCACGAGCGCGCCGACCTCCGGCGACGAGGGCTCGGGCTAGGGAGCGCGCCCCGCGCCGGCCGCGAGCTTCGACCACGCCTTCGGGAGGTGGCTCTCGATCGCGTCGAGCTCCGCGCGGACCAGGCCGAGGCCGAGCGGATGACCGCGGTGCCGGACGAGGACGAAGCCGCGCGGCGGTCCGCGCCAGCCCGCGGGTCGACCGATCGGCTCGCGGCGCTGGAACGCCGCCGCGGCGTCCCGGTCGACCTCGACCACCCGCCGCGTCGCGGAGCGGCCCAGGTGGAGGCCGCCCGCGGTGCTCAGCTTCGGTACGCCGCCCTCCGTCCGCGTGAGGGGGAGGCCCGCGGCGACGTAGCGCGGGCCCTCGTCGACGATGACGTGGTCGTCGGCGAGCAAGCGCACGTAGCGGCCGCGCGCGAGGGCGACGTGGCCGGCCAGGGCCTCGTCCGGGAGGCCGTATGCGTCCCGGAACCCGGCGACCCGTTCGTCCTCGAGCGCAGGGCAGGCGTCGGCGAGGGGCGGGCCCAGCGGCCTACGGAGGCCGGTCCCTGCGCGCTCGAGCACCGCCGCGAAGAAGCCGCCGGTGTCGTTGTGGTGGGGCCAGAGCCGCACCGCGCTCCGGACGCTGGGGTCGTAGGTGCAGCGCGTCGGCGACAGGAGCTCGCCGGCCCGGGTCGGCCGAGCCCATGCGTCGACGCCCGGGCCCAGCCGGAGCCCCTCCGGCGGCGGAACGGGCACCACGGTGAGGTCGCCGCGCTCCTTGAGCACCGCGTCGACGACGCCCTCGTTCTCCTCGGGCGCGAAGGTGCAGGTGCTGTACACGATCCGGCCGCCCGGCCGGACGAGGTCCGCCGCGCGCCTCAGGAGCGCGCGCTGAACGCCGGCCACCCAGGATCGGAACGCCGGATCGACGGCCGTCCACGTGCGCTGCCGCCGTCCCGTCCCCTCGGCGGTGCAGGGGGCGTCGACCAGCACGCCGTCGAACGCTGCCTCGGGCAGCGCGATCACCGCGCCGTCGCCGTGGGTGATCGTGACGTTGCGGAGCCCGAGGCGCGCCACGGTGACGGACAGCGCGGCCAGTCGCGTCGCGTTCCGGTCGTTGGCGACGACGGTGCCGCGCTGGTGAAGCGCGAGCGCGATCTGGGCCGTCTTGCCGCCCGGTGCCGCGCAGAGGTCGAGGACCCGGTCCCCCGGCCGGGGGCCAAGGAGCCGGACCGGAAGGAGCGACGCCTCCTCCTGCAGATGGAAGAGCCCCGCCCAGAACCCCCAGTGCAGACCGGCCGGCGCGTCGGCGGCCAGGCGAAGCGCGGGCGGCGCCCACCCGACCCGCTGCGCGGCGAGGCCGTCCTCGACCAGGATGCGCTCGAGGGCAGCACGGGTCAGCCGCTCGGGGTGTGCCCACATCACGCGGGGGAGCGGCGCGTGCATGGCGGCGCCAAAGGCCGGCCAGTCGTCGACGAGCGCGCGGTAGGCGCCGTAGCGGGCGGTGAAGTCCCGGCGGTCCATCACGGGGTCCGGTCTCGGGCGCGGGGGGCGACGCGCGCGAACGCCACGACCGGGCCGTGCGCGGGTCCTCGCGCTCCTCCCTCGAGGGCCCGGCTGCGAGGTCGCCCCGCGGTCGCTGGCGCTACTCGATCAGGCGGCCGGTCGCGAGGTAGTTGCCCGGATCGTCCGGGTCCGTGCTCGTCACCCACTCCGCGTACAGCCGCTTGAGCTCGTCGAGGTCGATCTGGCCGTCGCGGTTCAGGTCGAGGCGACGGAACGCCTCTCGGGCCGGCGCCTTGGCCCCGAGGGACCGGAGGTAGAGGGCGTACTCGTCGCGTGAGATGCTCCCGCTGCCGTCGTAGTCGATCGCCTCGAGCAGGGCGTGCACGTGGCCGAGGGCGACGTCCGGCACGTCGTCGGACCCTTCGATCTCCCTCGCGAGCTTCTGGAAGTAGACGAGGAACTCGTCGAGGTGGACGGCGCCGTCGCCGTCGTCGTCCATCGACGCGCTCAGGGTGTCCCAGAAGCGGCGCTGCTTCGCGAGCAGCGTCTGGAACGCCTCCTCCTCCTCGCCCCAGCCGAAGTGCTTCTGGATCCGGCGAGCCGCCTGGATGAAGTCGTTCCAGTCGACCTGGCCGCTCCGATCCGTGTCCAGGCAGAAGAAGTAGTCCTGGTACTTCATGTTCCGAAAGGACGACTGCAATGGGCGAGCTCCCGCGCGAAGGGTTGGACGTCTGACCCGGAGAGGAGACCCTTCGATGCGCGCGCCCCGCCGTCAAGCGATCGGCGTCGCCGAGCCCCCGCGACTACACTCGGGCGAGCGAGATGACGTCGGCGTACCCCCGTGGGCTCCTCATGCGAGCCAACAGCTCGGCGGCGAGCTCGGCGTCGGGCGTGACGCCATCCCCGGTCCACCTCGCGGAGGCGCAGCGCCGGTTGGAGGCCGCCCTCGGCTTCACGATCGCCTTCCTCGTCCTCTACCAGGTCCTCTACTTGACGGTATGGGCGGACCACGCCTGCCCCGAGGTGCGCGCTCTCGGGATCGTCGTGCTGGTGGCCTTCGTCGCGATGTTCGCGCGCCTTCGGCGCGGGCCCGCCTCGCGCGAGCTGCTGGTCGGGGCGGGGCTCACCTTCCACGGGCTCCTCGGGGTGCAGCTCGCGTTCAGCGACACGATCACGATCCCGCCGACCGACCTGCCGCAGCCCCTGATCACCTGGAACTGCATCAACCTCCTGCTCCTGCCGGTGCTGGTGCCCGCGTCGGCGCGCACGATCGTGCTGTGGGCCTTCGGCCTGGCCGGCCTCGGGCCCATCGCCTACGGGATCTTCAGCGCGGCGGGCATCGCCAACGACCTCGGCCCGAACGCGCTCGCCTCCCTGTTCGTCCCGCCGTTCTTCTGCGCGGGCCTCGCGGTGATCCCCACCAAGGTGGTCGAGCGGCTCCAGCGGGACCTCGAGAAGGCACGGCAGCTCGGCGCGTACCGGCTCGTCGAGCGCCTCGGCGAGGGCGGAATGGGCGAGGTATGGCGCGCCGAGCACGACCTGCTCGCCCGGCCGGCCGCCGTGAAGGTCATCCGGCACGACCTGCTCGGCGAGGACGACGCCTCGGTCCAGCGCAGCCTCGCCCGCTTCGCGCGCGAGGCTCAGGTCACGGCGACGCTGGAGTCGCCCCACACGGTCGGCCTCTACGACTTCGGGCTGAGCGAGGGGACGTTCTACTTCGTGATGGAGCTCCTGCACGGGATGGACCTCAAGCGCATGGTCGAGGAGTTCGGGGCGCTTCCACCCGAGCGGACGGTGCACCTCCTCCTCCAGGCGTGCGACTCCCTCGCCGACGCCCACCGGCGCGGCCTGATCCACCGCGACGTGAAGCCCGCCAATCTCCACGTCGGCCGTCGAGCGGGCCGCCACGACGTTCTCCGCGTGCTCGACTTCGGTCTGGTCGCTGGCGACTCGGGGGGCTTGGGCAGCGACGTCGAGGTCACGCAGGAAGGGACGCTGCGTGGGACCCCGGCGTTCCTCGCGCCCGAGGCGGTCCAGGGCGCCCCCGTCGACCATCGCCTCGACCTGTACGCGCTCGGCGGTACGGCCTTCTACCTCCTCACGGAGCGCCCGCCCTTCCAGGGCGAGACGCCGCTCCAGGTCGCGGTCGCCCACGTGTCCGAGCCGCCTCCAGCGCCGTCCGCCTACGCCGAGACGGACGTCACGCCAGCGCTGGATGACGTGGTCCTCGGGCTGCTCGCGAAGGACCCGAGGGACCGGCCCCAGAGCGCGGACGACCTCGCGGCGCGCCTCCGGGCGGTGGAGGCGGGCTTCGCGTCCCCGTGGACCGAGGAGCAGGCGGCGGCCTGGTGGCTCGCCCACGCGCCGGAGCTCGTGCGCCCGCCGACCGCCTCGACGGCGACCGCCCCGACGCCTCAAGCGTCGGGCACCTCCACGAAGTGGTAGACGCCGAGCCTTTCGATCCGCACCACGAGCGGGACGCCGCTCGGCACGTCCCTCACCGCCTGCTCCAGCGCCTCGAAGGTCCGTACCTCGCGCCGGCCCACGGCGTGGATCACGTCGCCGGGCTGGAAGCCGGTGTCCCCGGCGCCGGTCACCACCAGCACGCCGCGCGGCTCGCGAAGCCTCGGGATGCGCGCTGCGAAGGCAGGCGTGAGGTCCACCGCCACCACCCCGAGGCGCTCGATCGTCTGCCGCCGCGGGTCGGCGAGCTGCTCCATGCTGACCGGCGGATCCAGGCGCTCCACGACCGCGACGGCCACGTCGCTCCGCTCCTCCCCGCGGCGCACCCGCAGCTCCACCGTCCCACCGACCGCGCGGCCATAGACGTTGACGTTGAACTGCCGGGCGTTCTCCATCACCCGGTCGCCGAGCCGCTCGATCACGTCGCCGGGCCGCAGACCGGCGCTGAACGCCGGGCCGTTCGGGTCGACGTCCGAGACCAGCACGCCCCAGCGCTGCGGTAGCTCCAGAGCCTCCGCGATCGCCGGCGTGATGGTCTGCACGTGGAGGCCGAGCACACCCCTTCGAACCCGACCGTGCTCGGCGATCTGCTCGACGACGGCCCCCACGATGTTGGACGGGACGGCCAATCCGATCCCCTCGTTGCCGCCGCTCCGGCTCAGCACGAGGGTATTGATGCCGACTACCTGACCGCTCAGCGTGACGAGTGGTCCGCCGCTGGATCCGGGATTGATCGCCGCATCCGTCTGGATGAAGATCACCGGGCTGTCCGGCGTGAGCTGCCGCGCCACCGCGCTGACCACGCCCATCGACACGCTCCCCTCGAGGCCGAGGGGGCTGCCGAAGGCGACGACGATCTGCCCGGGGTCGAGCGCCTCGCTGTCGCCGAGGGGCAGCGGCGTGAGGTCGGCCCTCGCCAAGCGCAGGAGCGCGAGATCGGTCTCGCCATCGGCGCCGAGGAGCTCCACCGACACCCGCTCGTAGGGCGCGCCAAGCACGCTGTGGCGCGCATCCTGGGCGGCGTCGCGGGCCGGGACCTCGGCCCAGATCCGCGCCGCCCCGGCGACCACGTGGTAGTTGGTCACCACGAGGCCCCCGTCCCCCACGACCACGCCGGAGCCCACCTGCCGCCGCCGCGCCAGGAGGCTGGTCGGGGTGGCCGCCGACCCGGTGACGGGTGCGTAGCCGATCGCGTGGATCCGGACCACGGAGTCGTTGACCTGGGCGGCGAGGCGCTGGAGCGCCTGGTCGAGCCCGGCGAGGCGGCTTCGGTCCTGGCTCGCCGCCGTGGCGGGCTGCCCGCAGGCGGTGACGAGCAGGGCGAGGATCGGGATCAGTCGGGCCGGTCGCATGGCACCTCCGCGGGCAGGCTTGGCGTCCCTCGCGGGGGAGGGCAAGGCTTGCCCTCCCTCGGGTAGGCGCCCCCCGCGCCGAGGTTACACGCAGGCAACTTCATGCCCGGCGTCGCCGAACGGGGGCTTGTGGGGCCCAGGCCCCGCGGGTAGCGTCGCCCCCCCATCGCCCGCTGAGTGCGACGGCGGGCCGAGGATTGCTCTTGACGAGGAGGGGTCATGACCGACGACGACGTCCCACAGGTGCCGATCGACCAGATCGGCTACTGGAAGTGGGAGATCTTCGATGGATCGACGGTGAAGTGGACCGGCTACTGGGTCGCCCTGGGCGATCCGTCCATGCCATCAGACTGGCGCGGCTTTCACGTTCACTACTGGCCGAGCGGAAGCCACACGGGGTTGGAGCAGGGGTCCAAGCTGGTCCTCACGCTCGAGGAGATGGGCGACGTCGACGACGCCACCGTCGCCTCGAATGTCGCCAATCTCCTCTCCGGGTCCTTGGAGCGCGTGGGGATCGATACCGTGGAGCCCGACTGGAAGTCGGCTTCCATCCCGTCCCCCGCCAATGATCTCTTCGCGCTGAAGGACGTGTCGGGTGGCGACTCGTCCTACAACTACGCGGACTACTACGACAAGGTGGGCGTGTCGTTCCGGACGACGACGCCCAAGAAGCCGCCCTACTGGTACGTCGAGAGCAACACGACGGTCAGCATCGTCGGCGGGACGACGTCGCAGTGGCCGCCGCTGGTCGTCGGCATGACGGCGACCTTCGAGCCTGCGACCTGGGACGACCCGGGCAGCCCGGGGTCGTCCTGGTACTGGACTCAGGCGACCGAGCTCTGAGGGACATGCTCACGCCGTGAGGCTCTGGGCCAAGCGGAACCCGACGAAGCCGGATCGCGTGTGCCGGCCAGAGGCGAGGCGGCCGGCCGCGCGCGAGCCGTCGACCGTCGCCTGCCACGCACCCCCTCGACCCGCGGTGACGAGCTGCGGATCGCTATGCCGGGCGAGCGTGAGCAGCTCCTTCGCCACGGCGAGCCTCCCGCCGTGCTCCACCGGGGGGAGGGGGGTCCACTCGTTTCCGCACAAGTCCCTCGTGTTGCCGGTCAAGCCCCGCACGCCGTAGGGGCTCTGGTCGGTCTCGTAGGCCGTGACCAGCGCAGGCGCAGGCACGGACGCGGACGACGCGATGCGCGCCCAGCTCGGATGGAAGTAGTGCCCGAAGGAGAAGGGGCGGGCGTCGGCTCCGCGCGCGGCCTTCTCCCGTTCCAGCTCGTGGGGGAGTCGGACAGGCCGACCGTCCCGCTCCGCCCGCCAGCGCGCGTAGTGGAAGGCGTCGACCCGGGAGACCAGAACGATCGGCTCCTTGGGCTGCCAGGCGTCGGCGCTCGCCGTGCTGCCCAGGACCAGCGGCGCCTCGTCCTCCTCCGCCGCCCAGCTCTCGAGCCCGTAGCTCCGGGAGCTCGGCGTGCGTTCGGCACGCTCCTCGCTGCGGCCCTCGGCGTCGAGCGCCTCCAGGTACGCCAGGTACTCCCCCGCCGTCACCGGGTGCCGCCCGATCAGGAACCCATCGATCCAGATCCGCATCCTCGGGAAGCTCTCGATCGCCAGCGGATCCCCGCCGATCCAGCACCACCCGGGCGGCACGTAAACCATGTCCTCCGGGAGGTCGCCCCGGGTGGGCAGCGGCACCGGCAAGGGCTCGCGCTCGCCCGGAGGGACGCCGTCCCAGTGCTCGTCGCGCTCGAGGAAGACCGGGTAGCAGACCGTCGGCCGGTCGCGGTGTCGGATCTCGAAGAGGTAGCTCCCATGGGGGAGGGAGTGGGCCTCGATCGGCGTGGGCCCGATCGTCTCGACCGGCGTCGGCACCAGCCGTCGACCGATCTCCTCGTAGCGGAGCACGTCGACCATCGCCCCCGGCGGGTCGGTGTGGAGGCTGACCGCCGCGAGGCCCTGCCGGAAGCGCGCGTAGCCTCCGCGGTCGTGGTCCGCGAGGAGCGCGTCGTAGCGGGCGACGGCGTCGAAGTCCCGGCGCCGCTCGGCGTCGAGGACTCGGCCCTTGTAGAGCTCGGCGAGGCGGTCGTGCGCCTCCGGCAGCGTCGGCATGGTGTTGAGGGCGCTCCTGAGGAGCTGGACGTAGCCTGCCTCCGCGGTCGCCGCCTCCCGCTCGATCGCGGTGGCGCGGTCCTCCAGCGCCCAAGCCGGAGCGTGGCGCTCGGCGGGCGCCTGCGGCGGGAGGTCGGCCACCATCCGGGCCGCCTCCTCCCTGAGCGCAGCCGCCTCCCCGCGCAGCTGGAGCACGCGCGGGGCGCGCCCCTCGGCCTGCTCGACGATCGCGAGGGCCTCCTGCCGGCGGCGCGCCCCGTCCAGCCAGAGGGCGAGCTCGGTCGCGAGCTCGCCGGCGTCGGCGTAGCGGTCCGCGGGCTTCGAGGCCATCGCCTTCGCCGTGATGCGGGCGAGCTCCGGGGGGACGGGCGGCCCGTCCGGCCGACGGGCCTCCTCCAGTGACGGCAGGTCGCCTCGGTTGAGCCGCATCAGGACGCCATTGCGGGTCTCGCCCTCGAAGGGCACCGCGTCGACGAGGATGGTCCACAGGCAGGCGCCGAGGCAGTACACGTCGCTCGGGGGCCCCAGGGCATCCAGCTCGCCGCGCGCCTGCTCGGGCGACATGTACGCCGCGGTCCCGACGATGTCGCCGTAGATGGTGTTCACGTCCGTCTCGCTGCCGAAGATCCCGACGGGGAGGTCCGCGTCCGAGCTGGAGATGTCGAACTCCGACTCGAGGGGCGGGGAGTCCTCGGGATCGCCCGGGTCCAGGACGGGCTCGCCGAGGACCTTGGCGAGGCCCCAGTCCATGACCTGGACCTCGCCGAAGGCGCCGACCATCAGGTTGGCCGGCTTGAGGTCCCGGTGGATGATCTCGTGCTGCCGGTGCGCATACGCGACCGCGTCGCAGAGCTTGCGCAGCGTGTCGACCACCCGGCGAAGCGTCCAGCCCCTCGGCGCGTCAGTGCCCGGCCAGTTGCGGCCCTCGATGTCGCGGTGGAGCTCCCGGATCACCGTCCGGAGCGTCTTCCCCCGCACGACGGGCATGGTGTACCAGGGTCGGCCGTCCTCGAAGGCCCCCCGGTCGTAGAGGCTGATGATCCCGGGATGGGTCAGCCGCGCCGTGATCCAGATCTCCTTGAGGAACCGCCGTCGCGCGCGCCGGCTGTCCCCGTGCCACCAGGACAGGACCTTCATGGCGACGGTGCGCTCGAGGTAGCGGTCGAAGGCGAGCCGCACCTCGCTCATGCCGCCCCGCCCGAGGACGCCCCGGTCCTCGTAGCGGTCCCGCCCGGTGGGCACCTCCCCGCTGTCGCCATCCACCGCGGAGGGTTCTACCGCACCTCGGCCACGGAGTGTGCGAAGGAAGCTAGCCAGCGGTCGATCGGGTCGTCCCTCTCGAGCGCCGCGTCGCCATCGAGGTGCTGCAATATCCGTTGCGTTTCGGAGGATGCGTCGTCGATCGCCTCGAGCACGGCGCGGAGGATGGAGATGGGCCGCTCGAGCCCGGCCCGGGTCAACTCGGCCGCCCGGCGCTCGAGGTGCGCGGCCGCAAGGTGCGGCGCGTTCGGGGCCTCCTCCGACGGCCCCAGGGCGCGGATCGCGGCGCGTACCCTCTCCTGCCGCTCGCGGTAGGTCGCCCCGGCCAGCTCCTCGGCCCCGATCGGCGCGCCGACCCACACGTCCTGGGGCGCGAGGCGATACGGGAAGTCGAGCTTGGCGCTGCCCGTGAGCGGGAGCCCGCCCATGAAGCGCACCGGGACCACGGGCACGCCGCGCGCGGCCGCCTCGTCGAGCGGCACCCCGCTGATCGGGCCGAGCGGTGCCCCGGCCGTGGTGGCCCTCGTGCCCTCGGCGTGGATCAGGAGGCTCCGTCCGTCCTCCGTCATCCTCCCGAAGAGCCCGGCCAGCAGCGCGGGCAGGTCCTCGGGACGGTGCCGATCGAAGTAGGCGGTCAGGCCCAGGTCCGGGACGGCGGGCCGGGCGAAGAACCAGCCCAGGAGCCGCCCGTACCAGCTCCCCTCGTGCTCGCGCTTGGCGACGGTGATCAGCGGTCGGTCCCCGTACGCCCCCGCGAGGAGCGAGAGCATCAGCGTCTCGATCGCCGTCTGGTGGTTGGCGAGGTAGAGCACCGAGCGGCCGCGCAGCCCGTCGAGGGCTGCCGGATCCTCCACCCGGACGCTCCCCACGAAGCGGGTGAGCAGCCCGGACGTCAGGTCCTCGATCGCGCCCGCGCCGATCCCGAGGGTCCGCCTCCAGAACGAGCGCACCTCGGCGAGGTGGACCGCCCCCGCCCTCGGCCAGCCGTCCGCGCCCGCCTCGACCAGGTCGGTGCCGATCGTCGCCTCGTAGATCCGCGTCCCGTCCACCCAGAAGGAGGCCGTGCCCTCGAGGTGGGCGGCCGCGGGCCCCGCGGTCACCTCGACGGCGGGGATCGTCACGGCGGTCCGCTTCGCCGTCGGCCGCACCTGCCCCCGGTACGTCCACCGGTGGGGTCGCCCGACGGCGACGGGGGTGAAGCGGGGGCGGGCCATGCCCCGATGAAGCCCGCGCTGGAGGGCTGCGAAGCGAAGGAGCTGGAGCATCGCCTCGACCCCGAGGGATCCAGGCTGAACGGGGTCCTCGAAGAAGTGGGCCGAGAAGAACCAGGCGCCCGGGTCGACGTCGCTCTCGCCGCGGACGCCGCCCTCCGTGAGGAGCACCGCGCGATCGAGGAGCCGCAGCCGGCCCGAGGCGAGGCGCGCCGACCCCCCGAACAGCGCCGCGGGCTCTCCCCGCAGGTCCACCACGTCGCCCGGCGCCTCCAACAGCGCCGACCCCTCGGCGCCCAGACCGGCCTGCGACGCGAAGGCCTCCTCCGGAAAGAACCCGAAGCTCGTCCTGAGCCGGTAGAGGTCCGTCTCGCCGTCCCGGACCACCACCTCGAAGGTCGTCAGGACCATCGAGGGCAGGTCGCTGCGCCCGACGAGGCGCGCCTCGGTGCGGAGCGTCGCGCCGGGGCGCGCTTCGCCGAGCACGGTCCCCTCCCCATCGAGGTTACGGAAGCGCAGATCGGCGGCCTTGTCGATCGCGCAGCCCGCGGCGCTGGCCAGCCACCCGCACGGCTGGAGCGCGGCCTCGAGCAGGAGGGATAGCGGCATCGCCCCCGCCGCTGCGCCGTCCTCGAGGTACCAGGCCTCCGGGGGCACGTCGTACGCCGCGACCACCAGGCTCCCCTCGCGGCCCGCGAAGGGCTCGGTGGCGACGCGGGTGAGGCGGCTGATCATCAGGTAGGGGGGCCCCGGCAGCCGCGGCGCCCGCCGGGCCCCGTCGAACCCTCGGTAGCGGGGCCCGAAGGCATCGGACGGCCACCCCAGCGCCGAGCTCAGGATCGCGCGGCGCCCGAGCGGCACGCCCTCGAAGGTGGCGACCGGCTCGCGATCGGCCTCGCCGGCGAGGTGGGCCTCGACGCCCGGGACGTCCGGCACGAGCTGGAGCCCCATGCGGCGCGCGTGGAAGGCCCCGAGGCCGTCCACGGTGCAGAGGAGGTCCGCGTAGAGCTTCGGGACCGGGCCGTCGTGGAGCTCCTCGATGAACAGCTCGTAGACCAGCGTCCGGGACGTCGGGATGACCTGCCCGCGGCACACGAGGTCGTAGGTCTCGTCGGGGATGGGCTCGAAGCGCCAGCCGTCCCGGTCGAGCGTCGTCCCCATCGCGGTCAGGTAGAACGCCATCGCCGCGAGGCACCCCTCGAACATGAGGGTGCCGGGCATGCAGGGGTCGTTCTTGAAGTGGCCCTCGAAGAACCAGTCGTCGGGACGGATGTCCTGCACGGCCCGCAGGTAGCCTCGCCCCCACGGTCCCCCGTGGGGGTCGAAGGCCTCCACCCGGTCGAGGAGCTGCAGGCGGCCGCCCGGGATGCGCGGCGTCCGAACGTGGGCCCGCGTCCCCTCGAAGCCCTCGCCGAAGCACGCCGCGGGGTCGCCGGCGGCCAGCGCCTGGAGCGCCGTGGGGCCGAACGTCCCGCGGCGCGTCCGGACGGGGGGGCGGTCGACCCGCGCATCCGCCGCGATCGCCTGCTCCTCCGGGCGCCACAGGATGCCCGCGCTCTCGTCCAGCTCACCGCGCGTGAAGAACCCGGCCTGCCCCTCGCGGACGGTCAGCGCTGGCTCGCCGTCGATGTGGCAGTCGTAGTGGAAGAAGAAGAGCCGCACGCCGCCCTGCGTCGCGTGCCCGTCGATGTGGATGTCGTAGGCGAGGGTCTCGCCGGGCCGGGGCGGCGACCGGTGGTAGGTCAGGCGGCACCCGAGCAGGCGGTAGGCCCGGTCGCCGCCGAGGTGGAGGTCGACGCCGAGCCAGGAGGCGAGGAACAGATCCGCCTGCCCGGCCTCGATCATCAGGCCCGCGGGCATCCGTCCGGCGCGCAGGTACCAGGCGTCGCAGGGGACGTCGGTCTCGGTCCAGACCGTGCCGAGCCCCAGGGACCCCGGCTCGCCGACGAGCCCGGTCACGCGGTCCGCGAGCAGCAGCGGGGGCTCCGGCATGCGGCACTGCACGGCCCGCTCGTCCTGCGGCGCGAACGCAGGCCCGAAGATCGCGCTGATCGCGCCGGAGGCGTGGGCCTCGAGGGCGGCGCGGTCGAAGGCGCGCCCGCTCGGCGCCGGGGGAGGGGTGGCCGGGGTCAGGCCTCGGCCGGGCGGGGCAGCGGGTCGCTCGGGAGCTGGCTCGCGTCGGGCGGGACGACGCGGGCGGGGGAGGGCATCCGCGCGGGTCGGGCCCAGGCCGCGGCCGGGCGGGGCCGCGGGTCGCTCGGGGGCCGGCTCGCGG
>JBHJHB010000055.1:0-25664 GCA_050331215.1 Sandaracinaceae bacterium | reverse complement strand
GGGGGGGGCGGCGGTGGTGGGGGGCCGGCGCCGGGGGGCCACGGCGCGCGAGGGGGCGGCGGCGCGGAGAGGCGTCGACGGCCGCGGGCGGCGCCCGCGAGGCGCCCCCCCCCCGCGTGCTCTCGGTCGTCCCCCGCGGTCAGCCGCCGCCGCGGTTCTTCGTGCTGCGGCGGCGACCCCGGGAGCGGCCGCTCCCTTCCCCTTCGCCGTCGGCGTCGCGGCCCTCGCCGGCGTTGTAGCGCTGGATGACCACGTCCGTGAGGTCGAGGTTGGAGGGCACGAAGACGACCCCGCCCTCGTTGCGCTCCACGATGATTGTGTAGCCCTCCGCCTGCCCGATGCGGCGCAGGATGCGGTACATCCGCTCGATGATGCCCTGCGTGAGCCGCGCCTCCTGCTGGGCGATCTCCTGCTGAAACTCGGAGAACTCCTGCTGGAGCTTGAGGAGAGATTCCTGGTAGGTCTGGATCTTCTTTTGCTTGGTCGCGTCGTTCCAGATCTCGAAGTTGGACTCGATCTCTTCCTTGAGCGCCTTGAGCGAGTTCTGGCTCTTGTTCAGCTCCTGCTGCCGCTTGGCGAGG
This sequence comes from Sandaracinaceae bacterium, assembly GCA_050331215.1. Classification (GTDB taxonomy): domain Bacteria; phylum Myxococcota_A; class Polyangia; order Polyangiales; family Sandaracinaceae; genus JBHJHB01. Next base: position 25,083 of record JBHJHB010000055.1, on the reverse strand, counting down.
AGGCGGTCGAGGCGGCGCTTCGCGCGCCGGCCGTCCTCGGTCTCGATCAGGGCGCGCTGAAGGTCCACGACCCCGATGCGTACCTGGGCGAAGACGCTCGGGGTGACGGTGGCCAGGAGCACGGCGGCGAGCAGGGTCGCGGCGTGGCGGGAGACGTTCATCAGGGCAGTTCCAGGCGCGGGACTTCGGACGCGGTTGCTACCTCCCGGGCCGAGGCCCGTCAAGGCAGCGCCTTCGACGCCTACGGGGGAGCGGGATTCACCCTTTCGCCGCTTTCAGAAGAAGTTGCCGATCGTGAACTGGAAGTCGACGGTGTTCTCGAGGAGGTCGGGCTGGCGGTTGAAGGGGATGCCCCACTCGAAGCGCAGCGGGCCCAGGGGGCTGACCCAGCGGATGCCGAAGCCCACGCTATAGCGCAGGTCGAAGAGGTTCACTCGGCAGGCGTCCGTCTCCGCGATGCCGGCGCTCGCCACGGGGGCGTTGCAGAAAGTGTCGTTCAGGTTCCACGCGTTCCCGCCGTCGGTGAAGACCACGCCCCGGATCCCGACCTCGGTCACGATCGGGAACTCGATCTCCACGTTGTAGAAGAACTGCATGTTTCCGCCGATGGAGATGCCCGGCGGGAACACGTCCCGGTTCGGATCGACGGTGTCGGCGACGCCGAGGCGCGGGCCGAGGCGGTTCAGGGGGAAGCCCCGGACGTTGAAGATGCCCCCGAGGAAGAAGCGCTCGTAGAGCGGCACGCCCTGGGCGAAGCGGGACGTGATCAGGCCCCACACCCCGCGCATCCGCAGCGTGAGGCCCTCCACGAACAGCGGGACGTAGCCGCGCACGTCGAGGTTGTGGCGCAGGAAGGTGTTCTGGCTCCCGATGATCTCGTCCGCCCACTCCGTGGACCACGAGGCGTAGAACCCGTCGGTCGGGAACAGCCGGTTGTCGCGCCCGTCCCAGGTGAGGATCAGCCGCAGGGAGCTGGTCAGGCCGTCCCGGAAGAGGTTGTCGAAGGGGGCCTGGACGAACAGGTTGAGGCCCTGGGCGAGGCTGCCGCTGCCGAAGAGGCCCCCCGTGGCCGCGCCGATGTCGACGAAGTCGGCCTGGTACTGCACCAGGAACGTGAGGCGGCGATCGACGATCGGGTGGCCGAAGGTGACGCTGCCGCCCGTCGAGTCCCGGCTGAAGAAGGAGAACTGGCGCCGGGTCCGGAACACGCTGAAGCCGAAGTCCCACTGCGTGCCGAGGAGCCAGGGCTCGAAGAAGGACAGCTGCCCTCGCTGCTGGATCCCGCTGAGCTGGAGGTTGAGGCTCAGGGAGTGGCCGTTGCCGAACAGGTTCTGCTGGTTGACCTGGCCCGTGAGGATGAAGCTCTCGAGGGAGCTGAACCCGGCGCCGATCTGGAACTGGCCCGTCGGGCGCTCCGCGACCTCGACCGTGATGACGATCTCGTCGGGCGCCGTGCCGCGCTCCTCGGAGAACTCCACCCGCTCGAAGTAGCCGAGGGCCTGGATCATGAGGCGGCTCCGCTCGACCTGGCTCTGGCTGTAGAGGTCGCCCTCGCGGATGAACATCTCCCGCCGGATGACCCCGTCCCGGGTCTTCGTGTTCCCCCGGATGTTGATGCGGGCGACGGTCACCGGCGGGCCGCGCCGGATCACGATGCGGATGTCGACCGTGCGCCGCACGTCGTCCAGGGCGGTCTCGGGCACGATGTCGACGTTGGCGTAGCCCGCGTCGCGGTAGCGCCGGGTGATCTGGAGGAGGCTCTGGGCGATGCGGGTCCGGTTGAACCACTCCCCGGGGTTCGACTGCACCATCGAGCGGATCGCCCGGCGCCCACCCAGCGGCTCGATCTCGCGCCCTCCCTCGTCCACCTCCCGCACCTGGAGCCGGCCGATCCGGAAGCGGGGGCCCTCGACGACGGGCACCGTGATCTCGATCGACCCGCGGTCCGGGGAGAGCTCCACCCGGGGCGTCCCGACCCGCATCGCGAGGTACCCCTGGTCGTAGTAGTAGGCCTGGAGCCGGACCGTGTCCTCCTCGAAGAACTCCCGATTGAAGCGGTCGTCGTTCGTGATGAAGGAGAACCACCGGGTCCCCCGGGTTCGCATGAAGCCTTGAAGCGTATCGGAGGAGACATGCCGGTTGCCGACGAAGCGGACGCGCCGCACCGTCACCTGCCTCCCCTCCGTGACCCGGAACGCCACCTCGACCCGGTTGTTGCTCATCGGGCGCAGCTCGTGGCTCACGCGGACCAGGAAGTAGCCCTCCTCGGCGTACTTGTCGCGGATGGCGGTGACCTGCCGGCGCACGCGCGGCACCGACAGGATGCCGTTGACGGTGAGGTCGACCTCCTCCTCGAGCGTCGCGTCCTCGATGTTGTCGTTCCCCTCGAAGGTGATGCGGCCGATCGCGGGGCGCTCCCGCACCCGGATCTCCAGGTCGACGCGGCCCCCCGCGACCCGGTTCGCCTCCTCCCGGATGTCGTCTATCAGGCCCTGGTCCCAGAGCGCCCGGGCGTCACGGGCGACGAGGGCGTCTCGGCACGTGCGGCCCGTACGGAGGCGGATCGTCGCGAGGACGTCGTCCTCGTGCACCCGGCGTACGCCCTCGATCCGGATCCGGCGGATCGGCCGCCCCTCGCACAGCGTCTCCGGGAGGCCGATGGCGGCGTCGGGGTCCTGCACCGGCTCGTAGAGGTCGCCGTTCGCCGCCGGGTCGTCGCCCGCCGGCCCCTCGGCGTCGCCGTCGTCGCCGTCGTCTCCCTCGGCGTCGTCGCCCTCGCCCGCAGCCACCCCGGCGTCGGCGTCGGCGCCCGCCTCGCCGGCGGCGGCCTCGCCCTCGGCCCGCTCGGCGTCCTCGCCCTCGGCCTCCTCGTCGTCGCGGTCGCCGCCCGCGGCCCACTCGGCGTCGGACAGGTCCGCGTCGCGGTCCGCGTCCTCCGGCGCGTCCTGGGCGGAGGCGCCGGCCGCAGCCCAGGCCACGACCGAGACGAGAAGGGCACTGGCGAGGCGGGGGCTACGCACGGCGGCACGTCCGGGGAGCCTCTCGTCGTCAGCGCACCCCAGGTCCCCGGGGGTAGCGACGCCGCTCGGTCGGGTCAAGCATCCCTCTCGGCGCCCGCCGTGGACGGCAGGGGGGTAGCCGGGCGGGCTGCGGAGGGCTCGTCCTCGCCGCTCTCGGGGGGCGCGTCCTCGCCGCGCTCGGGCGGCGCGGCCTCGATCCCGGCGTCGCCGCTCTGCCCGGCCGCGGACCGGTAGGGCCCTCGCCGCACGTCCTCCTCGATGCGGCCATCGCGCATCGCGACCTGGCGGGGCATCGCCTCCGCCAGCTCCCGGTTGTGCGTGACGATCAGGAAGGTCGTCCCTCGCGTCGCGTTGAGCGACAGGAGCAGCTGGTGGATCGCCTGGCTCGTCTTGCTGTCCAGGTTCCCCGTGGGCTCGTCGGCGAGGACGAGCTTCGGCTCCATCACGAGCGCGCGAGCCAGCGCGACGCGCTGCTGCTCGCCCCCCGAGAGCTCCCCGGGCCGGTGCTGGAGGCGGTGCGCGAGGCCGACCTCCGAGAGCAGCGCGCGGGCCGCCTCCTGGAAGCCGCTGGTCGATCCGCCGCGGATCAATCCCGGCATCATCACGTTCTCGAGCGCGGTGAACTCCGGCAACAGATGATGGAACTGGAACACGAAGCCGAGGCTTCGGTTCCGGAACTCCGCCAGACGCGCGCTCGAGTAGCGCGTCACCTCCTGCCCCTCGTAGCGGATCGAACCGGAGGTCGGCAGGTCGAGCGTGCCGAGGATGTGGAGCAGCGTGCTCTTGCCGGCGCCGCTCGGGCCGACCACCGCGAGCATCTCCCCGGCCTCGATGGTCAGGTCGATCGCCTTGAGGATCTCGAGAGGCCGCCCTTCGTGGAGAAACGTCTTGTGGACGTCGCGGACGACGACGAGGGGGTGGCGTTCGGTCACGGTGCTCAGGCGTAGCGCAGCGCGTCGACAGGGCGTAGGAGGCTGCCGAGGATGGCCGGGTAGACCGCGGCGAGCAAGCACACCACCACCGCCGAGACCCACACGAGGCCGAGCTCGACCGGGTCGACGTGCACCGGGAGGCGGTCGATGTAGTAGACCTCCGCTTCCAGCGGGAAGCGGAAGATGTGCTTCAGCACGAAGCACGCGAGGTAGCCGAGGCCGAGGCCGATCGAGGCGCCGAGCAGCCCGATCATCAGGCCCTGGGCCATGAACACCGCGACCACCTGCTCCCGCGTGGCGCCCATCGCCTTGAGCACGCCGACCTGCGGGCCCTTCTCCTGCACCATCAGGGTGAGGGTCCCGATGATGCAGAACCCCGCGACCAGGATCGCGATCCCGAGCGTGATGAACATCGCGAGCTTCTCGAGGGCGAGCGCCCCGAAGAGCGTCCGGTTCACCTCCTGCCAGGCGCGCACTCGCAGGTCGTCCCGAGCGATCGCCCCTTCGATGGCCTCCGCGGCTCGCTCGGCGTCCTCCAGGCGCTCGACGCGCACCTCGATGGCGCTGATCGCGTCCCCGGCCGACAGGAAGCGCTGGGCCGCCTCGAGGCTTGTGTACGCCATCTTCATGTCGTACTCGTACATGCCGCTGTAGAAGATGCCGGCGACCCGGAAGGGTCGCGTCCGGGGAAGCGGGCCCGACGGCCCGAGGTCCCCGAGGGGGCTGCCGACGTTGACCTCGTCGCCGACGTGCAGCCGCAGGTTGCGGGCCAGCTCCTGGCCGACGATCAGGCCAGGCAGCACCTCCCGGCGGTCGTCGGGCAGGTCGGTCGCCGGGCCGAAGCCGTCGCCGTCCAGGCCGAAGCCGGGATCCGGGAGGTCCGGCTCGAGCAGGAAGGGCCGGAGCTCCGCTTCGAGGTCGTCGTCCGGGCCGTCGGGCGGCGCCGCCGCGCTGTCCTCGTCGACCGCCCCCGACGCCTCGTCGATCGCCCCCGACGCCTCGTCGATCGCCGCGGCCACCTCGTCGAGGAGCCCGCCCTCCTCCGCGGGGTCGACCCCCAGGGCGGGGAGCTCCAGGAGGTCGCGCCCCATCTCCTCGACGGGCAGGTCGAGCAGGAGCTCCGGGTCGGACAGGTACTCGAGGTCACCGTGCCGCAGGTTCTCGCGGAGCAGCGTCACGTCGCCGATCGTGCCCGGGTCGATCCCCCGCAGGATCGCGCCCGCGTGGTTGGTCGCGCTCGTGATCATCACCTCACCGCCCACGTAGGGGGTGGCGGCGGTGACCCCGCGCTCCGCCCGCACCGCGTCGAGCACCGGGTCCCACCCCTCGAAGGTCCCGCGCTCCCGGTCGACCACCACGTGGGCGTTGTTGCCGAGGATCTTCTCCTTGAGGTCGTTCCGGAACCCCCCCATCACGCTGAGCACGACCACCATCGCGGTGGTCGACACCGTGACCGCGCCGATGCTCAGGCCGCCGATCGCGGTCAGGAACCCGCTCCGCTTGGCCCGCATCATCCGGGCCGCGACCTTGAGCCGGAAGCCGGTCCGCTCGAGGAGCCCGAGCAGGTCGGGCAGGAACCGGGCCAGGAGGCGCACCGCGAGCAGCGCGCTCACCCCGAGGCGGAGCGCGGCGAGGTAGACCTGAGCCGCATCCCCCTCGGCCGGGATCAGAGGGACGGGGAACACCACGTTGAGGGCGACGGTGCCGAGCAGGAGCAGGCTGTCGACGACGGCCCAGAACGCCCGCCGCAGCCACGCCGGCAGCAGGAACCAGCTGCTGAGGAGGCCCACCGCCTCGAGGAAGGTCCCGAGCCCGGCGAGCGCGAGCCCGACGTACAGCGGGGTCACCACCCCCTTCATGCGCGCGAAGTGGACGAGGTTGCTGAGGCTGTCCCGCTGCTGGTCGAGGGGCAGGAAGCTGTCGGTCGGGTAGAGGGCCTCGATGTGGTGCGCGTCGATCGCGAGCCAGAGCAGCGCCGCCGCCACGACGACGAGGCCGATGCTGCGCAGGACGGAGCCCGCCGCCGCGGTCAGCACGCGGAGCCCCCCGCGCAGGTCCGGAGCCCAGCGCGTGGCCTGCACGAACACGGCGATGGCGAGCGCCGTCGAGACGACGGCGTTGACGCCGAACAGCGCTGGCGCCCACCCGAAGGCCACGTCCGGCCGCATGATGGCGAGCAGCACCACCACCGTCAGCCCCTGGTTGAGCAGGAGCCAGGGGAACAGGAGCGCCGGCGTCCAGCCCAAGGTGAGCTTGCGGCCGACCACGCCGGCCGGCCGGAGGCGCGCCGGGGCGCCGCTCACCCCGCCTCCGGGCGCAGCAGCGGAAACAGGAGGACGTCGCGGATCGACGGCTGCTGGCAGAGCGCCATCACCAGCCGGTCGACCCCGAGGCCGAAGCCGCCGGCCGGCGGCATCCCGTGCATCAGCGCTCGGATGTAGTCCGCGTCGAAGTCCATCGCCTCCTCGTCGCCGCCCGCCCGGGCGGCGAGCTGCGCCCGGAAGCGCTCCGCCTGGTCGTCCGGGTCGTTCAGCTCGCTGAACGCGTTCACCACCTCCCGCCCTTCCAGGTAGAGCTCGAAGCGGTCCGTGAAGGCCGGGTCGTCGTCGCTCCGACGCGCGAGCGGGCTGACCTCGAAGGGAAAGTGGGTGACGAACACCGGCCGCGAGCGCGCGCCGTCGTCGGTCCGGTACAGCTCCGTCAGGGCGGTCTCGGCGAGGATCTCGAACAGCGCGAAGATCCGCGCTCCGTGGCTGCTGGCCCCGGCCAGGACCTTCCGCTCGTCGGGGTCGAGGTCCGACGACGTCGCGGCGCACACCTCCTCGAGGCGCGCCGGCTCGGAGAGGACGCCGGCGTCCAGGCGGCCCGCGAAGGGGGTGGGGGGCAGCGCGGCGGACGCGACGCGCTCCAGGATCGCCTCGGTCATCCGCACGCGGGCGAACGGGGCGTCGAGCGCGAAGCCGCGCCCCTGACGGAACCGCTCCCCGGAGGCCTGCGTCAGCTCCCGGTCCACGTGCCGGAGCAGCTCCTCGGTCAGCGCCATCACGTCCTCGTAGGTCGCGTAGGCCATGTAGAACTCGAGCATCGTGAACTCGGGGTTGTGGCGGGTGCTGATCCCCTCGTTCCGGAACATCCGGCCGAGCTCGTAGACCCGCTCGAAGCCGCCGACCAGCAGGCGCTTGAGGTAGAGCTCGGGCGCGACCCGCAGGTAGAGCGGCAGGTCGAGGGCGTTGTGGTGAGTGCGGAAGGGTCGGGCCGTGGCGCCGCCGCGCAGCGGCTGAAGGACCGGCGTCTCCACCTCGAGGAAGCCGCGGCGATCGAGGAAGCCGCGGAGCGCCTTCACGATCAGGGCCCGGGCCCGGAAGACGTCCGCGACCTCCGGGTTGGCGAACAGGTCGACGTAGCGCTCCCGGTAGCGCTTCTCGACGTCCTTGAGCCCGTGGAACTTGGCCGGGGGCGGCAGCAGCGCCTTGCTCACGTGCCGGTAGCGGTCGACGTAGAGCGCGCCGTCACCGGAGCGGGTGCCCATGATCCGCCCCTCGACGGCGACGTGGTCGGCCAGGTCCAGGGCCGCGAGCTCGGCGCGGGCCTCCGCCGGGAGGTCGGCGCCCTTGTTCGGAAGGTACGCCTGGGCGCGGCCCGCCTCCTCGGTCTGGATCACGAGGAACGGTCCCCGCCGTCCCATGACCCGGCCGTAGAGCGGGTAGACCGGGTCGTCGTCGGTGAGCTCCGCCTGCTGCTTCAGGCGCCGTCGCTCGACCCCGTCGACCCGGACCCGGAGGTGATCGCCCCGGTCCTCGAGCACCTCCTCGCCCTCGACGGGCTTGCCCTTCAGCTCGTGGCTGTTCAACAGGTCGAGCGCCCGGGAGCGCGTGGTCCGCGTCGTCTCCGACGCGCGGAAGTCGTTGGGGTAGGGGGCCGAGCCGGCCGACCTGAGCGCCGCCGCGTGCTCGCGGCGGACCTTCTCGAGCTCCTGTTCCGTCGCCACTCGCGTCTCCGGGCGGGTTGCGCGCGGGGGCGCCTCAGCTCGAGCCGTTCGAGCCGGAGGAGGCCTCCGAGCGATCCTCGGCGCTCAGCAGGAGATAGGACTCGATGAACTCGTCCAGGTCCCCGTCGAGAACCGCGTCCACGTTGCCGCTCTTGTGCTCCGTCCGCTCGTCCTTGACCAGCCGATAGGGCTGAAGCGTGTAGGTCCGGATCTGGGAGCCGAAGTCGATCTTCTGCTTGCCGCTCTCGAAGGCCTCCGCGAACTGGGCCTGCTGCTCCTCGAGCATCTTCTGGTAGAGGCGGCCCCGGAGCATCTTCATCGCCGTCGCGCGGTTCTTGTGCTGGGAGCGCTCCGCCGAGCACTTGACGACGATCCCCGTCGGCAGGTGGGTGATCCGCACGGCCGACTCCGTCTTGTTGACGTGCTGCCCTCCCTTGCCCCCGGCCCGCATCGTCTGCTCCTCGAGGTCCTCCTTGCGGATGTCGAGCTCGATGTCGTCGTCGACCTCCGGGATCACGTGGACCGCCGCGAAGGCGGTCTGGCGGCGCGCGTTGCTGTCGAAGGGGCTGATGCGGATCAGCCGGTGGACCCCGCTCTCGGCCTTCAGGTAGCCGTAGGCGTCGGGGCCGCGGACCGCGATCGAGGCGTCCTTGATGCCCGCCTCGTCCCCCGGCTGGTTGTCGAGCACCTCCAGCCGGAAGCCCCGCCGCTCGGCCCAGCGCGTGTACATCCGCAGCAGCATCTCGGCCCAGTCCTGGGCGTCGACGCCACCGGCGCCCGGGTTGACGCTCAGGATCGCGTCCCCTCGGTCCTCGGGGCGGTTGAGCATCCGCGCGAGCTCGGCGCGCCGCACCTCCGCCTCGAGCGTCGGGATCTGGCCGAGGACGTCCGCGACCACGGCCTCGTCCTCGCCGGCTGCCATCTCGAGGAGCTCGCCGAGCTCCTTGACGTCGGAGGTCAGCTTCCGGTGACGGCTGACCGTCTCCTCGATGGTGGCCCGCTCCTGGACGACCTTCTGGGCGGCCTCCGCGTCGTCCCAGAACCCCTCCCGAGCGGTCTGGTCGGTCAGCCGGTCGAGCTGTCGTGACAGGCCGTCGACGTCAAAGATACCTCCCCAGCGCCGAGAGGCGCTGAGCGAGGTCCTTGAGCCGGTCGTGGCCCTCGCCGATGGGCATGATCATGGGGTCGCTCCGCTGGGGCGGTGGGTGATGAGGGAGGGTGGAGGCGTCCCGCCGGGCGGTCGCCCGACGCGGTCGGTCGCCGTGAGGCGTCGCTGCCCTACAGGTCTAGCGCGTAGCCGAGGGACCCGCCGATGAACACGCTCGTCGGGTTGCCGAAGTCCCGGATCCGGCACTCTCCCCCGGCCGACTGGATGCAGGTGGTGCCGGCGATATCGGCCACGAGCTGGTCCGCGCCGACGAACGCGCTCAGGAGCAGGCCGTGGTCGAAGCGGTACTCGAAGGACAGCGCGATGTGCCAGAAGAGGGCGACGTCCCAGCTCCGGAGGAGCTGAACGGTGTTGTCGTCCTCGTCCAGCTGGTCGCTCCGCACCTGGAAGTTCGCGAAGGAGATGCCCGACGACAGCCCGACGGCGCCGTTGCCGACCGGGGCCCGGCCCTTGAGGCCGGTGGTCGCCCGCCAGCCGAGCCGCGAGGTGCCGGGCCCGGTGAGCGGCTGGCCCTGGGACGTCGCTCCTCCGCCGACGTAGATCACCAACCAGCGCAGGGGCGCGATGTCGAGGTTGGCGCCGAACACGCCCCAGGGCGTGTTCCACCCGCCCACCAGCGACAGGGCCAGCAGGCGGCTCCACACGTCCGCATCCTCCGCCTCCTCGCTCTCCTCGACGGACACCTCGGGCTCGGGGTCCTGCTGGTCCTGGGCCGACGCGGCGCACGGGCTCAGCACGATGGCGGTCGGGCCGAGCAGGACGACGGCAGGGGCGAGGACCGGGAGGGCGAAGAGGAGGAAGCGACGGAGAAGCGGCATGGTGGTGCCTTTTAGGCAAGGGGACGGGCTAGCACAAGGCGACCTCGCGTCGAGCCGGACGGCGCGTTCTCCTACGCCTGAGCGGCGGCCGGGTCACCGGGCGGACCGCCTCGCCGCCTCTCCCCGGAGCCGGCGGTCGATCTCCCTCGCCAAGCTCGCAGGCCCGCCCCTGGTCCCAGGGCCGATGGCGGCCGCCCCCAGCCTCGGAACCTCGACCCCCCGGTTGTGGTCCAACGTCCGATCGCCTAGCGTCGAAGGCCCCGCCCGCCCCGGCAGGGCCAGAGCGGCGGACCCCATGAGCGAGCGCACCGAAGCGAGCGCGGCGTCGTACCCACCGGGGGTGGAGCCGACCACCGGGCCGCCGACCGCGGCGCAGCCGGCCGCGCCCAGCGAGGGCCAGCTACTGCAGCGGGCCCAGGCTGGCGACAAGCGGGCCTTCGGCGGGCTGGTTCGGCTGCACCAGCGCCGCGTCTACGCCTGCGCGGTCCAGATGATGGGCGACGGCGGCGACGCGGACGACGCGGTGCAGGAGACCTTCCTGCGGGCGTGGCGCGCGATCGGCCGCTTCGACGGGCGAAGCCAGCTCTCCACCTGGCTCTATCGCGTCTGCGTCAACGTGTGCCTCAACCATATCCGGCGCCGCCGACGGCACGAGGCCTCGGACGTCGCCGACCCCCGGACGCCGGAGCCGCAGGCGGATCCGACCCAGGGTGGCACCCACCCCGCGACGGTCCTCGAGGCCCGCCAGCTCTCCGAGCAGCTCCAGAGCGCGCTCGACGGCCTGAGCGAGTCCCTGAGGACCACGGTGGTCCTCGTCCTGATCGAGGGGATGGCGCAGCGGCAGGCGGCCGAGGTGCTCGGCTGCTCCGAGGGCACCGTGGCCTGGCGCATCCACGAGGCCCGGCGACGGCTGCGGCGCACCCTGGCCGCCCCCGCGCCGGGTGGCGGGAACGCGCCATGACCGAGGATCTCCAGCGGCGCATTTCGGACGCGCTGAGCCGACCCGGGGGGATCGCCGGCGACCCGGAGCTGGCGGCGGCGCTCGAGGCGGATCCGGCTGCCCGGGCCTACGCGCAGGACCTGCGGCGCCTGGACGAGGCGCTCCGGGCGCGCGCCGGCGCCGCGCGGGACGAGGCGGACTGGGAGCGCCTCGCCGCTGCGATCGACGGGCGCCTCGACGAGCCCCTGGACGATGACGGCATCGACCCGCTCGCCGCCCCCACGTTCCTCGACGAGGACGCGCCCGAGGAGCACGAGGTGCCGCCGGGCGCGGCGGGCGGCGCCGTGGTCCCGTTCCGCCCTCTCCGGACGCCCGCGCCCTGGATCCTCTGGACGGGAGCGCTCGCCGCGGCCGCGGCGGTCCTGATCGGGATCGGGGTCGGCACCGCGACGCTGGGGCCGGCCGCCGCGCCGATGGCCGAGATCCACGGGCCGCTCGACGAGGCCCCGGCGGCACCCGAGCCCGAGCCTTCGACCGCGGTCGGGGTGGTCGCTCCGGCCGCGAGCGGCGCGGAGCGCGCCGAGCCGGAGCAGCCGGAGGCCGAGCCTCCCGCGCGCCCGGCGCCCCCGGCGGAGCTGGCGCGCAGGGAGGCGCCCTCCGACCGGTCCGCGGACGTCCCGGCGCGCGACGACGCTCCCCTCGGCGGGCTCCTCGGGCCGCGCGACCACCTCGCCGGGTCCGGCGGAGCGCGCTCCGCGGGGGCGCCCGGGCCGGAGGCGCCGCCGCCCGGCCGGCTCGCCCGCCGTGCCCGAGCGGTCGGGGAGCCACCCGAGGCGCAGGCCGAGTCGGAGGCGGAGGAGGCCTCGGAGCCGGACGAGGGCGAGACGCCGTCCCTCGAGGCGGCGTTCGCGGCGCTCCGCCCGCAGGTCCGCCGGTGCCTGAGCCGCCAGCGCGAGCCCGCCCAGGTCCGCGTCGTCGTCGGGTCGGGCGGTCGCGTCGAGCGGGCCGAGGTTCTCGCCCCCACGGCCGATACCCGGATCCGGGCCTGCGTGGAGCGGCAGATCGCCGGGCTCGCGGGTACGGCGCTCGACGAAGCGCCGGGCACGCGAACCCTGTCGGTGGACCCCCCGCGCGCGGTCCTGCGCTCCCGCCCCCCCTCGAGCCGGCCCGCGGAGGATGCCCCGGGCGGCCTCGACGACCTCTGAGCTCGACGAGCCGCCCCGGCGGGTGCGCCGAGCGGCCACCGGCGCCCGCCAACTCGGGTATCGTCCGGAGCGGTGAGCACCCCCATCCCCTTCGGCTCCTACGAGCTCCTGACCCGGATCGCGGAGGGCGGGATGGCCGAGGTCTGGCGGGCCCGCTCCCGCGGCGTGGCCGGCTTCGAGAAGACCGTCGTCATCAAGCGGGTCCTGCCGGGGCTGATGGAGCGGCCCGGCTTCGCCGAGCTGCTGGTCCGCGAGGCGAAGATCGCCGCGCGCCTCAACCACCCGAACATCATCGACATCTTCGACCTCGGGGAGGGGGGCGGGGGCTACTTCATCGCGATGGAGTACCTGCACGGACGGGACCTGGCTGCCGCGCTGGCCCACCGGAGCACGGAAGGGGAGGTGCTGCCGCTGCCGCTGCGCCTGTTCGTCGCGGGGGAGGTCGCCAAGGCGCTCGACTACGCTCACCGCGCTCGCGGCGACGACGGCAAGCCGCTCCATATCATCCACCGGGACATCTCCCCCCAGAACGTGCTCCTCGGCTTCGAGGGGGAGGTGAAGGTCGCGGACTTCGGGATCGCCCGGGCCGACGACGCCGACCTCGGCCGCCACGAGGACCCGCGGATCCTCCGCGGCAAGTACGCCTACATGTCCCCCGAGCAGGCGCGCGGCGAGGAGCTCGACCGGCGCAGCGACCTGTTCAGCCTCGGGGTCGTGCTCTACGAGGTCGCGACCCGCCGGCGGCTCTTCCGGGGCGGTAGCGGTCTCCCGGCCCTCGAGCGCCTCCGGCGCGGCGACATCCCCGACGTGCGCCGGCATCTCCCGATCGACGGCTTGGCCCCGATCCTGACGCGCGCCCTCGCGCCCTCGCCGGAGGACCGCTACGCGAGCGCGGCGGAGCTGTTCGCCGACCTGGTGCCGCTGATGTTCGCGTCGGGCCCCGTCGGCTCTCCGGATCTGGCCGCCGCGATGCGCCGGATGTTCCGCAGCGGGGAGGGCGCGAGCCCGAACAAGCTCCGCGTGGACGTCCTGCTCCGGGCCCAGAGCGACGCCCATACGCTGACCCGCCCCCCGTCCCAGGCGGCCGACGCCTCCACCGTGGCCGACGAGGTCCACCGCACCGAGGCCCTGCCCACCTCCAAGCGGCGCCAGTCCGAGACCCGCACCGCGGCGCTCCTCGCCGCCTCCCTCCGGCCCGGGGAGGAGCGGCTCTTCCAGCGCGCGGTCGAGCAGGCGGGGGGCGAGGTCCTGGCCGGCGTCGAGCCCGCCGTGGGCGTGTTCGGCGCCCGGGGGATGGAGCAGGCGGTGCGCCACGCGGCCCGGGCGGGCCTCGAGGTCGCCCGGGCATGTCGGCTCGAGGGCGCGGTCCGCCTCCACCCCGTCCCCGCGATGGCGATCCTCGAAGGCAAGGTGCGCGTGCTCGACGGGGCCCTCGTCGCCCTGGAGGACGACGCGGAGAGCGGGGCTCGGGACCGGCTCCGGACGACGGAGCCGGGGTGCATCCGGGCGGACGCCGGGCTCGAGGGCCAGCTTCGCCGGGAGCTCCACCTCGACCCGCGCCCCGGCGGGGACCTCGAGGTCCTCGGGTTCCGCGCCCGCAAGGACCGGGACGCCTCGAGCCTGCGCCAGCGCTCCCCCCTGATCGGGCGCCGCGAGGCGCTCGCCCGGGTCTCCGGCATCCTCGAGGAGGTGGCCGGCGGCCAGGCCCGCGTGGTCCACGTGCTCGGGGCCCCCGCGATGGGCAAGAGCCGGCTCCTAGCGGAGCTGCGCGCGGCGAGCGTCTCGACCGACTACCTCTTCATCCACGGCCGGGCGGAAGAAGGGGACCGGGAGCTCCCCTTCGCGGCGTTCGCCGACCTCGTCGAGGACGTTTGCGGGATCGAGGCCGAGGACCCGCCCGACGTGCGCCACGCGAAGGTCCAGCGCCTGCGCGTCCTCGGCCTCGCCGCGGCCGAGGTGCGGCTCCTGGCGGAGCTGGTCGGCCTCTCCTTCCCCACGTCCATGCGCATCCGGCTGAGTCGGCCAAGGGCCATCGGCGTCGCCCTCGCCCTCCGACGGATGCTCCGGTCCCTCGCGCGGGAGAAGGTGGTGGTGCTGGCTCTCGAGGCCCTGCACTGGATGGACGACGCGACGCGCCAGGTCCTGCCCCTGGTGGTGGAGCACCTCGGCGCGGAGCGGCTGATGGTGCTGATCACGCGCCGGCCCGGCTCGAGCGGACCCCTGCCCAAGGCCGACCACGCGCTCGAGCTCGCCCCGCTCGACGAGGCCGGGACGAGCCTGCTCGCGGCGCACTGGATCGGCGCGGACGAGGTGGAGCCCTCCCTCGGGGCGTGGCTCCAGGAGGCCACAGGCGGCGTGCCCGGCTGGGTGGAGCCGCTGGTCCGCGGTCTCCAGGGCGACCTGCGGGTCGAGGCCGGGGTCGCGCGGCTGGATGCGCCGCCGCGCATCCCGGTCCCGACGACCGTCCAGAGCGCCGTGCGCGCCTGGGTGATGGCGCTCCGCCCGCGGGACCGGAGCATGCTCCAGGTGGCCGCCCTGTTCGACGGTGACGTCGATGTCGGCGAGCTCTCCGCCGCGGAGGGTCTGGTCGGTACGACCGGCCGCCCGTCCCTGCGCCGGCTCCTCGTGCAGCGCCTGATGAGCCCGGCCGACGCCGAGGCTGCGCTGCCGCCGCGGCTGGGGGCGTGGGGGGGCGACGAGCAGGACGAGAGCCTCCCCGAGTCCGTGCGGTTGCCCGCGCACCTCCTGCGCGAGGGCATCCTCGCGGATCTCGACCCTCGCGAGCGGGCGCGCCTCCACGGGCGCGTGGTGTCGGCCCTCGAGCGCCTGGGCGCGGCCGACGACCTGCTGGGCCTCGAGCGCCTCGCCCATCACGCCCGGCAGAGCCAGGACCGCCGGCGGGCGCCGGACTATTTCGTCCAGGCCGGGGAGGCGGCGCTGGCGGCAGCGGACCTCGTCCGCGCGGCCGGTCACCTCGCCGAGGCATCGCGCCTGCGGCGCGAGGAGGAGGGAGACGTCGCGGACCCCCTGAGCCTCGAGCTCGGGCTTCGCGCGGTCGACCTCGCCCTCGCCGGAGGCCGGGTCGAGCTCGCCGAGCGGGTGATCCGGGACCTCCGGCCCCTGGCTGACCGCCTCGAGGCGGAGCACGCGGTGCAGCTCGCGCTCGCGGACGCGCGGTGCGCGGACCGCCGCCTCGACCCCGTCGCCGTCCTCGAGGCCCTCGCCGTGGTCGAGCGCGCGGAGCCCGGGGACGTGCCCCCGAGCCTGAAGGCGGAGGGCTGGCTGCGCCGAGGGGCGGCCCTGCTCGACCTCGGCCGGATCGACGAGGCGCTCCAGGCGCTCGGGGTGGTCCTGGCGACCGACGGGGCGGACGACCTGTGGCGCGGTCGGGCCCTGGCGGCCTGGGGCGCGGCGCTGGCGCATCGCGGCGACGTGGAGGGCGCGGAGGTCCGGGTGCAGGAGGCTCTCGCCGTGGCTGCTCGCCTCGGGCATGGCCCGGTGCGCTACGAGGCGCTCGCGGCCCTCGGTATCGTGGCGGAGGCCGAGGGCGAGCACGCCGAGGCCGCGCGTCGCTTCCACGAGGCGGCGCAGGTCGCCCTGGAGCAGGACAGCGAGGCGGCGCCGGCGCTCCTCGTGGCGGCCGCCGCCGCGGCGTGGCGCGGTGGGGAGGCCGATGCGGCGCGCCACGCGACCGAGGCCGAGGCCGAGGCCGCGCGGCGTCGGCTCGAGCCCTGGGGCGGCCTCGCCCGCGCGGTGCGGTCGGTCGTGGCGGGCGAGGCCGGGGACGTGGAGGCGCTGGCGCGGGCTCTCGAGGCGAGCCCGAGGGCGGCCGAGGCCGCGCTGGCCTGGGAGCTGGCGGCCGCGTCGGCGCCCCCGGACGGACGGCCCGCGGCCCTCGACCGGGCGGCCACGCGGGCCCGCGCTTGTGGGCGTGTCATATGGGTCTCGCGCCTTCGATCGGCCCGAGATCGGGCCCTTGGCGCGTCTTGACTCCATGGGGGGGTGAGCCATAGGCTGCCCGCCCCGGCCGTTCCCGAGCGCGAGCGAACATGACGAAAGACGCCGAGCCCCAGGGGGCCGATCCCAACGCGGAAGCGTCGGCTGACCGGAGCCCCAACGCCGCGGACCCGGCTCCCCCCGAAGGAGGGTCGTCGGCCACGGCCACGGCGCCCGAGGCCCCCTCGGGCGGCGCGCCGACCTCGCCGGAGGTCGAGGCGTCGCCGTCCGCTCGGGACGGGGCCGAGGCGAGCGGCGCCGACGCAGGCAGCGCCGACCGGGCCGCCAGCGAGGCGGCCCCGGACACCCCGGCCACGCCGGGTGGGGCCGAGGCGAGCGAGGCGTCGCGCGGACCCGCGTCGAGCGGGTCCGGGCCGAGCGAGGCATCGAGCGAAACGACGGGCGGCGCCGCGTCGAGCGGCGCCCCGACCGGGACCGGCGTCTCCGACGCGAGCGGGGCTGCCCCGACGTCGACGTCGAGGTCCGCCCCGGGGGAAACCGCGCCGCCCGCGCAGGCGCCGAACGGCGCGGGGGCCGTCCAGGTCCCGGCGGAGGAACCGTCCGCTTCAGCGCCCGCGCACGGCGCGGCCCCCAACGGGCAGGCCGTGACCGGGGCGGCCGCCGAGGCAGCGGCCGGGCGCACGGACAGCGGCGAGGCCAAGCCTCAGGCCGGGGCCGGCGGCACGGCACACGGCGAGACGAAGGCTCACGGCGGAGCCGGGGCCCAGGCCGGGGAAGCGGCCGACGGTGAGAAGAAGAAGAAGCGCCGTCGCCGCCGTCGCAAGAAGAAGGGCCCGGCCGCCGACGCGCAGGGCGCGGACGCGAACGGTCAGTCCACCCCGCCCGCGGCGGAGGGCAAGGGCCGCAAGGACTCCCAGCTTCCCTTCCAGCGGTTCTTCGACCACACGCGACGCCACGCCTTCTCGGTGGGGGAGATCGTGGCGGGTCGGGTCTCCCTCGTGAGCGAGGACATCGTCAGCGTCGACCTGTTCGGGAAGGCGCACGCCTTCGCGCGCCGCCACGAGCCGCGCGATATCCCCGTCGAGGTGCGCGCCAAGGAGCCGCCCGCGCCCGAGGTCGCGGAGGTCGACAAGAAGGTGCAGGACACGGTGGAGCCCCGCACCGCGACCGCGGCCTCCGCCGACGACTGCCAGACGAGCCTTCCGGGCGCCGAGGGGACCGCCGTGGCGGCCGAGGCCGGGGCGTCGCCCGCGGGCGACGGAGCGCCGGTCCCTCCTGAAGCCGCGCCCGAGGCTGCTGCGCCGGGGGCTGGCGCGCCCGACCCGGCGGCGCCCGAGGCGACCGCCGCGGCGGCGGACGCTGCGCCCGAGGCTCCCGCGGCCGCAGGGACGGCTGCGCCCGAGGCGGCTGCGCCCGAGACGGCTGCGCCCGAGACTGCTGCGCCCGAGGCGACTGCGCCCGAGACTGCCGCGCCCGAGGCGACTGCGCCCGAGGCGGCCGCGCCCGAGACTGCCGCGCCCGAGGCGACTGCCGCGCCCGCGCTTGCCGCGGCCGCAGGGACGGCTGCGCCCGAGGCTGCCAAGCCCGAAGGGACCGCTGCGCCCGAGGCTTCTGCCGAGACGGCTGCGCCCGAGGCCGCTGCGCCGGACGCCGCCACGGCCGCAGCCGCTGCGCCCGAGGCCAGCGCCGAAGCCGCTGCGCCGGACGCCGCCACCCCCGAAGCCGCTGCGCCGGACGCCGCCACCCCCGAAGCTGCTGCCCCCGAGGCCGCTGCGCCCGAGGCTGCGGCGACGAACGAGCCCGCGCCGGCCGACGGGGCGAATGCGGCCGAGACCGGCGCGAACGCCCCGGCCGGGAACGCGCCGGCGGCGCCCTCCGCCGCCCCGGCGTCGGGCGGCGCGCCCGAGGCCTCCCCCGAGGCGAGCCCCGAGCCGGTGCCCGAGCCCGACTACAAGCTCCGCCCCGAAGGCGTCGCGCCGCTCGACGACGGCACGATCCTGCGGGGCCGAGTGGGGGCGGTTGCCGAGAGCGGGCACATCGCGATCGTCAACCAGCTCTTCGATGCCGAGGCGGTCCGGGCGTACCTCGATCAGTGTCGGCGCAGCCGCGAGCGTGTCGAGGGCCTCGTGTTCGGCTTCAACCGGGGTGGCTTCGACATCCTGCTCTACGGCCAGCGGGCCTTCTGCCCGGTCAGCGGCATGAGCATCGACTTGATCGAGGACCCGCGTACCCAGCTCGGTCAGTGGGCGCAGTTCCACGTCCAGACCGCCAAGAGCGGCACCCAGGGCCTGGTCGTCAGCCGGCGCAGCATCCTCGAGAAGGAGGCGCGCAAGCGGGCCAAGGCGCTCCTCAAGTCCCTCGAGGCGGGCCAGAAGCTCCCGGGCCGCGTCACCCAGATCCGCGACTACGGCCTCTTCGTCGACATCGGCGGCGTGGAAGGCCTCGTGCACCAGAGCGAGGTCTCCTGGGACCGGGGCGTCCGGCCCTCCGACGTGGCCAAGGTTGGCGACTCCGTGGAGGTCCAGGTCCTCAAGGTCCACGAGCCGCAGTCGAAGAAGGAGCGGCACGACCGCGTCTCCCTCTCGATCAAGGCGCTCCAACCCGACCCGTGGACGGCCCACACGGACCTCCTCCAGGAGGGCACCCCGGTGAAGGGCACCATCGCACGCACCGCGGAGTTTGGGGCCTTCGTCACCGTCGCGCCCGGCATCGATGGCCTCCTCCACGTGAGCGAGCTCGGCAAGGACCTCAAGCACGCCAACCAGGCGGTCAAGGAGGGCCAGGAGATCCACGTCGTGATCGAGCGCGTGGACATGAAGCAGCGCCGGGTGAGCCTCAGCCGCCTCAGCGACGAGGAGATCGAGCTCTTCGAGAAGGGCGAGCTCGTCGACCCGGAGAGGCGACCCCGCCGCGTCAAGCAGGGCAGCCACATCACGGTCAAAGTGGCTCAGGTCATCCCCGCCGGCCTCATCGTCGCGATCGAAGGCATGGTCGGCAAGCGCGGCCGCGGCTTCATCCCGAACAGCGAGATGGGCACGCCGCGCGGCACCGACCACCGCCGCAAGTGGCCGCCGGGCACCGAGATCGACGTCAAGGTCATCGGCACCGACCGGGACGGCGGGCTCCGCTGCAGCCGCAAGGGCTTCCTGGCCGACGAGGAGCGCCGCGCCGTCCGCGAGTACCGCAAGGAGGCGGCGAGCCAGGGGTTCGGGACGTTCGGGGATCTATTGCGGTCGAAGCTCGGGCTGGACGAGAACACGCAGTAGCCGGGGCGCGGCGATGCGCGGTCCGGGCGGCCTCGACCCGACGAGGCGGAGCGCGCGGAGCGCTCAGCCAGCCGGGAGGCGCGGTGGGCGCGGCGCCGAGCCCGGGTAGGTCGCGAACGCGGGGCCGAAGAGCCGGGCGAAGCGCTCCGGGCTGACGACCCCCTCCCGTCGCAGCCACCGCGAGGCGGTGTCCGTATGTCCGAGCGCCCAGGCCGCCATCGCCTCGTGCATCGTGAGCCGGAGGCGCCCGGCCGCGTCGCGCAGCGCTTCGAGGTCTCGCCGCGCACCGTCCCCATCCCCCTCCACGGTCCGCCGACTGGCGGCGACCTGAAGCGCCAGGACATCCCCGGACCGCACCCCGGCGGCCCGGATCCGCCTCTCCTCCCGCGCCGCGAGGCGCGCGAGACGACGCGCCTCGCCTCCCTCGACGACGCTGGCATGGGCAAGGGCCGTGCACGCTCGGGTCGCGCGGAGCTCCGCGCCGTAGAGGGCGAACGCGAGGAGACCCTTGCGTCGCACCCAACCCCAGTGGGTCTGCCAGAGGCGCCAGGCGCGCTCGGTGTCGCCCCGGTAGAGGGCGATCCGTACCTGGCTGTTCAGGCGCTGGGCGAGGGGCGTCCGCTCGCCGAGCTCGTGCCAGCGGCGCTCGCTCAGGTCGCTCTGGCGCTCCGCGTCGTCCGGCCGGTCCTGGGCGAGGCGCGCGATGGTCACCGGGCCGTGCCGCAGGGTGTCGGTGTGCAGGTAGTCGCGGCGCCGCTCGGCGAGCGGCAGCCGGTCGCGCACGTCGTCGAGGGCGCGCCGGAGCCCGCCTGCCATCACCGACGCCCACATGTGGACGACGAAGACCCGGGCGACGTCGTCCTCGAGGAGGCCGTGCTCGGCGAAGCTCCGGCGGTAGACGAAGTCGATCGCCTCCCGGGTGAGCTCCGCGCCGTGCGCGAAGTCGCCCTCGAACAGCGTGCAGACGCCCCGGGTCGTCAGCTCCCATACCTCGAGGCGCGTCGACGGCGCGCGCCGCAGCACGTCGCGGATCTCGGCCTGGAGCGCTCGCGAGCGCTCGAAGCGTCCCAGGTTCGCCTGGAAGATCGCCTCCATCGACGCCGCGTACGCCAGCCACTCGGGATCGCCGAAGCGGCGCGCCTCGGCGAGGAAGCGGCTGGCGAGGGCGGTCGCGGTCAGCGGGCGCACCGTCCCGAGGGCGTTGACCGCGAGCAGCAAGGTCTCGAAGCGAGCCTCGGAGCCACCGCTGGCGCCCAGCGCCGGCAGGAGGCGCCACCGCAGCAGAGGCAGAAGCGCCCGGAGCTCGGACGCCGGCAGGTGCACCCCCTGGTCCCGAAGCAGCGACCGAAGGGCTGCGAGGCCGGCGCGGAGCTCCCCGGACGTGAGCAGGTGCCGTGCGCGCTCCCGGCGAAGCCCGAGGCGCTGGGTCTCGTGTCGCTTGCCGGGGGGGAGCTCCCGGATCGCCTGCTCGAGCGTCTCCGCCGCGCTGCGTCCAAAGCCGGCCCGGGCCAGGGCCCGCCCCTGGGCCACGCGAAGGTCCCAGCTCGGCCCGTCGCCCTCGATCGCCGCGGCCAGACCGTAGAGCTCCGCGGCGCGCTCGAACGCGAAGCTGGTGGACGCGGCCTCCGCGGCCCGGGTCGCCCACTCACGGGCGCGGGGGTCGCCCGCCTCGCGCAGGTGCTCCACCAGGAGCACGGGGTCCGGATCGTCCTCGAGCAGGAGCGCGTCGGCCGCCCAGCGATGCAGGGTGGCGATGTGGTCGGGGGCCAGCGTCTCCCGCCAGACCTCGCGCAGCGTGTCGTGATAGGGCATCAGCCGGTCGTCGCCCTCGTCGAGGGGCCTGAGCAGCCGGAGCTTGCGGAGCGGTCCGATCCAGCGCAGGGCGTCCGCGCCGACGAGCGCGGCCGCGAGGCGTTGCGGCACGGGACGGGGCGACACGACCGCCAGCTCGAACAGCGCACGGGACTCGTCGCCGAGGTCGTCCAGGCGCCGGGCGAGGCTCCGGCGGAGCGCCGCCTCGGGCTGGTCGACGCCGCCCTCCTCGGCGACCTCGAGGGCGAGGAACGGGAGCCCGCCGAGTCGCCGGCCGATCGACCGAGCGCGGGTCGGGCTGGCCCCGAAGCCGGCCAGCGCCAGGAGCTGGGCGAGGGCCTCGTCGTCGAGCGGCTCGACCGAGAGCGCGTGCACCGGGATCTGGGCGGCCAGCTCGTCCAGCCAGGGCGAGCCGCTGCGGGCCGAGAGCACCACCCAGAGCTGGAGATGCCGGTCGCCGAGCAGCGCGGCGAGCAGCGCGCGGCTGTCCTCGTCGAGCCACTGCGCGTCGTCGATCCAGAGGGTCCATGAGCTCTCGGTCTGGCGGAACAGCGCCCGCAGCGCGGAGAACGCCCGCAGCCGACGCTCCGCGGAGGCACCCGCGGGGGGCGCGATGCCCGCGAGCGTGATGGACCGGCCGGTCACTCCGGCGAGGCTCGGGAAGAGCTGGATCAGCGCGGAGCCCCCGGGGAGCGGGGCCAGCTCCACGCGCCGTTGCTGGAGCTTGCGCGCGAGGCTCTCGAGCGCGCCGTCGAACCCGTTGAAGGGCAGGAGCTCGCGCGGGTGGCAACGGCTCCGAAGCAGGTTCGGCCGACCGCCCAGGACGCGCCGCAGGAGCGCGGTCTTCCCCACCCCCGAGGGCCCGGTCACCACCAGGACCCGGGCCTCGCCCGGATCGGCCAGCCATCGCCGCACCGCCTCCACCTCGCGGGCGCGCCCCACGAACACCTCCCGCCCGACCACCTCGCCCCCCTCGGCGCCGAACAGGAGCTCGCCTCCGGCGCGGTCCTCCGGACGCGCGCGCAGCCAGCCGTCGACCAGTGCGCGCAGGTCGGCGGGGGCGTCGGCCGACAGCGGCTCGTGGCGCTCCTGGATCCGCTCCATCAGGGTCGAGGGCCACGGCTGTCGATAGGGCAGCTCGCCCGTCATCAGGTGATAGACGAGGACCCCGAGCGCGTACCAGTCGAGGCCGGGCGAGATGCGGCCCTCGAAGGCCTCGGGGGCGAGGTAGGCGATCGTCCCTGCGGCCTTGCTGGCCGAGCGAGACTCGGACGTCAGGCCGAAGTCGAGCAGCTTCACGACCCCGGAGGCCGACACGCGCGCGTTGCTCGCCTTGAGGTCCCGGTGGACCTTGCCGGCGCGGTGGAGGGCCACGAGCCCACGCCCGACCTGCCGGACCACCTCGCGGAGGCGGTCGACGTCGAGGCGCCCCTCGGGTCGGCAGAACGTCTCCAGGTCCGGGCCGTCGACGAGCTCCATGGTCAGGACCACCTCGCCGCCCGGGTCCGCGATCAGGTCGTAGAGCTCGCACAGGTTCGGGTGCCACAGGTCCGTCAGGACCCGGTACTCCCGCTTGAGGTGCGTGACGGTCCCCGGCGCGAGGTCGTGAAGGACCTTGATCGCCACCTCCATTCCGAGGCGCTGGTCGAAGGCGCGGTAGACCGTCCCGTAGCTACCTCGCCCGAGCTCCTCGTGGAGGACGAAGCGCTCGGCGAGGGAGGTGTCCTTCATAGGGCGTCGAGGATCCTCCGAACGGGGCGCGGCGTGAAGGTCTGCTCGTAGAGGACGTAGAGGAAGTCGTCCTTCTCCCCATCCGTCGCGAGGTTCGCCAGCTCCGCGATGCGGCTGCGGTTGGTCAGGGGGCGGACGGACTCGACCCGCTGGAAGCCGTAGCGCGTCACCCGGTACTCCCGCTCCAGGATTCCGCAGGGCCGGCTCACCTCGACGTCGGCCTCCTCCGTCGTGAGCGCCTGCTGACCCTGGGGCGCGAGCTCCCCGGGCTCGATGAGGACGACGGTCTTGTTGGTCGGCGTCGGAAGGTCCTGCAGCACTTCGGGAAGGAAGCAGAGCTCGGGCCAGTTGGGGCTCTCGAGGGCCGGGTCCCAGAGGTGCCTGATGAGGGCTCGGTACTCCCGGCGGGTGATCCGAACGGGCCGGGGCGGGCTATCGTTCTTTCGGCGATCGGCCGCCGCCCTCAGCTTGTCGAAGATCCGCTGGGCGGCGGCGGGGGTGGTCACCGCGGTCAGGGGGTCGGGCATGCTGGTCATGTCAGGTCCCCTTCCGTCGCCGCTGGAACAGCCGCGCGAGCTCCCAGGGGGTGGCCCGGAGCGACCACTCGGCCAGGGTGCCGCCGAGGATGTGCTCGGGGGTGGGCGACCGCCCCACGTACATCTTGCCGTCGATCCGCCGCAGGGGTTCCAGGTCTTCGAGATCGATCTCGTTCTCGAGCCGGAACACGTCGCACTCGCGGAGGTCGGGAGCCGCCTCCCGCAGGATCCCGTTCGTGGCCCGGCGGCCCGATTCGTTCGCCGACTCCATGGTCGTCAGGCGGGTGTGGGTCCTCATGAACACGCCGGCGAAGACGGTGTGTCCGAGCTGCAGGTCGTATTCGTAGTCACCGTCGGCGGTCCGGCGCCCTGGTCGCTTGTCCCAGTCGTCGACATGGTTCACGAGATACTCTGTTTGATTGTGCCATAGAGTCTGGCCGGGTGGGTTGGCTTCGGGGCGGAGGTTCTCGTCGATGTGAAAGAAGGAAGGTCGACCCATGAGCGCCTTCTCCTCGTCATCGAGGGTGTCCTGAATCTGAGCCCAGACCTCATAGGCGATCCTGTGCTTCTCGGCATCCTTGGCCTTGATCGGGTCTAGAGTGTTCCCCTCGGAGTCGACTCGTACCTTGCACTCCTTGTCAAAGCGGGAGATGATCGCGCTGACCACGCCACGGTACCCGTCGTAAAAGCGTGCGCGCTTCCGCCAGTATTGAGGCTGGGAGAGGTAGGTGACGCTCCAGGCCGAGTCGGCGCACATCGTGTGGCCTCGCACCAGGCGAACCTCCGAGGGGAAGAAGAACTGGATGCCCACCATCCAGCGCAGGGGCCCGTCGTCCGGCGCCTCGGGGGGGTCGCTCAGGTTGGAGCGGGGCGGGTCGTGGATCTGGTAGGTGAGCTGCCGCTCGAAGTCGTCGCGCCACTCGGGGGCGCCCGTGGTCTGCCGGTACCAGTCGCCGAAGTCCTTGCTCAGGGGCAGCAGGCCGGCCTTGTCGAGGAGCTCTCCCTGCTGACCGACGACGGCGTGGCTGGGCACGTTGTCGACCACCCACTGGAGCTTGTCGACCGGGAGTGCGAGGACGGTGTAGTCTCCCGGCGCAACCCGCTCCCAGAGGGAGGGTTGATCGAGCTCGTAGTCGGCGACATCCGTGACACGCTTCGGCGGATCCACGTCCGGTTTCTTGGCTCCCTTCCGACGCAGGATGATCGGCCGGACGAGGGGCATCTCCCCTGCCTGGTTCTCCGGCTCGAGCTCCTCGAAGGCGACCAGGCGGCCCGGCGTGAACCCCACCCCTTGGGATTCGAGGTAGCGCTTCCAGTGCCGGAACCACTCCAGGCTCGTGGGTCCGTTGAGGATGCCGTCCACGAACTCGCGGTACACCACCATGTCCAGGTTCAGCTGGAGCGCGATGTAGGCAATGGTGCGGGCGTCGTTCTTGTCGGAGGACATGGCGACGAGGGCCTGCGCGGAGCTCTCGATGTGCTCCCGAAGGCGAGGGTCGAGCTCCTCGGTCTTCACGAACTCCTTGAAGGTCACCTTCTCGAGGTCCTGCCGACGCTCCTCACAGCTGGTGGCGTACTCCACCAGACGACGGGCGAACCGAGCGACGCACTCCCCGGAGAAAACCGTGTCGTCGAGGAGGTAGGTGAAGTGCTCCCGGAGCACGGCAACGGTTCGGGGTGGACGTCGATTAGCGCTCCAGGACCGGTGGC
>JBHJHB010000054.1:0-23909 GCA_050331215.1 Sandaracinaceae bacterium | reverse complement strand
TAGTCTCGGTTAACTGTGTTTGGTCTTGAGCGTTTCTACCGGCTTGAAGCGGACCGGCGTGCGGTGCGGGGGGGTTTCGTCGGCGCACGTCCTCGGCGCGTTGGCGGGGCGGCTGGCGGACGTCGAGATGCGGGCGTGGGTCCTGGAGTCGGAGCTGGAGGGGTTCCGGCGGGCGGAGGAGGTGCGGTGTGAGGTCGCGGCTCCATCGGGCGAAGGGCTCGAGTTCCGCGGGACGGCTCGCTACGAGTCCGACCCGGCGAAGGTCGTTCCGGGCGCGGACGTGGTGATCTTCTGCGGGCCGATCAGCGTGTACCCGACGTGGATCGAGGGCATCGCCCCGCACCTCGGGGAGCGCGCGATCGTCGGCGGCCTCTTCCTGCAGGGGATCCACCTGCCGACGATGGGCAGGCGGTCTGGGCTTCCCGCGACGACGACGTACTTCGGCTTCGGGCTGTATCCCTTCGCCAGCCGCGTCGTGACGTTCGGCTCGTACGTCAAGGTCCTCGGCGCCAAGACCTTCGTCAACCTGTGCGTGACGGGTCCCCGCGAGGATGACGTGGTTCCCTTCTTCGAGAGCCTGATCGGCACGCCGATGGAGTTTCGGCGCCAGCCGCATTTCCTCGCCTGCGTGCTGAACACGACCAACGCCCTGACCCATCCGACGAGGATGCACGGCATCTACAGGGACTGGAACGGCCCGGACACGACGTGGGACGAGCAGGACATCCCGCTGTTCTACGAGGAGATGGACGAGTACTCGGCGAGCTACCTGGAGCGAGTGAACGAGGAGGCGCTACGCATCCGGGACGCGATCGTCGGGCGCTATCCCGAGGTGGATCTGTCGGCCGTGAAGTCGCGTCACGAGGTCTTCAAGGCGTACGGGGAGCACGTCCTCGATGATTCGACGTTGCTCAGCTGCTACCGCACCAACCGCGCCTACACGGGGATCACGACGCCGGTCGAGGCGACGGGGGTCCCCGGGAAGGTGAGGTGCCCCGCCGGCCATCGCTACTTCCAGGACGATATTCCCTACGGCCTGTGCGTGTACCGGTACCTGGCCGACCTCCTCGACGTGCGAGTCCCGGAGATCGACCGGCTGATCGTCTGGGGTCAGCGGATCATGGGCAAGGAGTACCTCGTTGACGGCCGACTGGCCGGCCGCGACGTGGAGGACATCCCCGTCTGGGGGTACACGCTCGAGGAGCTCGTCTCGGCCTGACGGCGACGCCGTTCGCGGCTCGGCGGAATGCTGACAGAGGGATGTCAGCGAGGTGGCCTAACCATCGTGGGCGGCGCGATGACGCGCCCGGGAAAGGGAGATCGACCCATGAGCCTCACGTTCTACTACAGCCCGATGTCCACCGCCTCCACCGTGCACTGGAGCCTCGAGGAGCTCGGCGTTCCCTACGAGGGGGTGCGTGTCGACCTGACCTCGGAGGCCGACAAGCGAGCGAAGCTCGGGCCCGTCAACCCGAACCTCAAGGTGCCGGTGCTGGTGCACGACGGCGTCGCCATCTTCGAGTCCGCGGCGATCCAGATCTACCTCGGCGAGACGTTCGGGGTGGAGCGGGGGCTCTACCCGGAGCCGGGACCGAAGCGCGGCGAGGCCCTGAAGTGGCTGGTCTGGTCCAACGTGTCCCTCGGCGAGGCGATGCAGCGCTACCTGCGCAACACCCGGCCCGAGGTCGACGCGGCGCTCCGGAACGAGAAGGCTGGCGCCCAGGGCAAGGCTGACGTCGAGTCGCTGATCGGGATGGTCGATGGCGCCCTTGAGGACCGCCCCTACCTCCTTGGCGACCAGGCGTCCCTCGCGGACGTGCATCTCGCGTCGTTCCTCGGGTGGGTGGGCATGTGCGGGATCGACGTCGGCCCGTTCCGCCATGTGTCCCGGTGGCTCGAGGTCTGCTCGGCCCGCCCGGCGTGCGTCCGCTCGATGGCGGCGCAGACCGAGGGGTAGGGGGTCGAGGGCGCAGGGCTACAGGTAGGCCGCCACGCCCAGGGTGAGCAGCACCTGGTCCTGGCGGCCGACGCCAGGTTCGTTGCTTTGGAAGAGGTCGGCGGTGGAGCGGTCGTAGCGACCCTCGAGCTTGACCGAGGCGACGTCGTAGATGCGGAGGTCGAGAGTCAACGTGGCCTCGCCGAACGTCTGGGAGAGGCCGGTCAGGACGCCGTCACGGTCTCGATAGATCTCGCCGCGAATGCCCAGGTACAGCCAGTCGAGCACGAGCCCGATGCGCGCGAAGACGCCGGCTCCGCCCCAGATCGCAGGTCCGACGGGGCCCGGCTGCTGCTCCCAGACCGCCTGTCCGGTCGAGGCCAGCTCGAGGAGGGGGCTCGGCGTCCATGACAGGACAACGTCGCCCATCACGCGCCACTCGCTCGCGTTGGGGATCTCGGGGCCGAACAGCCCGTCGAGCTTCACGTACCATGTGGCCGCGTCGTAGCGGAGCTGCACGCCGAGGGTCTTGCCCGCGTTGACGTCGGTGATCGTGTCCCAGCCGTTCAGCACGTGGAGCTCCGCGTGGAACCCCTCTGAAGCGGTGTAGGCGATGCGGATCCCCGTCTGGTTGTAGGGGATCAGCTCGGCCAGCCAGCCCCGCGTGTACCAGACGTTCTCCCAGGAGCGGAAGGACTCGTGGCCGGTGTGCCCGACGAGCACGCCCACCTCGAGCTCGAGCCCGGGCACCGGGGGGACGATGAACCGGACCGACGCGAGCTGGATAGCGCGAAGGATGTCGCGGCTCACACCGGGCGCGGCCACCTCGTTCTGTCGCAGGATCTCCGCGCCGGTTCCCCACTGGACCCATAGGCGAAACCCCACGGGCACGTCCGCCACGCCGGGCTCGAGCTCGAGCCCGAGGCCGATCAGGTTGGCGCTGAAGGCGTTGTATCGCTTGGCGCTCGTCCCCGCCGGGGGGAAGTTGTCCCCGTCGGCTGGGCGCGAGAGGGAGTACGCGTAGTAGACGTCGACGAAGGGGTGAAAGGCCAGCGCGCCCACGAGGCGCTCGAGGGTCGACGCAGGCGGCTCGGCCTCCGCCTGGTCGGCCTCCCCGCCCTGGTCGGTCTCCCCGCCGTGGTCGGTCTCCCCGCCGTGGTCGGCCTCCCCGCCCTGGTCGGTCTCCCCGCCCTGGTCGGGGTCCTGGGCGTGCGCGACTGGCGGGGAGACGGCGAGCGATGCGGCGATGAGCCCGGCGAGCCACGGCCACGGGCGGGGCATGGGAGAGGACCCTATCCAGCGGCGCCCCGCCCGTCGATCTCCTTCGCGCGGGGCGGGTCAGCTGGACCGACCCACGGAGGCAGGCGGGACGCGCCCCGGAGCAGGACCGCTCGCCGGGTCGGCGAGGCAGCAGGGCCCCGCACACCTGCGAGGGGCGCCGGGGCTCAGGCGGCGCGGCGCGGCGAGGCGGCCCTTGGGGCCTGCTCGTCCCACCGCGTCTGCTGGTCCGACCGCGCCTCGGCCTCCGCCTCGAGGAGGCCGGCCCACGCCTCGAGGTACCGCACGACGTCGTCCCGCCGCCGGAAGTCGAGGTGCCGCTCCCCCGCCGGCAGGGTCCGCAGAACCCGTGGGTCGCTGAGGCGCTCCAGGTGCCCGACGTCGCTCAGCGCGAGCCCCGCCTCGAGCAGCTCGCCCAGCATCTCGTCCACCGGAAGGCCGCTGGTGGGGCAGTAGTCGATGGCGTGCTGTCCCCAGTCGCCGGCCCGGGTGATCGCGGCCCGGTGGATCTCGGCGGGGGTCCGCCGGGTCAGGGTCTGGACGAGGTGCCCGCAGTTGCATGCGCCCTGGTGCGTCCACCGGTACGGGGAGCCGGAGCGCAGCGTGAGGGCGGTGCGCCGCAGCGCGCGGACGAGGTGGGAGGACGGGACGGCCATTGCCCTTCGATGTAGTGCGGGCGGACGACGACGACCACCTCCGTGCATGGGTCGGGTTCGACCGACCCCTCCTTCTGTGGCACGGTCGCGGCCCGAAAGCGGCCGGCCCGCGGTTGACAGCGGGGCCGCGTCGTCACAGGAGGCGCAGCGGACGCCCGCCATGCCCGACGAAAAATCCCTCGTGATCGTTGAGTCGCCCGCCAAGGCCCGCACCATCGCGGGCTACCTGGGTGACCGTTTCATGGTCGAGTCCTCGATCGGGCATATCCGCGACCTCCCGAAGAAGGCCGCCGAGGTGCCCAAGGACTTCCAGGGGTCGCCCGAGGCCCGCCGCCTTGGCGTCGACGTGGAGAACGGGTTCAAGCCCCTCTACGTGGTCGACCCCGACAAGAAGCAGCAGATCACCAAGCTGCGCAAGCTCCTGAAGGGCGCCGCCACCCTCTACCTCGCCACCGATGAGGACCGGGAGGGGGAGTCGATCGCCTGGCACCTTCTCCAGGTGCTCAACCCGAAGGTGCCCGTGAAACGCATGGTGTTTCACGAGATCACCAAGCGCGCGATCCAGGCCGCGATCGACCACCCGCGGGAGATCGACCGGCGCCTCGTCGACGCCCAGGAGGCCCGGCGCATCCTCGACCGGCTCTACGGCTACGAGGTCTCCCCCGTGCTCTGGAAGAAGGTGAGGCCCCAGCTGTCGGCGGGCCGCGTCCAGAGCGTGGCGACCCGGGTCGTGGTGCAGAGGGAGCGGGAGCGGATGGCGTTCCGCGTCGCGGTCTACTGGGACCTCGAGGGCACGTTCGAGAAGACGCAAGGAGAGCACCCGCCCTTCTCGGCGACGCTGACCCGGCTCGACGGCAAGCGCCTCGCCACTGGC
This sequence comes from Sandaracinaceae bacterium, assembly GCA_050331215.1. GTDB lineage: Bacteria > Myxococcota_A > Polyangia > Polyangiales > Sandaracinaceae > JBHJHB01. The sequence continues at coordinate 19,165 of JBHJHB010000054.1, read as the reverse complement.
AAGGACTTCACGAACGACGGGCGCCTCACCCGCGAGGACGCGGTGGTGCTGGACCAGGCGCAGGCCGAGGCCCTCGCGGAGGGGCTGCGGCAGGGGTCCTTCACGGTCGAGAGCGTCGAGCGCAAGCCCTACACCCGGCGGCCCGCCGCGCCCTTCATCACGTCCACGCTCCAGCAGGAGGCGGGGCGCAAGCTCCGGTTCGCGTCCCAGCGCACGATGCGGGCTGCGCAGCGCCTCTACGAGAGCGGCTACATCACCTACATGCGCACCGACTCGACCACGCTGGCCACGGCCGCGGTCGAGACCGCGCGGCGGCGCATCGGCGAGCTCTACGGCGCCGACTACGTCCCGAAGGCGCCGCGCACCTACGCGAGCAAGGTCAAGAACGCCCAGGAGGCCCACGAGGCGATCCGGCCATCGGGGGACACGTTCCGCCTCCCGGAGAGCGTGGCCGGGGAGGTCGGGCCCGACGAGGCGAAGCTCTACGAGCTGATCTGGAAGCGCACCATCGCCTGCCAGATGGAGGACGCCCGGGGCGAGACGCTCCAGGTGAGGATCCAGGGCACCACCCCCGCCGGGCGGGTGGCGGAGCTGTCGGTCAGCGGCCGCACCATCCTCTTCCCCGGGTTCTTGCGCGCCTACGTCGAGGGGAGCGACGACCCGGAGGCGGAGCTCGAGAACCGGGAGAAGCACCTGCCGCCCCTCAGGGAGGGGGAGCGTCTGCGGGGCGAGGCCTTCGTGCCGAACCGCCACGAGACCCAGCCGCCGCCCCGCTTCACGGAGGCGAGCCTCGTCCGGCGGCTAGAGGAGCTCGGGGTGGGCCGGCCGAGCACGTACGCGACGATCCTCGGCACGATCCAGGAGCGCGGCTACGTCTGGAAGAAGGGGCAGGCGCTGATCCCGAGCTTCGTGGCCTTCGCGACGGTCACGCTCCTCGAGAAGCACTTCCCCCAGCTCGTCGACTTCGCCTTCACGGCCCGGATGGAGGACGACCTCGACCTGATCGCGAGCGGCAGCACCGACGTCGTCCCTTGGCTGACGAGCTTCTACTTCGGCCCCGACGCGGCGCCGGCCAACGAGAACACGGGCAACCTCGACGTCGGCCTCAAGGAGATGGTGGACAAGCGCCTCGGCGAGATCGACGCGCGTCAGATCAACTCCCTTCCGATCGGCGAGGACGCCGAGGGGCGCGCGATCGTGGTGCGGGTGGGCAAGTTTGGCCCTTACCTCGAGCGCGGCGAGGACCGGGCGCGGCTGCCGGACGAGATGCCTCCCGACGAGCTGACCCTCGAGCGCGCCACCGAGATGCTCGACGCGCCGAGCAGCGACCGGGAGGTCGGCGTCGACCCGGACAGCGGCGAGACGGTCTACGTCAAGGACGGCCGCTTCGGCCCCTACGTCCAGCTCGGCCCGGCGGATGCGAACCGCAAGGAGAAGCCGAAGACGGCGTCGCTGTTCAAGACGATGGACAAGGACGCGCTCACCCTCGCGGAGGCCCTGCGCCTGCTCAGCCTCCCGCGCGAGGTCGGGGTGGACGAGGACGGCGAGCCGATCGTGGCGCGCAACGGCCGCTATGGCCCCTACATCGCGAAGGGCAAGGAGAGCAGGAGCCTCGAGACGGAGGAGCAGCTCTTCAGCGTCACCCTCGCGGAGGCCCAGGCGCTGCTCGCCCAGCCGAAGCGCCGCGGCCGGCGCGCTGCGGCGGCGCCGCTCAAGGAGCTCGGCAAGGACCCGGAGACGGGCGCCGAGCTGGTCCTCAAGGACGGCCGCTACGGCCCCTACGTGACCGACGGCGAGGTGAACGCGACGGTCCCGCGGGGGACCGACCCGAAGGAGCTCTCCTTCGCCGAAGCCCTCAACCTGATCCGCGTCAAGCGCGAGAAGGGGGGCGGCCGGAAGAAGAAGGCCAAGAAGAAGACCGCGAAGAAGGCTGCCAAGAAGGCCACGGCCAAGAAGAGCGGCGCGAAGAAGGCCCCCGCGAAGAAGAGCGGCGCCAAGAAGGCCACGGCCAAGAAGAGCGGCGCGAAGAAGGCCACGGCGAAGAAGAAGGCCACCGCGAAGAAGGCCGCAACGACGAAGGCGGCGGCGAAGACCGCGACGGCGAAGACCGCGACGGAGGAGGGCTCCGCCACTAGCGGCGGGGGCAACGGCGCGGGCGCATCGGCCTCACCCCGGCCGTCATCGGGGACCGAGGGCAGCGAGAGCTCGACCATCTGAGCCACGATGGCCTCCATCTGAGCCACGAGGACTCGCCGGGGGCAGGCCACGAAAGGGAGCGGCCCAGCCGCGCAGGGCGCGCGGCCGGGCCGCCTTCGTTTCGTCGAGGGTCCGGTTCGTCGGGGTCCGCGCGCCCCGTCAGGGCGTGCAGGGATCCGGGCTCGCGGTGGAGTCGAGGGCGAAGCAGTCCATCTCCACCACCTCGCGCGCGGGGAAGCGCGTGTCGAAGGCGTAGCTCCGCACGGTGCCCTCGCCGCTGTCGAGGATGGAGAACACCGTCACGTCGTTCGAGCACAGGAACGGCAGGCCCTCATCGGCGCCGGTGAAGAAGTTCATGGCGTCGAGCAGGTTGGGGGCCACGGTCGCGCGGCCCTGCGGGTCGCCCACCCGCGGGTAGTCGGCCGCGTCCCACGGGCCGATCCGGCCGGACGGCAGGGCGCGGAGCTCATCGGAGCTGCTGCTCTCGTAGAAGTTGGTCCACGGCACCCGGACCCCGAAGCCATCGAAGCCTGCGCCGAAGCAGTTCCCCACGTTGGAGGCCTCGATGTAGTGCAGGTCCCGTACCGCGCCCGGCTCGACCGCCCGGTTCCACACGTGGGAGTGGCCGGTGTGCACGAGGTTGACCCCCGCGTCGGTCAACAGCGGCTCGACGTCGTTCGCCCACACATCCTCGGCCACCGGGTACTGGTAGGTCACGTCCGTGATGGCGCCGCGCTCGGCCAGGGCCATGATGTTGGCCTCGAAGAAGTCCCGGCTCACCGGGTAGGTGAAGGGTCCGAGCTGTCCCGAGTCGTCGATCGCGTTCGTCCCGTCGGCGATCAGGTCCGCCGCGAGGGCGGTGTCGAAGTAGATGATCGTCTGCCGCTCTGCCATCACCGGGACGGCGTTGTCGCCCAGGCCGAACATGGTCTGGTGGCCGAGCACCACCACGTACTCCGCGTCCTGGAAGTCCTGGCTGGCGAGCTGATCGACGAGCCAGTCGTGCTGGACCGACCCCTCGTCGTAGGTCTGGAACCACATGTCGCCGAAGCCCCACTCCATCGGGTTGTTGAGGTCGGCCGGGTTCTCGGTGAACTTGCCCCGCGCGTTGTTGTTCCAGGTCCGCCAGACGCGGGAGACGTTCATCGAGATGACGAAGGTGTTGCCGATCCGGAGCGACCAGTAGTTCTCCGGCTCGACGCCAGCCGGCGCATTCTCCGGCTGGTTCCACATCTCGTAGTAGGTGATGTGGTCGAAGGAGTTGTCGATGATCCACTGCTCCCGGTCGACCCCGTCCGGCAGCTCCCCCGCGTCCTCCAGCTGCGCGTAGCGCATCTCTGCGAACCAGCGCGGCTGGGGGTGCCCGTCCATCGCGCCGAGGGACAGGTCGAGGTCGAACTTGCCGGGGCTCTCGTGGTTGCCGATGGTCGCGAAGAGCCAGGCGTTCTGGAGGATCCGGCCGCCGGTGTACGGCGAGTCGTCGAAGAGCTCCCGGAAGCGCCCCTGGAACGCCGGGAAGAACGCCGGGCGGCTCTGGTTGTCCCGGTCGAACCACTCGGAGGCCCGGTTCGGCGTATCGACGAGGTCCCCCGCGAAGAGCACCCCGTCCACGAGGCCGACGGTCTCGACCACCTTCTGGAAGTTGGCCGGGGACATCGCCCGGTTCTGCTGGTCCGAGGTCAGGAGGATCTTCACCCCGCCCGTCGGCAACGGCTGGAGGGAGAAGACATCGCTCCGGTAGGTGACCCCGAGCTCCGTGGTCTCCACGTAGTAGGGCGTCCGGACGTCGGCGGTCAGGCCCGTCGCGATCGCCTCGTGCCGCCACACGTCCCGCTCCAGGGTCCGGCTCGGCGACGGGCGTCCGATGATCTGGCTCGACGAGTCCTCGAAGAGCCGCGTCATCTTCCGGCTCACCGCGTCGACGCTCTGGTCGAGCTCCTCACCGTAGACGAGGGTGTGCCCCTCGCCCTCGAACTCCGTGTACCAGACCACCGCGACCGAGTCGGCGGTCGGTCCGGTCAGCATCGGGTCCGTGAGGATGAGGGGGTTGTCGGCGAAGCCCGGTCCCTCCGGGCGCAGGTCCTGGCCGTCCTCGCCGTCCTGCCCATCGCGACCATCCTGGCCGGGCGGGCCATCCTGGCCGTCCTCGCCGTTCCGTCCGTCCTCGCCGTCCTGGCCCGCGGGACCGGTCTCGCCCATCGGGCCCGCCGGGCCCGCGGGGCCTTCCGTGGAACACGCCGCCGCGACGAGGGCAAACGCCACCGCCGCGACGAGCACCTGCCGTGCGCTCATCGTCATGATCTGCCTCCCTCCGCCGCGTCGTACTCCGCGGCGACGGCAGCATCCTGCGGGCGGGCGTGAGGGGCCGGTATCCAGAGAAAACCGATGCTCCGATATCGGCAAAACCTATGGCGTGCAAAAACGTAGAGAGTTTAGCGATGTAGACCGACCCGCCCGTCAGCCGCTCACGGAGCGGACGTCGGCCCGACACCGGGCAGATGCGAAGCTTGCGAGATCGACGCGGGGCGGCGGCCCGAGCACGCCTCGAGGGCACCGCTCGGCGCGTCAGGCGAAGGCCTCTCAGGCCTTGACGATCTCCGGCGGGATCCGGCCGAGGCGACCCGCCTGGTAGTCGCGCACGGCCTGGACGAGCTCCTCCCGCGTGTTCATCACGAACGGCCCGTGCCAGGCGATCGGCTCGTCCAGCGGCTCCCCCCCGAGCACGAGGCACTGACCTCCACCGCTCGAGCGGAGCGTGAGCCGGTCGCCGTCGCCCAGCCGGGCGAAGCGGCCGTCCGCGACCGGCTCGCCGCCGACCACGACGGACCCCTCGAACACGTAGACGCCGACGCGGTGGGACGCCGGAACGGCGAGCTCGACCTCCGCCCCGGGCTCGAGCACCGCGTGCAGGTAGGTGATCGCGGTGTGGGTCCGGACCGCCGCGGCCTCGCCGAGCGCCTCGCCGGCGATGACCCGGACGCGCACGCCGTCTCGGCGCACCTCGGGGATCGCGTCGGCCTTGAGCTCCTGGTAGCGGGGAGGCGAGAGCTTGGCCGCTTTCGGCAGGTTCACCCAGAGCTGGAACCCATGGACCCGACCGCCGTCGCGCTGGATCCGCGCCGACGGCATCTCCCGGTGGACCACGCCGGCCCCGGCCGTCATCCACTGGACATCGCCCGGCCCGATCGTCCCGGCGTGCCCGGCGCTGTCCGCATGCTCCCCCTCGCCGTCGAGGATGTAGGTGACGGTCTCGAAGCCGCGGTGGGGGTGGTCCGGCGCGCCCACCGCCTCGCCGGGGCCGTAGACCGTGGGCCCCATCTCGTCGAGCAGCAGCAGCGGGTCGAAGTGCTCGAGGCCCTGGCTCGGGAAGGGGCGGCGGACCATGAAGCCGCCCCCCTCGAGCTGACGGTGAGCGGCGGTGATGGCCTGGACGGGACGCTGGGGCATGGGGCCGGTGTAGAGCCGCAGACCGCGGCGTCACGCCCGGCGGGCCGCGGAGCAGGACCCTTCGGGCAGGCGCGCGGCGCCGACTCGCCAGCTCGCCGCATGCCGCGCATTGGCTCCCCTTGCGAGGCGCGCGGCATACTCGCCGCCGGCTGGCGCCCCAGGTCGCGGCCGGAGGAGGGAAGCCGGTGAGCGTCGAGAGCAATCTCCGGAGCTACGCGGACCTCCGTGTGGAGGCCGCGGTGGTCCACCTGGTCAACCCCCGCGTCGGGCGCCTCGCCCTCAGCCAGGCGGAGCTGGCGCTCGACGATGGGGTCGGGGACTTCCTCCGGACCCACGTCCGCCGCGGCCTCGACGACGCCCGGGCAAGCGCCGCGAGGTTCCTCGCGGGGAGCGCGGCCGGCGAGCTCTGCCGCAAGATGCTGGCGTCTCGGGCGAGCTTCGTCGCTCACTCCGTGCGCCTCGCCCGGCGGCTCTACGGCTCGTCGGAGGACGACCAGCGGATCTCCGACGGGACCCTCGCCGTGGTCCGCCTCGCGAGCGACCGGGGGAGGCTCGTCGCCCTCCTCAAGCTCGACCCGCTCGACGGCTACCGCGCCGTGGAGACAGAGGACGCGAAGGGCAGGGCGCGCATCCAGCTCGTCCTCGAGCCCGATATCCTGCCCAGCGTGCGCGAGCGGCTCCAGAAGTGCGCCTTCGTCCGGGCGCCCGAGGGCGACGACTACCCGATGCTGGTGGTCGACCAGCAGCGGCCGGGAGAGACCGTCAGCGACTTCTTCCTTCACCGCTTCCTGGAGGCGGAGCTCGTCCTCGACGCGCCGGCGAGGACCCGGGCGCTCTACCGTGTGCTCACGAACGCGAAGAACGAGGTCACGGCGGAGCTCCCCTCCGACGCCGCGGCGCAGCTCGACCAGTACCTCGACGGGCAGGTCGTCAGCGACCGCGTCAACGTCGACCAGCTCGTGGCCGGGCTCCCGGTAGAGCCTCGGATCCGGGACCGCTTCCGCGAGCGCCTCGACGACGAGCTCCCCGACCGGGACTTCGAGCTCGACCCGCCCACCGCGCGCAAGTTCGTCAAGCAGAAGCGCTTCGAAGGCGACAACAACCTGCGCCTCACGGTGCCGAGCGAGTTCTACGAGGAGATGGTCACCGAGCAGCGGCCGGGCCCGGACGGCTACTGGACGATCCGCATCCGGACGCGGCGCTGGCGCCAGAGCCAGACATGAGCGCGCCGTCGGTGGCCCCGCTCCACCGGCTGACCGCCGCGCTCGGCATCCCCCTCGAGGAGCTCGTGCGCGAGGAGGAGGCCGAGCGCATCTTCCACACCTTCCGCGTGCCTGGCGAGAAGGTGGGCGAGCTGACGGCCGACGTCCTGGACGGCGCCGTGGCCGCCTACGGCGAGGCGTTCGAGCTGACGGTCAGGACCGGCGACCTCGACGAGCTCGTGGTCCGCGGCTCGGGCTACTCCCCCTCGGACCTCGCGGACCTGGTGGCGGGGGCGAGGCGAACGCCGCGCTACGACGTCGTCCTCCACCTCGACAAGGCGGCGCTGGCGCGCGGCATGGTCGGCCCGGCGGACGCGCGCGTGCTGCTCTTCTTCCACGGGGAGGCGCTGGACCGCCTGCTCGGCCAGGGCCTCCCGTCCCTCGAGGTGCTCTGGCCCGAGCCGGCGACGCGGCTGCTGGTGCTGGTGCTCGACGAGCCCCTCGTGCTTCGGGGCGACCTGCTGTCCGTCCTGGGCCGGGACGCGGTGGGCGAAGCGAAGGCGGAGGCGGCGCGGGCCACGGCGCCCGGCCTCGACGTGGCTCGGGCGCGGCGCCGGCGCGACGACTACATCGGCCTCGACACGGACCTGCGCACCCGCGTCACCCCGTGGCATCTGGCCGTCCGCTCGGCGACGGCCGAGGCCGAGGTCGAGGCCGCGCGGGCGGGCACTTCGGGGCCGACCGACGGCGCGCTTCGGGACCGGCTCGACGGGCTCTTCGTCCTGCTCGCGATCCTCTTCACGTGCGACCGCGCCCGGGCGGTCCCCAGCCCCGAGGGCCCGCCCCGCGTCCAGGCCGAGTACCGCGGCGCCGAGCACGTCGCCTTCGTCCCGGTGGAGCAGGGGACGCCGGTGGCGTTGACGGCCGAGCAGCGGGGGGCGATCGGCGAGCTGCTCGCGTGGTGCTACCGGCCGCGGGCCGAGGACCGCGTGTCGGACTGGCTCGGCGACCGCCTCCCCTTCGTGCAGACGCGCGTGGCGCAGGCGCTCGAGGGGCGCGCGGAGGCCGATCGGTTCCGGGTCCTGGCCCGGGCCATGCCCCAGATCGTCGAGGGCGCCAAGTGGCACTGGCGCGCGTTTCTCGAAGGCCGGATCAACCGGTACCTCGAGCGCGTCCAGGCGCTCGAGGGCGCCGTCGCCGACGCCGTGGATCGCTACACCGAACAGGTGACTGGCCTCGTCAAGGGGCTGAGCGACACCATGCTCGGGGCGGTCGCTACGCTCCTGGGCTCCTTCATCGCCGCGGCGTTCAAGGACCCCTTCGACCCGATGGTCTTCCGGCTCGGGATGCTCGTGTACGCGGGGTACGTCGTGCTGTTCCCGTGCCTCCTCCGGCTGAGCGCCGCCCGGGTAGGCGCCGACGAGGTCCACGCGAGCTTCGCGGCGAAGCGGCGGCGCTTCGAGGAGGTCCTCTACCGGGACAAGGTGGGCGAGCTGGTCGAGGACCGGGTCGAGCAGGCGAGGCGGCGCTACCGGCGCTGGTGGGTCGGCGTGGGGCTCGGCTACGTCGCCCTGGTCGCCGGGGCCGTGGCGGCCGCGTTCCTCGTGCCGGCGTACCTGGTCGGCCGCTGAGCGGCTCCTCGCGGCCCGGGCGCCGTCAGAGGAGCAGTAGGGCGGCGCCCACGGCGACCGGGAGGACCGTGAAGAGCAGCCAGTGCCAGGGGCGGTTCCGGGCGCGGGCATCCTGCGCGGGGGCGAGCTTGGCCAGGACCGTCCCGTCCGGCGCGGTGAAGCGCAGCGCGAGGGTCACGAGGCCGTACGCGAGGGCGAAGAAGCCGAGGACGTCCATGGCGTCAGGGTAGCGCAGGGTGGTGGAGGCGGCTCCGGGTGAACGGACCGACGACGCGGCCTCCCCGCGGGCCGATGGCGTGTCAGCCGAGAGCGGCTAGGTTCCGAGCTTGCGGGGCGGCACGCCGCTCCCCTCGGCCGGCGCCCGGGACGGCCGGCTGAGCGCCACCCAGCGCTCGATCGTGGTCGGGATGTCGACGAGCGGGACGACGCTGTCGGCGAGCTTCGCCCGGACCACGTGCCCCGCCATGCCCCAGTCGATCGCCGAGCCCTCGTCCTGGGCGACGACGAAGCCGCCGGCGGATCGAGCCCGTCGCGCCCCCTCGGCGCCGTCCAGGCCCTCGCCCGTCAGGAGCACGCACACGCAGCCCGCGCCGTAGGTCGCCGCGAGGGAGCGGAACAGGAGGTTGGCCGACGGGCGTCGGCCGTGGTCGGGCAGGCCGTCGTGCACGTAGAGGCGCGACGGATGGCCCGACACCTCGAGGTGGCGGTTGCCCGGCGCGACCCACACCTCGCCGGGTGCAGGCAGGACGCCCGAAACCGCCTGGCGAACCTGCAGCGAGCAGGCGTGGTCGAGGCGCTGGACCAGCATCGGCGTCAGCTCCGGCGCGACGTGGTGCACCACGAACACCGGGGCGGGGAAGTCCGGCCGCAGCGAGGACAGCACGGTCATCAGGGCGTGGGGGCCCCCGTGCGCGCACGCGAGGCCCACCCCGCCGATGCGGCGCAGGGGGAGACGACGGCCGGACGCGGAGCGGGAGCTCGCCGCGCGGCCCCGGACACCGCTGGTGGTGCGCGCCTCGTCTGTCGTGCGGACGCCGCTCGCCGTGCGGAGCCCGCTCGTGGTGCGGAGCCCGCTCGTCCGCCGGTCCCCGCCGCCGGTCGCCTGCAGGATCGCCGGGACGAGCTGCGCCTCCAGGTCCCGGAGCGCCCGCTCCGGCGTCGACAGCACGCTCGGGCGCGAGACGTAGAGCGCCACCCCGCTGTGGCGCACGGCGTCGACCGCGGCCCGGCTGCCGCCCGGCGCCGCCCCCAGAAGGACCAGCGGAAGGCGGGGGTAGCGGTGGCGGAGGCGCGCGAGCGTCGCCAGGCCCCCGATCTGCGGGGTCTCGATATCGAGGAGCACCACGTCCGGTCGGTCCGTCCGGACGCGGGCCAGGACCTCCTCGCCGTGGGACGCCGTCCCGGCGATCGTCACCTCGGCGCTCCGCTCCAAGGCCCGCACCACGGTTCGCCGGGCGATGAGGGAACCTTCCGCGAGGAGGACGCGCGTCGTCATCGAGGCTGGGTCTCCGGGAGGGGCGGCGCAGGCCCCGCGAGGGAGTCGTGGAGCGCTGCACGCTCTGCGTACACCACGGCTCACGAACGGAAGCGGGGATTGAACCTGAACCGATCCGAAGAAGCGAAACGCCGTCAATGCGTTGACGGGAACGGGCTCTTGGTGCTCCCTTCCGCTGTTGGTGGAGAGTTGTGTTGTCAGTGCCGGATCATCCGATCGATCACCTCGGGGTAGCCCTCTCGATACGAGGGAACCCGGAGGGCGTAGCCCGTCCTGCGGAGCTCCCCATTGCGGCAACGCTTGTTGCCGCCTCGACCCCGTCCCACCTCACCGGCGGGGGGCGCGGGCACGCCGAGGCGCTCGGCCACGAAGCGGTACACCTCCGCCAGGGGCGCCGGGTCGTCGTCCACGCCGATCAGGGTGGGTGGCGGATCCGGGTGGGTCAGGAGGTGGGCGAGGGCGCCCGCGCAGTCCCGCCGGTGGATCCGGTTGCCGTAGCGCGGGGGACCCACGTGGTCGGGACCCTCCACGCGCACCTCGCCCGCCTCGACGCGGCGGACCAGCCAGGTCCGGTCGGGCCCGTAGATGCCGGCGAGCCGGAGCACGGTGGTCCGGAAGCCGAGCTCCTGCGCGGCCTGTTCGCCGTCGAGGAGGACCCTTGCGGTGGGCGTGGCGGGCTCCGTGGGCGAGCGCTCGTCGACCCAGGACCCGTCGTCCTGCCCGTAGACCGCCGTGCTCGATACGAAGAGAAGGCGCTCGACGGGCGCTCCGGCGGCCCGCAGGGCCCGCGCGAGGTTCGCCGGCCCCTCCACGTAGGCCGCCCGGTAGGCGCTCTCGCTCCGCTCGGCGGGGCTGACCGCGTAGACGACGGCGTCCACCTCCGAAGGGACCGTGAGCGTCGAGGGGTCGAGGAGGTCGGCTCGGAGTGCCTCGACGCCGGGCGGGACGGGTGCCTTCGACCGGCGCAGGCCGACGACGCGGTGGCCGGCGGCGGCCAGCTCCTGGCCGAGCGCGCGTCCGACGTAGCCGAAGCCGGCGATCAGTACGTGCCGTGGGGTCATGACGCCCCACCATCGGGGCGTCGGGCACGGTTGGCAATCCGGGTGCTCAAGGCGAGGCCCGCCCCGACCGTCGATCCGGTCGGTGGACTCCGAGCCCGACGTCCTGGCCTCGGCCCGACCCCGTCGCCTGCGCCTGGGCCCCGGCGGCTGGGAGCTCGACGTGGAGCGCCTGCTCCCGGTCGCCGGCGCGCTGTACCGGCCGTGCCCGAGCACGCTCCGCGGCCGCGAGGTCATCCTGCGCCAGCTCGGCCGGTCCGGAGGCTCGCCGGGCCTGGCGGCCGGGGCGAAGGCGTTGATGGATGGCGAGGGCCCGGCGGCCGGGCAGGAGTACGTGGCGGTCGGGGACCGCTGGGAGCCCGGTCGCGCCGCGCCGACGGACGAGCGCGAGGCAGAGGCGCGCCGGGTGCTGCTCGACGACCGCCTGCTGGTCCTCGAAGCGAGCGTCTCGGCCCTCCAGCGGACCTGCGCCTCGCTCCGCCGGACCGTCGCTCACCTCGAGGGGAGGGTCGGCCGGGGCGCGTGGCCCGCCGAGCCGGCCGAGCGCTCGGGCGCGCGGCCCGAGAGCGCGTCGGCTCCGGGCCGGCGTCGGTCCGAGCCGGTCCAGGCGACGTCCCCGGTCGCGCCGCCGCCGTCCTCGGCCCCCGCGCCGAACGGCGAGCCAGCCCCATCGAGCCAGGCCTCGTCCGGGCCCCCGCCGTCCGCGCCCGCTGCGGTATCCGGGCCCCCGCCGTCCGGGCCCGCGGCGGCATCCGGGCCCCCGCCGTCCGGGCCCGCGGAGGTGTCCGGGCCCCCGCCGTCCGGGCCCCCGCCGTCCGGGCCCGCTGCGGCATCCGGGCCCCCGCCGTCCGGGCCCGCGGCGGTGTCCGCCGACCTCGGCGGGCTTGGGGCCGAGGCTCTCGCGCTCCCCGACGTCGCCGCCTACGCGAAGGGCATGAGCGAGCTGCTCGGCGTCTCCCTGGAGCTCCGGCGCGCCGAGGGCGCGCTCGACCCGCTCGACGGGACCTACCTGTCGTCCCTGGTCGACGCGTCGGGCGACGCGGTCGGGGCGATCGTCATGGACCTGATGGCCGTCGTCCAGCAAGGCGGCGACCTCGTGATGCTGGGCACGGACGACCGCCAGGCGATGCTCGCGGCCGGCGTCCCGACGGAGGACGCGATCGAGGCCGCGAGCGAGGTGGTCACGGCCCAGGCCGAGCTCTTCGGCGCGATCGAGGCCAACCCGCCTCTTCATGCTCAGCCGGTTCGCGCGGTCGACGCGGCGCGGGACGGCTGGCTGCGCTCGCCCCGGGACGGGGTACACCTCGTCGACCGCTACGGCAGCCGGGTCAGCCTCTTCGCGCGCTAGGGCCACCCGGACCGGCTCGCGGCTCGACCCGCGCGGACGGACGCCGTCGGCGGCCGCGGACGTCCACGGGCTGGGACGCTGCGTGGGCTCGCGGCGCGATCCGGTGGCCGTCCCTACACTCCCGCCCGTGACAATCTCACCGCACGGGGACGTCGGCGCGTCGACCGGTCGGGCCGTCCAGGTCTGCCCGGGCCGGCGCGCGGACCCGCCGGTGGCCCTCCTGTGCGAGCACGCGAGCCAGCGCCTCCTGCCCGACGGTCGGGCCTGGCCCGCCGCGGACCGACGCCTGCTGGGCACGCACTGGGCCTACGACCTCGGCGCGGCCGACCTCACCAGGGACCTCGCGGAGACCCTCGGGGCACCGGCGGTCTACGCCGGCTTCTCCCGCTTGCTCGTCGACCCGAACCGTGGGCTCAGCTCGCCCACCCTCTTCCGCCTCGAGGCGGAGGGCCTCCCGGTGATGCTCAACCAGGACCTGACCGAGGCGGAGCGCCAGCGTCGGATCGACGAGCTGTGGCGCGCCTACCACGCCGCGGCGGACCACATGATCGAGACGTCGACGGCGCCCACGGTCCTCTCGATGCACACCTTCACGCCGGTGTACGAGGGCATCGTCCGGCACGAGGAGGTGGGCGTGCTGTTCGACCGGGACGAGGCCCTGGCCGAGGCGGTCGCGGAGCGCCTGTGGCAGGAGGGCCTGAAGGTCGGCCTCAACGTGCCCTACAGCGGGCGCGACGGGATGATGTACAGCGTGGACCGGCACGCGGCCTCGCACCGGCGGCAGGCCCTCGAGCTGGAGGTGCGCCAGGACCTCGCCGTCCTACCGGCCTTCCGACGCCGCCTCGTCACGCCGCTGGCGGCGGTCCTCGAGGAGACGGCGCCCTGACGTCGGCCCGGCTCCCGCGCGCACCGCCGAGCGCCGGGCGTCGGCCGCCGAGCACGCTTGCCGGACGCGGACCGACCGACTAAGGCGCCGCTGTGGTTTGGGACATCGACCCGGTCATCCTTCGGCTCGAGTGGCTGGACGTCGTCGGTCTCGGCTGGCTGGAGATCCGCTACTACGGCGTCTTCTTCGCGCTCGGGCTCCTGCTCGCGGCCTCCGTCATGCCCCGCTACTTCGAGGAGCGGCGCCTGCCTCGGGAGCACGCGGACACGCTGACCTGGCTCCTGCCGGTGGCGATGATCGTCGGCGCTCACCTCGGCCACCTGGTCTTCTACGAGCCGGAGAGCTTCTGGCGCAACCCGCGGCGGATCATCGAGATCGGCAGCGGGCTCGCGAGCCACGGCGGCGCCCTCGGGGCCGCCCTCGCGGTCATCTTCTTCGCCCGCTCGCACCGCCGGGACGTGTGGGTCTACCTCGACGCGACGATGTGCGTGGCGGTGTGGGTCATCCCCTGGGTGCGCATCGGCAACTTCTTCAACAGCGAGATCGTCGGCCGACCGTGGGACGGAGCGTGGGCGGTCATCTTCCCCCGCCACGACTGCCCCGGCTTCCCGGATCAGATCCCGGAGATCTGCGCCGCCGCCGTCCCGCGCCACCCCACCCAGATCTACGAGGCCCTGATCGGGTTCGGGATGATCGCCTTCGGCGTCTACCTCCAGAAGAGGTGGCGGGACCGGCTCCGCCCGGGTGCGACCTTCGCCCTTCTTCTTCTGACCTACTTCATCGCGCGTACCCTCGTCGAGTTCTTCAAGGAGTACCAGGTCCTCGACCAGAGCTTCCCGCTCACGATGGGCCAGCTCCTCAGCCTGCCGGTGGTGCTCTTCTGCCTGTGGGTGCTGTTCCTGAGCAGGCGCCACAACATCCTGACGCTCCTGCCGCCGAAGGCCGACGAGCCCGAGCCACCGCCTCCGTCCCCGGAGGAGGGGGCGGCGGCCCGCCGCCCCCGGAAGAAGAAGAGGAAGAAGAGGGCCTGATGCCCATCGACGAGAGCCGGCCGTTCCTCCCCGTGGCCCTCGCGCTCCTGACGGGCAGCGACACCCGGACCGCCGAGAGCGACCGCTCGGGCACGGTGCTGCGGGAGCGCGCCCTCGAGGCGGGGCATCGGGTGGTCGAGCAGCGGATCGTGAGCGACGACGCCGACGCGATCGAGGCCCAGCTCCGGGCCTGGATCGGGCGGGACGACGTCCAGGTGGTCATCGCCACCGGGGGCACGGGGGTCACCGGCCGCGACGTGACCCCGGAGGCCTTCGCCCGCGTGATCGAAAAGGAGATCCCCGGCTTCGGCGAGGTCTTTCGCTGGATCAGCTTCCAGAAGATCGGCACCTCCACCATCCAGTCCCGGGCGGTCGGCGGGGTGGCCGGGGGGACCTACCTGTTCGCCATCCCGGGCTCCCCCGGGGCGTGCAAGGACGCCTGGGACGGCATCTTCCGGGAGCAGCTCGATGTGCGCCACCGCCCCTGCAACTTCGTCGAGCTCCTGCCCCGACTCGGCGAGCGCTAGCGCCGAGCAGGGGTCCGGAGGGGGTGGATGAGGTCCCTCTGGCTGGAGCACCCCCCGCCGCCGGCGGAGCCCCCGGCGCGCGACCTCCGCTGCGAGGCCCTGGTGATCGGGGCCGGCCTGGCGGGGCTCAGCGCGGCGGTCCACCTCGAGCGGCGCGGCGTCGACGTTCGGGTCGTGGATGCGGTGGGACCGGGCGACGGAGCCTCCGGACGAAACGGCGGCTTCGTCCTCATCACCCATCCGATCGAGTACCCGGCGCTTCGGCGGCGGCTCGGCGTCGACGCGGCCCGGTCCCTGCTGGGCCTCGCCCGCCGCACGCGCGCCCTGTGGACGGAGCTCGGCGAGGGGGCGGCGCGGATCGAGCCCGCCGGGAGCCTGGCCGTGACCCAGGCCGGCG
The DNA here is from genome assembly GCA_050331215.1 of Sandaracinaceae bacterium. Taxonomy (GTDB): domain Bacteria; phylum Myxococcota_A; class Polyangia; order Polyangiales; family Sandaracinaceae; genus JBHJHB01. Next base: position 3,947 of record JBHJHB010000054.1, on the reverse strand, counting down.
ACGGGGCGGAAGCGCAGGCCCTGCGGGAGGCGGCCCGCTGCCTGGCCGAGGATGGCGTGCCCTGCACCCTCGAGCCGGTGCATGCCGCCCTCGAGGGCTTCGGCGCCCAGCTCCGGATCCCGGAGGACGGGGCGGTTCACCCCGGGAAGCTGGTCGGAGCGCTGGCGGCGCGCCTCCGTTGGCCGGTGCTCCTCGGGCGGGTCGCCGAGGTCCAGCCGGGCCGCGCCGTCCTGGCCGACGGCCAGCGCATCACGTTCTCGCGGGCGGTGGTCGCCACCAACCAGGCCGTGCCCGGGCTGGTGCCGGAGCTTCGCGGCGTGCTCCGCCCGGAGCGAGGGCAGGTGCTCGCCACGGCGCCGGCGCCCGCGCGGGTGCTCGAGCCGGTGGTCTACGCGACCTGGGGCTACGACTACCTCCGCCAGACCGCCGGGCGCCGCTTCGTCCTCGGCGGCCGGCGGCACCGGTTCGTCGCGGCGGAGTCGACGGACGCCCGGGAGGTCACCGCCGACGTGCAGAGCGCCCTCGACGAGTTCCTCGCGCACCACGTGCCGGCCGCTCGAGGCCTCCCGGTCACCCATCGCTGGGCGGGGATCATGGGGTTCACCCCGGACCAGCTCCCCGTGGTGGGTCCCCGGCCCGAGGGCCCGGAGGAGGTGTGGGTCCTGGCCGGCTTCACCGGCCACGGCCTGGGCTTGACCGGGGCGCTCGGCGAGGCGCTGGCCGCGGCCTGGACGGCAAGCGCCTCGGCGGAGCAGCAACGCTGGCTCGCGCTCCTGTCGCCGGCCCGCTTCGCGGCCGCACCGTAGGAGAGCCTTGAGCCGCCCGCCGCCGTCTGCTTCGATGGCCGCCATGCTCGACCTCCCTCGCCTCCGGCGCATCCGCTTGAGCCGGAAGCCGGTCATCCAGCGCCTCGTCGCATACTCGGTTCTCGCCCCCAACTACGAGCTGTTCCCCGGGATCACCATCGAGATGGACGGCGCGGAGCGCGTCCCGGACGAGCCGGTCATCATCGCGATGAACCACACGGACCGGTACAACTACTTCCCCTTTCAATACGCCTGGTGGCGCCGCCAGAATCGCTTCACCGCCACCTGGGTCAAGGGGAAGTACTACGAGTCGATGGGCACGGTGATGTTCATGGAGCTCACGATCAACCTTCCGACCGTGAGCAGGGGCTACCTGATCAGCAAGGACGTCAATGCGACCCTCGGCCGGCGTCCCGCCGAGGACGAGTACCCGCGCCTCCGAGCTCTCGTCCTGGCCGCGTCGCGCGGCGAGTCGCCGACCCCCGACCCCGACCTGCCCCGGGAGCTCTTCGAGCGGCCCCGCGACATCCTGGGCCGGCCCTTCGATCCCTTCCGGGAGTCCTGGCCCGAGGCGATGGAGGCGCTGTACCGGGCGATGATGGGGAGCTTCCTGGACCTCAACGAGAACGCGGCCCGCCTGGGGCTCGACCTCCTCATCTTCCCGCAGGGCACGCGCTCGAAGCGGCTGTCCCAGGGGCACATCGGCATCGCGCAGATCGCGATGCACCTGCGGCGGACCGTCGTGCCGGTCGGCTGCAACGGCACCGACAAGGTCTACCCGGGGGGCAGCCCCTTCGCGCGCGCGGGGACGGTCACCTACCGCTTCGGCGAGCCGCTCACCCCGAGCGACGTCGCCGACCTCCTGCCCGAGGAGCCCTTCGTCCCCTTCACCCGGGAGGCCGAGGAGCGGCATCGGGACGCCTTCGACGCCTATGTCGAGCGGATCATGGAGCGGATCGACGGCCTCCTCGACGACGAGTACCGCTACAGCGACGGCCGGCAGAGCGAGGGCGTCCAGGGCATGGACCGCTTCCTCTAGCCGGTGCGAGGAGGACGACCTAGCGGTCGCCCAGCGCCCCCTCCACCGCCTCGACGAAGGCGGACAGCGGCTGGGCTCCGCGGACGACCCGGTCGTGAACGACGAAGGTCGGCGTCCCCCGCAGCCCCGCGCCCGCCGCGGCCTCGATGTCCTGCTGGATCCGGGCGAGGTGGCGCTGGGAGGTGACCGCGGTCCGCACCTCGCGCGGGTCGATCCCCGGGACCTGGTCCGCGAGCGCGACGAGGTGGTCGAGGTCGAGCTCGCGCTGATGCTCGAACAGCAGGTCGTGGTAGGCCCAGAACGCGTCGTCGCCCCCCTGGCGGTAGACCTCCCGCGCCGCCAGGGCCGCGGGCATCGCGCGATGGTGGAAGGGCAACGGGTTGTCGCGCCACACCATGCGGACTCGGGGCCCGTAGCGCTCGCGCAGCTGGGCCAGCGTGGGCTGGACCCGCTGGCAGAAGGGGCACTGATACTCGCCGAACTCCTGGATGACGACGGGGGCGTCGGCGGGGCCGCGGGAGGGCGCGTCGGGCGGAGCCCGGAGGCTCACGGTCGTGGGCGGCGGTGGGGTCGGCGCGGGCCGCTCCGCCGGCGCCTCCGCGGTCAAGCCGTCGCGGGTCGCCGCGGCGTACACCTGGCTCGTCGGGGTCCCGGCCGCGACGAGGGCGCGCGCTCGGCGTAGCTCCTCGTCGATCACCTGCCGGAAGCGCGAGAGGGGCTGGGCCCCGGCGAGCTTGCGGCCGTTGATGAAGAAGTGGGGCGTCCCGCGAGCCCCGCGGGACGTGGCGAGCGCCTGGTCGGCCTCGATCGCGGCCCCGTGGCGCCCCGCCTCGAGGGCCAGCCGGAAGGCGTCGACGTCCAGGCCCTGCGCGGCCGCGTAGCGCGCGAGGTCGTCCCGGCTCAGGGCCGAGGCGTTCTCGAACAGCGTGTCGTGCATCCGCCAGAACCCGGCGTCCCCCTGCTGGCGCCGGGCCTCGAGGGTCGCCGCGGCGGCGTCCGCCGCGTTTCGGTGGAAGGGCAGCGGGTTGTGCTTGAAGGCGAAGCGCACCTCGCGGGGGTAGGCCTCCGCCACCTCCTCGAGGGTGTCCTGGGCTCTCCGGCAGAACGGACACTGGAAGTCGCTGAACTCGACGATCGTGACGAGCGCCCCCGCGGGCCCGCGGACCGGGGCGTCGCCGAGCGGGATCGCGTAGATCGCCGACGCGCCGGTCGGCGCGACGGTCGGCGTCGGGGCGGCAGGCGGTGTCGGCACGGCGGGCGGCACGGCCGGCGGCGTGGCGGGGGCGACGGGCTCGGGGCTGCTCGGGGGCGGCGGGCCGTCGGGGTCGTGCGCCGATAACTGCACGGCCGAGTAGACCGCGGCGCCAGCCGCCGCCACGAGGCACAGGGCGAGCCCGAGACCCGCGGCGACGAGGCCGATCACGCAGCCGAGCCGCCGGCCATCGGCGCCGGAGGCAGCTCCCTCGAGGCGAGCCGGGGGGCTCGGCGGGACGCCGAACCCGTCGGAGTGGGGATCCTGCATGCCGTCAGCCTACGCCGTCGGGCGCCTGGCCGTGGAGGCCGCGGCGCCCGATCGGGAGGGCAGCCCCGGTCAGAAGGGCAGGTCCTCGTCGTCCGGGGGCGGCTCGTCGAACGGCGGAGGCTCCGCGGGCGCGTCCCCGCCGTAGCCCGGGGGCGGCTCGTCGAAGGCGGTCTCGGCGAGGGCCTCGGGTGGATCGTCGCCCGGGCCGGGGTCGCCCGGGGGCGCTGCCGGCGCCTCGTCGAGCGCCTCGACGTGGATGTCGTCGACCCAGTAGGTCTCCTCGCCGTCCCGCACGCCGTAGCGGAGGCCGGGCCCGAAGCGGCTCTCGCCGACCCAGAACACCTCCCCCTCGGCGCCCGCGTCGGGGCCGCCGTTCAGGCGCACGCGCGCCCCCTTCGCGAGCTCTGGGCCCGCCGCGGGCGGCTCCACCGCTGGCGGCGGCCCGACCACGGCTTCGGGGCGCACCTAGTCCTGGTCCACCCAGTAGGACTCACCGTCGTCGCCGAGCACGACCCCGCGGAGGCCGGGCCCGTAGCGGTAGACCCCCACCCAGCAGCTCTCCACGTGCACCCCGCGGCCC
>JBHJHB010000053.1:0-23526 GCA_050331215.1 Sandaracinaceae bacterium | reverse complement strand
GGGGTCGCTGCACGCCGGCGGCGCGCCCGCGGGGCGCTGCGCGCCGGGCAGCGGCGGGCGGGCGGCAGGGAGGTTGGGTGCCCGGGCCGGGGCCGGGGGTCGGGCGCCCGGCGCCTCGCCCTCCGGGGCCGAAGGGCGGGGCGAGGGGGGCGCGCGCCGCTCGGCCGTCCGCTCCGCCTCGGCCGTCCGCTCCGCCTCCGGCGGCGGAGCGGGACCGCGGGTGCAGGACACCGTCACGAGCGCCGCGAGGCCCAGGATCGTCATGCGCATGGCGGCCTTGTAGTCCCGGATGGGGGTCGGCGTCGAGGCGCCGACGCCGGCCGACCGGGCGCCCACCGCTCGCCGTGCTAGACCGGTCGGCGGTCGACCCCAGCCCGCTTGACCTCCCTCCCCCGGAGAGCCCCTTGCCCCGAGCCCCGACTCGCCGCCTCGCCCCGCTCGTCACCGTCGTGGCGCTCGCCGCGCTCTCGTCGAGCTGCTCGCCGTATCGCTACCAGACGGGCTACGCGACGTACTACATCGAGTTCTACGACTACGTGATCGACTGGACCGGTCAGACGCAGCGCGCGCTCTGCGCGGACTACGTGACCTTCCTCGGCGACCTGGACACGGCCTGCTACCCGTACCCGATGGTGTACTCGTACGGGCAGTACGCCTGGATGACCTGCACGTACATCGACTCCCAGGGGTTCGCCCGGACCTATCGAGACTACTACTACTTCACGCCGGGCTACATCCGCGAGCCGAGCTGTCCGTCGTTCCCACAGAGCTACGAGGCACCCCCGCCGGAGACGGACGAGCCGGAGCTCCTCAGTCAGTCCGTGCAGCCCCGGGACGAGGAAGCCGGGCTGGCGCTGGCGCCGGTGCAGCTCCCCGACGGCATCGACATCGAAGATGGCGAGCCGTCGCTCGCCGAGCTGCGCGGCCTCCTGCCGGGGCTCCTCAGCCGGCTCCGGACGACCCCGCCCGAGGACAGGCCCGCCCGCATCCCCGTGGGCGAGCCCTTCCTCGGCGATCCGCCCGGCGAGCCCTGAACCGGGCCCGAGGCCGAGCAGGCTGCGGCAAGACCGTCCCCCGCAATCCATCCGGAGGCCTTTCGCTGGACGCCGACCCGGGGGCTCGGCAAGGTGCGCCGGTGCGCGCTACCGACGTCGGGGCCCACAAGGAGGCCGCCGGTCGACATGCCGCGAGCCTGGTGGAGCGAGGCATGCGCGTCGGCCTCGGCACCGGCTCGACGGTGCGGCACACGACCACGGCGCTCGCCGAGGCCGACCTCGACCTGACCTGCGTGGCCACCTCCCGGGCGACCGAGCAGCTGGCCACCCGCCTCGGCCTCCGGGTGGTGCCGCCGGACGAGGTCCTGAGCCTCGACCTCGCGATCGACGGAGCGGACGAGGTCGACCCGAGCCTGCACCTGATCAAGGGCGGCGGCGGCGCCCACACGCGGGAGAAGGTGGTCGCGGAGATGGCGACGCGCTTCGTCGTCGCGGTCGACGAGTCGAAGCTCGTGCCCGTGCTCGGCGCCTTCCGGGTCCCCCTCGAGGTGCTCCCGTTCGCGCCGGAGGTCGTCGCCCAGCGGGTCCGGGCCCTCGGGGCATTCGACGTTCGGCCCCGTCCCGGCTGGAGCGACAACGGCCACGTGCTCATGGACGCCGACTTCGGCCCGATCGCCGACCCGGTCGCGCTCGCCGCTCGCCTCGACCTCGTGACGGGCCTCGTCGAGCACGGCATCTTCGTGGCCGCGATGGTCGACCGGGTCATCGTGGCGGGGCCCTCGGGCGTCCGCGTCCTGCCTCCCTCTCCGCCGCCGGCGTAGCCTCGGGCACGTCGGGAGCATCGGAGCCGCCGCATGACCGAACGGACCCTCGAGGACGTCCTGGGACACCCACCGCCCGGGGACGCGGAAGGCGAGACGCGCGTCGCCGTGCTCGCCGAGCTCGCCGATCTCGCCAAGGTGCTCAGCGCCCTCGTCCGCCGCTCGGCGCTCGAGGGGCTGCTCGGCGCAGCGGGGCGGGTCAACGCGACCGGGGACTCCGTCAAGGCGCTGGACCTGCGCGCGAACGAGATCGTCGTGGAGCGGCTCGTGGCCTCCAGGCTGCTCGCGGGCATCGTCTCGGAGGAGCTCGAGGAGCTCAAGCCGGTGAGCTGCGAGCCCATGGCCCGGCACATCCTCGCGATCGATCCTGTGGACGGCTCGTCGAACGTCGCCGTCAACGGGCCCCTCGGGACGATCTTCGGCCTGTACCGGCGGCGCTCGACGCAGACCTGCGGGATGCTCGAGGCCGAGCTGGTCGGGGGCCAGGCGGACCTCGTGGCGGCGGGCTACGTCCTCTACGGCCCCGCCACCATGCTGGTCGTCGCCGGGGGGGACGACGTGCGCGGGTTCACCCTCGACGAGGAGAGCGGCCGCTGGCGGCTGAGCCACCCCGCCCTCCGGATCCCGGAGGACGGCCCCACGCTCGCGGCCAACCTGGGTCGGCAGGCGGGCTGGTCCGACGCGACCCGGGCCTTCGTCGACGAGGAGCTCCTGCGGGAGGGCTCGCCGAAGTCCCAGCGCTACCTCGGGGCGCTGGTGGCCGACGTCCACCGATGCCTGATCGAAGGGGGCGTCTACCTGTACCCGGCGGAGCGGGCGCACCCGGATGGGAAGCTCCGGCAGCTCTACGAGTGCGCGCCGATGGCCTTCATCGCGGAGCGGGCGGGGGGCGCCGGGACGGACGGGCGGGGACGCATCCTCGAGCGAACGGTCCGCACCATGCACGACCGATCCCCCATCGCGGTCGGCAGCCGCGCCCCCGTCGAGCGCTACCAGGCGACCGTGGGCGGCGCGAGCAGCCGCCCGTAGCGCAGCGCCGCGCTCCCCGCGTTGGACTGCACGCTCCGGGCTCCTCGAATCCGGCGCGCGGTCGACCGGCGCCCCTGCCGGCACGTCGGGGTGCTCGCAGGCTGGTCGCGCGCGGCGCGGGGAGAGCGGCAGGGTTCGCCGCGGCTGCCGTATGCTGCCGGTGTGACCTCGTCATCCTCCGGGCTGAGCCTTCCCCTGGCCGTGGTCCTCGCGGGCTGCACCGCGCTCCCGATCGAGGTCGGCGTCCCCATCGAGGAGCAGCGCGTCGAGGGAAGCCCGGTGCCGGGCGACCTGCCGCTCGACATCCCGATCCCCCTCGACATCGACCTCGAGGCGGAGACGGAGGCCCGTGGCACGGGGCCGGCTCGCCGCGTCCAGCTCCAGAACCTCGTCCTGCGCGTCACGGACACGGCGGAGCCGGCCGGCGACCGGGACGACTTCGGCTTCATCACCCGGGTCGAGGTGTTCGTCGAGCCCGTCGACGCGGGCTCCCCGCTGGCCCGGGAGCGGGTCGCGGTCTCCGGAGAGCCGTCCGACGAGGGCCGGGAGCTCCCCTTCGACGAGGACCGGGGAATCAACCTGAGGCCCTACATCGAGGCCGGGGCCCGGCTGACCACGTCCGCCACGGGGACGGTGCCGCCGGACGACGTGACGCTCGACGGGCACGTGACGCTCGGCCTCGCGGTGTTCTGAGCCCTCGTCCGCCCATCTCGCCTCGGCGCGCGGCGTGACGCGTCTCCTTCGCTGCTGCCGTCGCCACGGACGGGCGCCCGGGCTCGCCGCCCGAGGCGGCGAGCCCGAGGCCGAGCTCAGTCCGCGCAGCTCGCGCCGAGGCGGGCGACCATGTCGCGGAGCCCCGCGGTGCGTGGATCGGCCACTTCGAGGGCGAGGCGACAGGCGAGCGCTTGCTCTCCGTTCACCTCGGCCGCCTCGATCGCGAGCTCGTAGGCGCCGTCCGTCGAGCGGTTGGCGAGGTTGTCGAGGGCGAGCTCGAGAGCCCGCTCGGCGTCCGCCCCCGGCCCGAGGAAGAACTCGGCGCCGTGGGCGGCGTAGGCGAGGCGCTGCTCCGAGAGCAGCGTCTCGTAGCGCGCGGTCGCCCGCGCGAGGTGGCGCGCCGCCTCCGGCGTCCCTGCGAGGAGCTCGGCGAGGAACGCCGCAGGCTCGGGGTCCGGGCCCTCGGCGAGGGGCCGCAGGCGGTCGATCGCCTGCTCCGCCTGGCCGAGCTCGACCTCGAGCTCGGCCAGGTGGACGTTGGCGACCACGTAGGACGGCAGGCGGGCCACGGCCTCCCGATAGAGGGCGAGCGCGCGGCCCGGTCGACCGGCTCGCTCCGCCCACATCACCCCGCGCTGGAACTGCACGAAGGCGACGGGGAAGGGCGAGACGTCCCGCAGGGTGCCGAGGGCGTCCCGGTACGCCTGGTCTGCCTCGTCGTAGCGTCCGGCCTCCGTGAGGGCGATCGCCAGGTCGACCAGGCGGTCGAACGTCGGATCGGCCTCCGCGCCGGCCGTGCGCGCCTCGACGATCGGCGCCGGATCGTCGCCGCGGGCGAGGCGGTAGGTGTCGCCGGCCTCCGCGTCGGGGTCGGCCAGCGTGTCGACCGCCTCGTCGAAGCGGTGGAGAGCCCCGAGCGTGGAGGCGATCAAGCGACCGCGGAGCGCGGGGTCGGCCACGGTCGACGCTGTCTCGCTCGCGCGGGTCACGTCACCGACGTCGCCCGCGACCTGAGCGCGCTGGAGAAGGAGCGGGACGAGGGACGCCCGGTAGCCGTCGTAGGCGTGCCGGTCGACCGCCGCCCCGAGGGCGGTGACCTGGGCGTCGAGGTTGGCCCGAGCGACGTCGCCGGGCGTCGTGCGGGCGTCGAAGGCGAGGTCCACCGGCTCGACATCCCACCGAGGCGGCTGGCCACCCTCGCACGCGAGGGCGGCCAGCAGCGCGACGGTGGGCGCGAGCCGGGCCAGGAGGGTCGGGCTCGTCACGGCGCTCACTCCGGGTCGTCCAGGAACGGGAAGGCGTCGTCGCTCAGGGTGCTGTCATCGCTCGGCACGGCGTCGTCGACGCCGGCGAGGACGCCCGCGGCGAGGACGGAGTAGCTGCGCTCGATGACGTCGTCGGTCGGCCGCCGGCCGCCGGCGCCCCCGTCCTCGAGGACGCCCAGGGCCTGGGCCTCCACGCCGAGGTAGAGGTTGCCGTCGTTGGTGCCGCTCGCCGCGTTGACCCACAGGCGGTCGTCGGCGAGGACGCCGGCGAGGGCGTCGTAGCGACCGGCTGTCGGCGTGTCGCCCGCGAGCAGCTGGTTGCCGCACATCGTGTCCAGGCTGTCCAGGATCGCCAGGGTCGCCGCGATGTCGTCGGTGAAGTCGCTCCACGACGACGGGTCGGACGCCGCGGCGTGGACGGCCCGGCGCGCGCCGCGGTTCTCGTCGGGGGTGAAGGTCGCGAAGGCCGCGGTCGTGATGCCGGGGCGGCCGTTGCGGTCGATCTGGGTGCCGACGCTCGGCGGGTTGTCCTCGCCGCGGGCGAGGCTCGGCTCGCCCATGTCGTCGCCGTTCATGCCGCCGTCGGTGCCGCTGGAGCTGCCGCAGGCGGCCAGGGTGAGGGCCGCCAGGGCGACCAGGAAGGAGCGCATCGTCATCATGGTGTCCTTTCGTTCCGGTCCGGCGGTTCAGGAGGGCGCGCGGTGGCTGCTGGCCCAGATGGCGAGGATGTCGTTGCCCGCGCGGGTCAGGAGGGATCGATCGACCTCGAGCACGATCGAGAGGATGTTCTGCCCGGCGAAGGTGTCGCCGTCGGTCTGGAGGCGGGTGACCAGCGCGGTGGCGGTCGCCTCGTCGACCGCCGGGCACCCCGCGTCGTCGAACTGGAGGCCGCCGGCCGCGTCCAGGACGAGGAGGCGAGTGGCCTCGAAGCCGGACAGGTTGAAGAAGAACGGGTCCTGGCGCTGGCCGGCGAACATCCGCACGTCGCCGCTGTCGCTGGTGATCCCGCTCTCGGGCGTGGCGTCGCCGCCGACGTAGTCGAGGACGTCGCCGCCCGCGTCGAGCACCCAGCACTCGACCTCGGTCGGCGTGTAGGGCTGGCAGACGATCGAGCGCTCCTCGGTGTCGCCCCCGAAGGCGTCCGTGTTGCCGACGTGGAACACGTACTGGGTCGCGGTCGAGAAGCCCGCCCCCGACGATGCGTTCGGCAGCACGTCGAGGACCAGGCGCACGGTCGCAGCGTCGTCGCTGGTCCAGGCGTAGAGGTCGGTGATGTCGGCGGTGGGGTCCGAGGTGGCATCCGGGAAGTCCGTGTGGTCCGCCGCGAGGGCCGCGAACGGGACCGCCAGGACGGCCATCGCGATGAGGGCCAAGCCTTTCTTCATGTCTTCTCCTTGCGTTGACGGGGTCACGTCGCGGGAGGTACGGGACGGCTCGGCGGGTGGATCGACGAGGGAAGGTTTTTGCCCTGCTCGACGTGCCCCGAGGGCCGGAACGTCGTACACCTGGGAAACGAAGCCTCCGCCGCACCGAGGAGCGGTGCCCGGGGCGGGGCTTCTCCCTTCAGGGTCACTCCGGATAGCCCGACGGCGGGCGCCGACGCACTGCGGGCAGCCGGCGCGGCTTCAAGCGTCGGCCGTGTGGCACCTTGAGGGCGTCGGTTTCACGGGTGTCGTGTCTCGAGCGACTCACCTTGCTGAGCATGAGACAGCAACTGTCGCGGCTGATTCCGATCGCTCTCGTCGTGTTCCTCTGCAGCGCCTGCGGCGCGAGCCTGGGCGCGGTGGCGGGGGGCCCGATGATGCCGAGCGACGCGAACTATCAGTCCATCGAGGAGACGCCCGCAGGATCCGTTCAGGCCAACACCGCCGTCGTCTCCACTCCCCGGCCGCTGATGCCTGGCGAGCCGGAGCCGGAGCCGACCCGGGAGGTGCCCGTGGTCGCCGGCCGCGGCGCGACTCCCAGCGCTCCACTGATGCCGAGCGACCCGGGGTGGCGCCACCAGCACGAGGGCGAGCCCCTGCCGGCGGAGCGCGTGCCGTCCCGCCCCGCGACGGCCGTCGCGGGGCGCTGACCCGCACCACGTCGACCGCCAGCCAGCCCGGTCGGGAGCCCTTCGGGTTCCCGGGCGGGCTTCGTCGTGTCCGGGCGTCGCAGCCGCCTGCTATTGTTCGCGGATCACCAGCTCCTGGCGGGCCGCGACGTCCGTCCGACGGGTCACCTCCCCCGTCGGCCAGGTCACCTCCACCTCCGCGACGCGGTCCACGCCCACGCCGAGGCCGACCTGGGCCACCCGCTCGCTCTGGCCGAGGTAGTGGGTGACGGAGTCGACGAGGCGGAGCAGCGGGGGGCTGTCGTCGGTCACCCGAACCCGGACCCGAGCGCCGAGGCCCTCGGGGGCGCTGCGCGTCGCCTCCAGGCGCACCCGGAGCCAGCTGCGGGCGTTGCCCCCGTCGTTGCGGTAGAGCGCAGGGCGCTTACCGTTGCGCACCAGCAGGATGTCCTGGTCGCCGTCCCGGTCGTAGTCGAAGACCGCCAGGCCCGTCCCGGCGCCCGTCTCGGTCAGGCCGCGTCGCGCGGCCACCTCGTCGAAGGTCCCGTCGCCCCGGTTCTCCCAGAAACGCATCGGGTCGCGATGGAAGAGCGCAGCCACGTTGTCGCTCACGATCCCGTTCGTCAGCACGAGGTCGAGGTCCCCGTCGTTGTCCGCGTCGAACAGCGCCGTCCCCCAGCCCCAGCCGCCGTGCCGCACCCCCGCTCGGTCGGTGGCGTCGTCGAAGTGGCGACCGTCTCGGTACAGGTAGAGGCGATTCCCGCTCGAGCCGGTCACGCAGGGCTCCTCGCCGCAGAGCTCACCCGTGTCGCCGATCGACGAGACGAACCAGTCGAGGTCGCCGTCGCCGTCGACGTCGCCGATCGTCGAGCCCATGCCGTTCTCGTCGGTTCCGACGCCCGCCTGGCGGGTCCGGTCGACGAACGTGCCGTCGCCGCGGCTCCAGTAGATCCGGCTGACCCCGAAGTCCCGGGCCATCAGGAGCTCGGGCCAGCGGTCCCCGTCCAGGTCCACGAAGGCGCTCGAGAAGCTCGTGATGTGACACGGGGCGTCGCCGTCGAGGCACGGCTGATCCCGCGTCGCGACCCCCGCCGCGTGGGTGGTGTCCTCGAAGCAACCCGGGCAAGCGGCTCCGCGGTTGCGCAGGAGGCGGGTGTGAGGCTCCCGCTGGAGGTTCTCGGCCAGCCACTCGTTGACGTGGAGGTCGGGGTAGCCGTCGAGGTCGTAGTCGCCGACGGCGACGCTCGTCCCCCCGAGGTACGTGTCGGTGGTGACGGCAGCTCCGCGGACGGCCGCCTCGTCGGTGAAGGTGCCGTCGTCGCCCTGGATGAAGAGGTAGTGGCCGGCGCGCACCGCCGGATCCGACAGGCTGACCACGTAGAGGTCGAGGTCACCATCCCGATCCACGTCGACGAACGCGGCCCCGTTGGTCGGGCCCTCGACGCCGTCGAGGAGGCCGACACGGTCCGTGATGTCCTCGAAGGTGCCATCGCCGCGGTTCCGGTAGAGCGTGCCGGGCCGGTCGAGGGCCGTGAGGTAGAGGTCCGGCCAGCCATCCTGGTCGACGTCGCCGATCGCGACCCCGCCCGCGAAGAACGGGGTCCAGCAGTCGCGCGTGGAGAACGCCATGGGGCAGTAGTCGTCGGTCTCGGCGTGGACGGCGGTGACCCGGGCGTCGGCGGCGACGTCCACGAACGACACGGGCGGGGGGGGGCCGGCGTCCGCCCGCCGGGCATCGAGCGGCTCGGGGCCGCCGTCGAGCCCGCCGCGGTCGACCCGCGCATCCCGGCGGGGCGGCACGCTCTGATCACGGCCGCCGTCGTTGGGTCGCGTCGGGTCGACCGCCGGGCAGCCCAGGAGGCTCGCGACCGCGGCGACCGTGACGGCGACGCGCCGCACCCTGCGCGCGGAGGGGTCCGGCCACGACGCCGCCCCGAGGTCGCCGCTCCGGTCGGGCAACCGGCTCACGAGCCGCGCCTCGCGCTCATCCTCGGAGCAACGGAGGCAGGCGGCCGCCGGCGTAGCGTTCGTCGCCGAAGTCGTCGAGGGGCTCGCCCCGATCGTTCGTCAGGCCCACCGCGGCGCCGAAGGTGTTGAGGAGCATGGGATGGGTGGCGTCCCCGGGGTTGTCGGTGAGTCGGACGTACCGCCCCTGGACGAGCTGCCCCCCCGCGCTGCCGGCGACCACCACGGGCATGTTGGTGGTCGTATGGGCGGCGCCGTAGCCGAGGTCGTTCATCCACGCGGCGAACCCGGCCTCGAGGAGGTCGGTGCCGGTCGCCGTCTCGACCGCGCTCAGGCGATCGAGGAGGTGGCGGAAGGTCCGGGCGAACTGTCGGTCGACGTGGTGGTGGAGGAGGTCCGAGCCGGCGATGATCTCCCCCGTGAGGTCGTGGGACGTCCGCCGGTGGGACACGTAGTGGAAGTTCGGCATCGGCGCGCCCGTGTCCAGCGTGCGGTAGTGGGTCTCGCCGTCGATCCCGTCGCCGACCTGGATCGCCACGCTGCGGGTCAGGCCGCAGGCCAGGGCGATCACCGCGACGTCCATGTGGAGGCGCGTCGCCCTCAGCACCTCGTCGCCGTCCTGAGCGTCGTGGGCCGCGTCGCCCCCATCGAGCGCCGCCTCGAGGTCCACGTTGCGCTGGCAAAGGAGCTGGGTCTCGAGGTCGCGGATCGCCTCGCGGTGGACCTGGAGGCGGCGGCGGTCCCTCTCCGACAGCTCTCGCCGCCGCAGCAGCCGGTCCATCTGCCCGCGGACCAGGTCGTTCACGCTCCGCCCGCGCGCGAACAGCTGCTCCTCGAGCGCGCCGTCGTCCTCGGCATCCCGCACCACCGCGAGGTAGGCGTTGGCCGGGTCGCGCAGCGCGCTCCTCCGCTGACCGGGGCCGCGCCACGAGATGCAGGGTCCCCCCATACCGACCCCGGGCCCCGCCTGCAGGAACAGGCTGTCTCGGCCATCGGGGTTGAGCTCGCGCCCGATCCGGTGGTCGAGGGACTCCCCGGCCGGCACGCTGGCCTCGCCCGCGTCCGGGATCACGGCCCCCTGCCCGGTCAGCAGGCCGAGGGCGCCGCGCGCGTGGGCCTCGCCGTAGGGGAAGGGGTACATGTTGACCCCGCCGATCACGAGGAGCCGCGGCAGGTACGCGGTCAGCTCGTCGAGCGCCCGACCCTCGACGTTGCCCGGGGTGAGGGTGCCGGCCGACCGGGGCCAGAACCGCTCCGGCTCGACGCCGTAGCCCTCGAGGTCGGTCCACGCCGTCGCGACGCCGTTGGCCTGGCGGAAGAACACGGCGAAGGGCGGGGTCGCGTCGTCGGCGGCGGCCCGGCGCCCGGACAGGCCCTCGAGGAAGGGGAGGGTCAGCGCGGCGCCGGCGGCCCCGCGCAGGACGGTGCGGCGAGTGGTCCTCACGACCGGCGAGCCTAGCACCGCTGCGGGACGGGGGGCAGCCCGCCCGCCTCAGTAGGCGTTGCGGTGCACCTTCGGGCTGAAGATCGTCAGGAAGATGATCTTCAGGTCGAGCAGCAGGCCCCAGCGGCGGATGTACTCGAGGTCGTGCTCGATCCGCTTCTCCATCTTGTAGAGCGTATCCGTCTCGCCCCGCCAGCCGTTGACCTGCGCCCAGCCCGTCAGCCCCGGCTTGACCTTGTGGCGCAGCATGTAGCCCTGGATCCGCTTCCGGTAGTCCTCGTTGTGGGCCACGGCGTGGGGGCGCGGGCCGACCAGGCTCATCGAGCCGGTGACCACGTGGATCAGCTGGGGAAGCTCGTCGAGGGACGTGCGGCGGAGGATCGCGCCGACCCGGGTGATCCGCTTGTCGTTCTTCGTCGCCTGGGTAACCTTCGCGCCGTCCTCGAGGACCGTCATGGTCCGGAACTTGAGCACGTCGATCACTTCGCCGTTCAGGCCGTAGCGGCGCTGCTGGAAGAACACCGGGCCCTTGCTGGTCAGCTTGATCGCGATGGCGATCAGCATCATCGGGACCGCCGCGATGCTCAGGAAGAGCGTCCCGAGCACCAGGTCCTCGATCCGCTTGAGCCAGCCGTCCACGCCGTAGAAGGGCGTGTCATGGACGCTGACCACGGGGATGCCATCGAAGCTCGACCATCGACCGTGCAGCAGGTCGAAGACGAAGAAGTCCGGCACGATGTACACGCTCGCGGTGCTGTCAGACAGACGGCGCAAGAGCGCGTTGACGCGCGGCTCCGCCTTGAGTGGGAGCGTCATGTAGATGAAGTCGATCTCGCCCGCCCGCGCCTGGTCGACCAGGTCGTCGAAGGTGCCGACCAGCTCGCCGAGCTCCGGCTCCACCTGGTGGAGGCGCTCGGGGGCCCGGTCGTCGAAGAACCCGATCAGGTCGATGCCGAACCAGGGGTGGTCCTTCATGCGCCGGGCGATGGTCTCCCCCATCGGCGTCAGCCCGACGACCGCGGCCCGCCGGCGGTTCTTGCCTCGCCGCCGCGCCTCCTGCAGAACCAGGCGCAGCGTGGTGCGACCCACGCTCACCAGGGTCGGGGCGGCGACGAACCAACCCAGGGTGACGACCCGGCTATAGGTCTCGGTCTGCTTGAGCAGGAACGCCCCGAACAGCAGCACGGCGGCGAGCGCCGACCAGGCCCCCCACACCCGCAGCAGCTCCTGGTGCAGCGGGACCCCGCGCCAGGCCTGGTACAGGCCTGCCGCCTCCGCCGCGAACAGGAACCCGAGGACGCCTCCCGCCACCGCGATGGTGTCGTGCTCCAGCCACGACCCGCGGCCCTCGTACGCCCACAGCACCAGCACGTAGGCGACCGCGATCCACGCCGCGTCGAAGAAGCGGACCCCCAGCACCAGGCTGGCATGGTGACGTTGAATCAGGCCTGGCTTGCTCATCATCGTCGTCCCCCTCCGCTGTCGCCGCTGTTTCCGCTGTGAGAGCGTAAGTCAGCTCTCACTGGAATCAACCCCGAGCTAAACAACCTGCGTGCCGGGACGGAAACCAGGCGACCCGCCCGAATGTGACATGCATGTCACACAACCGGCTGCTCGTCTAGCCACCCACTGGTCACGGCGGCTGCCACCACGCGTCGCGTCGACCCCCACCCTGGATCCCTCCACCACCATGGCACCCTAGGTGAGGTAGGTCGCGAAGGCGTGCCATGGGGGTTTTGTCTCAGCGACCGGGTGAGGGATCGCTCGCAGCGGATCTCTGAACGCGGGTCTTGCGTGCGCGCGCGCATCGCAGTAGCAAGGCACCGCGTGACCGCCTCCACCCTCCGAGCCGGGCTCGTCCTCGCCGCCGCCTTCGTGCTGGGGGCCGGGTGCACGCCCAAGTTCCCCTACGCCCCGACGACGCCACAGGCGGTGGAGGGCTTCGAGGCGGACC
The DNA here is from genome assembly GCA_050331215.1 of Sandaracinaceae bacterium. Lineage (GTDB taxonomy): Bacteria > Myxococcota_A > Polyangia > Polyangiales > Sandaracinaceae > JBHJHB01. The sequence goes on along the minus strand of JBHJHB010000053.1, from coordinate 11,286 downwards.
TGCCGCCGGAGCCGCCGGGCATGCCGAACGACCCGCCGCGCGCCCTGACGCTGCTGCCCGGCGACACCGTCACACTCATCCTCACGAGCGCCGAGGTCAGCCGCGAGGGCGGGCTCACGGTCGACGCCCGGGGCGTGCTCCATCTGCCCCTCGCGGGCGACGTCGAGGTGGCTGGCATCCCGCTCGCGGACGCGGAGGACCGCATCGAGGAGGCGCTCCACCGCTTCGACCGAACGGTCCGGGTGACCATCCTCCTCGAGGACGGGCAGGGCCATCAGGCGACGGTGATCGGCGCGGTGGCCTCCCAGGGCCGCTACGAGGTCGTGCCGGGGATGCGGGTGACGGACCTGATCGCCGCGGCCGGCGGCCCGGCCCGCTCCGGCAGCGAGGAGGAGGGGTACAGCGCGCTGTTCGCCGACTTGTGGCGCGCTCAGCTCATCCGCGACGGCGAGGCGCTGCCGATCAGCGTGCACCGGGCGGTCCAGGGCAACCCGGCCCACAACGTCCGCGTCCATCCGGGCGACCACCTGTTCGTCCCGCCCCAGCTCGGCAGCCTGGTCAGCGTGATCGGCGAGGTGAACGGCGCGCGGGTGTTCCCGTGGTTCGAGGGCGTGCGTCTGTCCCAGGCCCTCGCCCTCGCCGGCGGCTTCACGCGGGACGCGCACGGCGGCGATATCCGGATCATCCGCGGTCCAGCGGAGGACCCGCACGTCTACTCGGCCGGCATCGACCGGGTGGCGGAGGACACCAGCCACGACCCCGTGCTCGCGCCCGGCGACGTGGTGTACGTGACCTCGAGCGCGCTCGCGGACTTCCGCGACTTCATGAACACGATCGCGCCGGTGATCAGCATCATCGCGGTCGGCTTGACGGGCGTGCTCGCCGTGGCGGCGCTCAGCGGCGGCGGCATCTAGCCGCCTGCCAGGCGGCCCCGTCGGCGGCGCCAGCCCGCCCCTTCGGCGCTTCGTTCCCGCCCCGCCTCGCCGGAGGTCGGGAGCGCCGGGCACGCCACCGGAACCGGGGCTAGTCACCTCGGGCGGGGGGGGGAAGGCGACGGCTGGCCCGATGGTACGCTCCGGGGTATCCCCAGCGTGGGGTTTCGATGAGAACGGAGAAATCATGAGCGCCGGTACGCCCTTCCGTTGCTACCTCATGGGAAGTGAGTCGCTCCTGGTGCAGTGCGGCGAGGTCCTCCTCGATCGCGGGCACCGGATCCTCGGCGTGGTCACGGCCACCGACGACATTGCCGCGTGGGCCGCCGGGCACGGTCTCCCGGTGCTCTCGCCGGGGTCGGACCTGGCCTCCCGGATCGGCGACGAGCCGGCGTTCGACTGGTTCTTCAGCATCGCGAACCTCTCGATCATCCCCGACGACGTGCTGACGCTGCCCCTCGCGGGCGCGATCAACTTCCACGACGGACCGCTGCCGCGCTACGCCGGCCTGCACGCGACCACCTGGGCGATCCTGCATGGCGAGCGCACCCACGGCGTCACCTGGCACGTCATCGAGGGCGGGGTGGACGAGGGGGACGTGCTCGAGCAGCGGCTCTTCGAGCTCACCGACCGCGAGACCGCGCTCACCCTGAACACCCGCTGCTACGAGCTCGGCATCGAGAGCTTCACCGCGCTGGTGGACAAGCTGGGCGCCGGGCGGGTCGAGCGCACCGCGCAGGACCTCTCGAAGCGGACCTACTTCGGGCGCTGGGACCGCCCGGAGGCGAGCTGCACGATCGACTGGAACCAGCCCGCGCACCGGATCGACGCGCTCGTCCGGGCCCTGGACTACGGCCGCTACCCCAACCCCGTCGGGGTCCCGAAGGTGGTGCTGCCGAAGGGCGTGCTCCTGCTCCCCGAGGTCGAGCGGGGGGAGGACAGCGTCAGCGAGCCTCCCGGCACGGTGCTGAGCATCGACGACGATGGCCTGGAGGTCGCGACGCAGACCGGGAGCCTCGTCTTCGCGCGCGTGCTCGATGCCGAGGGCGTGCCCCTCACGCCGACCGCGGCCTTCGAGCTCGGCGTCGAGAAGGGCGCGTCCCTCGCGCTCGATCCCGAGGTCAAGGCGCGCCTGCGAGCGCTCGACGAGACCCTCGGGCCTCAGGAGGGCTTCTGGGCGCGCCGCCTCACGACGCTCGACGCGGCGACCCTCCCGCTGCTCTCGCCCTCCGACGGGGCGGGAGGGGGGCGCCAGGAGCGGCGGATGCAGGGGGTGGAGGCTTCGCCGCCGCGGCTGCTCGCCGCGCTCGGGGCGTGGCTGATGCGGGTCACGGGCAAGCGTCAGCTCGACCTCGCCTACCGGCCCTCCACCCTCGCCGAGGCGACGGCTGGAGCCGAGGCGCTGTACGCCGACCGGGTGCCCCTGCGGCTGATCGTCGAACGGGGCGCGACCTTCCGGGACCTCGAGGCGAGGGTCGGCAAGGAGCTGGAGCGCGTCGAGAAGAGGGGCACCTACCTGCGGGACCTGCGCTACCGGGAGCCGTCGGCGATCGCGCCCGACTGGCACCTCGCGGTCGAGGTGGTCAGCGACCTCGACGCGCCGGTCCGCACCGGGGCGCCCGTCACCCTCCTCACCGACGGGGCCCGGGCGGCGCTCGTCTTCGACACGGCCCGCCTCGGCCGGGACGCGGCCCGCGACCTCGGCCACCAGCTCGAGGTGCTGCTGCGCGCGGCGGAGGCCGACCCGCACCGGACCGTCGGCGAGCTCCCGCTGCTCAGCGACGAGGAGCGGCAGCGGATCCTGGTGGAGTGGAACGCAACCGGGGCGGACTACCCGGCGGACCGCGGCGTCCATCAGCTCGTCGAGGAGCAGGCCGACCGGACCCCCGACGCGCCCGCCCTCAGCTACCGTGACCAGATGCTGACCTACCGGGAGCTCGACGAGCGAGCCAACCGGGTCGCTCATCGGTTGATCGGCCTCGGGGTGACGCCGGACACGCCGGTCGGGCTGTGCACGGACCGGTCGATGGACCTGCTGGTCGGGGCCCTCGGCATCCTGAAGGCCGGCGGCGCGTACGTCCCCCTCGACCCCACGTACCCCGCGGAGCGCCTCGCCTACATGCTGACGGACAGCCAGGCCCCGGTGGTGGTGACCCAGCGGGCCACCGCCGACCGCGTCGCGGGCAGCGGCACGCGCCTCGTCCTCGACGACGCCCCGGAGCTCGCGTCCCAGCCGACGGAGCGGCCTCGGGTGGAAGGCTTCGACAGCGGCAAGCTCGCGTACGTGATCTACACGAGCGGCTCCACCGGCCGCCCCAAGGGCGTGATGGTCGAGCACCGGAACGTCGCGAGCTTCTTCACGGGCATGGACGACCGGATCGCGCACGACGGGGGCACGTGGCTCGCCGTGACGAGCCTGAGCTTCGACATCAGCGTGCTCGAGCTCTTCTGGACCCTCGCCCGCGGCTTCAAGGTCGTGCTCTCGAGCGACGCCGATCGGGGGCTGGTCAGCGGCGGCGGCAGCGCCGTCAGCCGCTACGGCGGCCGCAGCATCGACTTCAGCCTGTTCTACTTCGCCTCCGACGAGGGGGAGCACGCCGCCGACAAGTACCGGCTCCTGCTCGAGGGCGCGAAGTACGGCGACCGGAACGGCTTCAACGCGGTATGGACGCCGGAACGGCACTTCCACGCCTTCGGCGGGCTCTACCCGAACCCGTCCGTCGCGAGCGCCGCCCTCGCGGTGATCACCGAGAACGTCCGGATCCGGGCCGGCAGCTGCGTCAACCCCCTGCACCACCCGGTGCGCGTGGCGGAGGAGTGGGCCCTGGTCGACAACCTCTCGAACGGGCGGGTCGGCATCAGCTTCGCGGCGGGGTGGCAGCCCAACGACTTCGTGCTGCGCCCGGAGGCCTTCGGGAACAACAAGCAGCGGATGATCGACGAGATCGACGTGATCCGCCGGCTCTGGCGCGGCGAGAAGGTCGCCTTCGACGGCCCCGCGGGGCCCTTCGAGGCCCAGACCCTTCCCCGGCCCGTCCAGCCCGAGCTGCCGTTCTTCATCACCGCGGCGGGCAACCCGAAGACGTTCCAGCTCGCCGGCGAGATGGGGGCCGGGATCCTGACGCACCTCCTCGGCCAGAGCCTCGACGAGGCGCGCGACAAGATCGAGCTCTACCGCAAGGCGTGGAGGGAGGCGGGGCACCCGGGGGAGGGCACCGTGGTCCTGATGCTCCACACCTTCGTCGGCCCGGACGCGAGCGTGGTCAAGGAGACGGTCCGGGAGCCGATGAAGGGCTACCTCCGCTCCTCGATGATGCTGATCCAGCAGCACGCGTGGTCCTTCCCGGCCTTCAAGCGGCTGGCCAAGGAGGACAAGTCCTTCAAAGACAACTTCCTCAACCTCTCGCCGGAGGACACGGACGCGCTACTCGACCACAGCTTCGAGCGTTACTACGCGACGAGCGGCCTCTTCGGGACGCCGGACTCGTGCCTGAAGACGGTCGAGGACTGCCGCAGCATCGGCGTGGACGAGATCGCCTGCTTGATCGACTACGGGATCGACTCGCGGACGGTCCTCGAGCACCTGCCCTACCTGAACGAGCTCCGGGCGAAGGCGAGCGCGCCGCCCGAGCCGATCAGCGAGGACGACTACTCGATCGCGGCCCAGCTCGTGCGCCATGAGGTCACCCACCTCCAGTGCACGCCGTCGATGGCGAGGATGCTGGTGATGAACGACGAGGCGCGGCAGGCGCTGCGGGGCGTCGAGCACGTGATGGTCGGTGGCGAAGCCCTGCCCGGGGCGCTGGTGGGCGAGCTCCGCGCGGCCACCGACGCGACGCTGACGAACATGTACGGCCCGACCGAGACCACGATCTGGTCGTCGACGGAGCGGGCCGAGCCGACCGATGGGACCGTCGCGATCGGCACCCCGATCGCCAACACGTCGTTCTACGTGCTGGACGAGGGGCAGCAGCCGGTGCCGGTCGGCGTACCGGGCGAGCTCTACATCGGTGGAGCGGGCGTGACCCGCGGCTACTTCGGCCGCGGGGAGCTCACCGCGGAGCGGTTCCTCCCCGACCCCTTCGCCGGGGTCGAGGGCGCCCGCATGTACCGCACCGGGGACGAGGTCCGATGGCGTCCGGACGGGCACGTGGCCTTCCTCGGGCGCATCGACCACCAGGTGAAGGTCCGGGGCTACCGGATCGAGCTCGGGGAGATCGAGGCGCGCCTGCTCTCCTTCGACGCCGTCCGGGAGGCGGTCGTGGTCGCCCGCGAGGACACCCCCGGCGACAAGCGCCTGGTGGCCTACGTCGTGCCCGCCGGCGACCTCGACGTGCCCGCGCTCCGCGCGAAGCTCCAGGAGGCGCTGCCCGACTTCATGGTGCCGGCGCACATCGTCCGCATGGACCGGCTGCCGCTCACCCCCAACAAGAAGGTCGACCGCAAGGCGCTGCCGCGGCCCTCGGCGACCGCGGAGCCCCGCCGGCCCGAGGAGCAGGTGGCCCCGGAGGGCGAGACCGAGGGGACCATCGCAGCGATCTGGCGCCGTATCCTCGGCCTGAGCGAGGTGTCGACGCAGGACAACTTCTTCGAGCTCGGCGGCCACTCGCTGCTCGCGGTGCAGGCTCACCGCGAGATCAAGACGGAGACCGGCAAGGATCTATCCGTGACCGACATCTTCCGCTTCCCGACGATCGCGTCCCTGGCGGCCCACCTCGACGGTGCGGGGGCCCCGAGCAAGGCTCTCGCCAAGAGCGCCGATCGCGCGGCGGCGCGACGCCAGGCGGTCGGGGGGCGACGCCGGGTGCTGCGGCGGCGATGACGGCTCTCCTCCAAGGCGGGGACCTTGTCCCCCGAACGCCCTTTGCTAGCCTCTGGCCCGGCGCCCACGGGGGGGTTCCCCGGTTGCGGCGTGGGGACTCGTGACGGGCCATAGGTCGTAGGTCGGAGCTTCAGGTGAGGACCCAGCAACCCAGCCTCGCTGCCGCAGCCGTCGGGGACGACGACGAGCGAAAGGTTCGCCGTCCGGGCAGCCCGATCGATCTGCACCGCCTCATGGGCATCCTCCGGCGTGGCCTGGGGTGGCTCGTGATCGCGGCGGCGGCCGGGACGCTCCTCGGCTGGCTGATCGCGAACTTCGGCCTCCCCAAGGAGTACGAGGCGGAGGCCACGATCCGCTACGAGGGTCAGCCGGGCGAGAGCGTGCTCGAGGCCGCGGCGGACCTGCCGGCGATGGTCGCCCTCGCCAGCTCCGAGCGCTTCCTGCTCCCGCTCCGCGATCAGATGGGCTTCGAGGGCGCGTCGGTCACCGTCATGCGCAACATGCTGGAGATCGACGCCGACTACCGCGCCAACATCGTCACCTTCAAGGCCTTCGGGACCTCGGGGGAGGGCGCGGCGGACCTGGCGAACACCGCGATCAGCACCTTCTTCGACTTCCAGGAGGAGGAGCGCCGCGGGATCATCCAGAGCCGCCTGGACGGCCTCACGGAGCGGATCTCCATTGCCGAGGCCGACGTGGCGGCGGCCCGGGAGGCCTACGACGTGTTCCGGCGCCGCCAGAACATCGTCGACCTCCCCGACGAGCAGGAGGCCGCGCTGAACCGGGTGGCAGAGCTCACGCAGGACGTCGGCAGCGCCCAGCGCGAGATCGACGGGCTCGAGCGTCGGGTCGACCACCTCCAGACGGCCCTCGAGAACATGGGCCGCACGGAGACCGTGGGAGGCGGAGGCGGAGGCGGAGGCGGCGCGCGGGCCCGTGAGCTGCGACGCCGCCTGGAGCAGGCACGGGCGACCCTCAGCGAGGACCACCCCACGGTCCAGGCGCTCGAGCGGCAGCTCGCCGCGGCCGCGGCGTCCGGCGGCGGCGGCGGCGGCCGGGCGCCGAACCCGATCTACGAGCGCTCTCGCGAGCAGCTCAGCGAGGCCCAGGCAGACCTGGCCACGGCCCAGACCGAGCACGAGAACCTCCAGGGGCAGCTCCGCGAGGCCGAGCAGGTGCTCAGCCGCTACAGCGAGCTGGAGGGGCCCGCGGTGCGCCTCGCGACCCAGGTCGAGGTCAAGGAGGGCCTGGTCGAGGACCTCAACCAGGCGCGGGCACGCCTCGCCGACAGCATGCAGGACATCGACCACGGCTTCCGACCGATCAGCGCGGCGATGCCGGCGACGGAGCCGGTGAAGTCCAAGCGGAAGTTCCTGGTCAGCGCGGGTATCCCGGCGTTCGTCATCGGCGCGGTGCTCCTGTTCCTCCTGTGGCGGGAGCTGCGGGGGCTGACGCTCCAGACGCCGGCGGAGGTGGCCTGGTGGGGCAACGGCCCCGTCGTCGGGACCACGACATGGCCGCGGAACCCCCACGCGCTGTTCGACCTCGTCGCGGACCTGGACGACGTCCTGCCCGAAGCGCGAGGCACGATGCTGATCGTCGGCGGCAGCGGCGGCGAGCGCGCGCTCGCGGAGGAGATCGCCGCCGAGCTCAACCGGGACCTCACGCGCACGACGTTCCAGGAGATGCCCGTGCCCGGGCTGCCGGCCAACGTGCGGAGCGAGGCGCCGGAGCCGGAGCGGCGCCCGGCGGGCGCGGGTCGGTCCGGGGGGCCCGATGTCGTCGAGGGCGAGGTGGTGTCGACCGCCACCGAGCTCGTCCTGGCCCGCGACAGCGACGTGGAGCCCCTCGCGGGCGCGCCCACCAAGATCTCGTTCGTGCAGCCGGGAGGCCCGACGGAGCCGCCGGAGGCGCCGCCCCAGCAGGAGCGGCTGGTGTGCTCCGGGTGGACGGGGCCGTCCACCGGCCAGGGCCTGCGCCGGGCTGCACGCCTGGCCGACCGGGTCCTCGTGGTGGTCGAGAGCGACAAGATCCGCGCCCCCCAGCTCATCCGCCTCAAGAACCGGCTGGGCCGGAACGACGGGGTGGGCTTCATCCTGGTCGGGGTGAGCGACGAGATCGCCAAGCTCCCGGACCGGACCGGCGACGTCGACGGGTTCTGGGAAGCGGTCGCCGGCAGGTAGGCCGGTGGACGTCCTCGATCCCCTGCGACGCCGCAAGATCCTGGCCGTCAGCTCGGGGGGTGGGCACTGGGTCGAGCTGCTGCGGCTCCGCCCGGCGTTCGAGGGGCACTTCGTCGTCTACGTGACCGTGAGCGAGGTCTACCGACCTCAGGTCGGCCGGGCGCCTCTGCGGGTCGTGCCGGACGTGACGCGCTGGGACCGGGTCGGCCTCGTGCGGGCGGCAGCCCGGATCCTCCGCATCCTGCTCGAGGAGCGCCCTGACGTCGTGGTGAGCACGGGGGCCCTGCCGGGCTTCTTCGCCCTCGTCCTCGGTAAGCGCCTCGGGGCCCGGACCGTGTGGGTGGACAGCCTGGCCAACGCCGACGAGCTCTCGATGAGCGGCCAGCGGGTCGGGCCTCACGCCGACCTCTGGCTTACCCAGTGGCCCGAGCTCCAGCAGCCGGGGGGCCCGGCGTACCTCGGGTCGGTGCTCGACTAGGCGTCAACCTGCGAGAGGCTGGCCGGAGGAGCGCGATGCGGGTCTTCATCACGGTGGGTGCGCAGATGCCCTTCGATCGCCTCGTGGAGGCCGTCGACCGGTGGGCGGCGGAGCGCCCCGAGCACCAGGTTCGGGCTCAGATCGGGGCGAGCGCGCTGCGCCCGGGCCACCTCGACTGGTCCGCCTTCCTCGACCCGGAGGACTTCGAGGCGGAGTGCGCGCGGGCCGATGCGATCGTCGGTCACGCCGGTATCGGCACCCTGTTCAGCGCGATGAAGCACGGCAAGGCCGTGCTGGTGCTTCCGCGGGAGGCCGCGCGCCGGGAAACCCGCAACGACCACCAGACGGCGACCGCGAAGCGCTTCGCGGCCTACGACGGCGTCGAGATCGCGTGGTCGGCGGACGAGGTCGGGCCGAAGCTGGATGGGCTGGCGGGCCGAACGGTGAACGCGCAGATCGGGGCGGTGGCCGGCGGGCCGCTGATCGACGCCCTCCGCGCGTTCATCGATCGTGGGCGCCTCTAGTCCATGCTGGTCCATGTGACGAAGGCTCCGTTCCGTCGTTGGCCGCGGGCGCGGCTGCGTCGTCCGGTTCTCTGCCTTCCATGTTCCCTCCCCCCGCTTCATGCCGGGCGCGGATCAACCCGCGCGTCGGTAGCTCCATCGGCAGCCCTCGGCGTCGACGAACGTGAGCACGTCTCCATCCGCCGAGAGGTCGTACTCGTAGGTGACCTCCATGTCGGTCGCGGTCGTGAGTCGCGCGCGCGTAGCGCCGAGGATCTCGAAGGTCCCCGCGTCCCAGAGCGTGAAGGTCCCGGCCGGGTCGCGATGCCCTCGGTAGGTGCCGTGCGCCTCGAAGGCGATCAGGTCCGGGTACGTCTCCCCGCAGGCAGACCCGGGGATGCGTGTCCAGCGGCCGGTGAAGGCGGGGGTGGTCATGGTCGGCGGTGACGGTCGGTCCGCCCTCGGCGCCGCTTCGCAGGCGGCGCCGAGGACGGCGAGGGAGCTCAGCAGGATGATGCGCCGCATGCGCGACGGATCCTGCCGAGCCGATCAGAGCGCTTCGACCACGCTGCGGGTCGCATCGTCCACGTCCCTCGCCTTGGCCTTCGCCTTCAGCGTGGTCGCGAGCGAGGTCGCGGCCTTGGTTCCTCCGTTGCGCGCGGCGGCCGTGAAGGCCGCGGCGCGCCGCAGCTCGGCGGGGCTCATGACGGTGTCCTTGTCGATGAGCTTGGCCGCCTTGCCGAGGTCCGCCTTGCGCTTCCGGAAGGGCCGGGCGAGTCGCTTCGCCTCGATGTAGGCGAAGTGGGGCTTCAGCACGGGGTTGGCCAGGGCCACGTCGATCGCCTCCATGCCCTCCTTCAGATGGTCGCCACCCAGCACGAGCGTGAGCAGCGTGTCCGGCGTCGAGAGAACCCTCGAGGCCGCCTCGGCGTGCGCCGCGTCCACGGCGGGGGTGACATCGACCCTGGCCGACCCGCTCACGGCCATCTCCACCCCGCCGACCTCCCAGTGGGCCTCCACGCGGATCGTATACGGCCCGGGCATGGGAAACAGGGCTCCTTGCCGTCCGCGGAGCAGGGTCATGCAGTCGTGGACCTCCTCGCCCTTCGCCTCGCTCAGCATCGCGAGGGGGGCGTGGTCAGAGCACAGGACGACCGGTGTGAACGTCCGGTGAGTCCCTGCGGCGTCGATGACCTCTCCTCGGACGTGGCCCGAGGCGAGGCTGATGTCGGAGGGCACCTCCACGGGGGAGTCGCCGACCGGAGCGAGGCGGACCTTCACCCGCACCGGGGCGCCGAGGGGTACGGATGGCAGGAGGGGCACGACCTCCAGCGTGGCCGCGTCCATCTCCACCACGGAGTCGGTCGGGCTGATCGGCGTGGCGCTGTAGGACGTCCCGAAGGGCGTACCCCCGGGCCGCACGTAGACGTCGGGCATGTGCTTCAAGCGCTTCTCGTCGTCGGGGGCGAAGGCCCACACCACGTTGTCGGGGAAGGGGGTGGCCGGAGTCCCGGAGGCGGCGATGACGCCCGTCGTGTTCATGAAGCCGTTGTTGACGGTGTTGTGGTAGAGCCCCATCGCGTGCCCGGCCTCGTGGACCGCGGTTCGGTAGTAGGGGGCCGCTGCGGCGCCGAACCGTTGGCGACGGACCCGTCCCCACTGGGCCGTGTCCGGGATCATCCAGTGGCTCGCGACGGCGCAGCCCTCGCGTGGGATGTTGTTGGAGTCGCCGCTGTAGGCGTCGTACATGATGCCCCGCGAGGTGGCGTCCAGACGCCGCACGCACAGCACGTGGTAGCGCCACTCGGCGTCGTGGTCGGAGGCGGCCCGGCGCGCGAGCATGCTCGCGTGGCACTCCGCGTTGGACCAGGACTGGCCGCTCGGCTCGGGCACGTTCGCGTCGCTCTCGTCGACCGTCAGGTCCCAGCCGATCCGCTCGCCGACGTCCCTCCAATCCACCCCATCCCCGTTGTCGAGGGGGGCTTCGGCCTGGGAGACCCGGTCGATCTCGATCGTCGCCTTCCGGAGGTAGGTCGAGATCCAGCCCATCGTCAGCCGACCGACGACCGCACCGTTGGCGGCGCGGACCTCGCCCTCGAGGTAGTCCGCGCTCGAGGGGAACCCGGGGGGCGCCGGGCTCCACACCATCTCCGCGGAGAAGGTCCCGTCGTTCGACCAGGTCTCGCTCGAGAGATCGAAGCGCCAGCGGTCGAAGCCGAGGGTGAACCGATCGTTCAACGTGAACCGCTCGAGGAGCTGCGACACCGAGAGGTAGTACCGGTACCGGTCACGTCGGAAGATCGGGATGCCGGCGGCCGGGTCGGGGGAGGGCGCCGGAACGAGGATCGGCCGGGCGGGGCGCGGGGAC
>JBHJHB010000052.1:0-23426 GCA_050331215.1 Sandaracinaceae bacterium | reverse complement strand
TGTCGGCGCGCGGACACGGGGCGCCGTCCGGGCAGGCGGCCTCGGGCCCCGGGCATCCGGCCAGGAGGACCAGCAGAGCCGCCGCCGCGGTGCCACGCATGGGCATGCGAGATGGTCTCAGTCGGGCATCGGCGCAGCAAGGTCGGATCCGGTCTTCGACGCACTACCCACCCATCCACCGAGCGAGTTAGACTCTGCCCCATCCGGCACCGTCTGAGGAAGGGTGCGACCCTTGGTCCCATGAACCGGGCCCGCCGACTGCTGCTGGTGAAGCTGGTCCACACCGCGGTCTGGGTGGTGGTGGCGGGCGCGGTCTTCGCGTTGTTCCCGGCCATCGCCTTCGATCGGCCTGGGCTGTTCGCCCGGCTTCACCTCGTCATCGTCGCGGAGATCCTGGTGCTGGTCGCCTTCCGCTGGACGTGCCCTCTTCGGCACATCGCGGCGCGCTACACGGACGACCGAAGCGTCAACTTCGACATCTTTCTCCCCGATGTGATCGCGCGCTGGAACAAGCCGATCTTCACGACGATCCTGCTCGTGGCGTGGAGCTGGGCGGCGTGGCGCTGGCTGCTGCCATAGCGGAAGCCGGGAGCTTCGCGGCGCACGCTCTCGCGGATGCGCCCTGGGCATCGCGCACGATGTCGTGAGACCGTGGACTCCCAGGCCGATGCGGGGCCCGCAGGATGGGGACCCCATCAAGCGGGGCGCCGCCCCGTCCGATGGTGCGGGCCGTGACCAGCGAACGCGAACGGCGTCACCACTCGGGGGCGTGGCGAGGTGGCTACACACCCGTGAGCCGCAGGGTCCACGCCGCGCGACCACGGAGGGCACGGCCGGCCCGAACGGGTCGCGGCACGCGGGTTGCTCGGAAGAGGCGGCGAGGAGGCCTCACCATGACCCACCTCGACTTCACCGCCCGGTTCGCGCTGCGCTGGGTGGCGGTCCTGGCCGTGACGGTCGCCCTGGGGTCGTCCACGGCGTGGCTGCCCGCCCCCGCCCGCGGCCAGGCGCCGCACGTCGCGGCCGTCGGGGAGGTCGGCGCCTTCGAGCACGAGCCCGCGATACGCACGGCGGCCATGACCTCCGCCGCGCCGACCGAGGCCGGACCGACGCTCCTCAGCCTGGTGGGCGCCTTCCTGTTCGTCGCCGTCGTCCTCGGCAGGACGACCACGCTGATCGTGGGCGGGCTCGAGCCCCCGCGGGCGCGCGGGGCCCTGTCGGCGCGCTCCTCGCGCCTCGAGCGGCCCTACCGCTGAGGCCGCCTCCTCCGCTCCCCGCGGTCACGTTCAACCGCAGCCCCGCCCGTCCGTTCGAGGAGGTCGCGGGAGGATCCCGATGCACGGAGACGCCGGTACCCCGAGCTCCCGCCCAACGCGTGGCCAGCTCGCCGTGGCCATGGTCGCGCTCGCCCTCGCGAGCTGCGGCGGCCGCCTGAGCTGGAGCGGCGACGGCGGCCGGCCCATCGACGAGGGACCGACCGCCGACAGCGGCCGGGGCGATCGGGACGGCGCCGGACCGGGACGGCTCGATGAGGGGCCTCGGCCCGACGGCGGGCCGATCGAGCCACCGTCGACCCGCTGCGAGCCGCCGATCGCGCTCGTCGACACGTCGTCGCCCGACCGCGTGGTCGGCGACGGGACGGCGCAGAGCTGCACCCACGCTGCGCTCGCCGCCGCGGTGGCCGAGGGCGGCGTGATCACGTTCGCCTGCGGGGACGGCCAGGTCACCATCGACGTGGAGGCGGCCTACGCGCTCCGGACCGACGTCGACACCGTCCTCGACGGCGGCGGGACCGTCGTCCTCGACGGGGGCGCGCAGAGCGGCCGCCGCACGCGGGTCTTCACCTTCGCCTCGCCCGACTACCGAGCCACCCGGACCCTCGTCACGCTCCAGCGCCTGACCATCCAGAACGCCCGGGCCCCGGCCGAGGACTTCACGCCGCAGGACGAGCGCAACCCGCAGTGCGCCTGGGGCTACAAGGACGGCGAGGGCGGCGCCGTCCGGATGCGGGATGGCCGGCTCCACGTCATCGACACCGCGTTCCGGAACAACGCCGCTGCATCGCCGGGCCCGGACACCGGCGGCGGCGCCATCTTCGCCCTCGGCGCCCTCGAGCTGATCGTGGTCGGCTCGACTTTCGTCGGCAACGAAGGCAGCAACGGCGGCGCGATCGGGCTGCTCCAGAGCGACGGGGTCTTCGTGAACACCACGTTCCAGGACAACCGAGCGACGGGCACCGGTCAGAACTTCGGCGGCGCCACGGGGTGCCCGCCCTTCAACCACGCCGAGCAGGGCGGCGCGGGTGGGAACTCCGGCGCCATCGGCATCGACGGCGGCGACGTCGAACGCATCGAGCTCTGCGGCGTGACCTTCCGGAACAATCGCGCCAATGAGCTCGGCACGGTGAGCCGCACGCCCAACCGCCAGCGCGGCCGCACGACCTTCCACCGGTGCCTGTTCGAGGGCAACCACGCCGGCGACGGCGGGGGCGCGGTCTGGATGCAGGACATGGACTTCGTGATGACCGACAGCGCGGTGCTCGGGAACACGAGCCACGGCCTCGGCGCGGGCGTGCGCATCGACCAGGGCCCCCACGGCAGCACCCTCCGCATCGAGAACACCACGTTCCAGGGCAACGTCGCCACCGAGAGCCTCGGCGGCGGCCTCGTGTTCTCGGGGCAGGGCCTCCTCCGCAACTGCACCTTCGCCGAGAACGAGGCCGCGGGCGGCGTGGGCTTCTTCGGCGCGGCTCTGGTCGCCCACGGCCCCTCGTCCCAGAGCCTCACCATCCGGAACACCCTCTTCTGGAACAACACCGACGACCACGAGTGGACGCCGATGACCTGCTCCGTCGGCAGCCCCGGACGCCCCGTCCCGGTGCCGGGCGACCACAACCTCCAGTGGCCGAGGCTCCGTAACGGCCCCGCCGGGAACGACGACAACCCCTGCACGACGGACATCACCTTCGCCGACGCCGAGCTCACGGCGCCCGCGGACCACGGCGGCCCCACGCCGACGATGATGCCGGCGCCGGGGAGCGTCGCGGTCGGCCTCGGCACGGACTGCCCCGCGACGGACCAGCGCGGTGAGCCGCGGCCGGCGCAGGGCTGCACGGCGGGCGCGGTGGAGGCGGGGCGCTGAACCTGCTCACGGCGCCGACGCGCTGAGCCTGCTCGCGCGACCGACGCGCTGAGCCTCGCGCCTCGCGAGCCGTCCTGGCCTGAGTTCGCCCACACCGAGAGCGACAGCCCGCCGACCCGGCGCCCGCGGCGGATCTAGACCGGGCGCATGAGTGACCAGCAACGCTTTCTGATCTTCGGGGGCACGGGCGGCATCGGCTCGGCCCTCGCGACCCGCCTCCACCGCCGGGGCGCCCGGCTCGTGATCAGCGCGCGAGGCGCCGAGCGCGGCGAGGCCATGGCCCGCTCTCTCGACGCGGCCTTCGTGGCCGGCGACGTGAGGGACGACGGCGTCGTGGATGGCGCCTTCGCCCAGGCCATCGATCGGCTCGGGGGCCTCGACGGTGTGGCCCTCGCGGTCGGGTCGATCCTCCTCAAGCCCGCCCACCTCCTGCGCGACGAGGAGTGGGAGGACACGCTCGCCCTCAACCTGACGAGCGCCTTCCGGGTGGTGCGCGCAGCCGCGAAGCGGATGGGCAAGACCGGCGGCTCGGTCGTGCTCTTCTCCACCACCGCCGCCCTCCACGGCCTGCCCAATCACGAGGCCATCGCGGCCGCGAAGGCCGGCGTGGACGGGCTCGTGCGGAGCGCCGCGGCCACCTACGCGAGCCGCGGCCTGCGCTTCAACGCCGTGGCCCCCGGCCTCGTCGAGACGCCCCTCGCCGCACGCATCACCGGGAGCGAGCGCGCCCGCGAGACGTCCCTGCGCATGCACCCGCTCAAGCGCCTCGGCGCCCCCGACGACATCGCCCGGGTGGCCGAATGGCTGCTGACGGACGACAGCTCGTGGGTCACCGGCCAGACGGTGGCGGTCGACGGAGGCATCTCCACCGTCGCGAGCCCCTGAGCGGGCCTTCGCGCCGAACGAGCGCGAGCTGTCGCCTTTGTGACCCTCGCGCTCGACCCTAGGTCTTGGACGTGACGCCGACCCTCGCCATCCTCCTGTTCATCACGTTTGTCGTCAGTGTTCTGTCGCTCTTGGTGCTGATCTGGGCCATCGCGAAGCAGCAGCTCCGCTGGGACGGCGGCGGCGCGAAGGTCATCTTCGAGGAGGGAGAGCTCGACCGCCCGGAGGCGCCCGCCGCCTTCCGTGACCTGCGCGGTCAGGAGCCGGAGCTGCCCGAGGCGCTCAAGCGGGAGCTCGAGGACCGCGAGCGCGCCGACCGGTCGTCGGCCCCCGCGGTGCTCACGTTCCTGATGTCGGGGGTCTTCTGGCTCCTGTTCGGGTCGGTGCTCGGGGTCGTGGTGGCGCTCAAGTTCACCTTCCCCGACTGGCTCACGGAGCAGCCGTGGCTGACCTTCGGGCGCCTCCGGCCCATCCACCTGAACACCACGGTCTACGGGTGGCTCTCGATGAGCGGGCTCGGCGTGCTGCTCTGGCTGCTGCCGCGCCTCAGCCGCACCCACCTCAGGGGCGTGCGCTTCGCCGTCGCCGGCGCGGTGCTCTGGAACGTGGCCCTCGCCCTCGGCGTGGTCGCGCTCGCGGCGGGCTACACCGACGGCCTCGAGTGGCAGGAGATCCCCTGGACCCTCGACATCCTGTTCGTGATCGCCGGGGGGCTCTCGGCCGTGCCGCTGTTCGCCACCCTCCGCCATCGGCGCGTGGGGCACCTCTACGTCTCGGTCTGGTACTTCGCGGCGGCCCTCGTCTGGTTCCCCTTCCTCTTCGTGGTGGCCAACTGGCCCGACCTCCACTTCGGCGTCGAGCACGCCGCGGTCAACTGGTGGTTCGCCCACAACGTGCTCGGGCTCTGGCTCACCCCGATCGGCCTCGGCGCCGCCTACTACCTGATCCCGAAGGTCATCGGGCGCCCGATCTACTCCTACTCCCTGTCCCTCGTCGGCTTCTGGGCCCTCGCGCTGTTCTACTCCCAGGCGGGCATCCACCACCTGATCGGCGGCCCCCTTCCGGCCTGGCTGGTGACGCTGTCCATCGTGCAGAGCGTGATGATGATCATCCCGGTGATCGCCGTGGCCATCAATCACCACATGACGGTGATCGGGCACTTCCGCGCTCTGCGCTACTCGCCGACGCTTCGCTTCGTGGTCACCGGCGCCGTGATGTACACGGGCGTCTCGCTCATCGGGAGCCTGATGGCGGTGCGCCCCGTCAACCAGCTCCTTCACTTCACGCACTGGACCGTCGGGCACGCCCACATGGGGGTGTACGCCTTCGTCTCGATGGTGCTCTTCGGCGCGGCCTACTTCATGCTGCCGCGCCTCCTCGGGCGGGAGTGGCCGGTCCCCGCCCTGATCGGCTGGCACTACTGGCTCAGCCTCGGCGGCGTGCTCGTCTACATCGGCGCGCTCTCCATCGGCGGCGTGCTGCAGGGCCTGGCCATGCTCGACCCCGAGGTCCCCTTCCTGGCGTCGGTCCGCGTGACCGCGCCCTACCTCGCCGCCCGCACCGTCGGGGGCAGCCTGATGACCGTGGCCCACCTCCTGTTCGCCGTGCACGTGGGCTTGCTCGCCACCAACCGCGGGCCCGAGCGCGACCGCGCCCCCTGGGCGCCCCGCGCCCTCGTCGAGGAGGTGGCGTCGTGAAGCGCGTCATCGAGCTCGCGGTGGTTTCCTCCCTGATCCTCGCCTTCGCGACCCTCCTCCTGGTCGTCGCGCCCTACACCCAGCTCGCGGCCGTCGAGCCCGAGCCCAACTCCCGCCCCTACACCGCGCAGGAAGCCCGCGGGCGCGAGCACTACGTCAGCCTCGGTTGCGTCTATTGCCACTCCCAGCAGCCCCGGGACCCGTCCTTCGGGCCCGACGGCCAGCGCGGCTGGGGCCGCCCCTCCACCGCGGCCGACTACCAGCGCGACTACCCGCACCAGCTCGGCACCATGCGGACCGGCCCCGACCTCTTCAACATCGGCGCCCGCCAGCCGAGCCAGGACTGGCACCTCGTCCACCTCTACCAGCCCCGCGCGGTGGTGGCCGAGAGCATCATGCCGGCCTTCCCCTTCCTCTTCGACGTCAAGGACGCCGCCGGGCAGGGGGACGTGGTGGTCGCCCTGCCCGCCGACGCCCAGCCCGACCGGGGCGTGGTGGTGGCCAAGCCCGAGGCCCTCGACCTCGTGGCCTACCTGATCGCCCTCGACCACACCTACGAGTCGGCCTGGCTCGAGACCGCGGAGGAGGCCCCGCAGTGAGCGCCGGCCCCATGCTCCGCCGCGAGAAGCGCGAGCCCACCGAGGACCAGGGCCGCGTCCCGCTCCTGTTCCTCCTCTTCTCCGCCGCGGTCCTCGCCGTGGGTGCAGCGACCCTGCTCGTGCGCGTGCCCGACGACCTCGCCGGCGTGGCCGGCGACCGGCGCACCGCCGTCGCGCCGCCCGCTCCGATGACCGGCGAGGCCGTGTACGCCGCAAACTGCGTGGCCTGCCATCAGGAGAGCGGCCTCGGGCTGGCGGGGGTCTTCCCGCCCCTCGGCGGCTCCGCCTGGGTGGTGCAGGACGAGAAGACCCCCGTGCGCATCCTGCTGCGGGGCATCCAGGGCCCCATCGTGGTGGCGGGCGACGAGTACAACGGCGTGATGCCCAGCTTCGGCCACCTCCCCGACGACCAGATCGCGGCGGTGCTGACCCACGTGCGCAGCAGCTTCGGCAACGAGGCCGGCCCCATCGACGAGGCCC
Organism: Sandaracinaceae bacterium; assembly: GCA_050331215.1. Classification (GTDB taxonomy): domain Bacteria; phylum Myxococcota_A; class Polyangia; order Polyangiales; family Sandaracinaceae; genus JBHJHB01. The sequence goes on along the minus strand of JBHJHB010000052.1, from coordinate 16,624 downwards.
TGGTGGCCGAGCTTCGGGCGGCGCTGGCCGACGACGCCGGCGCCTGGTCCGGCGGGGCCGAGCTCGAGGCCGCGCGGGACGAGTGAGCGCGGCCGGCACGAGCGGCCGCACCGTGGCCTTCGCGGTGGAGGGGATGAGCTGCGCGAGCTGCGCCCGGGCCGTCGAAGAGCTCCTCGGCCGCACGCCGGGCGTGCGCGAAGCCCGCGTCGCCTACGCCTCGGGGACCGCCGAGGCCGTGCTCGCTGGCGAGCACGCGGACCTCGACGCCGCCGTCGCCCGGGCCGAGGCGCGCGGCTACCGCCTCCGCCCCCTGACGGAGGCCGGCGACCGCGGACGCGAGGCCGGCGAGCTCCGGGAGCTCCAGGCGCGCCTCGCCGTCGCGGCCTTCTTCGGCGCGAGCACCATGACCGTGGCGCTCCTCCTCCACCTCGACGCCTTCGCCACCGCCCCGGAGGCCCGCCTCGCCGCGGCCACCAGCGGCCTCCTGGCCCTGCCCGCCGTCCTGATCGGCGGCTGGCCCTTCGCGCGGCGAGCGGCCCTCGGCCTGCGGGACGGCGTCCTCGGCATGGACCTCCTCGTCGCCCTCGGCGCGGCGAGCGCCTTCGCCCTGAGCACCGCGCTCCTGCTCGCCGGCTCCGCCAACGTGTTCTTCGACACCGCGGCCATGATCGTCGTGTTCCTCCTGGTCGGGCGCGTCCTCGAGCGGAGCGCCCGGCACCGCGCCCTCGACGCCATCCGGAGCCTCCTGTCGCTCCTGCCCCCCACCGCCACCCGCGTCGAGCCCGACCGAGAGCGCGCGGTGGAGGTGGACCAGATCGCCGTCGGCGACCGCGTCCGCGTCCGGCCCGGCGAGCGCGTCCCCGTCGACGGCCGCATCGTCGAGGGTCGGGCGAGGGTCGACCGCTCCCTGCTCACCGGCGAGAGCGCCCCGGCGGCCGTCGGCATCGGCGACGCCGTCGAGGCTGGCGTCATCAGCCTCGACGGCACCTTCGTCGCCCGCGTGGAGGCCACGGCCGGCCAGCGCGCCGTGGACCACGTGAGGCGCGCCATGGCGCGGTTCCTCGCGAGCCGGGCCCCCACCCAGGACCTGGCCGACCGGGTCGCTCGCGTCCTGATCCCGGCCGTCCTCACCCTGGCCGGCCTCACCGCCCTGGCGCACCTGCTCCTCGGCGCCTCGCCCGTCGACGCCGTGCTGACCGCGACCGCGGTGGTGGTCGTGGCGTGCCCCTGCGCCCTCGGCCTCGCCACCCCCCTGGCCCTGGTCGTGGCCGCGGGCCGCGCTGCCCGTCGCGGCATCGTGTTCCGGGACGGCTCCGCCCTCGAGCGGGCCGCGTCCGTGCGCGCCGTCGCCTTCGACAAGACCGGCACCCTCACCGAAGGCCGCCCCCACCTCGCCTCGCTCCACCCCGCCGCCGGCGTCGCCGACCAGCGCCTCCTGGCCCTCGCCGCCGGCGTGGAGGCCCACAGCACCCACGTCCTCGCGCGCGCCGTGCGCGACGCGGCCCACGCCGCGGGCCTCGAGCCCCTCGCCGTGGACGACCCGCGCACCGTGCCCGGCCTCGGCGTGCGTGCCGAGAGCGCAGCGGGCACCGTCCGCGTCGGGAGCGACGCCTTCCTCAGGGAGGCCCACATCGCCGTCCCGCCCCTCGACCTCGGCGAGGGGACCGCTGTCCACGTCGCCGAGGGCGCCCGCTGGCTCGGCGCCCTGCGCCTGGAGGACCGCCTGCGCCCCAGCACCCGCGCCGCGGTCCGCGCCCTCGAGGGCGCCCGCCTCGACATCGCCCTCCTCACCGGCGACGCCCCCCGTCCCGCCCACGCCGTGGCCCACCGCATCGGCCTCGACCCGGCCCGGGTGCTCGCTGCCATGCGCCCCCTCGACAAGGCCCACTGGATCGCCGAGCGCGCCCCGCGCCCCATCGCCTTCGTCGGCGACGGCATCAACGACGGCCCCGCCCTCGCCGCCGCGGACCTGGGCGTGGCGGTCGACGAGGCCACCGACGTCGCCCTCGGCGCCGCCGACCTCGTCCTACGCCGAGGCGGCGTGGGGCTCTTGCCCGAGTCCCTGGCCCTCGCGCGCCGCACCCGGGCCGTCATGCGCCAGAACCTGCTGTGGGCCCTGGCCTACAACGCCCTCGCGATCCCCGCGGCGATGGCGGGCGCCATCCCGCCGGCGGTGGCCGCCCTCGCCATGGCGGCGGCGTCGCTGACCGTGGTGCTGTCGTCGATGCGGTTGGCGGGGTCCACGACTACCCGACGAAGACTCGCTCACGATGCCAGCGCAGCGCGCGTGGAGACGGACGCACACGGGGGTCCGTTGGCAGCGTCAGTCGTCGCCCCTCCAGACCGTAGTAGACCTTCCCGTTGCCGTAGCGATCCTGCAGCCGCCGGCTGACCACCAGACGTTCGTTCTCGTCCAACGTGACGTAACCACGGTCGAAGAGTCGGTGGAGATCAGTGCGTAGAGCGAGTCCGTTCGTGACCTCGTGAGGGCCACCATCCGCATACGGGTGGATGTGCGCAGCGTCGAGGACCGGGAGGGAGTGCTCGGTGGTGATAGCGCAGGATCTCCCGTAGGCATCGAGCACCCGGATCCGGAAGATCCGCTGCCCGAGCCGAGGGCGTTGAAGCTGAGGGGCTCCGTACCGCGGCGCCTCCTCGGCAACCCCTGCTCGACCGGAGAGCACGCGCGCCCTGCACTCGGTCCAGATGCGCGCGCCTTCACCGGAGGTGAGATCGTAGGCCTTCCCGGACACGGTCTGACTGGCCCAGTCGGCGGGAGGGTCGACCCAGTCGGACTCGGGGAAGAGCACGGCCTCGGCGATCATGGCGCACCCGATCTCCCCGCCGTCTCGATCCTCCATGCGGTTGCGCTGCCGGATCCGGGACAGCCGCCGCCGCAGCTCATCCAGTGACGCGACCCCATTGGCGGCCCCGAACGTCTCCCACGCAAGCCAGTCGGGCAACACCGAGAAGCCTGCGAAATAGCCGAAGCCTGCGACCGCACGATGGGGAGCACGCAACTTGAAGAAGAACGGCGTACCTAGCGCCAGGCGTCGCTGGCGAGTCGACGGGCTCCAGAAGTTGGCCTCCTGGGGCTCTGGTGTCTGGCGAAGATGCTCCCACCATCCTGGGTCGGTGACGCCGATGTAGCCGTGCACGCAGCCTATTCTGGCGCAACAGACCGTCCAGCCAAGTCGAGCCGCCTCCCCCAAACTGGGACACGGGACTCGGCGCGCACGACAAGAAGCCCCGCTGGAGTCTCCGGCAGCCCAGGTCCCAGTTCTGTGCTGCCCAACAGCTTCCCCCGAGCTGCTACACGGCGTGGCCCTTCTCACCCCCGACCGCGGGCCAGATCGCCCGTGGCGAGCTCGCCGCCGTCGAGGCGACGCGAGCTCGGTGGGTCGGAGCGGCAGCACGCACACGAGAGGTGGGCCGCACGACTGCCGGTCAGGGTGCTCGACCGAGAGTCGCCTCCGTGAACAGCAAGGTGACCCAGACCGGATAGTGATCTGACACCTCGGCGTCGGCAAAGACGCTCAAGACTCCCCAGTCGTCGACGAGCAGGTTGCCTTCGGGCGCTGCCACCACAACGCGGTCGTAGGCACACGACTCGTCGGCCACGTTGGTATCCGCCGAGTGAGGGACCACCCAGTCGTAGGCCTCGCCGTGGATCGGCAACGCGTCGAGGGCGTGCTCAGTCGCGTAGGCGCACCCCGCGTTGAAGTCGCCCAGCGCGATGAACGTGTTCTCGGTCGAGAAGTGCGACCGTGCCCAATTGAAGACTCGCTCCATCGCCTCTAGCTCGGAGAGCGCCTGGCGCGGCTGCGTGTGGACGTTGATCACAACGAAAGAGCGCCGCGCGTCGGGCACGTGGAAGCGGGTGAGGTAGGGTTCATAGCGGAACTCGTCGCACGGCCCGTCGTCGTAGAGCACGCCGTCTCCGACCGGCTGCAGACGGTCCGGGCGGTAGTAGTAGGCGAACTGCTCTTGGCGGCTCCCCTCGCCGATGCGCCCAACGGTCCTTGGCGACAGCGACATCGCGTACCGACGTCTCGTAGGCTCCGAGTTCACCGCCTCGAGCAGGCGGCGGGGTGCCTCTTCGGTCGAGTCGGTGATCTCTTGCACCGCGACCAGGTCGTACGAGCGAATGATGGCCGCCACCGTCCGTAGCCAGGCTGGGCGCGACGCCTTCGTTGGGCCGAACTGCTCGAGGTTGAAGGTCGCCAAGCGTATAGCCGTCGGTCGGCGCCGCGGCGCCTCGACGACCGGCGACTGCGGCGGCGGCCGTGCGCTTCCGCACGCAATCATCAGAGCCGCCAGGACGGTAAGGACTGTCCGGATACTTCGGGCCGAGTGAGTCAGGATCGGAAGATACCGCACCGCCGGGGAGGCGACACGCTGATGGGCGCACCCTTCGTTCTGGGTGCGCACGCAGGGGAGTGTTGCGCCTGCGGCTGTCTCATCGCCGCGCCCCGTCCTGGCATGGGCCCGCCCTGGTGATCTGCCGCGACCTCGAGGTTCACCGGACGAGGTGGAGTGACCGCGGCGCTGGCGCGCACGGGCCCGAAGCGCCGGGTCGGGGGGTCCCGCGGCCGGTGCGGGCGGTTGAGGTGGCAGTGATGATCTGGCTCCGCGCGGCGGGGGGATCCGCGCTGGGGGCTCTCGCCCCCGGACCCGGTCCGCCGCGTCGGAGGCTGTCGCCGGTGTGCTGCACCGTGGCTGAGGGTCAGCCCGACAGCTCCCGTCTCACCCGCCATGCCCAGGTCGAGCTCTCCCTCGACCGCGTGCTCTCGCGCTACATCATCCTGGCTCGCTGCCGCTTGCGTCGCGATGGCACCTTCAGCGTCGCCGGGATGGACTGGGGGCTGACGGTCGCCCTCCTCACCAAGCGCGTGGTGATTGCGGCTCGCACCCTGGCCGAGCCTCCCACCCTGCGCAGGCTGCAATGGGGCCACGATCGATATCGGGTTGACGTTCGCTCGAGCCGAGGGCGTACGGCCAGTACCCTCGCTCCGTGGACCCAGACTGGCCGCTCCGCGAAGCCGCCTTCGGCCAACTCGCCCGGCTCGAAAAGGCGCACGGGCCCGTTCTTCCCTGGGCCGCCATCGACGCGGGCTTCATGCACCAAGGCCAGATGGTGCGCTTCGCGAGCGCCCCGCGCGGAATCTTCCGGCCCAAAGGAATGTCGGGCGGCGCGCTCTCCATCAAGACCACGGTGCCGAAGGCCGGCCCGCCCAAGTACGACGACCTGGCGACCGACGAAGGGTTTCTCTATCGGCTCCAGGGCGATGATCCGGGTGCGTACGACAACGTGTTCCTCCTCCGCAGCGCGGACGAGTGTCTCCCGCTCATCTACTTCTACGGGATCGCACCGGGCCTCTACCGTCCGCTCTGGCCTGTCTTCATCGAGCGTACGTCGGACCCACTGAGCTGCCGCGTCGTCGCGGGACAGCAGTCCGTCCTGGCGCCGGGCTCCTTCCTCGCCGACCCGGTCATGCTGACGGCGGCACGCCGGTACGAGACGGTCCTCGTGAAGAAGCGCCTTCACCAAGAAGCGTTCCGCCACCACGTGCTCACGGCCTACGAGAGGCGCTGCGCGGTGTGCCGACTGCCGAACCCTCGGCTCCTCGAGGCAGCCCACATTATCCCCGACCGGGACCCTCGCGGCCGGCCTGCCGTCCCCAACGGGCTCGCCTTGTGCCGCCTTCATCACGGCGCCTTCGACGCCAACCTCCTCGGAGTACGCCCGGACTACGTCATCGAGATCAGCCGGGAGCTCTTAGACGAGCACGACGGTCCCACGTTGGAGTACGGTATCAAGGGCTTCGACGGGGAACTGCTGACGGTCCCGCGGCGGACATCGGACAGACCGGACCCCGATCTCCTGGAGGAACGCTACGAGGAGTTCAGACGGGCTGGCTGAGCTCGGCTTGTGACCCGATCGAGGATGATGTCGGTCGGGCCAGCGCGAGCTCCTCCTCCCTGACAGCGACGTGAGATCGATACCGACGTCGACGAAGCGCACCTCGACTTTCTTTGCAGATGCGGGGTCGAGGTCGCTTGACGTGAGCTCGCGGGCATGGCGGTTGCCTTCGTGCCCGGGCACGTTCAGGGCCCAGAAGCTGTACCGGTCCGGCTCTCTGCTGTGGAGGTTCCAGAGGAAGCTCCCGAGCTCGACGAGGTCGCTTCGATCCGGGAACTTCTCTCGAATCGTCTGAGTTCGAAGGCTGTAGGCCGTGTCCTTCCTGGCCGCCGGGTCGCAGAGATTCCTATACAATCACAGGAGCACCTTGGCGAAGTAGATGGGGAACACAGCGCCCGCCCTGGGTCCTTATAGAGGAAGGCCAGCTTCCACTTCAGGAGGGGGAAGAATACGGTCGATGGCTTCGTAGTCGCTGACGGCGACGGCCTCCGCTCCAGGATCGAGAACCGAAGCTGCTTTGGCTCGAGCCCGCGAAGCTCGACGATTGTCCGCCCCGTAGGCGCTTCCGACGCAGCCCCGCCCACTCGCCAAGACCTCGCACCAAGCTCCTCTACGTCCGCCACCACGCGAGCTTCGCGATTCGTCGTCTCTACCGTCAGCGCAATCTGCTCCTCCACGGGGGGCTCCTCGACGCGGTTGCGCTGCGCTCAGGTCTGCGCGCCGCCGCGCCGCTCGTGGGTGCCGGCTTCGACCGGATCGCTCAGGCCTGGTTCGTGGACCAGACCGACCCGAAGGAGCTGGCCGCCCGCGCCACCGTTCGCCTCGAGCACCTTCGCCCGACGAACGCCGCAACGGCAGTGGTCGATCTTCTCGAGCGCTGACTTCGCGATGTCCTAGCCCAGGGGCAAGTGCGCCGATCGGCGCGAACTTGGCTTGCCTGAGACCCTATCCATTCGCGACGATAGCGCTTCCGTCCCTTCGACATTCTTCGCCCGCCATGGAAGCGCCCTCCACCAAGACCGTCCTCCGTACGCTCTCGAAGACCCGGCTCGTCGAGGTGGGCCGGAGCGTCGGCGTGGCGGTGCCCCCGGACGCCACGAAGGACCTCCAGGTGGAGACCCTGCTCTCGACAGGCCTGGTGCGCTTCCGGGACCTCCTCCAGGAACTCGGGCGTGACGAGCTGAAGGCCGTCTGTCGGTCCCACGCCCTCGACGACTCGGGCCGGGCCCGTCAGCTTCTGGCCGGGCGGCTCCTCGAGGCCCACGGGGCCGCCGACAGCGTGCCGCCGAAGCCGCTTTTCAAGGCGGAGGAGATCCCCCGCTACGCGCCCCGGCCCGGCGACATCGTGGCCTGCCGCCACCGGCAGTGGCTCGTGGAGGACGTCAGCCCGCCACCGGAGCCCGGTCACGCGACGCGGGTGCGGATGGTCTGCCTCGACGACGACAACCCGGGCCGCCCGCTGGAAGTCTACTGGGAGCGCGAGCTGGGGGCGCGGGTGCTTCAGCCCGAAGCGCACGGGCTCGGCGAGGTGCCGCAGATCGATCCGCCGCGGTACTTCGGCGCCTATCTCCACGCGCTGCAGTGGAACTCGGTGACCGCCACCGATGACCGTCTGTTCCAGGCCCCGTTCCGAGCCGGCATCCGGCTCCTCGCTCACCAGCTCACTCCGCTCAAGAAAGCACTATCGCTACCGCGTGCGAATCTCTTCATCGCGGATGGAGTCGGCCTAGGGAAGACTATCGAGGCGGGGCTCGTGCTCCAGGAGCTTCTGCTCCGCCAGCGCGTCGAGTTTTCCCTGATCATCTGCCCCGCGTCGGTGGCCCTCCAGTGGCGCGCTGAGATGGCGCAGCGCTTCGGCCTGCGCTTCGAGATCATGTCGCGCGCCTTCATCGCGCGGCGGCGCCAGGAGCGGGGTTTCGCTATCAACCCCTGGAGCACGCACAACCGCTTCATCGTCTCGCACCAGACAGTGCGCCGCCCCGAGTACCGCGATCCGCTGCTCCAGCATCTAGGCGAGCGCGCGAAGAAGAGTCTCCTCATCCTCGATGAGGCCCACGTCGCCGCCCCCGCCAGCGCGACGAAATACGCTATCGACTCCCGGATCACGAAGGTGATCCGCGACATCGCGCCGCGCTTCGAGAACCGGCTCTTCCTTTCGGCTACCCCGCACAACGGGCACTCGAACTCGTTCTCGGCGCTCCTCGAGGTGCTCGACCCGCAGCGGTTCACCCGCGGCGTGAGGGTCGAGAGCGCGAGCCAGCTCGAGGCCGTCATGGTGCGCCGCCTCAAGGAGGACCTCCGGCAACTTGGCGTCGACCAGTTCCCGCTCCGCAAGCTCGTCCAGCTCAGCCTGCGCAACGTCGACGGGCGCTGGCGCAGCCAATCGATCGTGTGGGACCCGGAGGCGAAGACCCACGAAGAGCAAGCCGCCCTCGACCTCGGCAAGGCCGAGCCCTTCGAGCTGACGCTCTCGGAACAGCTCCGCGAGTACACCGAGCTGGCACGCCCGACGAAGGGCCGGGGCCGCTTGGTCTTCATCAACCTGCAGAAGCGGCTCTTGAGCAGCGTCGAGGCGTTCTACCGGACCCTGCGCAAGCACTACGACACAGTGCAGCGAAGTGATGCTCAGCGCGGAGACGCCCCGACCCGGCTCGCGCTCGCGCCCTCCACCGGCGGCGATGACGACGAGTACGGTCCCGACGACGACACCGCGGAGGCGCTCGCGGGCGCCGAGGTCGCCGCCGCCTCGGCGCTCCTCGAGACGCCCGAGGGCCGCGCGCGCGCCGTCCTCGACGACATGATCCGCCTGGCCGAGCAGACGCGCGGGGCCGCCGACGCGAAGGTGCGTGCGCTCCTCGCGTGGATGCGAGCCCACCAGTGCGCGGGCGTGACCCTCGGCGGCGCCGAGGACCTCGAGAAGGCCGATCGCAAGTGGAGCGACCGCCGCGTCCTGATCTTCACCGAGTACGGCGACACCAAGCGCTGGCTCTGGCAGCTCCTGACGACCGCGGTGCAGGGCACCGACCAGGCGGACGCGCGCATCATGCAGTTCCACGGCGGCATGAGCGACGAGCAGCGCGAGGAGATCCAGCGCGCCTTCAACGGCCCACCGGATGAGCACCCCGTGCGCATCCTGATCGCGACCGACGCGGCGCGCGAAGGCGTGAACCTCCAGGGCCACTGCGCGGACCTCTTCCACTTCGACGTCCCGTGGAACCCAGCTCGGGTGGAGCAGCGCAACGGGCGCATCGACCGGACCCTCCAGTCGTCTCCCGAGGTCCGCTGCCACTACTTCATCTACCCGGACCGCGCCGAGGACCTCGTGCTCGACAAGCTCGTGGAGAAGGTCGAGGTCATCAAGCGCGAGCTGGGCTCCCTCGGCGCGGTGCTGACCGATCGCATGGGCGAGGTGCTCGACGACGGCATCGACGCGCGGACCGCGGACCGGCTCAGCCAGGCCGAGGCCGCGCCCAAGCTCCGCGAGGTCACCACCCGAGAGCTGGAGTCCCAGCGCGACGACCGCACCAAGCTCCGCGCGGAGATCGAGGAGGCGGGCGACATCCTCAACCGCTCCCGGAAGGTGATGGAGTTCGACCCCGCGCTCCTCCGCGACGCCATCGACGTGGGTCTCGAGCTAGCAGGCGCCCACGGCCTTCGGCCCTCGAAGGCCCACGAAGGCGCCTACGAGGTCCCCTCGCTCCCGGACGACTGGCAGCCCACCCTCGACACCCTGCGCGCGCCTCGGGGCCGAGACGAGCCCTTCTGGGAGTTCCGGGAGCGCCCTCCGCAGCCGCTCCTCTTCGAGCCGCCCCCGAAGATGAACAGCGCGCTCGTCCACGTGCACCTCCAGCACCCCTTCGTGCAGCGCATCCTGAGCCGCTTCCTCGCCCAGGGCTTCTCCGCGCACGACCTGAGCCGCGTCACCGTGGTTCGCACCCGGCACGACAACCTCGTCCGCGTCATCGCCTTCGGGCGCCTCAGCCTCTTCGGGCCCGGCGCCGCGCGCCTGCACGACCAGCTGATCCGCGTCGCTGCGCGCTGGGTCGACGGCAGCGAGGACCCGCTCCGCCCCTTCGCCGAGGCCGCCGACCAGAAGGCGGTCGACATGCTGGAGCAGATCCTCTCCGAGTCGCCGACCCTCGAGGGCGTCTCGGACGCGCTGCAAGCCCGCGTCGTCGAGGCAGCCCCGCGGCTCTTCGCCGACCTGTGGCCGCACATCCGCGACGAGGCCGACGCCACGGCCAAGGACGCCGCCGACAAGCTCCAGCGCCGGGCGCAGGAGGAGTCCGAAGCGCTCCGCGAGATCCTCAGCCATCAGCGGATGGCCATCATCCGCGAGATCGAGGACCGCACCCAGCTCCTCCTGGACTTCACCGACAGCGAGAAGGCGCAGCGCGACCAGTTCGAGCAGGACAAGCGCTTCATGGAGGACCGGCTCGTCTCCATCCAGCGTGAGATCGAGACCGAGCCGCGCGAGATCGAGAAGCTCTACGAGGTCGTCCTCCATCGGCTCGAGCCGGTCGGCCTCGTCGTCCTCTGGCCGGAGACCCGGGGATGAGCGAGGTCGAGAAGCGCTTTCACGAGTCCTGGCTCGGCATGGTCCAGCCGGTCGAGGGCCTCGTCGTCTCCGTGCCGGTCCTCGTCGACGCGCAGTGCATGGCGCGGCAGGCGCCGGAGACCCAGGCGAAGCTGATCGAGCTGTGCCCGGCTTCGCGCGAGGGCTCGGCCGGCCCCGAAGGCCGCGCGATCGCCGACCTCGAGCGCTTCTTCTCCGAGCTGCTCGACCTGACGCCGGATCTGTTCGACGCAGGCCGCCCGACCAGCGACGGCGCGCACGCCGACGGCGCACCAGGAGCCGGTGCGCTCCCCGACGAGCTGACGCTCTGGGTGCCGGAGGGCCGCCAGAGCCTCCGCCCGACGATGGGCCTACGACGCCTCGAGCCGCCAAGCGACGAGGAGGCCAACGCGCCGGACAGCACGCCCGCGAGCCGCGCCGGGAGCGCCTACGTGGCGCTGGTCTGGGACGTGGCCGCCGGCTGCCCCGAGGCGGTCGGGATGGACCTCGACAAGGCCGAGACGCTCACTGGCCCCTGGGAGTACCCCGCGTCGGCCAAGTTCGACCGCCTCCTGCGCCACTGCCGCGTGCCCGTCGGCATCCTCACCAACCGCGAGGTCGTCCGCCTCGTCTTCGCGCCGCACGGCGAGTCATCGGGGCACCTGACCTTCCGCCTCGACGACATGGCGAGCGTCGGCGGCCGCCCGATCCTCGACGCCTTCGTGATGCTCCTCAGCGGGACGCGCTTCTTTGGCGTCGCCGAGGAGCACGCACTCCCTGCCCTGCTCGCCGAGAGCCGCAAGCGCCAAGCGAACGTCACGAGCGACCTGGCCGAGCAGGTCTTCGACGCGCTCCAGATCCTCCTCCGCGGCTTCGAGGCCGCGGCCGAGCGCGACGGGCACACGCTGATCGATGACGCGCTCCAGCGGGAGGGCGACCACCTCTACCAGGGCCTCCTCACCGTCCTCCTCCGCCTCGTGTTCATCCTCTACGCCGAGGACCGGGGCCTCTTGCCCGTCGACCACCCCTCCTACGCCGAGCATCAGAGCTTGCTCGGCCTCTTCGACCGCCTCCAGGCCGACCAGGGCGCCTACCCGGACTCGATGAGCCGCCGCTTCGGCGCCTACGCCCATCTCGTCGCGCTTTTCCGGCAGGTCTTCCTCGGAGTCGACCACGAAGACCTCTCGATGCCTCCGCGGCGCGGCGCGCTCTTCGACCCGAACACCTACCCCTTCCTCGAGGGCTGGGGACCGGCGGGAGCCGCCCCGATCGTCGTGCCCGAGCACCGCGCCGACGTCCGCGTCCCCACCGTCGACGACGAGACCGTCTACCGAGTCCTCGAAAAGCTCCTCGTCTTCGAGGGCCAGCGCCTCTCCTACCGGACCCTCGACGTCGAGCAGATCGGCAGCGTCTACGAGGCGCTGATGGGCTTCCACGTCGTCCGCCTCCCCGCGCCCGCGGTGTGCCTGCGCCCGAACGGCGTCTGGATGACCGCCGAGGGCGACCTCCCCGCGGTCGCTGACGAGAGCCTCGGCGAGGTCGCGAAGAGCCGCCGGGCCAATTGGGTCAAGGAGCACACCGGCCTCTCGAAGGCGCAGGCCACCAAGCTGGTGAAGGCGCTGGCCGACGAGGAGGGCCTCGAGGCGCTCCGCGGGTTCGCCGTCTCGAGCCGCAAGCGCGAGCGCCACCTCACCGAGGCCAGCGCGGGCCAGCTCGTGCTCCAGCCCGGCGCCGAGCGCCGCCGTACCAGCTCGCACTACACGCCGCGCAGCCTCTCCGCGCCCATCGTCCGCCGGACCCTCGAGCCGCTCCTCGCGTGCATGGGCGAGGCCCCGCGCTCGGACCTCATCCTCGAGCTGAAAGTCTGCGACCCCGCCATGGGCAGCGGCGCCTTCCTCGTCGAGGCGTGCCGCTTCCTCGCCGATCAGCTCGTGGCCGCCTGGACGCGCGAGGGCAAGCTCGAAGAGGTCGCCGCTCAGGCCCCCAACGAAGACCCCGTGCTCCACGCGCGCCGCCTCGTCGCCCAACGCTGCCTCTACGGCGTCGACAAGAACGCCTCCGCCGTCGAGCTAGCCAAGCTCTCGCTCTGGCTCGTGACGCTCGCCAGAGACCTGCCGTTCACCTTCGTCGACCACGCCCTGCGCCACGGCGACAGCCTCGTCGGCTTGAGCTTCGATCAGATCCGTGCCTTCCACTGGAAGCCCGAGAAGCAGCTCGGCCTCGCCGAGCAGGTGCTTCGTGAGGCCCTCGACGAGGCGATCGCGATCCGCCAGGCGATCCTCGACCTCGCGGGCGACGGTTCACCGGAAGCACAGCGCGAGAAGGAGCGCCTCCTCGTCGACGCGGCCGACGCCAGCCGGCGCGCGCGGCTTATCGCCGACGTGTGCGTCGGCGCCTTCTTCGCCGAGGCGAAGAGCAAGGCGCGGGAGGCCGAGCGTGACCGACGCCTCGGGCTCGTCCAGCGGTGGCTGGACGGCGACGACGAAGCAGGCGCACAGCTCGAAGCGCTCCAGCACCAGATTCGGGAGCGGCTGCCCGTGTTCCACTGGATGCTGGAGTTCCCCGAGGTCTTCCACGCCGAGCGGCCCGACCCGCTCGAGGACGGCAAGGTGAACCGCGCGGCGTTCATGGATGCGTTCGTGGGGAACCCGCCGTTCATGGGACAGGCATCGATCGTCGGCACCCATGGGGAGCGGTACCGCGACTGGCTGTTCGAGCTGCACACAGGCGCCGGGGGCAAAGCGGACCTGGTAGCCCACTTCTTCCGCCGCTCGGCCGCCCTCCTCGGGTCGCACGGGACTGTTGGTCTCATAGCGACAAACACGATTGCGCAAGGCGATACACGCGAAGCCGGCCTCCAACCCATGTTGCAGAATGGTTGGCAGGTCTATGCTGCTGTACGTTCGATGCCTTGGCCTGGTGAGGCGGCCGTCACTGTCGCCGTCGTGCACCTTGCACTGGGCAGCCCTCAGGTGGCCGCCCAGCCCCCCATCCTCGACGGTACGCCGGCAGAGTGCATCAACTCCCGCCTCCGACAAGGCAAGGAGCGCCCGGATCCAACCAAGCTGTCCGCGAACACCCAGCTTAGCTTCCTGGGATGCAAGATCGGTGGGCAGGGCTTTCTCATCGACTCGGAAGTTCGCCGCGAACTGATTGAGGCGAATGCCACCAATGGCGAGCGCGTCTTCGAGTACCTCGGCGGCCAGGAGGTGAACTCCAGTCCAACGCAGAGCCCGCACAGGTTCGTCATCGACTTCGCGCAGATGTCGCTCTCAGAAGCCGAGCGATGGCCGGAGCTGCTGGATATCGTTCGGCGAGAGGTGAAACCCTATCGGGAGACTGTGCGCCGCGATACCTGGCGGAAGCGGTGGTGGCAGTTCGCGGAGGTCTACCCGTCGATGCGGGCAGCGATCGCCCCCCTCGACCGCTGCCTCGTCACCGGCATCGTGAGCAAGCACCTGATGTTCTCGTTCCAGCCCACGGACCGGATATTCAGTCACAGGCTCTACGTGTTCCCGCTCCCCTCCTATACCGCCTTCGCCATCCTCCAGTCCCGCGTCCACGAGGGCTGGACCTGGCTCCTGTCCTCGACGCTTGAGGAGCGACTCAACTACTCGGCGAGCGACTGCTTCGAGACATTCCCGTTCCCCGCGGCTGCCCCGCGCACCGTCCACCCCGACCTCGAGGCCATCGGCGAGCGTCTCTACGAGACCCGCGCCGCCCACATGGTCGATGCCGACGAGGGCCTCACCACGACCTACAACAAGCTCAAGGACCCCGACTGCACCGACGCCCCGATCGTCGAGCTACGCCGCCTCCACGAGGAGATGGACGCCGCCGTCCTCGCCGCCTACGGCTGGGACGACCTCGAGGCCCCGCCCTACTGCCCCGCCACCCCCGCCGAAGAGCGCGCCGTCGAAGCCTTCTCCGACGCCGTGATCGACCGCCTCTTCGTCCTCAACTCCGAGCGCGCCGAAGACGAACGCCGCCGCGGGCTGGGCTCCTCGGGCAAGCGCGGCAAGACCAAGAAGACCAGCAAGCGCGGCGGGAAGAAGAAGGCCAAGAGCGAGCAGGGGTCGCTCGACCTGGACTGAGGATGCCGTGACGAGCCAGCCCAGCGTGATCGTGGAACGGCCGGAGACTCCACTGCTGTGGCTGGACACTTCGTTCCTGATCGCCCTCGGCCGCGCCGAGAAGGACCCAGAGCGCGGTGACCGCCGGGTGCTCGAACTGGTCGACGTCATCGACGCGAAACGGAAGGAGGACCAGCTCGTCTGCGTCGAATCGGACCAAGCCCGGGAGGTCGGAGGACACCCCCGCGCCTCGGAGATCCGTCTCCGCCTCCGAAAGCTGACCTACAACATCCAGGTTCGAGGTCGTCTCGAGCTGGACCGTTTCCAGGTCGCCGAGGCGATGCGCGCGTACCTCACCGACGACGACGAGATCCGCCTGAAGCGCCGCGTCTTCTTTCGCGACGACCCCGCCGCCACGGTGCAGGAGGTCAGCAAGCAGGGCTGGTTCATCAGCGTCGACACGGGGATGCACCCAGACCTCTTGGGGCGCGCGAAGCAGGCGAAGGAGCGAACGCACGAGGACGTCGAGGCGCTTCGCCAGAAGAACCGAGCCGCGGGTACGACGTACGAACAGCAGCTCGAGCGGGAGCGCTCGGGCTTTCTCGAGGGGCAGCGAGTGATCCTCGAGCGCCTCCGGGCGCAGCTCCTGAGCCCGGAGCCCGACTACATGCTGATCGCCGCGGGCTCCCCGCTCCGAGACTACCTCCGCACGTGGGACGATCTGGGCGGCGACCCCGACCAGGCGATGCCGTTCTTCCTGTCGGAGCACTTCTTGGCGCTCCCGTGCAACGACATTCCCTTCCGCCTATACGCGCAGATCCTGACCATCGACCGCCCGGTCGAACCCGGAGACGCGATGGACATCCAGCACATGGCCGCCGCGCTCCCGATCGCCACCTGGGTGCTCACCGACAAGTCGCTCGCCAATCGGGTGCGCCAACTCGGCCTCGACCGCGCGTGGGGCTCGACGGTGTATGCGCTGAAAACCGTGGAGGCCCTCAAGATCGAACTGGAGGCGCTGTGACCGCCGAGGCTGCCTCAACGAACCCAGCGGGTCGTCACGTCGCAGGCCGATTGACCAGAACCAGTGGGGGACGAAATAGTGGAGCTTGACCTTTCGACGTTCCGAATCCGCACCGTGATCATTCACGACCTCCCCGTGGCGCGAGGCGGAGAAGGTTCGGAGCCAGTACTCAGCGATGCTCCGAGTCCGTGCCCAGACGAGGCAAGAACGTTCTTCGAAAACAAGATCTCCGAGTCACTTCGCCGCGTGGGCCGCTCGGTGCGCTTTCTCGACGAGGATGCGCCGGTTCGCCGCAACGTCGGCCATCTTCTCGACGCCCCACGAGCCAAGCTTCTTGCGCCGTCTCAGGCGATGGCGAAGCACCTCCACGAAGTTCAGAGCGGAAGGAACTCACCCGGACTCCTGTGCGTGGCTCGCGGGACGCTCGAGACGTCCCAGCCCGTTGTGGTGCTGATGAAGGTCGAGCGGGAGCAGGGGATTCAGATTGAGATGACCTCTGAGGGCGGCAAGAAGACGTTCGATCTACGACACCTTCACAACCTGATGCTCACCGACCGGACGCGCGTCTTCAAAACCGCCCTCTTCTTCGCTCATACCGGCCCGGAGGACGGACTGCTCAGCGATGACCAGTTGCGTGGTGGCGACATCGCGCGGTTCTTCATCCACCGCTTCCTGGGTTGCGCTCTCTGTGCAGAACCCGAGGTACTGACCGAAAGGTATCTCGCGGCGGCAGAGAAGTTCATCAGGACGAACATCTCGTCGGGCGAGGAGAAAGCGAAGAGCCACGCTGCCCTGGTCGTCGACCTCGGAAGCAACCGAAAGACGCTCGATCCCAAGGCGTTTGCGCGCGACCACCTGGAAGCGTCAGTCCGGGACGACTTCCTGCGTCTTCTTGCCGAGGCCGACGTGCCCACGAACAGGTTCCAGAAGGACACCAGCCGGATCGACAAGAAGCTCCAGCGCTCGCGGGTGCGTTTCACGTACGGTGTGTACGTCACGAAGCGTACTGACGTTGTAGTTTATGAGTTCAGCATTGAAGTCATCGAGGT
>JBHJHB010000051.1:0-5937 GCA_050331215.1 Sandaracinaceae bacterium | reverse complement strand
GACCGGCGCGAGCACGATCCACTACGACGGGTTCGGGAACGTCCGGAGCAGCTCGGGCCCGCTGGCGGCGCTACCGGCGCACGGGGGTCCGCGGTTCCAGGGGATGTGGCTGGACCCGGAGGGGCTCTACTACGTCCGGGCCAGGACGTACGACGCGGAGACGGGGAGGTTCATTACGCGAGACCCGATAGAAGGTCGAGTCCACCGACCCGAGTCGTTAAGCCCGTACGCCCTCTCCAACGCGAACCCGTACGTCTATCAAGATCCGACGGGCCTGTTCTCGCTAAGGGGTACGCTCACTGCGGCCGTGGCCAGAGTGAACCTCCTCTTCACGGCAGTCGCCTCCCAAGCTCAGCGGTTTATGAGAGCCCTTCAGAGCGTCGGAAGGTCCGTCTATGGGCTTGTACGAGGGCTTCCATCTCTGTTCCGAGCCTCAAGGGGAGGAGTTCAAGCTCTAGGTCGAGGCTCTACCGCCAATCTGTCGACAGGAACGACGCTCCCCCGGAATCTGCGGGAGCACCTCGCCGTGGAGCAAGTCATCTCCAACCCTACGGCAGGACGGGTCCTGCCCATTCGCATGACAGACTCCCGATGGTTGGCATCGGACGGCTGGGTTAAGATGAGCCAGTTCGTAAATTCGGGGGGGCGAGCAGGCCCTATCCAGGTTCACTATGTCCTCAACACCATCACAGGTGCCATCGACGACTTGAAAATCGTTCTTCCGGGCGCCCGGTAGGAGTTTTCCACAGTGCGTGTACAAGCGAGGAAGACCTCATACGAGGAATATCCCCAGTCGATCGTGCCCTTCGCGACGCCAGGCCAGGTGTTTGTTACGGAAGGCAAGGAGTACGAGGTTCAGGCGATGTGTACGGCTGCCACGGAAGGCATCGCCCTCGTGCAGGTAGCAGATGACCTCGGCTACTCCTCATGGCTGCCGATCTGGCTCTTCGATGTTCGGGACCAGACTCTTCCGGAGGATTGGACGTGCAACTTCTTTCGGGAGGCCGACTATGTGGTTCTAGGGCCTGACTTCATCACCAGAGACGAGGCCTCGTACAACGAAATGGTCGAGCAAGTTCCGGAGCAGACTGACCGTTTCTGGAGCCGAATTCGGGCTCGTGAGGGTGGCGATGAGGGATCCTGCGAGTAGCCACCCAATCTCAGAGCCACAGGGCAACAGGGGATCGGCACGACGTGCGTGCCCACGTTGAGGAGCGACCGAGTAGCAATCGAGGACACCATGTCACTTGCCGGCTCGGCCGCCCTGCGCTGCGCCCACCCTATGACCATCTCCCGAGCCCAGCACGTCGACCTCGCCGCCACGCCCTACTACCACCTGGCCAGCCGCTGCGTTCGCCGGGCCTTCCTGTGCGGTCGGGATGCGCACTCCGGACGGGACTACGAGCACCGCAAGGGGTGGCTGGCCGAGCGGCCTCGAGAGCTCGGCGAGATCGTCGCCGTCGAGGTCTGCGCTTACGCGGTGATGAGCAACCACGACCACCTGGTGCTGATCGAGCGGGGCGGCCTCGACCTGCATCTGACCTACGACGCCGACGACCACGTGGTGGCCATCGACGAGGCGGTGAGCGGCGACCGGGCGGAGATCGACTTCGACGCGATGGAGCGCCGCACCGGGAGGCGCACCCTCGTGGGCGCGGCCCTGGTGGCCGCGGTGGCGTTCCAGACGGCGCCGTCCCACGTCCAGGCCCTCGAGTCGCCCCACGTGGTCACGGACGCGTCCACGGGCGCGGCGACCACGGGCTACGTTTACGACGGCGAGCACGCCCTCGCTCGCTACGACGCATCGACGGGCGACGAGGTCTACTACCTGCGCGACGCCATGGGGTCGGTGATCGGCCTCGTGGACGGCGCGGGGACCGGCGCGAGCACGATATCGACCGGATCCCAATTTCTAGCTAAAGGAGTGAGCAGACGTGGACGCAGTCTTGCATGTTATCGCGTCCGATCACGTTCCATTGCCTCAAGGTCTTGAGGCACTCCGTATCGATGGAGAACTGTCCGATGGGCCCGCGCCTGATGCCGAGCCACGAGCAATCAACAGCTGGCTCCTGCAGCGCCAGTCCTACTTTCTAGCCCTCGCGAATACTGCGACAGCACCAGTCAGCATCCGACAACACTCCGAACAAACAAGTGAGCAATGCCAACTGTTGGGACCCGCTGGTAGGGCGGTGGAGCGCCTTCTGAAAGATGTGCCGGATCGGGCGGTCGTGTTCTGGTGTGGAGAGTCTCTGCAGGAGCAGCTCTCTCTATGCTGGCTGGTACACTTCCTGGTACGAGCGCATGGGTCAAGAGTTCGCATGTCCGTGGTGCACTCCTTCGCTCCGAGCACTTCTCCCGCAGCAACGGGAGGCATAGGCGGGCACGGTGGCTCAACGACCACGAATCTCACGCCGAATCTTCGCTCAGCCGCGTGCAGTCTATGGACAGCGTTCTCTGTGGGCTCTCCGGCAGACTTCGAGACCTGTGCCTTTGTACACGAACGCCATCCCTTGTTTGGTTACCTACCGACGCTGACTCAGCGCCTTCCCTCTCTCCGCACGGGACTATCGGTTTGGGAGCGTCGACTTGTTGGCCGATTGATGGCTGGCGATGAGACCCACGTGGCGGTGGCCCGTGCCCTTGGATCGCACCGCAAGAGCCGTGACTTGATCGGGGACCGCGTACTGCTCGATCGACTCTACGAGCTCGCCCGCGCTGGGTTGCTGGCGGAGCACGGAGAGGGCAAGCAACTCCGTGGCCCTTCATTTGCCCCTACCGCGCTTGGGCGTAGGGTGTTTCGGGGGAGGGCGAACCGGGTGGAACTTGCGGGCTTCGACCGGTGGTTTGGAGGTACGCGCCTTCGTACCCCGGACGGATCTATGTGGTGGTTCGATTGGCGAACCCGACGAGTAACGCCGGGATAATCGAAGCCTACAACCAGAACGGAACGGTGCGGGGTACCGAGGACGGCCGTTTTTAGGACACCCATCATCCTGGCAACACGCGGCCCGATGCGCTACCTCCACCCCATGACCATCTCCCGCGCCCAGCAGGTCGACCTCGCGGCCACGCCCTACTATCACCTGGTCAGCCGCTGTGTTCGGCGGGCCTTCCTGTGCGGTCGGGACCCGCACTCGGGACGGGACTACGGGCACCGCAAGCGGTGGCTCGTCGAGCGACTGCGCGAGCTCGGGGACGTATTCGCGGTCGAGGTCTGCGCGTATGCGGTGATGAGCAACCACTACCACGTGGTGCTGCGGGTGGTCGCCGAGGCGGCCGCCGGCTGGAGCGCGGACGAGGTGGTCGAGCGGTACGGGCGGCTCTTCAAGAACGTGGCCGGGCAGCTCGAAGGGCTGACCGACGAGCAGCGTGACGAGCGGTTGGAGCTGTGGCGGGAGCGGCTGACGTCGATCTCGTGGCTCATGCGAACGCTGAACGAATACCTGGCCCGCCGCGCGAACAAGGAGGACGGGTGCACGGGGCGGTTCTGGGAAGGTCGGTTCAAGAGCCAGGCGCTGCTCGATGAAGCGGCGCTGTTGACGTGCATGAGCTACGTGGACCTCAACCCGGTGCGAGCCGGCGCAGCGCCCCGTCTGGACGACGCCGAGCACACGTCGATCCGCGAGCGACTGGCCGCGATGGGCACTCGGCTCGACGCCGCGGAGGCGGAGCTGGCATCGGAGTCGGACGCCCCGGAGTCCGGGAGCCCCTCGGACGCCGCAGAGGTGGAGCTGTCCGCGGAGGCACCGGGCGAGGACGGCCAGGCCGCAACGGCGGCGACCGGTCGCCGGGGAGCGGGAGCCGGTCGCGAAGCGGCGCCGGCAAAGTCGGCGCTCGAGACCGAGGTCGGCTGGCATCGGCTGGTTCCGTTCGCGGATGAGCCAAACCGGACCGGGAGCGAGGCGCTGCCGATGACGCTGGTGGACTACGCGGAGCTGCTCGACTGGACGGGTCGGGCGCACCGCGAGGGCATGGCGCGCCTGAGCGGCCCTCGTCCGCAGCTGCTGCAGCGACGGGGCATCGACCCCGAGGCGTGGCTGCGCATGACGATGGCGGGGCCTGGGTTCGAGCACCTGGCGGCCTTCGGGACCGAAGCGAACCTGAAGGAGCGAGCGGCGCGAACCGACCGGGCGTGGTGCAAGGGCCAGCGGGTGGCCCGGCGGCTGTTCTCGGCCGAGGTCGAGCAGGCCTCGTTCGCGGCCGCGTAGCCGTCACGGGGAAGCAGGCGCCTGCACGTCGCGGCCGAGGGCGCGGTCGCGGGCGCCGAGCCGTGGCAGGCCGCCCTCCTCGCCGTCGGGGTCACCGTGGCTTCTGGCGTGGGCGAGCGCGGCCAACCCGTTGCGGATCGCCTCGGCCACGTCGCCCGACGAGCTCCACCGTGGCGCCCGCCACGAAGTTGCCGGTCGACGGGCCTCGTCCACCGGGCGGGCGTGGGTCGAGACGGACGCCTCCCGCAAGGAAGCCTCAGGTCATGCAGACTTCTCCGGGCAGCCTGAAACGTAGGGTGTCCCTAAATCGCTTCAAGCTTGAAACGAGTACCACGCGTCGGGCCAGCTCCGGGTGGCGACGGACGAGCTCGGCAACACGCTGACCTACGCCTACGACCTCGCCGGGCGCCTCGAGGCGGTGACCGACAGCGCCCGGGGCACCACGACCAACGCCCTGACCCAGACGACCTCGAGGGCACTGACGAGCTACGGCCTTCCGGACGACACGACGTACCCCGGCGGCGCGACCACCTCGCAGACCTTCCGTGGTCTCACGAACCTGGACGCCTCGGGCTCCTTCCCTCTGACCGAGGTGGACGAGGAGAGCCGCACCCGCACCTTCACCTACGACGCGGACAGCGTCCTGACGAGCGCGAGCGACCTCGGCGGCAACGCCTGGACCTACGGGCACACCCGTGTGCTCGGGGGCGACGTGCGCTGGGACGCCTCGAGCGGCCGGGTGTGGGTGGGCGTGGACGGCGCGCGAGCGCCCGTCACGCGCTACGCCGGTGAGGACGAGACCCGGGACGGCCCTCGGCCCGACGTCCTCGACGTCTGGGTGGACCGGCTCGAGACGGTGACGAGCCCCGAGGGCGACGCCACCTCCTGGACCTTCGGCCCGGGCGGGGAGGTCGCTCAGGTGGACTACCCCTTCGGCGGTTCGATGAGCCGCACCTTCGGCCCCGACCTGCGCATCGCGACGGAGAGCCGGGCCTTCGGCACGACGCTCACCTTCACCCGGGACGCCGCGGGCCGGGTCACGCAGCGCGACGGGTCGGACGGCTCCCAGCGCACCTACACCTACGGCCCCCAGGACCGCGTCGAGACCTACACCGACGCCACCGGATCCACGACCCAGCGCTTCGATGCGGCCGGGCGCCTCGACGGCATCGACTACCCCACCGCAGCGGTCTTCGAGCAGGACTGGGACGTGATGGACCGGGTGGAGAGGGTCCGCGTGACCGACCACGCCGCCACCCCCACGACCCGCGAGTCCACCTTCGCCTACGACGCCGGCGGCAACCTCGAGACGGTCACCGACCCCTTCGGCCGCGTGACCACCACCACCTACGCCGCCCTCGACCGCCCGGTCCTCGTCGTGCGCCCCAACGGCGTCGAGACGGCCACCGTCTACGACGACCGGGGCTGGGTCGAGTCCATGACCCACACCGACGCCTCGGGCGCCGTCCTCGCTTCGGTCACCTACGTCCGGTCCGATAGCGGCGAGCCCACCCGCGTGACCCGCGAGGACGGCAGCTACGTCGAGGTCGCGTACGACGCGGCCCTCCGCGTGGAGCGGGAGTCGTACTACGATCTCGCGGGCACCCTGGTGGAGCAGATCGACTACACCTACGACCGGGACGGAAACCGCACCTCGCGCACCACGAGCGCGGGCACCGAGACCTACGTCTACACCAGCGGCGCCCGCCTCGACTTCATCGAGCGGGGC
>JBHJHB010000050.1:0-32202 GCA_050331215.1 Sandaracinaceae bacterium | reverse complement strand
GTAGGACACGGCGTTGCCGCCGTGCACATCCGACATCACCTTCGTGATCGCCGCCGTCAGCGTGGTCTTGCCATGGTCGATGTGACCGATGGTGCCCACGTTCACGTGCGGCTTGGTCCTGACGAACTTCTCCTTGGCCATTCTCCCTATCCCTTGGTCGCGGGGCTCACAGGCCCCTTACCCTGGCAACGATCTCGTCTGCGATGCTGTCCGGCACCGGCTGGTAGTCCTTGAACTGCATCGTGTAGGTGGCGCGGCCCTGAGTCTTGGACCGCAGATCCGTCGAATAGCCGAACATGCGCTCCAGCGGCACCTCCGCCGTGACGACACGCATGTTCCCGCGGTTGTCCATGCTCCGGATCTGGCCGCGACGCGCGTTGATGTCGCCGATCACGTCGCCCATGTTTTCCTCCGGACAGACGACCTCGACCTCCATCACGGGCTCGAGGAGCTGGACCCCGGCCTTCTGCGCACCGTCCTTGAAGGCCATCGACGCGGCGACCTCGAAGGCGGGCCCCGACGAGTCGACCTGGTGGAAGCTGCCGTCGTACAGCTTCGCCCGGACGTCGATGACCGGGTAGCCGGCCCTGACGCCGCGCTGCATCGCCTCCCGGACGCCCTTCTCCACCGAGGGGATGAACTCCTTCGGGATGACGCCGCCGACGATCGCGTTCTCGAAGACGAACCCCGCGCCCGGCTCCGACGGCCCGATCTCGAGCCACACGTGGCCGTACATCCCGTGGCCGCCGCTCTGCTTGACGTACTTGCCCTCCTGCTGGACCGTCGCGGTGACGGCCTCCCGGTAGGCGACCTGGGGCGTGCCGACGTTCGCGTCGACCTTGTACTCCCGCTTGAGCCGGTCGACGATGATCTCCAGGTGGAGCTCGCCCATGCCGCTGATGATGGTCTGGGCGGTCTCCTCGTCGGTGTGGGCCTGGAAGCTCGGGTCCTCGGTCGCGAGCTTCTGGAGCGCCTCGCCCAGCTTGCTCTGATCGGCCTTCGTCTTCGGCTCGATCGCGACACTGATGACCGGGTCGGGGAAGGTCATGCGCTCGAGCACGATCGGCGCCTTCATGTCGCAGAGCGTGTCGCCGGTGGTGGGGGTCTTGAGCCCGACCGCAGCCACGATGTTCCCGGCCTGGACGTCCTTGACCTCCTCACGCTTGTCGGCGTGCATCAGGAGCAGGCGGCCGATGCGCTCGCGCTTGCCCTTGGTCGAGTTGAGCACCGTGGTGCCGCTGCCGACCTGGCCGGAGTAGACCCGCATGAAGGTCAGGTTGCCGACGAAGGGGTCGTTCAGGATCTTGAAGGCGAGGGCGCTGAACGGCGCATCGTCGCTCGCCTCCCGCGTCAGGACCTTGGCCTCGTCGTCCGGGTCCGTCCCCTGCACCGCCTCCACCTCCAGCGGCGAGGGGAGGTAGTCGATGACCGCGTCCAGGAGCTGCTGAACGCCCTTGTTCTTGAAGGCGCTCCCGCAGAACACGGGGACGAGGGTGCGCTCGAGGGTTCCGCGCCGCACCGCGCGCTGGATCTCCTCGGGGCTGAAGGCGGTGTCACCCTCGAGGAACCGCTCGGTGAGCTCCTCGTCGAGCTCCGCTACCTTCTCGAGCAGGTGGGCGCGGGCCTCGGCGGCGGCCTCGGCGTGCTCGGCCGGGATGGGGATCTCGTCCCACTCGGAGCCCAGGGTGTCGTCCTTGAACTCGAGGGCCTTCATCCGGACCAGGTCGATCACGCCCCGGTGCGCGTCCTCCTCGCCCAGCGGGAGCTGCATCCGCACCGCGTTCGCGCCGAGCCGGCCGACGATGGTCTGAAAGGACCGGTCGAAGCTGGCGCCGGCCCGGTCCATCTTGTTGACGAAGCACATGCGGGGGACCCGGTAGCGGTCCGCCTGCCGCCACACCGTCTCCGTCTGGGGCTCGACGCCCGCGACGCCGTCGAACACCGCGATCGCGCCGTCCAGGACGCGCAGCGACCGCTCGACCTCGATCGTGAAGTCGACGTGGCCGGGGGTGTCGATGATGTTGATCCGGAAGGACTCGTCGGCGAACGGCCCGCCCTTCGGCGTCCAGAAGCAGGTGGTGGCGGCCGACGTGATCGTGATGCCCCGCTCCTGCTCCTGCTCCATGTAGTCCATGGTCGCGGCGCCGTCGTGGACCTCGCCGATCTTGTAGTTGACCCCCGTGTAATAGAGGATCCGCTCGGTCGTGGTCGTCTTGCCGGCATCGATGTGGGCCATGATGCCGATGTTCCGAGTTCGCTTGAGCGAGTACTGGCGGGCCACGGTGAAGGTCTCCTGCGGGGCTGGCAGCGGGGATGGTTCGGCGGCCGACGGGAGCCTGCGTGCCCGGGCGCTGGGCGGGCGCAGGTCGACCCCCTCCGGCCGTCACGATCTCCCTCGGATCGCCCTTTCCCGAAGAGGGTCGCGAGTGGGGCTCAGCCGTGATTCGGGACGCGTCGCGCGCGTCCGACCCGGCGCTCGTCGCGGGCGGCGGTGCCGGCGGGGCTCGGGGGCGCTACCGCGCGCCTCACCGCTCCTCCGCCTGACCGTCCTCGCCACACGCTCGGCGCCGGGCTGGCCTCACTCGTCTCTATGGACCGTGGTCATCGACTCGCTGCTGCTCCTTGCCGGGGGTTTCTCCTACCTGGGTGTCCGCCTGGGCTCGACCGCCCTCGGGCTCCCTCGGGTATGGGACCTGCCGGCGCTGGGGGGATGCGCTGGACCGTTCCAGCGCGGAATGAAAAGGGGGACCTCGTCGGGCTACCACCGGTAGTGGGCGAACGCCTTGTTGGCGTCGGCCATCTTGTGCACGTCCTCGCGCTTCTTGACCGCGTTGCCGCGGCCCTCCGCAGCCTCCCGCAGCTCGGCCGCGAGGCGCTCGACCATCGTCTTCTCGCCCCGGTTGCGGCTGTAGGTGACCAGCCACCTCATCGCGAGGGCGATCCGGCGGTCCGAGCGGACCTCCACCGGCACCTGGTACGTCGCGCCGCCGACCCGGCGGCTCTTGACCTCGACCCGCGGCTTCACGCTGTCGAGGGCCTTCCGGAAGGTGTCGAGCGGGTCCTCGCGGTAGCGCTGGCCGATGATGTCGAGGGCGCCGTAGACGATCTTCTCCGCCGTGGACTTCTTCCCGTTCTGCATCACCACGTTGCAGAACTTGGCGATGAGACGGTCCCCGTACTTGGGGTCCGGGAGGATGATGCGCTTGGGGACTTCGCGACGGCGGGGCATGGGGAGTCCTGCGGATGCGCGTCAGGCCTTGGGCCGCTTGACGCCGTACTTCGACCGGCCCTGGGTCCGGTTCGCCTTGTTGGTGTTCGAGGGGCCCGCCGCGCCGGAGGCGTCGAGGGCGCCGCGGACGACGTGGTAGCGGACGCCGGGCAGGTCCTTGACGCGGCCCCCGCGGATCAGGACCACCGAGTGCTCCTGGAGGTTGTGGCCCTCGCCGGGGATGTAGCTCGTCACCTCGATCCCGTTCGAGAGGCGCACGCGGGCCACCTTGCGGAGCGCCGAGTTCGGCTTCTTGGGGGTGGTCGTGTAGACGCGCGTGCACACCCCACGCTTCTGGGGGCACGACTGAAGCGCCGGCGACGCGGTCTTGGTCCGCGCCTTCTTGCGTCCCTTGCGGACGAGCTGGTTGATCGTGGGCATGCGTTCGCCGTGTGGGCCTCGCGTGGCGAGCCGTCCCCCGAGACACGAACCCGGCCGAGCCGCCAGGCGCCAACCACGGGCGTTGGGAGACCGCCCGCGAGCGCGCGGCCCGCGGTGAGGGAGCGGAAGGTTAATGAACAGCGGCACGCTGTCAAGGCAGCAACGCTCGCCTTTTTCGCCGTACGGACGGCGTCGCCCCGGTCGGGTTGGCGCCGTCGCTCAGAAGCGTCCCCGGACATGGACACCGGAGGGCCCGACCGCCAGGTCGATGTCGAGGTCCCGGAGCAGGTTCCGCGGGATCTCGGGCCCGGGGACCTCGTGGTAGGGCACGAAGTTGGCGTTCGCCTCGATCACCCCGCTGATCGCTAGCAGCAGGAAGAGCCCCACCGAGGCGTAGTTGGCCGCCGCGAGCCCGGTCAGCGTGCTCGCGAGGCTCGGGTCGTCCCCGTTGGCGAAGCGGACCCGGGTTGGCAGGTACACCCCGAACGTGACCGCCGAGGCGGCCAGCGTGAGGGCCTCGCTCACCAGGAAGAACACCCCGAGGCTCCGGTTGCCGTTCTGGAGCTGCCCCACGCCGAAGGGGATCATGGCGAGCGCGCGGTCGTGCTGGATGCGGCGCGGCATGCGCGCAGCGGCGACCAGCTCCCGGATCGCTTGCTGCCGCCGCTCCGCCCGGAGCCGCTCCCGCCGGGCCTCCGTCTCCGCCGCCTGTCGGCGCAGCTCGGCGTCCCGCTCCCGCTCGCTCCGGATCGCCTCGCGCACGGTGTTGAACACCGCGCGCACGTCGCTCGGGAACTCGGTCGAGCTGAGGTTCGCGGTCGGCTCCTCGGTGAGCACCTTGCGGAACTCGGCCACCGCGCGCTCCTCGTCCCCGAGGTAGTAGTAGGACGCCCCCAGGTACTTACGGGCCTCCTGCTGGAGCTGATGCTGGAGGATCGAGCGACCGACCCGGGCCTCGAACAGCTCCACCGCGAGGGCCCAGTCCCGGTTGCGGTAGGCCTCTCGGGCCTCCTCGAAGTCGGTCTGCTCGCTGGCGAGGGCCGGGGTCGGCATCGCGAGCGCCCCCGCGAGGGCCGCGAACGCCACCGCCAGGGGGGCGCGGACCCCGCCGGCGCTTCGACCCCTTGTTGCCATTCCTCCTACTCGTGGTCGGTACGGGGCAGGCCGATCTTCGGCTCCCTCCGGCGTAGCATGCCAGCACCGGCGCGAGGGGCGCCAAGACGTCGCGGGCCGTCGGGACGCGGGGTCAGGGCTCGGGGTCGACCCGAAGGACCAGAGGCCGCCCCGCCTGGAGCGTCGCCCTCCGGACGATCGGCTCCCGGTTGGGGAAGCTGACCGTGAGGGTCACCTGCCGCTCGAGGGCGTTCATGCGCAGCGAGGCGCTCTCGCGGGAGGTGTGGACCGTGTTGGTGGCCCCGACGGGCTGGCCGTCCACCGCCACGGCCCCGTCCGCCGAGGAGTTCACCTGGAGCATCGCCCCCTCGTAGGGCAGCTCGAAGTCCAGGCGCTGGGGGCCGCTGCCGGCTCGCACCACCTCGCGGAAGGTCGTCCTCCGGTACGGGTTGTTCTCCACCCGCGCTTGCACGTCGAAGGTGTGGGACCCGAGGGACAGCTCGGGCGAGAAGCCGGGCGCGTTCTCGTACCAGCTCCCCTCCCCGTCGATCCGCACCCACACGACCGGGGGACGGGACCGGATGACCACCCGCCGGGTCCCGTTGGCGTGGCGCGGCCGACTCACGCGGGCAACCGTCCGGGACGGGAGGGGCGGGCCGGCGTCGCGGCCGCGCGGGTCGGGCGGGGCGCCCCCGCCCGACCCGCTATCGACCGCCGCCTCGAGGTCGGTCGGCGGGCGCGCGGCGGCGAGCGTCTCCTCCGGGCCCCCGGCCAGCGCCGTCGTCGCGGACGTCGACGCCAGCGTCGCGGGAGGCGGACGGCTCGCCCAGACGCCGAGCGCGATCGTCGCCGCGACCACCCCGGCGGCCATCAGCCCCGCCCCCACGAGCGCCATCCGCCGCCGCCGGTCCTGGCCCACGCGCTGCACGAGGCGCAGGACCTCTTCGTTGCCTTCGTCGAGGGCGAGCACCCGGTTGTAGCAGTCGAGGGCCCCGTGGATGTCGCCGGCGTCGCTCGCCCGCGTCCCGGCCCCGATCAGGTGACCGACGGCCCTCGCGCGGACCTCGTCCGCCACGGCGTCCGGGTCCTTCAGGTAGCGGGCGAGGAGCGCCCCCGGATCGTCGATCCCGATCTCGGCGACGAAGCGCTCGAGCGCCTCGCGCAGCTCCCGCGCCGTCTGGAACCGGTCGTCCGGGTCGAGGTGGAGGGCCTTGACGATGATCCCGCGCAGCCGCTCGCCGATCGCGGGCCTCAGGCGCAGCGGGTCGGCGTACTCCGACTCCATGATCCGCCGGAGCACCTGGTGGGGGTTGCGGCCCGTGAACGGGAGCCGCCCGGTCGCGAGGTAGTAGAGGACCGTGCCGAGGCTGAACAGATCGGTGCGGGCGTCGCAGTCCTTGCCCTCGATCTGCTCGGGCGCCATGTGGCCGGGGCTCCCGAGGATCTGCCCCGTGGCGGTCATCGACTGCGCGTCCACCATGTCCGCGATGCCGAAGTCGGTGAGCTTGAGCTCCCGGTCCTCGTGGAGCAGCACGTTCTCGGGCTTCACGTCCCGGTGGATGATCCCGGCCTCGTGGGCCGCCTCGAGGGCCCGGGCGATCTCGATCCCGAAGGCGGCCGCCACCTCCGCGGGCATGTCGGCCTGCTCCTCGCGGAACGCCTTGAGCGTCGGCCCCGTCAGGAGCTCCGACGCGATGAAGGCGTCGTCCGAGCCGACCCCGCTGAAGTCGTAGATCTCGAGCACCCGGGGGTGGCGGAGGCGCGCGACGCTCCGGGCCTCGCGGTGGAAGCGGCGCCGCGCCTCCTCGGCGGACCGCAGGTGGGGATGGAGCACCTTGAGGGCGACCTCCCGCTCGAGCACCGTGTCGCGCGCGCGGTAGACGGTGGCCATCCCGCCGTGGCCGATCTCGTCGACGATTTCGTACTTCTCGAGCGTGCGGGCCATGGGCGCAGGAGCCGTAGAGTAGCCGAACGAAGGGGACGCCACGAAAGCACCGCCACCTGCGACTAGGGAAGGTCGGACGGGGCGCAGAGCTCGACGGAGCGCCGGAGGCCCCCCTCGTGCTCTCCGCCGAGCACGAGAACGAGGCCGGCGGCTTGCTCGATGAGGGCCGGGCCGGCCCGGGCGTCGACGAGGTCCGGGCCCCGGACGAGCCGCGGCGTCTCCTGGCCGGGCGAGCCCTCCACCCACGTGATCCACTCCGTGACCGCGCTCGCCTCGTCGCCGACCTCGCCGCCGACGATCCAGGTCGTCCCCTCCGCGGTGGCGACGACCCGGCTCCGCGCGCGGGGGCTCCACGCGGGCCCGTCGTCCACCGTGCAGACGGTGGCGCACTCCTGGAGGAGCAGGGTCCGGGGGCTCGGCCCGTCCCCGTCGGGCGGGCCGACGAGGAGGGCGCTCGTCCCGGTCGGCCCGGCCACGAGGTGCTCGCCGCGGCCCGAGCCGAGGGCGGGCGTCGGGCGCGCCTCCCCGTCGCGGAAGGGCTCGACCCACTCCGCCGCCGGCGCGCTGTCCGCCGCGCCCCCCGTGACCAGCAGCGCGCCGCCGAGCGACACGGCGAGCGGCCGCGTCCGGGGGGTCGCCAGCCGGGACCCGGAGGTGCGCAGCTCGCCCGACGCGAGAAGCTCGACCCAGGTGACGAGATCGGTGGCCTCGCCACCGAGCACGGCCGCGACCCCGGGCTCCACGTCGACCAGCGTGCCCGCGCCGGCCCCGCGATGGAGGGCGAGCGGCGCCCCCTCCTCGGGCTCGAACCGCTCGGTCGTCATGACCCGGAGCTCGTCCCGGTCGCCGAGGAGCACGGCCCGGTCCTCCCGCAGGGACACCGCTTGGGCCGGCCCGAGGCCGCCCCGCACCGCGTCGTCGCCGAGCTCCCGTCCGAGCAGATCGACCCGCTCGAACAAGGCGATCCGCTCCGTCGGCTCGCCGTCCCGCTGGCGGCCGCCGAACGTGAGGAACTGGGCGCCGCCCCAGCGGACCGCCGCGACGTCGGTGACCGGGCCGGGTAGCTCGAGGGCGCCCCCGCAGCTCGACGGACCGACGTCGAGCAGCTCGCAGCGCCCGGCGGCGACGAGCGCGAGGCGGGGGCAGCTGGCCGCGAAGCTCGCGGGGCGGACGGCGGGGAAGGCGCCGAGCAGCCGGCGCGACGAGCCGGCCCGGTCCTCGCCGGTGAGCCGAGCACGGACCTCGGTGCCGATCGTGAAGTCGATGTCCCGCAGGTCGAGCTCGAAGTCGCCGTCGTCGACATCCGTCGACGTGCTGCGGCCGCCCCCGGTCACATCGAGCAGCTCGAGCTCGAGGCGCCCCGTGATCCCCGCTGCGGGGTTGCCGCCCTCGGCGCTCACGATCTCGACGAGGAGGACGTCCACGTTCCCGCCGCCGCAGGCGCCGAGGGTGAGCGAGGCGAGGACCGCGACGGCGGGACGCACGGCCATGAGGGAGGCCTATCGCCGGAGGCGGATCCCGTCGAGCGGAGACGCGTCAGGCGCAACGGGGACGGGCGTCCTTCGGGGCGGGGCCTCGGCCCCCGCTGACGTGGGCCGATGCCGAAGCGTCGAGGCACCTGGCTGTGACCCAGGCGAAACCGGTGCGAGTCCGGTCGGTCCACCTCATCGTCCTCGGCCTCGTGACGCTGCTGGGTGGCGGCCCGACTGTCCATCGGGTGGGAGGGGTTCGATTCCCCTACGGGGCGTCTCGTGATCCCGACGACGTCGACCGCTACCGGCTGAGGCCATGGCGCTTCACCCTCCCAGCGGTCCCGAGGCCCGCCATGGAGACCCTCATCCTCACGCACAGCTACCTGCCGCACCGGGTCGTCGGTTGGCAGAAGGCGATCTCGA
This sequence comes from Sandaracinaceae bacterium, assembly GCA_050331215.1. Taxonomy (GTDB): domain Bacteria; phylum Myxococcota_A; class Polyangia; order Polyangiales; family Sandaracinaceae; genus JBHJHB01. The sequence continues at coordinate 23,600 of JBHJHB010000050.1, read as the reverse complement.
TGTCCTACACCGGCAAGGTGGAGGTGCTCGAGACGTACGACGAGGTGATCCGCTCGGTCAGCCTGGCCGTGCCGATGCCCGCCGTCGTGCGGCTGGTGCGCGCGGTGCGCCGGCACGAGCCGCGCCTGCGGTTCTCCCGCGCCAACGTGCTCGCCCGTGACGGGTTCGCCTGCCAGTACTGCGGCGAGACCCTGCCCAGCCGGGACCTCACCCTGGACCACGTGGTGCCCCGGGCACGGGGTGGTGGCACGACCTGGGAGAACACGGTGACCGCCTGCCGGCCCTGCAACGGCAGGAAGGGCAACCGCACGCCCGAGGAGGCGCGCATGACGCTCCGGCGCACGCCGACGCGGCCTCAGGCCCTCACCTTTCAGCTCCGGCGCATGCGCCGGGCCCAGCCGATGCCGGGTCCGTGGCGCGCCTGGGTGTGGTGGGACAAGCCGGGCTCCGCGTAGCCCCGAGGCACGGAGCCGAGCGGCGGCCCGGGGGACGCTGCATAGCGTCCCTCGGGCCGCCATCGTATCTTCGCTCCCGAGCCCTCCGGCGTCGTCCAATGGTAGGACAGCGGACTTTGGATCCGCGAATGTTGGTTCGATTCCAGCCGCCGGAACTCCTCCGAACCGCGCTATGGGGGCGACGCCCAGCGCACGAAGATCTCGAGGTTGCCCTCGGGGCCGGCGAGCGGTGACGCGGCCTGCCCCGCCGCCTGCAGCCCGAGCGCCCCGGCGGCCGCGACCGCGTCGTCCACCGCGCGCTGGCGGTCGGCCGGGTCCCTGACCACGCCGCGGTCCGTCGCGCCCGGGCCCAGCTCGAACTGGGGCTTGACCATGCCCAGGACCTCCCCGCCCGGTCGGAGCACCGCCACGGCCGCCGGGAGGAGCTTGGCGATCGAGATGAAGCTCGCGTCGATCACCACGAGGTCGACCGGCTCGGGGAGGCTGTCCGCCGTGAGGTGACGCGCGTTCGTCCGCTCCATCACCACCACCCTCGGGTCCCTCCGGAGCCGGTGGTGGAGCTGGCCGTAGCCGACGTCGATCGCGTACACGCGGGCCGCCCCCCGCTGGAGCAAGCAGTCCGTGAAGCCGCCCGTGGAGGCCCCGAAGTCCGCCGCGGTCAGCCCCCCCGGGTCGAGGCCGAGGGCGTCCAGGGCCCCCGCGAGCTTGACCCCGCCCCGGCTGGCGTAGGGATGGTCCGGCCCCCGCACCTCGAGCGGCGCCTCGGATGCGACCGGCTGACCGGCCTTCTCGATGCGGACGGTGCCCGAGTACACCTTGCCGGCGAGGATCAGCGCCTGCGCGCGCGCCCGGCTCTCGACGAGGCCGCGCTCGACCAGCGCCCGGTCCGCCCGCTGGCGGCGCCTCGCGTCACGCGCCACGCCGCTGCTCGACGCCCCCCCGGGCGTGGTCCCTGCCCACGTCAGAACGGGATATCGTCGTCACCGAAGTCATCGGGCGGGAAGTCGTCCTGACCCCGGTCACCGTCGCCCGCCGGGCCCCGGCCTCCGCTCCCGCCACCGCCGCCCGCGCCGCCGCCGCCGCCACCCGAGCCGAAGCCGCCACCGCCGCCCTCGGCGAAGCCTTCATCGTAGCCGCCGCCGCCCTCGCGCGAGCCACGGCCGCCGCCGAGGAAGAGGAGCTGCTGGGCGACGACCTCGGTCGTGTACCGCTTCTGCCCCTCCTTGTCCTCCCAGCTCCGGGTCTGGACACGGCCCTCGACGTAGACCGTCTGGCCCTTGCCGAGGAACTTGTTCAGGGCCTCGGCGCGGTTGCCGAAGAACACGACCGTGTGCCACTCGGTGCGTTCCTGCCGCTCGCCGCCGCGCGTCATGTAGCGCTCGGTGGTGGCCAGCCGGAGGCGCAGCACCGCCGTGCCGTTCTGCGTGTACCGGAGCTCCGGGTCCAGGCCCAGGTTTCCGATCAGCAGTACCTTGTTCAGACCTTCAGATGCCATCTTCTGCCTCGCGGTAGGGCGCCCGGCGCCGTCTGCGCGCCTATCGGGCCAGGCCTCCGCCCGGTTGTCGGGTCGAGCCCGGAACCGTAGCACCGTCGCCGCGCGCGGCGGTCAGCGAGAGAGCGCGCCGCGGGACGCCGCCGCCCGCGGCGGGGAGCCCGCGAGGTCCGACGCGGTCTCACGCCGCGCCTTGGCCAGGCTGTCCTGGTAGCGGAGCTCGGCGAGCGCCTCGACGATCTCCCGGCGCCGCCGCCCGGCGTACTCCGGCCCCACCTCGTCGTTCGCGAGCGCCTCCGCCAGCTCCCGGGCCTCCGCGAGCAACCCCTCGCGCCGTGCGCGGCGCTCGGCCTTCGCTGCCTTGCGACGCTGGGCCGACCCGCGGGGGGCGCTCCCCACGGAAGCCGCGATCAGGTACGCGAGGCCCAGCAAGGCGAAGAGCGACGCGGTAGCGAGGGCCACCCAGCGCCCGGGGCCCGGCGTCGGCAACCCCGTCAGCCGGACCTCGATCGCGTCGAATGGCGCATCCCCGGGGCCGCGCTCGACGAAGCTGAGCAGGTAGTCCTGCCCGTCGAGGTCGTGCCGGGTCGCGGCGGGCATCCCCGCCACCTCGAGCTCCAGCCCGTCCAGGGCCGCCGTGACGACCTGATAGCGGAACGTCGGGAACGGGATCTGGACCGGGACCGCCAGCGAGCCTCCCTCGATCCGGAGGTCGTAGGCCCACGCGAGGCTCACCCGTCCCGGCGGGAAGGACCCCCGGATCCGGACCGCGCCGTCCTCCTCGGTGACCCGCTGGTCGGTCATCACCGACTGGGCCTGGAAGTTGAGATAGCCCTCGGGGAGCTCGACGCGCAGCCCGTCGGCCGGCAGCACCACGGTCTCTGCCCCGGCGTTGGCGATCTCCGCGCGGTGGATCACGTGGAGCCGCTTGTCCCGGACCTCGAGCTGCGTCTGGCCCAGCCGCTGGAAGAGGGTCCTGTTGTCACGCGTGACGGGAAGCTGCCGGAGCTGGACGTCGTAGCCGCGGTCGGGCGGCAGCCGGAAGGGCGTCGAGCTGTACACGGCGCCGCGATACCGGACGTTGGCCCGGTAGGCCTGGTCGGCGCCGGTCGGCAGGCCCTCGTAGACCGCGACCCCCGTCTCGTCCGTGCGCTTCTCGGTCCGCTCCCGGTCGCCGCCCTGCGCGAGGACGCCGACGTCGACCCGGGCGTCGGGCACGGGCGCCCCCGTCGCGTCGAGCACCCGCACCCGGATCGTGCCGGGTGGGACGTCCGCGCTCGGCTCCGCGCTGGCCGGGGCTGGGGGGCTCAGCGTCCGCTGCAGCGCCTGCTGCTCGGCGGGCGGCCGGGCCGACGGCGCCCCGGGCTGGCCGTCGGGGGGCGCGGCCGACGCGCCAGCCGCGCTGTCGCCCTGTCCCTCCGGCTCCTCCTGCGCCCCGACCGGCCGGGGCCCGAGCACGAGCGCGAGCAGGAGCAGCGCGGGGAGCGAGGCGCGACGCACCGGCGAGCCGCGTCGCGCGGTCACCGGTCCGTCCCCTCCGCGTCGGCCGCCACGTCCTCGCCCTTCGCCCCGTCGCCGAGCGGCGCCGCGCAGCCCTTGCAGAAGCGAGCGTCCGGGTCGTTGACGATGCCGCAGGCCGGGCAGGCCTGGGGGGCTTCCTCGTCGGCAGGCGCGCTCTCCGCCGCCTCCGCCATGGCGCGGGCGACGTCCTTCTCGGCCGCCTCGAGGTGGGGGCCGACCCGCTCGTCGAGCTGCCTCAGGACCTCCTTGGCCCGCAGCCGGTACTCGCGGTCGAGCTCCTGGAAGTCCTCCTCGCTGACCTTGCCGACGTCCCTCTCGAGGGCGAGGTCCTTGATCGAGCGCAGCAGGGCCGCCTTCTCGTCGAGCAGGGCGGCGCGGTGCCCGGCCGCCGACCCGAGCCCTCCGTCCCCGACCGGGCCAGCCCCGAACGCCGCGCGCAGGCTCTGCCACAGAGCGACGAAGGCGAGCGTGGCGGTGACCGCGGCCAGCGCCATGAAGAACGCGGGGAGCGACACCTCAGTCCCACCCGTCGAGGGCGTCGAGCTCCCGGTCGAGGCGGTCGTCGTAGGCGTCCAGCGTGCCCTCGGCCGGCCGCTCGCCGTCGGCGCGCTCGGCCCGTCGGCGCTGGCTCGCGCGACGGGCCCACACCGCGAGGCCGACGCCGGCGAGGAAGGTCAACCCGATCGGGAACAGCCAGAGCGCCCGGCCGAGCCCCTCGTCCGCCGGGACCGCGAGCGCCTGCGGGCCGAAGCGGTCCCGGTAGTCGGTCGCGATGGCGGCGAGCTCGTCGCCGCGGGCGATCTTGGCGCGGATCTCCGCCCGCATGCCCTCGGCCCAGCTGCAGCCGCACGTCCGCAGCGGCAGCCGCTCGCAGTCGCCGCACTGGCAGAGGAGACGATCGAAGATGCGCCGCTCCTCCTCGCTGTGGGTGATCACGGTGCCGGCGTGGAGCGAGCTGCTGCCCCCCGACTGGGCCTGGACCACGCTGGCCGCCCCGAGCACCGCCGCCCCCATCCCGAGGGCGAGGAGCAGGACCGCGGCGGCGAGGGCGCCCCGCGTTGGGCGGGGCGCGCCGAGCCGCACGGCGCCGAGGAGCTCCTTCAGGGTGGGCATCAGCGCGATCATGGTCCCCAGGACCACGATCACCGCGCCGAGCCAGATCCACAGGACCAGGGGTCGCACGAGGATGCGGAACTGGGCCTCCTCGGTCTGCGTGTCGACCCCGCTCATGATCACGTACAGGTCGCTGAGCGGCGTGGAGCGCACCGCGACCTCCGTCGTCGGCATATCGGGGTGGCTCCGGTAGAGGAACTTCGCGGGGTAGACCCGCTCGAGCTCCCGGCCGGCGTGGAGGATGGTGACGCCCCCCTGGATGACCTGCTTGTGCTCGTCCTGGCGGATGAACGTGTCGTCGAAGCGGAAGTCGTAGCCAGCGACGCTGAGGGTCTCGCCGACCTCGAGGCTCCCCTCGGCCTCCTGGTCGTAGGCCGCCCCGAGGAAGCCGATGTACATGCTGACCACTCCGACGTGGACGAGGTAGCCGCCGTAGCGGCGGCGGCCCCGGCTGACCAGCTGGACGAGCGCGGTGAGCGCCCCCTCGCCCTTGGTCCGCATTCGCGCCCGCGCCCCCCGGACGTACTCCTGGATGACCGTGCCCAGGACGAAGGCCGAGAAGGCGCTGGTCAGCAGCGGGGCGGGCGACAGGATCAGCGACAGGACCCGGCCGGTGTCGTTGTCCCAGATCGGTGTGGGCGGGACCGTCGCGGGGAACCCGCCCGCCCAGCCCAGGACCAGGTGGAGGGCGCCCACGACCGCGCCCGCGAGCAGCGGCGCGCGGAAGGCCCGCGCGAGGTTGCTGCCCGTCGCCTTGCGCCACGCGATCAGCGGACCGACCCCCATCAGGAACAGCAGCACCAGACCGAGGGGGATCATCCACGCGTTGTAGAAGCTCGGGCCCACGGTCACCGTCACACCGCGCAGGGCTTCGCTGACCAGCGGAAACGTCGTGAAGGCCAGCACCGTGACCAGCATCGCCACGAGGATCCAGTTGTTGAGGAGGAAGGCGAACTCCCGGCTCAACACCGACTCGATCACCGCCCGCTTCGCGCGGACGTCCGCGGGGTCGCGGCGCCACTTCGCGACGTCGACCCGCACCGCCTCCACGCCCTTCACGAAGCCGAGGATCGCCGGCGGGACGGCGAGCGCGAGCAGGTAGGCCCAGATGCCGAAGTCCACCCCGGACATGAAGAGCCCGCAGCCCGCGAGGACGCCGAAGGCGACCGCCACGACGAGCTCCCAGACCCCGAGCCGCTGGCCGAGGCGCAGGTCGGGCATCCGCCAGGCGAGCGCGGTGAGGCAGAACCCGGAGAGGAAGCAGAGGAAGTAGATGTAGTAGATCCCGATGTCGCTCCGGGCGAAGGAGTGGACGCTCGCGATCAGCCCCGACCGCGTGAGGAACGTGCCGAAGATGGTCAGGATGAACGTCAGCAGCAGGAGGAGGACGTTCCAGACCTTCAGCAGGCCCTTGCGCTCCTGGATCATCACGGAGTGCAGGTACGCCGTGCCGGCGAACCACGGCAGTAGGGACGCGTTCTCGACGGGGTCCCACGCCCAGTAGCCGCCCCAGCCGAGCTCCTCGTAGCTCCAGTACATCCCGAGGATGTTGCCGACCGAGAGGAACCCCCAGGCCAGCAGAACCCAGCGGCGGTTGGCGAGGATCCACTCGTTGCCGAGGCGGCCGCTGAGGAGCGCGGCCATCACGAACGCCACCGGGACGATCCAGCCGGTCAGCCCGAGGTAGAGGGCGGGCGGATGGATCACCATCCAGTAGTTCTGCAGGAGCGGGTTGAGCCCTTCCCCGTCGGCGGGCACCGGCCCGTGGACCGTCGCGAACGGGTTCGTCTCGAACAGCATCAGGATGAACTGGAAGATCAGCACGCTCGCGAAGGTCGCGAACATCCAGGGCTGGAGCTCCCGGTAGCGGTCCCGGACCCAGAGCGTGAAGGCCCCGATGTAGGCCGACGACAGGAACGTCCACCACAGGAGCGACCCGTCCTGCCCCCCCCAGAGCGACGCCCAGAGGTAGTACCAGGGCATCGAGCGGTCGCTGTAGTGGGCGACGTACCGGATCCGGAAGTCGTGGGCCTGGAACGCGTAGGCCAGCAGGAACACGGCGGTGGCGACGGCGCCGACGGTCGCGAGGGTGCCGTAGCGGGACGCCCGGAGCAGCCGTGGGCCCCCGTGCACGGCGGCCAGGCTGACGGCGAGCGTGTAGCCGGCCAGCACCAGGCCGACGGAGAGGATCAGGGTACCGAGGGTCGGGATATCGATGGCGGACATCAGCGGGATCGTTCGAGGCGCGGCGCCGGAGGGATGGCCCGGTCGCCGGGGGCACGGACCATACCGTGGCGGACGAAACAGGCAGGCCACACGGGGGGAACGCCCACGTGTGGCCTGAACATAGAGTGCGTGTCGGCCGAGGAACAGCGGGGACCCCCGTGAGGGTCACCACGCCTGCGGGTCCCGGCGCTAGTTGGTCTCCTCGAACTCCGCGTCAATCACGTCGTCGTCGCCGCCGGAGTTCGTGCCGGGCGCCTGGCCGCCCGCCGCCTGGCCGGCGGCGCCCGCGTCGCCCTCCGGCGGCGCACCCGCCTGGCCGTAGGCCTCCTGGGCCATGGCCGCCATCGCCTTGTCGAGCTCGTCGGAGCGGAGCTTGATCGCGTCGTGGTCCTCCTTCTCGAGGGCCTCCTTCAGGGCGGCGACCTTGCCCTCGACGTCGGAGATCGTCCCCGCCGACAGCTTGTCGCGGCTCTCGCCGATCGCCTTCTCCGCCGCGTAGGCCATCTGGTCGGCCCGGTTTCGGACCTCGACCTGCTCCCGACGGCGCTTGTCCTCCTCCTCATGGGACTTCGCGTCGTCGACCATCTTGCCGATCTCGTCCTCGCTCAGCCCGCTCGACGCGGTGATCGTGATCTTCTGATCACGGCCGGTCGCCTCGTCCCGCGCCGTGACGTTGAGGATGCCGTTGGCGTCGATGTCGAAGGTGACCTTGATCTTCGGGACGCCGCGTGGCGCGGGCATGATACCTTCCAGGTGGAAGTGCCCCAGGCTCCGGTTGTCCTTGGCGGAGGCGCGCTCGCCCTGCAGGACGTGGATCTCGACCTTGGACTGGTTGTCCTCCGCGGTGCTGAAGGTCTCGGACGTCGAGTACGGGATCGACGTGTTGCGCGGAATGAGCGTGGTCATCACGCCTCCGAGGGTCTCCACGCCGAGGCTGAGGGGCGTGACGTCCACGAGCAGGATGTCGGTCACGTCGCCCGACAGCACGCCACCCTGGACCGCGGCGCCGACCGCGACCACCTCGTCGGGGTTGACGCCCTTGTGCGGCTCGCGTCCGAAGAACTTCGTCACCTTCTCCTGCACGAGCGGGATCCGCGTGGAGCCACCGACCAGGACGATCTCCTCGATGTCCGAGGGCGCCTTCTTGGCATCCTCGAGGGCACGCTTGCACGCCGCGAGGGTCCGCTCGATCAGATCGTCGATCATCGACTCGAGCTTCGCCCGGGTGAGCTTGATGCTCAGGTGCTTCGGGCCGGACGCGTCGGCGGTGAGGAAGGGCAGGTTGACCGTGGTCTCGAGGCGGCTCGACAGCTCGATCTTCGCCTTCTCTGCGGCGTCCTTCAGTCGCTGCAGCACCTGCTTGTCCCCGGAAATGTCGAGGCCCGAGTCCTTCTTGAACTCGCTGGTCAGGTACTGGATGATCCTGTCGTCGACGTCGTCGCCGCCGAGGTGGGTGTCGCCGTTGGTGCTGACGACCTGGACGACGTTGTCACCCACCTCGAGGATCGAGATGTCGAAGGTGCCGCCCCCGAAGTCGTAGACCGCGATCAGCTCGTCGCTCTTCTTGTCGAGGCCGTAGGCGAGCGCGGCGGCGGTCGGCTCGTTGATGATCCGCTTGACGTCGAGGCCCGCGATGCGGCCCGCGTCCTTGGTCGCCTGGCGCTGGGCGTCGTTGAAGTAGGCCGGGACGGTGATGACCGCCTCCTTGACCTCCTCGCCGAGGTAGTTCTCCGCGGCGCGCTTCAGCTTCCGGAGCACGTGCGCGCTCACCTCCGGCGGCGCGAGCTCCTTGCCCTTGACCTTGAAGCCGGCCGCGTCGTTGCCCCGACGAACGACCTCGTAGGGCACGCGCGCTTCCTCGCCCTCGAGCTCCTCGTAGCGCCGCCCGATGAACCGCTTCGCGCTGAAGACGGTGCCCTCGGGGTTGGTGATCGCCTGGCGCTTCGCGATCTGGCCGACCAGGACCTCGCCCTCATCGTCCCAGGCGACGACGGACGGCGTGAGCCGGTCACCCTCTTCGTTGTCGATGACCGAGGGCTCCTTGCCCTCCATGACGGCGACCACGCTGTTCGTGGTGCCGAGGTCGATGCCGATGATCTTGCTCATGGCTGTGCTGTCCTCTGTCGTGATCGCCCGCGCGTGGACCGGCGAGCTCGGTGATGATGAGTGGCGCCGACTGAGTTCCTAGGCCTGGACGGACCGGGAGCCAGCCCCAGAGCCGGGGGGCGGAGCGTAGACGCTCCTACGGGCCAGCGTACTGTGCCAGCCCAACGGCGTGAACCTAACCATGCCACGAGTGCCGTCAACCCTCCAGAAACCCAACGAAATCAAGGCGGAAGGGGCACTGCGGGGCGCTGTCCAGGCCGGGCCGGAGCGGCCGGTGTGGAACGATTCGGCACAGTTTGACATGCAATCCGTACGGGGTCGGAGCAAGGGCTCGGCCGACGTCACGTCGCACGGATCGTCCCGCTTTTCACGCCGTCCCGCAGCTTGAGCATCTCTGCCGCCTCGGCGAGCACGATCAGGATGCTCCCCGCCTCGAGCACCAGGTCCGGCCCCGGATTGTACTCATAGCGGTTCTCGTCGGGGTACTTGACCGCGATCACGAGCACCCGGGTCGCGCTCCGCAGGTTGGTGTCCCTGAGGCGGGCGCCGACCAGCCCGCTCGAGGCGGGGATGTCCACCTCCTCGATGCGGAGGTTCTTCTTCGGGTCCCGCAGCATCAGGTCGAGGAACTCGACCACCGACGGCCTCACCATCTCGCTCGCCATCCGCATCCCGCCGATCTGGCTCGGGGAGACCACCCGATGGGCCCCCGCCGCGCGGAGCTTGGGCCGCGCGCTCGCCTCGACGGCCTTGGCCACGATCCGGAAGGCGCCCTTGTCGGCCCGCTCCCGCTCGAGCTGGTACGCGGTCAGGGTGATGAACACGTTGTCGCGGTCGTTGGTCAGCGCGGCGATGATGCCGGCGGCCCGGTCGATGCCGGCCTGGAGCAGGCACTCGTCCTCCGTCGCGTCGCCGTGGACGTAGAGGAACTGGGCCTGCCCGAAGCGCTCCGCGAAGCCCTCTAGGCGCTCGAGGTCCTGGTCGATCGCCACGAAGCGATGGTGGGTGTTGAGGAGCTCCTCCACCACGTGCATCCCCGTGGCCCCGACCCCGCACACGATGAAGTGCCCGCTGAGCTGCTCGATGCGCTTCTGCATGCGGTTGCGCCGGAGGACCCCCTGGATGTCGGTCTCGACGATGAAGGCGGTGAGCGTGGAGACGAAGTAGACGAGCGTCCCGCTCCCCGTGAGGATCATGAAGAGCGTCCAGACGCGAGCGTAGGCCACATCCTCCATGCCGGGGAGCGTCTCGGCGAAGCCCACCGTGCTGAGCGTGATGATGGTGAAGTAGATCACCTCCTCGACGCCCCAGCGGCCGCCGCCGAGGACGTGGTAGCCGCCGTTGGCGACCAGCAGCACGAGCACCAGCAGGAGCCCGGCGAACAGCAGCCGTCCCCGGTAGACCTCGAACTGTGCGCGGCTCCGCACCGTGAGCCTTACGGCCACGGACCGGACGGCGTGTCAACCGCGCGCCCACGGGAGGGCCGCTTCGGCGGCCGCGGGTGCCTTGACGACGGTGCCCCGGCCGGGGAAAACGCCGCGGCCTTGCCGCACGACGACGAGAGCCGGGCGGACGAGGGACAGCGCGCCGGGCGCGGCGCCCTCGTCCTGATGGCCGCGAAGGTCCTCTTCGTCCTGACCGGCTGGGGCGCGCAGGTCGCGCTGCCCCGGATCCTGGGGAGCGACGAGGAGTTCGGCCTCTACTCCGTCGCCCTCGGGGCGACGTCGATGCTGACCAACCTGATCGTCGCCTCCACGATCCAGACCGTCAGCAAGCTGGTCAGCGAGGACGAGGACCGCGCGCCGGCCACCCTGCGCCAGGGCCTCTACCTGCAGGCGACCCTCGGCGCGACCCTCGGGGGCGCCTTCTTCCTGGCCGCGCCCTGGCTCGCGGGCAGCGTCCTCCTCGACGACGCGCTCGGCCCGGTCCTCCGGGTGTCGTCGGCCGCGGTGGCCTCCTACGCCCTCTACGCCGCCCTCGTCGGCTCCCTGAACGGCCGGCGCCGCTTCCGCGCCCAGGCGTTCCTCGACATGACGTTCTCGATCCTGCGCGTCACCGGGATCCTCACCGGAGCGGCGCTGCTCGGAGGAGCGCTCGGCGCGATGAGCGGCTTCGCGACGGCCGCGGTCAGCATCCTCGTCCTCGCGCTGGTCGCCGTGGGCACGGGCCGCGGCGGCGCGACGTTCCCGCCCGGCCGCTGGGCAGCGCTGATGGGCCCGATCGTCGTCTACCAGCTCTTCCTCAACGGGATCATGCAGGTGGACCTTCAGGTCCTGAAGCGCACGCTCGCCGAGCTCGCCCGGCTCGACGGTGTCACGGCGACCGCGGCGGCGGCGGTGGCGAACGAGGCCGCGGCCCACTATCGGGCCGCCCAGCTCTTCGCGTTCGTGCCCTACCAGCTGATCCTGAGCCTCACGTTCATCCTGCTCCCGTACGTGTCGCGGGCACACGCCCTGGGCGACGGGTCGGCGACCCGCCGGCACATCGAGCGCGCGCTGCGGATCAGCCTGCTGGTCCTGTTGTCGATGGCGGCGCCGATGGCCGGGACCGGCTCGGGCGTGATCCGGGTCGTGTTTCCCCCGTCCTTCGCGCCCGGAGGACAGGCGCTCTCGGTCCTGGCCTTCGGGATGGCGGCCTTCGGCCTCTGGGTCGTCGCGGCGACGGTCCTGGTCAGCGTGAAGCGGCCGAGCCTCGCGGCGGCGACCGCGGGCATCGCGCTCGTCGTGGTGATCGCGGCGACGCGGGCGCTGCTGTGGTGGGCGCCCGGAGGCCTCGCCCCCCTCGTGGCCGCGGCCCTCGGCACGACGCTCGGCACGCTGACCGCGCTCGCCCTGGTCGGCGCCGTGCTGCGCCGGATGTTCGGCGCGTTCCTGCCGCCCCTGACCGTGCTCCGGGCCGGCGCCGCGTCGGGGGCGGCCTTCGCCCTCTGCTGGCTGCTGCCGACGGACGCCCCGCTCCCGGCGATCGGCGCGCTCCTCCTGGGCTTCGCCGTCTACGGGGTGGTGCTCGGCGCCCTGCGGGAGCTCGACGCCGACGACCTCGCGCTAGCGAGGCGGATCCTCGGGCGTCGAGGCCGGCGCGAGCCGTGATGGCTCTCATGCCGATCTCGGCAGGCCGTGATCGGAGGGCTCCCCCCGTTTCACTGGACCCTTCCGAGGGCGCACCCCTCGCGCCCTCAGGGAGGGAACCGTGCTCTTTGACGCTGACTTGACTTCGCCTCGCGCCCCGCTCTGGGGTGCTCTGCCCCGGGCCGCCTGGCCTCTCGTGCTCGGCTTCGCGCTCGCCGCCTGCGGGAGCTCGTCCGAGCCTCCGGACCCCGATGCCGGGCGCGTCGAGGCGCCCGACGACGGGCCCGCCGCCGACCCGGACCTGGGGCCGCCGGGCGTGGACGCGGGACGCGACCCCAGCGCCTGCGAACCAGCCCAGGTCTCCGGAGACTGCGGGCCACAGGGCATCGTGCGCACGCGGATCACGCTGACCGAGGAGGCGCAGCAGACCATCACGGCGCCGATCGTCGTGAACTTCTTCCACTATCGCCTCGGCCAGGGCGCAGCCGGCGGCGTCCCGCACTGGACCGCGCGGTCGGCCGGCGCCGTCGACCTCGAGCCGGGCGTCCCCGTGGAGATCCACTTCGACCACTGCCGCGGCGGCGAGATGTGGAGCGAGGACAACTGCGAGTACAACCTCTGGGCGTTCGCCGACCTCAACAACGACGGCGCGCTGCAGGTGGGCGAGCCGGCCGGACGCATCCTCATGGAGCTCAGCTGCGTGGCGTCGCACCCGGCCTGCGAGGACGTCGTCCTCGACTGCCCCGACGGGATGGCCTGCGTCGCCTTCGACGAGCCTCCCGCCTGCGCCTGCGGGGCGGAGGACGTGTGCGCCGCGACCGGGTCCCGGACCCGGATCATCACCTGCCAGTAGGCACCGTCCTCGGTCCTCCCCGCCCGCGGGCGGGGGAGGCTCAGGCCTCCGGCGCCGCCCACAGGGCGACGAAGACCCGGAGCTCGGGGCCGGCCTCGCCGCGCACCGCCTCGAGCTCCCGACGCTTCTCGTCGTCACGGAACGCCGAGCGGAGGTGGCTCGCGACCTGCGCCACCTCCTCCACCTGCGCGCTCCGGAAGACCTCCAGCACCGCGTCCGCGCCGATCCGCCGGGCGAGCGCGTTGGGGTCGGCGGACACGCCGAGGGCGTAGGCCAGCACCATCGCGTCGTCGACCACCGAGCGGACGGTCGCCTCCACCCGGGACCGAACCTCCTCGGGCACGCCGATCGCTTCCGTCATGCCTCCACCGTACCCCCGAGCCCGGCCCGGCCCCCGCCTGCGCGCCCGCGCTCCACGCGGGTCGGGCCTGGTAGAGTCACGCGGATGGCAACCTCCGACCGCCTTCCGACCGGGCCGGCGCGCGGGCCGACCCGATGCCCCCGATCGGCTCGGGCGATGCCGAGCGCCGCCCTCCTTCTCGCCGTCGCCTGCGGTGGTGCGCCGCCGCCCCCGCCCGCGCCGCCCCCCGACCCGAACGCGCGCCCGGAGGGCGCGGCGGCCGACGCGTGGGTCGGCGACGTCCGGCTCACCGTGGAGGACGGCGCGCCGCCGGAGGACGATGAGGGCCTCCGCCGGCGCCAGAGCGCCGGCTGGACCAGCCACACGGCAGCCGACGGCAAGACGGTGTGGGTGGCTCATGGCGACGTCGCGCTGCGCGCCGCCGTCGAGAACGTCGCGCCATGGGCACCCGCGCTGCGGATCGTGCCGGTCCTCGATGGTGACCGGCCGTCGGCGCCGCCCCGGGCCTTCGCGCTGCTGGTCGAGGGCTGGTCCGACGGGGTCTTCATCGTCGGCGAGGAGGCCGAGCGGGTGCCCCTCGAGAACGCACCCCGCTCACCCCCGACCGCGGTCCAGGAGCGGACGCTCGCCGTGGCTGAGCTTGCGCACTGCCCGGGCCGGGGGACGCGGTGCCTCCTGGTCGGCCCGCTGCCGGAGGTCCTCGCCACCGAGGACCCGACGCGCCCGCCCGGCGGCTTCACGATGGAGTCGATCACCCCGGCGCGCGTCGCGGACGACGTCCGCCTCGCCGGCCCCGACCTTCTCGCGATCGCCGACGGCCGGTCCTTCCGCGCGCGCACCGCGGCAGGCTCGGACGGCCGCGTACGCTACAGCGAGGTCGAGGTGCGGGTCCGCGGCGGGCGCTGGATCGAGGTGGCCCGGGTGAGCGGGCCGGTGCGGGCGCCGGACTACTTCGGGGGCATCACGGCCGCGGGAACGGGGCAGCTCGCCTGGCTGTGGGGTCGCCTCGACGCAACCCTCCACGTCCGCTGGGTGGACCCGCGGCACCGGGACCGACCGGGCCTGGACGTCCGGGCCGCCCCCGAGGACCCAGACGACCCCGTCCGACGCCTGTTCAACGTGAGGCCCGTCCCGGTGCTGCTGCCCGGCGAGGACCTGATCACCGCGCTCTACTGGGGCGAGGACCGCGGGGTGCTCTACGAAGCGCTCGGCCCGGGCCGCCGGCTCCCGATCCGCCTCGAGCCCGCCCCGACGAGCCCGGACCTCGCCGAGGCGAGCCACCCGTCGGTCCTCCGCCTCGCGACCTGCGACGGCGTCGAGTGCCTCAGGCGGTAGGGCGTCGCTCGTCGGCCGGCGACCGGGGGCGTGCTTCCCCGGGGTCCGGCGCGCGCGGTCGCGGACGGGCAGGCGTGGTACACCCAGGCGGTGCTCGGCATGACCCGTCGGTGGCGCCGGAGCGGTCGCGCACGGCGTCGGGTCCAGCGCCTGGCGGGTCGGAGGGCGAGTCGCGGGGTGATGCTCGCGACCCTGATCCTGGCGGGCAGCGCCTGCGCCCGGAGCACCCTCGTCGTCGGGTCGCCCCCCGCCCCTGACGCCGGCCAGGGCGTGGACGCGGGGACCCCGGGTCTGGGGCTGGACGCGGGGCCGCCGCCGGACGGGTGCGTCGAGCTGCCCCCCGGGGCCTCGGGCGCCCTCGCGATCACCTTCGTCACCCGGATCCAGACCGCGGACGTCTTCCTGCTCGTCGACGTGACGTCGACCATGGGCCCCGTGATCGGCAGCATCCAGGAGCGCCTGCGCGCGGAGATCCTGCCGGAGCTCGAGCGGACGATCCCCGACCTCCGGGTCGGGGTCGGGCACTACGCTGACTTCCCCGTGCCGGACTACGGGATTCTGGGGACGGACCAGGTCTTCCGGCGGCTCAGCCCCGTCACCTCCGACCTCGACGCCCTCCAGCGCGCCCTCGATGGGCTCGCCCGGCAGAGCGGGGGCGACAACGCCGAGGCGATGACCGAGGCGCTCTACCAGGTGGCCACCGGAGAGGGGCTCGGGATGTTCGTGCCTCCAGCGAGCTGCCCCGACGGCGGCGACGGCTACCCCTGCTACCGGCCGGTGGGGGTGCGCCTCGCCCTGGTGTTCACCGACGCCGGCACCCACAACGGCCCCGAGGGGATCCGGGCCTACGAGGAGGGGCGGATCGTCCCGCCGCCCCACACCTTCGACGAGGCCGTCGAGGCGCTGAACCGCTCGGGCGTCAAGGTGCTCGGCCTGTACGCGCAGGCCGCGACCGGGCCAGGGCTCTTCGACCTGCAGGACTACGCGACCGCGACGGGGGCGATCACCCCGGGCGGCTCGCCCCTCGCCTTCCGGATCGGCCGCAACGGCGAGGACCTCACGACCGGCGTGGTGGACGCGATCGAGACCCTCGCCAACGACGTCGTCTTCGACCTCGACCTCGTCCTCGCGGCGCCCCTCGGCGGCGCCTTCGACCCGCTCGACGTCGTCGCTGGCGTCGCGACCGACGGGGCGGCGCCTCCGGACAGCGCGATCGACAGGGGCAGCCGCTTCGAGGACGTCCGGCCCGCGACGACGGTCCGGTTTCTCGTTCAGCTCCGCAACGACGTCGTCGTCCCCGGCGACGAGCCCCAGGTGGCGCCGCTCCTGGTGCGCGTTCGCGCCGATGGGGCGTCCATCCTGCAGGAGCAGCGGTTCGACATCGTGGTGCCGGCCGCGGACGGACGGGGGTGCTGAGGGAGGTCTCGCGCTCTCGGGCCAGTGGCACGCCGCGCTACACGACTTCACGATCAAATCATGGGTCGCTGGCAGCGGCGCGTCCTCGGCTACGGCAGCCTCGCGGTTGCCGTACCCTTCGTCGTTCGCGCCACGGACCCGCTATGGGCCGTCCCGCTGATCGACCGGGCGCCGAACGCCGCCGGGCCGACGACCCACGACTCGCCCCCGTCCGACGCCCGGTCGCGGAAGGTGGCGACGGCGGGCGTGGAGCTCGACCTCCACCTGTTCGATCCGCCGGACGCGCCGCGAGGCACCGTGCTGATTCTCCACGGCATCCGTGGGCGCAAGGCGGCGATGAGGCCGCTCGCCCGGCGGCTGGGTCGGCGCGGCTGGCGCGCTGTGCTCGTCGACCTGCGCGGGCACGGCGGATCGACCGGCGCGCACCTGACCTACGGGGTGCGTGAGAGCCAGGACCTCGTGGCCATCGTGGATGCCCTGGAGGCCTCCGGTGATCTCGTGCGGCCCCTCGCCGTCCACGGCACCTCCTACGGGGGGGCGACGGCGCTCCTCCACGCCAGCCGTGACGAGCGGGTCGACGGGGTCGTTGCCATCGCCCCCTTCTCGTCCATGCGCGCCGTGGTCCGCAGCTACCTTCGACGGGTCCTCGGGCCGGGGGCCGCGGCGCTGCCCGGCGGGTG
This sequence comes from Sandaracinaceae bacterium, assembly GCA_050331215.1. GTDB lineage: Bacteria > Myxococcota_A > Polyangia > Polyangiales > Sandaracinaceae > JBHJHB01. The sequence continues at coordinate 6,974 of JBHJHB010000050.1, read as the reverse complement.
GGTCGACGACGTGATCGACCGGGCAGGCCGCCAGGGGGGCTACGATCCGGACGAGAGCGATCCCGCCCGCGCCGCCGGGCGCTTCCACGCTCCCCTGTTCATGGCCCACGGCGGCGCCGACGCTCGGATCCCGCCGGCCCACGGCGACCGGATCGAGGCCGCGCGCGGGGATCGAGCCCTCGAGCGGATCGTCGTGCCGCGAGCGACGCACGACACGGTCGGCGGCGGGGCGGCGGACGTCGCCGTCGCGTTCCTCGACCGGCTGCTTTCCGCGTCGTGAGCCCTCGGGGGTCGCCCCGGCTCGCGAGATCGCCGCCGAGCGCCGAGGCGCGCGCAACGCGGGGCAGCGAACGGGCGTCCTGGGCGTAGGTCATGCCCTCAAGGAACGACCCATGCCGGATCTCGATCGCGCCCTCGTCGACCTCGGGCTACCGACCCACGACGCCCACGACCTCCCCCTGTCCCCCCTTCGCTTCCCCGACGGCGCCCACCTCCGCGTGGAGATCTCCGGCGTCGAGCGGGTCTCCGCCCTCGAGACGCTGGTGCGCGAGGCGGACCGTCTCGGCGTGCCGGTCCACCGGATCATCGCCACCGTCGGCGGAGCCACCTACCTGACCCGGGCCGAGCTGTGGGACTTCGCGGCCCTCGCCCGCGAGCAGCACCTCGAGGTGGTCATGACCCCTGGGCCACGGCGCGGCTGGGACGGCGGTCGCCAGCTGGCCACCCCCGAGGGCCTGGTGTCGGGGATGCGCCTTCGCGGCATGGCCGGCGTGCGGCACTGGCTGAAGGACGTCGAGCGCTGCAGCGAAGCCGGCGTCCGGGGCTTCCTGGTCGCCGACGAGGGGCTCCTCTGGCTCGCCACGCAGCTGCGGGAGCGCGGGGTGCTGCCGCCCGACCTCATCTTCAAGCTCAGCGTCTTCGCCGGCCAGGCCAACCCGGCGGGGGCCCGCGTCGCGGCGGACCTGGGCGCGACCACCTTCAACCCCCTGGCCGACCTGACGGTGCCGATGCTTGCGGCGATCCGCCGGGCCGTCGACATCCCGATCGACGTCTACCTCTGCCTGGTCCAGGCGATGGGCGGCTTCGTCCGCTTCTACGAAGCAGCGGAGATCGCCCGGGTCGCGGCGCCCTGCTACTTCAAGATCGAGCCCGGGCCGTCGGAGGCCGAGATCTACGCGCCGTGGAACCCGCCCAGCTATCACGACGCCCAGATCGTCGAGCGGGTGCGGAACGCGGCGGTGATGCTCGAGCTGATCGAGCGCGACGACCCCGGCCTGAAGGTCTCCGGCACCGCGGCGGAGGACCTGGCGATCCCGCGCCCGCCGCAGGCGGGCCCGTGAGCCTCGGGGCAAGCGGCACCGCGCCCGGCGCTAGAGCCAGCCGCGCGTCTTGATCGCGAGCTGGAGGCGCTCGAGGGCGTTGATCCAGGCCCCGAGGCGGGCGGAGCGCACGCCGTGGCGCCCCCCGGCGTGCAGTGCCTCCCGATACGCACGGAGCATGCGCTCCCGCCGGAGCTCCTCGACCTGCTCGAAGGACCAGCGGTTGTCGTAGAGGCCCTGGCTCCGCTCCATCTGGCAGACGTGGACGCTGCCGCTGTTCGCGATGATGTCGGGCACGACGGTGATGCCGCGGTCCGTGAGGACCGCGTCGGCGTCCACGCTCGTGGGGGAGTTCGCGCCCTCGACGATCAGCCGAGCCTGGACCCGGTCGGCGTTCTCGACCGTGAGGACGCCCTGCACCGCGGCCGGGACCAGCACGTCGCACGCACAGACGAGGAGCTCGGCGTTGCCGATCGCCTCCCCGCCGGGGAAGCCGGCGACCGTCCCCGCCTCGGCGGCGTGGACCGCGAGGGCCTCGATGTCGAGGCCATCGTCGCGGTGGACCCCGCCCTCCCGGTCGCTCACCGCGAGCACCCGGGCCCCGGCCTCGGCATAGAGGCGCGCCGCGACCGAGCCCACCTGGCCGAAGCCCTGGATCGCGATCGCCGCGCCATCGATCGAGAGGCCGAGGGGGCCGATCGCCTCCTGCGTGGTGTCGAACACGCCGCCCCCCGTCGCCTCGTAGCCGCCCGGCGAGCCGCCGAGGATGATCGGCTTGTCGTCGATCGCTGCGGGCCGATGGCCCCCGGCGACCTGCTCGTACTCGTCGAGCATCCAGGCCATGGACTGCAGGTCGGTCCCGATGTCGGCGCCGGGCACGTCGTAGTCCGGCCCGCTCGGCTGGAGGTGGCGGATGTAGGCGCGGCAGAGGCGCTCGTACTCCCAGCGGCTCAGGTCCCGGGGCTCCGCCACGATGCCCCCCTTGCCTCCGCCCGCCGGGATCTCCCCGGCCGCGTGCTTGATCGACATGATCAGGCCAAGGGCCTTGACCTCGTCGAGATCCAGGTCCGCGCTGATGCGCGTTCCGTCCCGAGACGGGCCGAGCGCGTCGTTGTGCCGGACGCGGTAGGCCTGGAAGATCCGCCGCCGACCATCGTCCAGGCGCAGGGGGATGCGGAAGGCGACGATCCGCATCGGCTCCGCGAGGAGGTCGATCACGGCGGGATCGATCCCGCCGAGCTCACCGGCCTGGCGAAGGAGACGGGTGCTCTCGGTGAGGAAGTCGTACATCGCGCGGCTCCGTGGTCTAGGGGGCGTAGCGACCGGGGTGGCGGGCCGCGCCCTTCTCCGCGACCAGCTCCTCGACGGTGGGGCGGGCCTCGATCGCCTTGCGGATCGCGGCCCGCATCGCCTTCGCGTTGTTCAGATCGATCCGGGTATGGTTGGCCGCGGCAGGGTGGACGTAGACGTTGGCGATCAACGCCAGCTCGTCGAGGTGGTCGGCCGGCAGGGTCCCATCCGCGATGCTCGCGTCGAGGGCCCGCCGGACCCCGCGGGCCGCGTCCTCGTAGACGTGGCGCGCCTGACGCGGGCTCCGGACCGTCACGGTCGGCACCAGGAGGGTGCGCGGGCGCTCGTGCACGACGCGGATCTCGTGGCCCGGACGCCGTTCCCCGAGGGCTCGGTCGATCGCCCGGCCGACCGGGCCGTCCTCCAGCCCGAGGGCGAGGTCGACGTGCGCCAGCTCGAAGGACGGCGGGCCGCTCAAGCCCTCCCCCACCCGGAGGACGAGCTCGTCGGGCCGCCACCGGCCCGCCAGGACTCGCCGGGGATCGACCGCGCCGAGGCTCTCGAGCTGCACGCGGAGCTCCTCCCGGTCCTCCCGCTCGAAGATGCCTCCGGGCACGATCGGGTGACGCGCGTGCCCGGCGGCGAGGCCGAGCATGGCGAGGCCCTCCTTCACGGCCTGGGGGGGGCCCTTGCGGACGACGAGGCGGGCGAGCTTCTGCACCGCGGCCTGCCGGGCGCGGGCCTCCACGAGGTCTCCCCGCCGCACCGCGCTCACGATCGCCTGCCAGACCTCGGGGACGAGGTTGGCGCTCGCGAGGATCAGTCCATCCGCGCCGGCCCCGAGCGCCGCCATCCCGATCTCGTCGTGACCGCAGAGGATCGCGATGCGCTCGCCGACCTTCTCGAACAGGGCGCCCATGAACGCCATGTCCCCGCTCGAGTCCTTGATGCCCACCACGTGCTCGAGGTGCGCCAGCCCCTCCGCGGTCCACCAGCGCAGGTGCGTGCCCGCGCACTGGGGGATGTGGTAGGCGACCACCGGCAGGCCGACCGAGCCCAGGGCCTCGAAGTGCTCGTAGACCTCGTTGAAGGTGGGCTTCAGGTAGAAGGGCGTGACCACGAGCGCGGCGGTCGCGCCGGCGTCTCGGGCGTAGCGCGTGAGGGCGAGGGTGGCCGCCGTGCTCGGGCAGCCCGTGCCGGCGATCACCGGAACGCGGCCCCCCACCTCCTCGACGGTGACGTCGATCACCCGCCGCCGCTCCTCCTCCGAGAGGTAGACGAACTCGCCGGTGGTGCCGCCGGGGACCACTCCGTCGACCCGGGGGAGCAGGTGGCGGAGCAGCCTCCGTAGCGCAGCTTCGTCGACCTGGTCGTCCCGGGTGAAGGGGGTCACCAGCGCGGGGAAGACCCCCTGGAGCCAGTCCGGCTTCCTAGCGCTCACCGGAGTCCCCTCGGCCGTAGGCCTGGGCGACGGCGGCCCGCGTGGCCCGGCGCACGCTCCGGTCGAGCGCGTGCCGGTCGAGGGCCCTCGGGTCGACCGTCGCCGACAGGATCAGCACCTCCTCGTCGACGGCCGACCTCGGGATCGTGCCGCCCTCGAGCGCATCGGCGACCGCACGGGCCGCTGCCGACTGCGGCGGCCCGTGGATCATGGCGGCCTGGCGCAGGTTCCGCTGCTCGAGGGTCGGCACGATCAGGGTCGGCGGCCGAGCGGTGAGGTTCGGCTCGAGGATGGCGTGGAGGGCCTGGCGGCGGTGGAGCGGGTAGGTCAGCTGGTAGGCGTAGGCGTCGCCCAGGGGCCCCGCCTTCGGCCCCGCCACCAGATCGATCTGCACGTCCTCGGGCACCGAGCCCGCGCTGCCGGACCCCAGGCGCAGCCCGGCGCTCCGGATCACGTCCGCCCCGAGCCCCAGCGCGGCGAAGCGGGTCGCGAGGTCGCCGCGCGGCGGACGTGGCTCATCGTGCCGGCCCTCGAGGAGGCCGAGCTTCTCGAGCTCGAGGCGGATCTCCGCCCGGACCTCGTGCATCAGCGCCCCGCCGACTCCGCGCAGCGGTCGCCGGGGCCTTCCCACCCGCTGCCCCAGCGCGTGGAGGGCGGCCTTCCCCGCCACCGCTCCGCCATGCCGGGCGCAGATGCGCGCGAGCTTCTGGGCCTCGCCTTGCCGTGCCCTGGCGGTGGGCAGATCGCCCTGCCGGACCGCCGACAGCACCTCGCGCCACACCCGCGGGATCACGTTGGCGCTCCCGAGGATCGCGCCGGAGCACCCCGCGGCGAGGGCCGGCAGGACGACCTCGTCGTGGCCGACCAGCACGTCGAGGCGCCCCCTGACCATCTCGAGGACCTCCATCGTGTATGCGAGGTCCCCCGAGGAGTCCTTGAGGCCGACGATGCCGTCGAGGTCCGCGAGGTCCTCGATCACCCGCCGAGGCAGGGGGGCGCCGACGACCTGGGGGATGTTGTAGAGGATGATCGGGATCCGGACCGCCGACGCCACCTCCTCGAAGTGCTGGTGGATCCCCTTGTCGGAGGGGTGGAGGAAGTAGGGGGTGACCACCAGGCACGCCGCGGCTCCGGCACGCTCGGCCCGGGCGGCGTGGGCGATCGCCTCCCGCGTCGACGCCGCCCCCGTACCGGCCACGACCGGCTTGCCCCGCGCCTCCTCCACCGCGAGCTCCACGAGGCGGGCGCGCTCCTCCGGCGCGAGGTAGGGGAACTCCCCCGTCGTGCCCGCGGTGACCAGGCCGTCGACGTCGTCGACCAGGTGGCGAACGAGGGCCCGGAACGCCGCCTCGTCCAGCGCGCCTCCCCCCTTCTGGAAGGGGGTCACGAGGGCAACGAAGACGCCGGGGGCGAAGGGCAGGGTCGTCGGCGTCGGGGCGGCGGCCATGCTCCGAGGACCTACCCACCGCCGGGTCCCACGCACGCCGTCGGCGGGCGCGGACCGCGGCGCGAGAACCATCGGGGAGTATGGTGCCGTCATGACCGACGCGGCCGACGACTTCGTTCTCCGGAAGCCGACCATCGACGACGGTGCGCCGCTGCACGCGCTGATCCACGAGTGCCGGCCCCTCGAGGAGAACTCCCTCTACTGCAACCTCCTGCAGTGCACCCACTTCGCGAACAGCTGCATCGTCGCCGAGCGCGACGGCCGGCTGGTCGGCTTCATCAGCGGCTACCGGCTGCCCGACGCACCCGACGTCTACTTCCTGTGGCAGGTCGGCGTCGCGTCGGAGGCCCGTGGGCACGGCCTGGCTCTGCGGATGGGGCGGGCGCTCCTCGCGCGCCTGAAGGCGGCGGGCGTCCGGGAGCTGAACACGACCGTTACCCGATCGAACGGACCCTCCCGCGCCTTCTTCGCAGCCCTGGCGCGCGAGGAGGGGGCAGAGCTGACCGAGCACGAGCAGTTCATGGAGCGCCACTTCGGAGGCGCCGGTCACGAGGCCGAGTGGCTGCTGCGGATCGCGCCCCTGGCCTGAGCGAGCCCTTCGACCGGCCCCTGGACGACCCGCGAGCCGGGGCCACCGGCCTGCTCGTTCTCACACCCGTGGGATTCTCCTGAGACCGATCCCCTCCACACCGGCACTGTAGGGTTTCAACCAGGAGGAATCATGATGAACCGGTCCCTGCGCATCGCGCCGCTCCTCGCGCTGCTCCTCGGCGGCTGCGTGATGGATCTCGACCGCTCGAACGCCCCCGTCGGCGGGGGCCCGGCGGACCCGGTGTGCGAGCCCGAGTGGTCGAACGACCTCGCCCTCGTCTCGACGAGCATGACGGTCGGCGACGTCGTCGTGTCGAACGACGAGTCGAGCCTCTTCGTCACGGTGACCGCCGACGCGGGCTACACCCTGAGCTCGCTGTTCATCAGCCTGGGCCTGTCCGGCGGCCCGCTCGACTTCTACGTGTTCCCGGCCGACCCGGGCGGGGGCAGCGCGAGCGCCACCATCCCGCTCACCGACGCGAGCCTCGCGTGCGGCGACGAGTACAAGATCGTCATCGACGCCGACGTCACCGACGCGAGCGGCGCGGTCAGCCAGGTCAACGCCTTCGGCATCGCCTTCGGCCCGGGGGCCGGCTGGTTCAACGTGGAGGTCGTCTGCTGCCCGAGCGACCCGGAGCCGGGCTGCCCCGACGACGATGACGACGACGACCACAGCGGCGACGACGACGACGACGACTGCGACGACGGCGACAGCGACGAATCCGGAGACGACGACGACGCCGACGACCGCGACGACGACGACCGCGACGACTCCGGAGACGACGACGACGACGGCGACGACCACGCCGACCACGACGAATACGGAGACGACGACGACGACGGACACGAAGACGGAGACGACGACGAAGGCGACGACGGCGACGAA